>NZ_JBBPFS010000009.1:0-159539 GCF_038069765.1 Arthrobacter sp. G119Y2 | reverse complement strand
CGGAAGCTAAGACCCACAGCGCCGATGGTACTGCATCCGGGAGGATGTGGGAGAGTAGGTCACCGCCGGACAAATTCTGGCAGAGAGGTTGAGGTCCGCACCGTGTGGTGCGGGCCTCAGCTGTTTAAGCACCCGTTTGTTTAACCCCCGGTTGTTTAACCCCCGGTTGTTTAACCCAGCGGTTCTTCGGTAGCGGGTGTTCAGCTGCGGGTGTGTGGGGTCCTGTCCTGGCGGGCGGGGCCTTACGTGTTTAACCCCCCTGTTTCCCCTCACACGTGTTGGGTTCCTCTCACTCGAGATGGCAGCAACGGCACGTCTGAGCGCCGGGAAGAGCACTTACTGCCATCTCGCGGGGAAAGGATGGGGCAGAACCGCCGGCCGGGCCGGGAATGGGGTCGGAGGCAGGGAGGGCCGCCGCGTGCTATCCGTCCGGGGCCGCCGCCGTGTTGGCCGTCCGGGGCCGCCGTCGTGTTATCCGTCCGGGGCCGCAGTGATCCAAATGGCAGGGGCACAACGGACAGCCGATCCGGCTAGGGTTGAACGATGAACTCTTCCCTTTTCTCCCACGCCGAGCAGCCGGATCCCGCGAAGGAAGCCGCCGCCGTTCAGGACATCGTCCTGGAACGTGTTGTCCCGCGCGAGCTGCACGAGGCGTTCAACGGTTTTACCGAGTACCTGCACCTGTGGTGGCCGGAGCAATACACGGAATTCGGGGAGGGGACCCACCCGGAGTTTGAAGCCGCTTCCCTCACGGAGACGGGACCGGACGGACAAACGGCAGTGTGGGCAACGGTGACCAGCAGGGTTCAGGACGCTGAGCTGGCACTGGACTGGGTGGCCGGGCACAGTCCGGGGACGCCCACGGAAGTCCGTGTCACTTTTACCCCGTTGAGCGAAAATGAGACAAGGATCAGCCTGACGCATTCCGGTCTCGGCCAGGTGGCCGAGGCCGTGGAAACGCACCTGGGTTTCTCCGCTGCCTGGCCGCAGATTCTTGACCGGTACGCGCGGTTCATGGGAGCCCGGTAGCATCCTCGTATGACCGCACACGCACTTCCGGACCTGGCCGGCTCCCTGCCCGGCATCGCCGTCGATACTGTCCCCGAGGTACTGGCAGCCTATGCGAGCGACCAGGGGCCGGTGCTGGACTACGCCAATCCGCTGGCGGTTGTCCGGCCAGAGTCGGCGGCCGAGGTCCAGGAGGTGCTCCGTTGGGCTTCGCGTACCGGAACTGCCGTGGTGCCGCGGGGTGCCGGGACCGGTGTTTCCGGGGGAGCGCATGCCACCGCCGGGTGCATAGTACTCAGTCTGGAGCGCATGAACCGAATCCTGGAAATTCGCCCGGAGGATGAAATCGCCCGGGTCGAACCGGGAGTGATCAACGCCGAGCTCAGCGCGGCCGTTGCCGAATACGGGCTGATGTACGCCCCGGATCCGGCCAGCTACCGCATTTCAACGATCGGGGGCAATGTAGCCACCAACGCCGGCGGTCTGCGCTGCGCGAAGTACGGGGTGACGCGGGACTCTGTCCTGTCACTCGACGTCGTCCTGGCGGACGGGACGCTCATTACCACTGGACAGGAAACCTTCAAAGGAGTCGCCGGGTATGACCTGACGAGCCTGTTCACCGGTTCCGAGGGGACACTGGGAATCGTGGTGGGCATTACCGTGCGGCTGCGTTACCTGCCGGTCAAGGTCTGCACCCTCGCCGCCTTTTTCCCCGACCTCGACAGTGCAGCCGCCGGAGTCCTCGCCGTGGGGAAGGCACGGGTGCAGCCGGCCATTATGGAACTGCTCGACGGCGCAACCATGACGGCCCTCGACACTGTCCACGGTTCCGGCTTGCGGAGCCGGGGCGAAGCGCTGCTGCTGATCCAGACTGACGGATACGGAGCCGACGCCGAAGCTGAAGTGGTTCGGTCCGTCCTCGCGGCCCTGGGCGGGACTGTGAGCCTGGAGGGCTCCGAAGAAGCGCTGCGCCTGGTGGACCTGCGCCGGCACAGCCGCGGCGATGCCGTCCACACCCAGCTCCGCGTGGGGGAGGACGTGGCTGTTCCGCGGTCCCGGCTGGTCTCCTATATCCGCGAGCTGCACCGGATGGCCGGAGATCACGACGTGCGGCTGAAAGTCGTGGCGCATGCCGGCGACGGGAACCTGCATCCCACCTTCTGGGTGGAAACTGCTGAGGGCAGCGCCGCAGCCCTGAGGCTGGACGCCGCCCTCGATGAATCCATCACAGTGGCCCTTGCCATGGGCGGTACCATCACCGGCGAACACGGGATCGGCCAGTTCAAGCTCCGCTGGCTGGCGCAGGAACAGCAGAAAGAACTACGCGATCTGCAGAGCCGGATCAAGGATGCCTTCGACCCGGCCGGAATCCTTAATCCCGGAAAAGCGATTCTCCCGCGCTAGTCCAGCTTCAGCCACACCGTGCGGTTTGGCCGCAGCCGGGTGCCTTCCATCGCTGACGGCGAGCTTGTTGCCAGAACGGGAAGGTCCGGAAGCTGCACGGGCTTCTCGCCCATGTTCATTGCGACCAGGACGCTGCCGTTGACGAAGGCCACCAGACCCTCGGCATCGTGCTCGGGCCACCATTCCAGGGAACCGGCACCCAGTCCCAGGCCCCGCCGGACGGAAAGGGCCTGGCGGTACATATTCAGCGACGACCACGGGTCCCGCTGTTCAACGTCCCGGGAGTAGCGGCCCCAGTAGGCCGGCTGCGGGAGCCAGGACCGGCCGACGGAGCTGAACCCGAACGAGGGCTCATTGACCCGCCACGGCAGCGGAACACGGCTGCCGTCACGGCCTACCCGCGCGCCGGCGGTCCGGTGGTAGGTGGGGTCCTGGCGGAACTCGTCCGGCATCATGGTGTGGTCGGGCAGGCCGAGCTCTTCGCCCTGATAGAGGTAGACACCGCCGGGCAGGCCCAGCATGAGCATGGTGGCGGCCCGGGCGCGGTCCGCGCCCAGCAGATAGTCCGGCTGGCTGTCCCGCGGGCCAATGCCGTCTCCGCTGCGCAGTTTGTTGGATTCCAGCCCGAACCGGGAAACGTGGCGGACGACGTCGTGGTTCGACAGTACCCAGGTGGTGGGCGCACCAACGGTATCGAAGGCCCGCAGAGAAGTTTCGATAATGTCCCGCAGCGCCTTCGGCTCCCACGGATGGTTGAGGTAGGCGAAGTTAAACGCCTGGTGCATCTCATCGGAGCGGACCCAGTCGGTGATGCGCTCCACGGGGTCCACGTTCGCCTCGGCACAGAGAACGCGGTCGCCGTCGTATTCATCCAGAAGCTTCCGCCAGGACCGGAAGATCTCGTGAATGCCTTCCTGTCCAAACATGGGAGCCGCAGAGCCGGGGAAGCCCTCGGAGGACGCGCCGTCGGCGGCTCCGCCCCAGTCGGGCAGGCCGGACTTCTTGATCAGCGCATGCGCAACGTCCACCCGGAAGCCGCCGACACCGCGGTCGAGCCAGAAGCGCAGGATTCGTTCAAACTCGTCCCTCACCGCCGGGTTGTCCCAGTTGAAGTCGGGCTGGGAGGAATCAAAGAGGTGCAGGTACCACTGCCCCGGCGTGCCGTCCGGATTGGTAATCCGTGTCCAGGCCGGGCCGCCGAAGTGCGACTGCCAGTTGTTCGGCGGGTTCTCCCCGTTCTCGCCCCTGCCGTCCCGGAAGATGAACATGTCCCGCTCCGGCGAGCCGGGTGCCGCCGCCAGCGCTGCCTGGAAGAGGGGGTGCTGGTCGGAGCAGTGATTCGGGACCAGGTCCACGATGACGCGGATACCATACTCGCCGGCCCGGGCTACGAGGGCGTCGAAGTCCTCGAGAGTGCCAAAAAGCGGGTCCACCGAGCAATAGTCTGCAACGTCGTAACCCGCGTCTTTCTGCGGCGACCGGTAGAACGGTGATAGCCAGACGGCGTCGATGGCCAGTTCGGCCAGCGTCGGAATCTCTTCGGTGATACCCCGAAGATCGCCGATTCCGTCACCTCTGAGATCACGGAAGGACCGGGGATAAATCTGGTAAA
Source organism: Arthrobacter sp. G119Y2 (assembly GCF_038069765.1). Taxonomy (NCBI): domain Bacteria; kingdom Bacillati; phylum Actinomycetota; class Actinomycetes; order Micrococcales; family Micrococcaceae; genus Arthrobacter; species Arthrobacter sp. G119Y2. Next base: position 155,515 of record NZ_JBBPFS010000009.1, on the reverse strand, counting down.
TGACTGAGGAGCGCCACCATTCCTGACCCGCTGGCGGTACATGGACGGGGACGGTCTGAAGAGTGGCTCCCGGTGGGTGGGAAACAACTGGTGTGGACATAACTGGGCAGGGACCTCCTATCTAGCATGAATGCTACCTATAGTTGTTAACGCCCTGCCGGCGGTGCCTTTTCCCTGTTATGCGGTGAGATCCGGCATAGACCCCGGTGATCCGGACAACCTCAGGACATCTGCTCAGGTGCGCCGCCGGAGTCCAGGATCTTCATGGTCCTGGTGTCTGCGGTGAGCAGGATGGCAGCCTCGTCCCGGCGGTGGCGGAGAACCGTGTCCATGTATGACTGCACTGCCTCAGCCATGGGAACGTTCCGGTTTTCCTTTTCCGACATGTACCAGCGGTGCTCGAGGACCTCGTGCACCACCTCGGCCTGCTCGAGCTTGCTGCCGAGCTCACGCGGTACGGATTTCACGATCGGCTCGAAGACCTGGGTTACCCACAGATGCGCGCTGAGCTCCTCGTCAAGGTCCGGGTTGTTGTCTGCGCGGTAGGAATCCATGTCGTTCAGCAGCCGGCGGGCCTGGTTCTCCTGGGCATCAAGCCCGGTCAGGCGCAGCAGGCGGCGCTGGTGGTGTCCGGCGTCGACCACCTTGGGCTGGAGCTGGACCTGGGTTCCGTCGGCGGTGGTTTTGATGGTGAGTTCGTCGACATCGAACCCGAGGTCATTCAGGCGGCGGATGCGGGCATTCACGCGCCAGCGTTCGCCGAGCTCGAAGGATTCCTTTTCCGTCAGCTCCGCCCAGAGGTTGCGGTAGCTGTCCATGATCCGCTCGCTCGTGGCCAGCGGATCCACGCTTTCCTCGATCAACCCGCCTTCAGCGAGGTCCATCAGCTCCCCGGCGATGTTGACCCTGGCGATCTCCAGGTCGTACTCGCGCTGGCCGCGGGACAGCTCCGGGTAGAGCTCGCCGGTTTCAGCATCTACGAGGTAGGCGGCAAAGGCCCCGGCGTCGCGCCGGAACAAGGTGTTGGAGAGCGAAACATCGCCCCAGTAGAACCCGGCCAGGTGCAGGCGGACCAGCAGCAGGGCCTGGGCATCGATCAGCCGGGTGAGGGTGACCTCGCGCAGGGTCTGGGAAAAAACGGCACGGTAGGGCAGCGAGAAGCGCAGGTGCTTGGTGACGAGGACCGGCTGCAGCTCTTCGCCGTGGACGTCATACCGGCCGGTGATGACCGCAACCGGCGCAACTGAAGGGACGTTCAGCCGCCGCAGCTTGCGCAGCATGTGGTATTCCTGCCGGGCCACGTGTTCGCTGGTTTCCTTGATCGCGATGAGCGAATCACCCATCCGGGCAAAGCGGACCACGTGCCGGGAAATGCCGCGGGGCAGAGCCGCCAGATTCTCCTTGGGCCAGTCCTCCAGCGGCAGATGCCAGGGCAGGTCCAAAAGCGCGGGATCCATGGATGCCGCAGTGATGTTCAGGGAGGCAAGGGCCTTTTCCGGAGTGGAGAGATGAAGCCGCGGCAGTTTGCCCGGCTGGTCCCAGTCGGTAGGTTCGTCTCGCCAGTTTGCGCCTGCAGGTTCGGTCATAACACATGCCCTTTGTCGAGCGTTGTTGGTTAAACAGCAATGCGGTGGTCCCCTCAACGAGTCTAGTTCAGTCGAGGGGGCCACCGCATTGAGGCGGGCAGATCAGGCGTGGTCGGCCAGGCGCTCACCGTTGCTGGTGTCGAAGAGGTGCACATGGCCCACCTGCGGGCGGACAAACAGGGTGTCGCCCTTCATCGGGGGACGGCGCCCGTCGACACGGACCACCATGTCCCGATCCGTGCCGTCAAGGGTGGTGTGCCCGTATACATACGCATCGGCACCGAGTTCCTCCACGACGTCGACCTCCACCTTCAGGCCCGCACCGGAGGAATCCACGATCTCCAGGTCTTCGGGCCGGACGCCGAGCGTGACGGTGTTGCCGGCAGCAGCACCAAGAACCGAACTCGCCACCGGGTAGACGGCACCGCCGAAGGCTACACCGCCGTCAACAACGGGCAGCTCCAGCAGGTTCATTGCCGGGGAACCGATGAAGCCGGCCACGAAGACGTTGTTCGGGTGGTCGTACAGGTTCCGCGGAGTGTCCACCTGCTGCAGGATGCCGTCCTTGAGCACCGCAACCCTGTCGCCCATGGTCATGGCCTCAACCTGGTCGTGGGTGACGTAGACGGTGGTGACGCCAAGGCGCCGGGTCAGCGACGCGATCTGCGTACGGGTCTGGACGCGCAGCTTGGCATCAAGGTTGGACAGTGGCTCATCCATGAGGAAGACCTGCGGGTTACGCACGATGGCGCGGCCCATGGCAACACGCTGCCGCTGCCCGCCGGAGAGGGCCTTCGGCTTGCGGTCCAGGTAGTCCTCGAGGTCCAGCAGCTTCGCCGCCTCGCGGACCCGCTCCAGCCGCTCTTCCTTGCCGACGCCGGCAATCTTCAGTGCGAAGCCCATGTTGTCGGCCACGGACATGTGCGGGTAGAGCGCGTAGTTCTGAAAAACCATGGCAATGTCACGGTCTTTCGGCGGAACGTCGGTGACGTCCCTGTCTCCGATGAGGATGCGGCCGGAGTTGACGTCTTCGAGTCCGGCGAGCATGCGCAGGGAGGTGGATTTTCCGCAGCCGGAGGGACCCACCAGAACCAGGAACTCGCCGTCGGCGATCTCCAGACTGAGGTTATCGACTGCCGGGCGATCCGTGCCCGGGTACAGGCGCGTGGCCTGGTCAAACGTTACCGTTGCCATGATATTTCTCCTTCACGGGCAGGTACGTGCCCGACGATCCGTTGTGAAGTGCTATTGAATTAAGGAACAGGTGGCAGCGGTTGTGGCCGCGGTCACAGGGTCAGTATGCCATACCCGCCCGGCGGCACCACTTAGCCCCGGTCGCGCCGTAATTCGAGCAGGGTCTCCAGGACTCCGGTGAACGCCTCCGGCGACTGGACCCGGAAGGATGCCCGGGTGTCGCCGGGGCCGATCTTGATGCCCAGATCACCGGGGAGCAGGGCAGCAAAACCGTTCTCGTCGGTGACGTCGTCGCCGGCGAAGAGCACCGCCGTCGCGCCGGTGAGCGTGCGCAGCGTCCGGATTCCCTCGCCCTTGTTGCTGTGAACCACGGAGGTCTCGAGGACCCGCTTGCCGTCAGTCACCTGTACCCCGTCAATGGCCGTAAGCCGGGCGCGGGCTGCTTCGGTGGCTGCCGCGGCGACGTCGTCGGCCGCGCTCCGGGTGTGCAGTACGACGCCGGCGGGCTTGGTTTCCATCCAGGTGCCCGGATGGGAGCCAATGATTTCTTCCACTGCTGCCCGGGCCCGGTCCAGCAGCCGGTCCTGTTCCGGAGTCAGCTGCAGCGGCTCGGCATCGGGCCCGGTCCAGGCTTCGGCGCCGTGGCTGCCGATCAGCAGGGTTTCCGGTTCGGGGGTTGCGACCCGGCGGAGACTGTCCAGTGCGCGCCCAGAAATCATCGCGGTGAAGGTGTTGGGCAGGGAAGCCAGCTCCCGGACGGCGGCGGCGGACCCGGGCAGGGGGCGCGCGTCGTCGGCGTGTTCCACCAGGGGGGCCAGCACGCCGTCGAAATCCAGTGCCACCAGCAGCGTCTGTGCAGCCGCCATTTGTTCCAGGGCCTCCGGGAGGCCTGCGGGAAGTTCGCTCATTTGCCGCTCTCCGTCTCAGTCTCCGTCTGCTGCAGTGCGTTGAGGAAGTTCTTGGACCAGCGCTCGACGTCGTTCTGAAGGACCTGGCGGCGCATCAGCCGCATGCGCCGCTGCGCCTCGCGGTCCGGCATGTTAATGGCATCAAGGATGGAGCTCTTCAATCCGTCGATGTCGTGCGGGTTGACCAGGACAGCCTGGCGCAGCTGGTCCGCGGCGCCGGCAAACTCGCTCAGGACCAGGGCTCCGGTGTTGTTGATGCGGGCGGCCACGTATTCCTTGGCCACCAGGTTCATGCCGTCGCGCAGGGCGGTGACCAGCATGACATCGGCGGCCAGATAGAGGGCCACCATTTCCTCCACCGGATAGCTGTGGTGCAGGTAGCGGATGGCGGTGCTGCCCATGGTGTCGTAGGTGCCGTTGATCCGGCCCACGGTGCCTTCCACTTCTTCGCGCAGCAGCCGGTACTGCTCCACGCGCTCGCGGCTGGGGCTGGCCACCTGGATCAGCGACGCGTCCTCAACCGTGAGCTTGCCGTCTTCAAGGAGCTCGCCGTACGCCTTGAGGCGGTGGCTGATGCCCTTGGTGTAATCCAGGCGGTCCACGCCCAGCAGCACCGTTTTGGGATCGCCCAGCTCGCGGCGGATCTGCCGGGAGCGTTCGATGATGTCCTCGCGCTTGGCCAGCTCGGTGATCTGGTCCACGTCGATGGAGATGGGGAAGGACTCGGCCCGCGAAACGTAGGACACGCCGTCCTCGTTGGTCACGTGCACCTGCTGCTGGCGGACGGAATGCCCGGCGAAGCGGCGGACGCAGCGCAGGAAGTTGCTGGCATCCGAGGGGCGCTGGAAGCCGATGAGGTCCGCTCCCAGCAGGCCCTCAATGATGTTCCTGCGCCACGGCAGCTGGGCGAAGATCTCCAGCGGCGGGAACGGAATGTGGTTGAAGAAGCCGATTTTGAGGTCGGGCCGGTCCCTGCGCAGCATCTGGGGGACCAGCTGCAGCTGATAGTCCTGTACCCATACAGTGGCGCCCTTGGCCGCCATGGTGGCGGCGGCGTCGGCGAACCGGCGGTTGACGGTCCGGTACGAATCCCACCACGTCCGGTGGAACTCAGGCGGGGCAATGACGTCGTGGTACAGCGGCCACAGGGTCGCGTTGGAGAATCCCTCGTAGTACAGCTCCACCTCGGAGTCGCTCAGCGGCACCGGCAGCAGGTGCATATTGTCGTGGTCGAACTCCTTGAGCTCCTCGTCCGGAGCTCCGTGCCAGCCGACCCAGGCGCCGTCGGCCTTGGCCATGACCGGAGCCAGTGCGGTGACGAGCCCGCCGGGGGAGCGGCGCCAGCTTTCGCCGTCTTCGGTATTCACCCGGTCAACGGGAAGGCGGTTGGAAACTACGATGAAATCGAAATCGCCATACCCGTCCGTGGCATTTTTTTCTGCAGGATCAGCGGCAGCAGCGTTCACGATATGCACCCCTTGGTTGGCTTTTGTATTTATGCCACTCTATCCAAGGCCGGAAACTTTGTGTCTGCTGCGGGCGTTGGAAGTAAGGGCAGCATGGCTTGGTGGCCTAAACTGTTGCCTGCCGGCCGCCTGCCCAACCGGGCAGGCGTGAGAGAAAACATGAGGAACTATGACTGAGCGGAACCCCAAGCCCAGCAAGGCCGATCGCACGGCTGCTGCGCGTGAACAGGCGCGCGCCCTGCGTGAAGCACAGAAGAAAAAGGAGCGGCGCAACAAGCTCCTGGTGCGCTGGGGCGTGGTCGTTGCCGTGGTGGCGATCATAGTGGTCGTTGCGCTCATCGTGATTGACTCCATGCGCGGCGGCAGCGGCACGGAAGCTCAGACCGGCCCGGCGCCGGCCAACGCCAATGAATACGGCGGCATCACGCTGACCTCCACATCGGAACTGAAGTCCACCGAGCCGTTCGACGTCGACGTCGCCTCGCTGCCCGAAGCGCCCACAGAAGCCAAGGACGACGCCCCCGTTCCGCCGGGCATCACCGCCGCGGCGGCCGGCGAGCCGGTTCCGATTGTGGTCTACGTGGACGTGAACTGCGTGCACTGCGCCGACTTCGAGGAAACCTACGAGGACAAGGTCGCGTCCTGGCTGGACGCCGGCGAAGTTACCTACGAGTACCGCACGGTGGCCTTCCTGGACCGCGGGTCACCCAGCAACTTCTCCTCGCGCGGCGCCAACGCAGCCGCATGCGTGGCCGACAGCAACCCGGGATCGTACTGGGACTTCATGAACGCCGTGTTCTCGAACTACGAAAACGGCGAAATGAAGAATGCGGAGCTGGCCGAAATGGCCGAGTCCGTGGGCGCCGGCGACGCAGCCGACTGCATCCAGAACGACGGCTTCCGCGCCTTCGTCAACTACACGGACCGCCTGGCCCGCGTGGACTACGTCAGCGGAACGCCCACGGTGTACGTCAACGGCGCCGAGACCAACGCCAACGACTTCGAAACCGCCGTTCAGACGGCAATCGACGCCAACAAGTAAGTTTTGGGGCTTCGCCCGCAGCGCCCGTTTCGCGTGAAACCTGTTTGGGTTTCGCGGGAACGGGCGCTCTGGGTTAACCTTGACTAGCGCAGTCACCGTGTTTGCCTTTTGGCAGGGCACGACGACGGCGCGCAGCCGGCTTGGCCGGCACCGCCCCCTTAGCTCAGCTGGCCAGAGCACCTGTCTTGTAAACAGGGGGTCGCCGGTTCGAATCCGGCAGGGGGCTCCACGAAACCCCTCCTGATCAGGCGAAACGTCCGATCAGGAGGGGTTTTTTCTTGTCCGGTTTTCGATCCGGCGGGCCGTGGCCGGATACGGCGGCCGCCGTGGTCGAACCTGTGGAGACTCGACCACGGCGCGTGGTGTCGCTGTGCACCCGGCCGGAACCGGAGGCGGACAGCGAGGTCAGACGGTGACCCTTCGGTCCACCTCCGGCGACGCCGGCAGGGGCACGGAAGACGCGACGGGAAGGTTCGCGTCACGCACCTCCCGGTACTGGGGCAGGTGGGTGTACAGCTCGTCGCGCAGCGGGTTGCGGTGCCACTTGAGAATGGTGAACACCTGGTAGACCGCGACGGCGATGTTGGCCGCAAGCGAGATGGCCGACACGACGAACAGCGCGGTTGGGTTGTGCGAAGACTCGACGGCGAACGGCGACGTGCTCACGAACGTCGGGACCGCCATCGTGAACATCATCCACAGCGCCAGGGTGTGGGCGCGGTGCTGCAGCCATGCACCCTTTTTCAGGAAGAACGCGGGGATGGTGCAGGAGATGAGCAGAGCCGCACCGGCGTAGAAGGCGTGGTCACCGACGCAGTTGTAGACGTAGGCGAAGTTCCACAGGTCGTACGCGATGATCCAGAACCACATCATGTCCGGCCAGATCATGTCTTTCGACTTGTCACGCGACACGATGATGCCCGTCCAGCCACAGATGGTGAGCAGGTTCAGGATGCCGGCGATGGCGTTCATATAGTTCCACGGGCCGCCGACCATAAAGACGCCGTCGTGCATGCCCTGCAGACCGGCCACCTCGACGTCGCGGATGACAGCTTCGGCGATGTTGATCGCCAGGATCAGCGGAGGAAACATCAGCATCCAGCGGTTCTGTGCCATCCGCGGGACGTACCGAATGAGCATGAAGCCCAGGCACCCGAGGAGTGCCGAGTACACCTTTACCCAGTGGAACCAGGTGCCTGTGGAGGACCCGTCTCCGGCCGTTGTGGGCCACACGAACAGGGTCAGGAGGATGGGCAGGGCCACGAAGAAGGCCAGACCGGCCCACTTCCAGCGCCGCGTCACCTCGTTGAGCGCAATGAGGGCAACCAGGACGACGCCGAACATCGCCCAGGAATACCAGGGAATCGATTCGAACAAGAACATCGTTGGGGACCTCTCCTTAGCGGCCCGCGGCATGCGTGCCGTTCATTTCTAAGGTAAAAAGCCCGCCGTTCCGCGTCATTAGACACCTGTTGAGATGTGTCTAGAAACGCCCGGTGCTACCTTCAGGCATGACCGAAGAGGATACCGAAACGGAGCGGCATGCCGGGGCACGCGAGGCTCTGGCAGCCGCGCTGAAAGCCCGGCTGCGCACCGAGCCGCTCGACAAGGTGACGGTCACGCAACTGACACGTGACTGCGGACTGACGCGGCAGGCGTTCTATTACCACTTCCCCGATGTGCGGCACCTCGCGGTATGGGTGTTCGAGACCGAGGTCGCCCGCCGGGTCCGAACCTTCGCCGCTGAGGTGGGATGGGCCGACGGACTGGTCTGGTTGATGCGGTACATGCGCGACAACCGCTCATCGACGCTCGGGGTGCTCAGCGGGGTGGGCCAGCCCGGGCTCGAGCGGTTCCTGTTTTGGCAGATGCGGCCTGTCACCGAGGCTGTAATGGACCGGGAAGGCGGGGGACCGGTGCGCCTGCAGGACCGCGTGCTGGTGGTCGACTTCTACACTTCGGCCGTGCTCGCCGTGGTGCTGCGATGGGTCGCGGACGGCATGGTCGAACATCCTTACCGCGTGGTCGGCAATCTGGAGGTCATGCTGCACGGGGCGGTGCGGGAGTCGGTCCGCCGGCTCGACGAACGGGCTGCACCGACTTGATCATTGCCCGGTCGAACTTCTGCACCTCCCCGCACTGGGCCACCCGGACGGTACTGACAGGAAGCTGATGGCCACTGAAGAAGAACGGTTCCTCACCGAATATGTTCCCCGTGAGTATCCGTCCGTTGCGCTGGCCGTGGACCTGGTGGTTTTGCTGTCACCGCAGGCACCCTGAATGCCGTTTTCGTCCGCCGCGGGGCCCACCCTTCAATGGTTCCCAGGCCCTGCCCAGCGGGTTCGCTTTACCCGATGAAGACGCCCTGGCCGCGGCATGGCGCGATGCGGGCGAAAACCGTGTGCTGGTCGAAAAGCCGGAGTCGGAACGACGTGGGCCGCGCCCCCGTCCGGTCTAATCAGCCGTCCCGCGCCACAGCAGGTCCGGCGTGATGTCCGCGATGGCGTCGGCACCGATGCCGGACATGGTGAACCGCAGTTCCTCGGTAAGGTGTGCGAGAACGCCGGCTGCACCGTCTTCGCCCTCGGCGGCCAGGCCCCACATCACCGGCCGCCCCACGAAAACGGCACGCGCGCCCATCGCCAGCGCAGCCGCTACGTGATCCCCTGTCCTGATCCCGCTGTCGACGTAAACCTCACAATCGCCGCCGACAGCCTGGACCACCTCGGGCAGCGCCTGGGCCGAAGTCACGGACCGGCCGAGCCGCCGGCCCCCATGAGTGGAAACCAGTACGCCGGCGGCCCCTGCATCTACTGCCCTGCGTGCATCATCGCCGCGCAGAACGCCTTTCACCACCACTTCAAGACCCGACCGTTCGCGTAGTTCGCCAATGACGTCCAGGGTCAGGTCCTCCGCCGCGGCAGGGGCATCCTCCGGAAGGCCGGTCAGGTCTTCGTCGAGAAGATTCCCGAGCCTCTTCTTCCCCGGGGTTTCGGGCCACAGCAGGGGGTCGATAACCAGCCCGCCGGAGGCCAGCCGTGTTGTATCCACGGTCAGGATCAGCGCCTTCGCGCCGGCGTCCGCGGCTCGCTGCACCAGCGCGTCGGACAACCCCCTGTCCCTCATGACGTACACCTGGAACCACCACGGGACGCCTTCTTCCGCGATCTTCCCGAACGGAACGGAAGTGTTGGTGGAGACGCCCAGCAGCGACCCGGTGCGGCGGACGGCACGCGCCGTCGCAAGTTCGGCCAGGGGAGTGGCCGCGTTCTGCTGCGCCATCGGAGCAGCCAGGACAGGTGTTTGCAGCGGTACTCCCAGCACTGATGTTTCGGTCCGGCGCGCGGAGGTGCGAGTGAAGGCCCGCGGGCGGAAGCGCAGCGCATCCCATTGTGCCGCGGCGTCCTGCACGGATTCGCCGCCGCCTGCCGACCCGGCAAAATAGCCGTACACGTAGTCGGGAAGCTCTGCCTTTGCCTTCTGCTCTAATCCGTCCACATACGCCTGCCCGGCATTGGGTTCCATACTGTTCCTGTTCATCCGGAGCGGTCCATCAAGGACGGCATCCTCATCGTGCCCTTTTGCTTCCGGATCGATCAGGAATCAAGAAGCGCCGGACCTGTTGCTGGTCTTAGCGTAGAGGCACACTTACGGGAACGGGCAGAAGGAGCAGATCGTGGCGAACCGGCAAGCCGCAGGAACTGAACCGGAAGAAGTCCGCGAGGGCGGATTCTCTGCGGAGGAGCGCGCGGCCATGAAGCAGCGAGCGGCCGAACTCAAGACGGCCGGGCGGGGAAGGAAAGCGGACAAAGCAGCCGCCGACCTGAAGGCCGTCCTGTCGAAAATTGCCGAAATGCCGGCGTCGGACCGCGCGCTGGCTGAACGTATTCATGCCGTGGTGACCGCTGCAGCCCCGGAACTGGCGCCAAGGCTCTGGTACGGCCAGCCGGCCTACGCGCGGGCCGGGAAGGTTGTTTGTTTCTTTCGCAGCGGTGAAGTGGACAAGGGGCGCTACTGCGTCTTCGGCTTCAATGAGGAAGCGCAGTTGGATGAACCCGACGGCGTCTGGCCGGTCTCCTACGCGTTGGCGCCTGAGCTGACGGCGGCCGGAGAAGCAGCAATTCGCGCGTGCATCGAAAGGGCGGTGGGGGCATGACGACGGCGGCGCAGACGGTCAGGGTGTCCAGGCACCTGGACGATCTGGCCCGGCTGCGGCGGGTGCGTGACCGGATTGACCGGGAGTATGCAAAACCGCTGGATGTAACGGCGCTGGCCCGCGGCGAATTCATCTCCGCCGGCCACTTCAGCCGCCTATTCCGCAGTGCCTACGGGGAGTCCCCGTACTCCTACCTGATGACGCGGCGGATCGAACGTGCCATGACCCTGCTCCGCCGCGGGAACCTCAGTGTCGCTGACGTGTGCTTTGCGGTTGGCTGCGGGTCCCTGGGAACCTTCAGCACCCGGTTCGCTGAATTGGTGGGCGTGCCGCCGGGGGCATACCAGCGGCAGGCGCAGGACAGCCTGGCCGGCCTGCCGCCCTGCATCACCCGGCGGGCGACACGGCCGATAAGGAATCGAGAAGTGCGGCTGGTGCAGCCGCAGTAGGGAGAGCAACATGGACATCACGATCAACTGTGCCTTTCTTCCGCACACCGACCCGGATGCCTCGCTGGCGTTCTACCGGGACGTTCTGGGATTCGAGGTCCGCAACGACGTCGGCTACGAGGGGATGCGCTGGATCACGGTGGGACCGCCGGATCAGCCCGGCACCTCGATTGTCCTGCAGCCACCCGCCGCCGACCCGGGCATCACGGATGAGGAGCGCCGCGCCATTGAGGAAATGATGGCCAAGGGTGTTTACGCCGGGATGATGCTGGCGACCGCGGATTTGGATGCTGCCTTTGCGCAGGTTGAGGCCGGGGGAGCGGAAGTGGTTCAGGAGCCCATGAACCAGGACTGGGGAATGCGCGACTGTGCGTTCCGGGATCCGGCGGGCAACCTGCTCCGCATGCAGGAGATGCGCTAAATCGGTGCCTCGGTGCCCCTTTCTTTCACCCGAGATGGCAGTAAGTGCGCTTCCCGGGCCTGGGAACAGCCGTTACTGCCATCTCGCGGAGGAGGGCGGATCACGCCGGCCGGCGGACCTCCGGAACCAGTTCCAGCATGTGGGCCTCCACGTAATCCAGGGCCAAGCGCACGGCTCCGGTGGGCACCAGCATCTTGCCCATGTCCGAGACGGCAACCCGGGGCGGCTCGCTCACGTACCGGGCCAGCTCATCCGTCATCACCGGCAGCAGGGCCGTAGCTGACGCCGCCACGGCGCCGCCGATAACGATCAGTTTCGGATCGAAGAAGGAGGAGACCAGGGCCAGTACCCGTGCCATCCGCCGGGCAATGCGGTCCAGGATCTCCACGGCCACCGGATCGCCGGCGGCTGCGGCCTCAAAGACCAGCCGGGCGGAAGCGCGGTTGGTGGACGGGCCCACCAGGGCGCGGATGGCGCCGTCGTGCCCGTCCTTCAGTGCCGCGCTGCCCCAGAGCCGTGCCAGCTTGGCAATTCCGTCCTCGTTGCCGACGCCGGCCACCAGTTCCAGCGCACCCATCGCTCCAGTGCCGCCGGACCCGCCGTGCAGCAGCCGGCCGGACTCGATAATGCCGCTGCCCAGGCGCTCGCCGGCCAGGATTACGGCCAGGTTCTCTTCTCCGGCACCCACCCCGCGCCAGCGCTCGGCGAGGGCCGCGAGCTTGGCGTCATTCTCCACCAGCAGAGGCCAGCCGCGGCCTTCACCGAATTCCTTCTGCAGCCCGAGCTCGAACATCGGCGCCACCTCCTGCCCCGGAGCGACGGCGCCTTCTCCGGTCACCTGGGCAGCGATGCCCATGCCTACGCACAACACGGCCGCGGAAGTGGTGCCGGCGTCGGCCAGCGCGTCGTCGACGGCGGCAGTCAGCACCCGCCGCCGCTGCTCCGGCGCTCCGCCGTGGCGGGGAAAGCGGGCTTCGGCACCGCCGACGACAGCGCCGGACAGGTTCGAGACCAGGACACGGACGGTGGCGATGCCGACGTCGAGCCCCAGGACGTGACCGGCGCCGGAATTGAACTCGAAGCGGCGGGCGGGCCGGCCTTTTTGCCCGCCGATCCGCGGCGATTCGCGTTCCCGGGCCCAGCCCCGGGCAATGAGGTCATCGCACACCGCAATGACGGTGGCGCGCGTCAGGCCGGTGGCGGAAATCAGGTCGGTGCCGGTGGCCGAGGGCACGGTGCGGAGCACCTCGAGCACTGCCCGCAGGTTGGTGCGGCGCAGGAGCTGCGGGGTACTGGTGGAGGCATCCATGGGTGAGCCCTTTTGACGTGTGGCGACGATAACAGCATAATTATAGGAGGTAATAAATTTAGTCTCTAAATTTAATCTTATCGAGCCTGAGGAGGCCCTCATGACGGTACGCGTCGGTATTAACGGTTTTGGTCGCATTGGCCGCAACTTCCTGCGAGCAGCACTGGAGCACGGCGAAGGCTTCGAGGTTGTAGCAGTTAACGACCTGGGCGACCCCGCACAGCTGGCCCACCTGCTGAAGTACGACTCCGTCGCCGGCCGCCTGGGCGAGAAGGTCTCCGTCGAAGACGGCAACCTCATCGTTGGCGGAAAGACCATCAAGGTGCTCGCCGAGCGCGATCCGGCCAACCTGCCCTGGGGCGAGCTGGACGTTGACATCGTCATTGAATCCACCGGCTTCTTCACGAAGGCGGACGACGCCCGGAAGCACATCACCGCAGGCGCCAAGAAGGTCCTGATCTCCGCACCCGCCAAGGGCGACGCCTTCACCGTGGTGATGGGCGTGAACGACGGCGACTACGATCCCCAGAACCACGACATCATCTCCAACGCTTCCTGCACCACCAACTGCCTCGGCCCGCTGGCCAAGGTCCTGAACGATGCCTTCGGCATAGAAAAGGGCCTGATGACCACGGTGCACGCCTACACGGCAGACCAGAACCTGCAGGACGGCCCGCACAGCGACCTGCGCCGTGCCCGTGCCGCTGCCCTGAACATGGTTCCGACCTCCACGGGTGCCGCTGCGGCCATCGGCCTGGTCCTGCCGGAGCTGAAGGGCAAGCTGGACGGCTTCGCCATCCGCGTCCCGGTCCCCACCGGTTCCGTCACCGATCTGACCGTCACGCTGGAAAAGGAAGCCACCGTCGAGGAGATCAACGCCGCCTACGCCAAGGCTGCACAGGATCCGCGCTGGGCCGGCATCCTCACCTACACCGAGGATCCGATTGTTTCCTCGGACATCGTGGGCGACCCGTCCTCCTGCATCTTCGACTCCGGCCTGACCCGCGTCATGGGCAACCAGGTCAAGATTGTCGGCTGGTACGACAACGAGTGGGGCTACTCCAACCGCCTCGTGGACCTGACCGGTCTGGTTGCCTCCAAGCTCTAAAGGCAAGGTTCCCGCTGCAGCGGGGAACGAGAACAAAACAACGCACGACGGCGCCGCGCCGGACCGCTTCCACGGTCCGGGCGGCGCCGTCGTCGTTTAATGAGGTGCCGAAGAATTCAAAAGTCGCAAGAAAACCGAGGGGGGAGGGGGAGCCGTGAACCTTTTGTCTGAGGCCGGGCGCTTTCCCCTCTGGCTACAGGGCACCGAACCCGGCCGCCGCGCAGACGGCGCCGGTGGCGAGGAGAATTGCGCCGGCGGGCAGCCCGCACCAGAAGCTGCGCGCTGCGGTCCTGTCGGGGATGAAAGCCGCCACGGCCGCGGCAGCGGTCACTGCAATCCCGGCCACCAGATAGACCGGCTGCTGGAACACCCATGCCAGCGGGATGAAGTGAATGCCGACCACCGCGAGGATCAGCGGAGCAATGAGATCGCTGCGCTTCCTCCGCGTGGCCACAATGACCAGGGCAATCATCGCGGCGACTTCCAGCCAGAACACGGCGGTGTACCAGGCGAAGGCCGTCCCGCCGAAAACGATCGCAGTTGGCTCGGCCCAGTTGCTGACCGCCGCCGGAATGGTCCCGGCCGCCAGAACCGCACCGCAGAGCCCCAAAGCGCCAAGGACAACCCGCCAGGCCACCCCCTGCGGCGGGCGCTCCTGCGCCCATCCGGCCCACATGAACGCAGCCACACCGAAAATGGCACCGGTCATGAGCAGGTCCCGCGGAAACTCAGTGATGATCATCAGCACCCCCCTGTTCCCGCAACCCTAGCCGACGGCGTCCCGGGCCCTGCTGCGGCGCCGTCGCTGGCGGACGCGGTGCCGCTGATGCGCGAACTCCCGTGCCCGCCCGCTGGACAGGGCCAGAATAAGCAGGACGTCCAGGGAATAGCCGGCCAGATTGGACCTGAGGGGAACGTCCGGGCCGCTGCTGACTACGGAAACAATTTGGAGGACAATCGCGGCGGCGCTGAGGGTCATCGCTGCAAGCCGTGCTGCGTTGACTCCGCGAAGGATGAGAATGCCCAAGCCTGCGTCCGCGCACGCGAAGGCGACAAAGAGGAATCCGACCGCCTCACTGCCGCTGCCCAGATTGATGCCCAGACCGATGGTGCCGGGATCGGCGGTGCCCGGCTGCGGAAGGATGCTCCGCCAGGGTTCGCTGCCTTTGCCCAGTAAAGCCGCCGCAACTGTCAGCGCGGCGGCTGCCCGCAGGAACACCAAAACGGCACCGACGACGACGACGGGCGCCGGACGCCGGGGCCTCTGCCCGGAAACCTGGCCGGGAACCCGTCCGGATCCAGGGCTAAGAAGCGGGGAACCATGCCGGAACGGTGTCCGGCCCACATCCACGATGGGCAGGTCGCCGTCGGTCTCGAACGAGTCCCCGCCGCCGTTGCGCGAGTGGTAACCGGTGGAAAAACCCCTGATGACCTCAACCGGCAGGTCCGGGGAGGACTCCGCCAGGGACGAGACCACATAGTCCCGCTCCGCATCAATGTCGGCACCGATCCGGTGCGTGACCTGAAGCGTAAAAAACGACAACCCGACGGAGCGGTCATAGGCGGCCGCCGCGAGCCAGTCCACGGAGATCCCGCCGGGTAAAAGCCACCCCGGGGGACAGCGCCAGAAGCGCAGATGGTGCCTTCGGCGGGGATTTCCGTCAATTTCCTGCTGATAGGCGAAGTCCTGCTGGCGGCCGAACAGGAACAGCGGACTGACCGGGGCTGCCGCGTAGCTGCGGTGCAGAATGCTGTCGAGGACGATGCGGCGGCTGCTGGCCAGGGTGACCGGGTCCGCTGCTGTCCACCCTGCCTGCTCGAGCGCGGCGCGCAGCTGTTCTTCCTGCCCGCGGAACGCAAGATTAACCGGGTCTCCGAAGAGCCCGTCGCTGGTCCGGGTTCGTCCCATGAAGTAATCGGGGATGTAGATGCGGGTCAGGACCCGGTGCAATCTCGGCAGTACGAGGTAGGCCAGGACGGCCCAAAAGATGACCAGCACCCAGAGGTGCCGCGGCTGCAGGCTCTCATCCAGGAGCATGACGGCGAACCCTCCCGCAGCCAGCCCGCCGAAGAGGAAGAAGGCCCAGTCGACGGCGGTCTCGGGCGAAACGGCAGAGGCAGCGGTGCTGCGGGCGGCGCCGGTGGACTGAGTCATGCTGTCCGGGAGGGAGCCAGCTCCGCACCGCCGGTCAGCACCTGTCCGCTCTCCTGCAGCCGGCGGGCGAACTCCCGGTGCCGGCTGTGCACCGCTTCCCGCCCATCGTCGCTGAGGCGCTCCCACGCGTCCTCGTCGTCGGGCAGCAGAATCAGGTACTCATCCATCAGGGCCTCCTTGTGCGCGGCAGTCCGGCTCTTGTCCCCTTCCCGGGAGCCGTCCACAATGAGGTGGTCCGCAACGCCGAACAGAGGACATACCCCATGGAACTCGTTCCGAATAACTCCCTCAAGTGTGAAAGCCCTGAGGAAGGGCGCCGTCTGGCCATCAGCCTGGCGCTGCAGACCTCCTTTGCCATCCAGCCGGACGAACATGTGCAGAGCATCATCCGTGATGCCTACGCGAACAGCCCGAACGGGCTCATTGCGGCGTCCCAGGTGGTGGCCACCGAATTTGCGACGATAGCGGCTGCCAATAATTACTGGCGATGAGGCAGCGCCGGGCTCAAGCAGAGGCCGGCGCTCGGGAAAGGGCCGCGCCCGAGCGGCTCGGACGCACGCCGGCCTTGACCCCTGCAGACGCTGCGGGCAGGGTTAATCGGACGTTGGGACAACACCGCATTCCCCTCAGGAGCCGCCATGCTGCGCATTCTCTCCATCGACGGCGGCGGAGTCCGCGGCATCATCCCCATCATGTGGCTGACCCACTTGGAGAAACGGGCAGGCCGGCCGACCGCGGAACTTTTCGACCTGATTGTCGGTACGTCCGTTGGCGGGATGATCGCGCTCGCCCTGACGTGCCCGCGGGACGGCGGCACCCCCTACAGCGCCAAAGAAGTGCGGAACCTGAATTTCGCGAGCGCGAAGTCGATCTTTCCGCGCGACCACGCCAAGCGGGATCTGACAGCCATTCCACCCGGCGGATCCATGTATCCCGCGCAGCCTTTGCAGCACTTCCTCGAAGAGGTCCTGGGCGATGCCACACTGTCGCAGGCCATCCTTCCCGTGGCGGTGACCACCTGCGACCTGGCCAACACGCAGGCACTGTATTTTGCCGGCGGGGGACTGGACCAATCGCAGCTGGGTGATGCGCCCATGGCGCTCGCGGCCCGGGCAACAGGATCGCTGCCGCGGTTTTTCCCCGCGGTGACCTACACCGATCCCGGCGGCCGGACGCGGGAGCTGGTGGACGGCGGGCTGGCCGCTGACGATCCCGCGCTGGTGGCCTACACCCTGGGACTTTCGATGCCCCGGGACGACGACGACG
Organism: Arthrobacter sp. G119Y2; assembly: GCF_038069765.1. Lineage (NCBI taxonomy): Bacteria > Bacillati > Actinomycetota > Actinomycetes > Micrococcales > Micrococcaceae > Arthrobacter > Arthrobacter sp. G119Y2. The sequence continues at coordinate 138,455 of NZ_JBBPFS010000009.1, read as the reverse complement.
GCGTGATGCTGGTGTCGCTGGGCACCGGCACCTCCGGTACTTCGGTGGGCCTGCTGCTCAGCTCCGAACAGACGCACAATACAGCGGACCTCCAGGCCCTGGAGCAGGATTTTGCCATGGTCTTCGGCGGCCCGGGGCAGCTCATGCGGGAGGGGCTGCGCCGGATCCTGGACACCAACTATGTGCGGATCCAGGCCCGGCTGCTGCCGGGCACCAACCATGCCTCCAACGACGCCGGGGCGAAGAACATCCTGGGTCTGCTGGCCAGTGCGGAAAAGATGGCATTGGATACGTCAGCGGAACTGCACCGGCTGGCGGAGGTCCTGCAGGGAAAGTAGCGGGGCACGTCAGGCGGTGCGGTGGCACTGCCGCTAATCCAAGTCTCTTGCCTCAATGGAAAGTAACCCATAGACTTGCCGCTATGGAAAATGACTTTCAGGGGCGGCCGTCCGCCGACGAGGCGGCTGCCCGCCTGAGCGAACTGTCCGGAGACCGCCGGGCTTTGGCGGACAGCACACGCGTTCCCAGGGTGCTGCTGGCTGCATACGGCGGGGTCGGTGCATGGTGGGTAGCCGGCGCGGCGACGGCCAGCCCGGGGGAGAACTATGAACCGCCGACCTCCGGATGGCTGGCATTGGTCGCCGTGCTGATCATCGCCCATCTCATGAACCGCGAAACCGGAATCCGCTTCCAGAGCATGGGATCCGGGGCTGCCCTGGCGGTGGCGGGGATGCTCGCGGCGTGCCTGGCACTGTTCTCCGTCTCGCTCGGCCTGGTGTCGCTGGGTGCCGGGTGGGCCGTGGCACTAACGAGCCTGGCCGCCTTCGGCGCGGTGACCTGGCTGGCCTCAGTGGCCTACCGCTCGGCGCTGGACCGGCTGCGCGATGCCTGAGGCACAGTTCAACGACCTCATCCATGCCCCCAGCCGGCTGCGGATCTGCGGGCTGCTGCGGGCCGTCAACCAGATGGATTTTGCCGTCCTCCGCGACGGCCTGGGGATATCCGATGCCACGCTGTCCAAGCACCTGAAGACCCTGGCCGATGCGGGGTACATCCATTTGGCGAAGGCCGCTTCCGAGAACCGTCAGGACGCCCGCCGGCTGACGTGGGTGGGGCTCACAGCGGCGGGAAAAGACGCCTTCGACGCGCACATCCGTGCCCTGCGGCAAATTGCAGGCGCCGCAGGCTAATCCACAACCTCCTTCCTGTCACGAATCTGCTCCGGCCGGTGTCCTACGCGGCGAGCCGGCATCCGGCCGCACCCGGATCCGCTCGGGCATCTTCAGGGAGCGCCTGTAGGCTGGATCGGGTGACTATTTCCCAGGTTCCGAACCGCCGCTGGTCCGATGAAGCCATCCGGCGGATTGAAGCCGAAGGCAACCGCTCCGCCGACACCCATCTGTTCGAGGTCCCGGTTCCGGCGGGCTGGTCCGTGAAGGTCTACCTGAAGGACGAGTCGACCCACCGCACCGGCAGCCTGAAGCACCGGCTCGCCCGGTCGCTGTTCCTCTTTGGGCTGGTCAACGGCTGGATCACCCGCGGCATGACCATCGTGGAAGCTTCCAGCGGCTCCACCGCCGTCTCCGAGGCCTACTTTGCGCAGCTGCTGGACCTGCCGTTTGTCGCCGTCATGCCCCGCACCACCAGCGCCGAGAAAATCGCGCTGATCGAGCAGTACAACGGAACCTGCCACTTCGTCGACGATCCGTCCCAGGTATATGCGGCCGCCGAAGAGGTTGCCCGCAGCACCGGCGGCCACTACATGGACCAGTTCACCTACGCGGAACGGGCCACGGACTGGCGCGGCAACAACAATATTGCCGAGTCGATTTTCGGTCAGCTGGCGCTGGAAGAGTCCCCGGTCCCCGAATGGATTGTGGTTGGAGCCGGTACCGGAGGCACCAGTGCAACGCTCGGCCGCTACATCCGCTACCACCGGCATGCCACGAAGCTGGCCGTCGTGGACCCGGAAAACTCAGTGTTCTATCCGTCCTGGCGCAATCCGGGGGAACCCGCCTCCGGCGGCCCCTCGCGCATCGAGGGCATCGGGCGCCCGCGCCTGGAGCCAAGCTTTGTGCCGGCGGTCATCGACCACATGATCCAGGTTCCGGACAGCGCCTCCGTGGCCGCCGCCAGGCACCTCTTTGACATCGCCGGGCTGCACGCAGGCCCCTCCACCGGCACCAACCTGTGGGGCGTGTGGCAGTTGGCGGCGCGGATGGAAGCGGAGGGGAAAGCGGGGAGCATCGTCTCCCTGATGTGCGATTCCGGTGACCGCTACGCGGCGTCGTACGGCGACGACGCGTGGCTGACGTCCCGCGGCCTGGACCCCGCCCCGGCGCAGGCCCTGCTGGCCGAGCTCTTCGAAACCGGGCGCTGGCCGCAGTAGCCGCCCAATCAGGGCTCAGGACCGGCCGGCAATATCCTTCTCGGCGGTGCTGATCAGCTTTTCCTCGTCAGTGCGGACATCGACCGGACGTTTGCCCTGCAGGAGGTTGTTTGGGGTGTAAAACCACAGGGCCACCTGCTCATCCGTCCAGCCCATCCAGCGGCCCAGCCGGATGACATCCTTGACCGCCGGGACCATGCGGCCGCCGGGCACATCAAACTGGAACCCGGGATAGAGGAAGGCGTCGCCGCGCTTCACGGCCAGGACCCTGCCCTTTCCGGTCAGCCGGGAGGCACGGAGGTTTGGCCCGTAACCAAAGCCCAGCCGCCGGGCTGCCTCGAGGATGGTGTACAGCCCATCCTCGCGTTCCATGGAGGACCACAGGGCGTCGGCCTTCTTTCCGGACGGAATCCTGCGGATGGCGCCGGTCGGATTGGAACTGTGCCGCTGGTGCGTTTCGCGGTCGGTCATGATTCAACGGTACCGCCGCGGCCGGTGCAGAGGCAGAGGCTGCATGCCCGGGAGCCCTCCAAATAGGTACTCTGCACATCCGGCTGGGAACATGGAAGCATGCGATCACTCAGCCTTCAGGAAGCAACCCGCCTTGCAGAGCAGACAGCGGCGGTGGCAGAGGGTCACATTCCCTACGGATCAGGTCTCGGCGCGCCGGCCTCCTTCACACTCGCCTGGCTCATGGCCGGCGCGGGCGTCGAAGACATCCGGGTGGCCAGCGGCTCCTCAGGCATGGGGGACCACTTCTGGATCGAAACCGCGCAGTGGCGGATTGACCCGACGCTGCGCCAGTTCCCGCACCTGAACCACCGGCCGCTGGTGGAGCCCGTCACCGGGCCCGGCAATTTTGACGCCGTGAAGTACCACTCGGTTCCGGCCAGCCGGGAAGAAGCCGTGCGCGAAGTGTCCTACGGTTTCCGCAACGCAGCGGAAACCGAGGCCTTTGTCAGTGAGATGACTGCCGCCGTCGACCTCTGACCGCCGCCGAACCCTGACTTCCGCCGTCGAGCTCCCAGCTCCGCCGTCGAGCACCCAGCGCTGCCGTCCAGCTCCCTTGCCGCCCGGTTCCGCCTCCACTCTTCGGACTGCACCGGCAGCCGGTCCGCGAATGATTGAGGAAACGGCGTTCTTGTATTAGCGTCAGCCGCACCACCGGGGCACGTCCCCGCAGTGGCAACCGTGGATCAAAGGAGAACCATGCGAGCCAGCACCAAGATCCTTGCCGCAGGAGCAGCCGCGGCACTGGCCCTCAGCGGCTGCAGCGGAAGCGGTAGCGAGGACGGTCAGCAAACCCTTCGAATCGTCTACAGAAACGTGGATGTGCCAATGGTGGAGCTGATGGAGGACGTCAAACAGGAGTTCGAAGCAGCCAACGACGGCGTGAGCGTTGAACTCGCACCGATCGAAGGCAACGACGAGGATTATGCCACCAAGCTGGCGCTCTCCCAGCGCTCCGCGGATACGGCGCCCGACGTGTTCCTGGAGGACTCCTTCAAGCTCCGGGCCGACGTCGAGGCCGGCTACGTGCTCCAGCTGGACGACTACCTCACGGACTGGGAGGACTGGGACGGCTTCAACGAGACGGCGAAACAGGCCGGAACAGGCGACGACGGCGGTACCTACGCCATTCCCCTGGAAACAGACACCCGGGTCATTTGGTACAACCAGAACGTGCTCTCGGAAGCCGGCATCGACCTGCCCTGGGAACCCGGAAGCTGGGAGGAAATCCTCGCCATGGCGCGCACGGTGAAGGCCGCCAATCCCGACGTGGTGCCCTTCAGCATGTATGCGGGAACCATGCAGAGTTTTTATGAACTGCTCTACGGAACTCCCGGGGGAACCCTTTACGACGAGGACGAGCAAAAGTGGATTACCGGTTCGCAGGGTTTTGTGGATTCCCTCGCTTTCCTGAAAACCATCTATGACGAGGGACTGGCGGTCACCCCGGCAGAAGCGCTGGACGAGAACATCTGGCAGAGCATCGTGGGGGAGATGCTTCCGCAGGACCGGATGGGGGCCACGGTTGAAGGTTCCTACGCTCCGCAGTTCTGGCAGGAGGGCGGCCAGTACGAGTGGCCCCAGTACAGCGAAGTGATGGCCGCTGCTCCGTTCCCGACGCAGAACGGCCAGGACCCCGGGGCGGTGAGCATGTCCGGCGGGTGGACGCTGGCGGTGGGGTCGGGGACCGAGTCGCCGGAGCTGGCAGCCGAGTTCGTGAAGATGGCCCTGAGCTATGACAACTCGCTGCAGTACACCGTGGACAGCTCCAAGATCGCGGTCCGCACCGATGTTGCCGAAGCCCCCGAATATCTGGACATGAACCCGTTCGCCGGTGCGGTCACCGAGGTTCTTGACGTCAGCAATTACCGGCCGGCGACGTCGGACTTTGCCGAAATCGATACGGCCGTCCTGACCGCAACCCAGGAAGTCGTGGCCGGCGGGAAATCTCCGGAGGAAGCTGCCGCTGCCTACGATGAGGCGCTGAGGAAAATCGTGGGTGAAGAGAACGTGACCGAGAAGTAGCCGGGCGCGTGTCCAGTACATCGATCGCCCGGCCCGCCGGCTCGCCGGAAGGGCCGGGACGGCGTCCCGGCGGAGGGCGGCGGCGTCCGTCCGCCGCCCGGGCGGGCCGCTTCGCCCGGCTCCTGCCTTTGGCTCCGGCGGTGCTGCTGCTGCTGGTGTTCCTTGGCGGACCGATTGTCTGGGCGGTGTACGGCTCCTTCACCGACGCCGGGCTGACCGGCGGAGCAGCCAAAAACCCGGAATGGATCGGGCTGGAGAACTACCGGGAGCTCCTGACCGATCCGTTGTTCCCCCGCTCCCTCTGGCTCACCTTCCTCTTTGTGTTTGCCTCCGCAGTGATCGGGCAAAACTGCCTGGGCATGCTCCTCGCCCTGCTGATGCAGCGGGCCAACGCAGTGGTTGGCGCGATCGCGGGAACCTGTGTCGTGGCCGCCTGGGTCCTGCCCGAAATCGTGGCCGCGTTCATCGCCTACGCCTTCTTCTTCCGGGACGGGATGCTCAACCAGCTGACCGGGCTGGCGGGAATTCCCGCCGTCGACTGGCTCTACGAGCAACCCATGACGGCGCTGATCATTGCCAATATCTGGCGCGGAACCGCGTTCTCGATGATGAACTACCAAGCGGCACTGAACGACGTGCCGCCGGAAATCACCGAATCCGCGACCATCGACGGGGCGGGGACCCTGCAGCGTCTGCGGTACGTCACCCTTCCGATGATCCGGCGCAGCATCGCCACCAACCTGATGCTGATTACACTCCTGACCCTGGGGACCTTCACGCTCATCTTCGTGGTGACCCGGGGAGGGCCGCTGAATGCCAGCACCACCCTTCCGATCATGGCCTACGAACAGGCCTTCCAGTACGGTGACATCGGATACGGAACGGCCATCGCCGTCGTCATGCTGTTTATCGGTGCAGTCTTCTCCATCGCCTACATCCGCATGCTGCGGGAGAGGAAGGAATAGCCGTGACCGTACCCCCGGTGGCGTCCGCCCGCAGGTCCTCTTCGTCAAGAATCTCCACAGCGGTGCTGGTGCTGCTGGCCCTGGCGTTTCTGCTGCCCCTGACCTGGCTCCTGAGCGCCTCGGTCAACGCTGATGCCACGTATGAACTGGCTGCTCCGACCACCCTTACCCTGGCCAACTTCTCAGCGATCCTGACCGCGCAGCAGACGTTCATTCCACTGCTGAACAGCTTCCTGCTGGCCCTTGGCGCGGCCACCGTTACCGTTACGGCCGCCGTGCTGGCCGCGTATCCTCTCTCGCGCTACCAGCTGCGCTTCAAACGCCCGTTCATGTACACCGTTCTCTTTGGCACGTGCCTGCCGATTACGGCGATCATGGTTCCGGTCTACAGCCTCTTTGTGCAGCTGAACCTGCTGGATTCCCTAGGCGGAACCATCCTGTTCATGGGCGCGACCTTCCTGCCGATCGCGATCTGGATGACCAAGAACTTCATGGACTCCGTACCGGTCAGCCTGGAGGAAGCGGCATGGATTGACGGTGCCTCGAACATGAAAGCGCTGTACTACGTGGTGCTTCCGCTCATGCGCCCGGGCCTGGGAGTTGTCTTCATCTTTGTCTTCCTGGAGGGCTGGGGAAACTTTTTTGTTCCCTTCATCCTGCTGTTCTCCGCCGACAAGCAGCCGGCGGCAGTAAGCATCTTCCGCTTTTTCGACGAGTACGGCGGGGTGGCCTACGGGGAACTGGCGGCCTTTTCCATCCTCTACTCCGTCCCGGTGATTTTCCTGTACATCCTCTCCCGTGCGCTCGGGGGCTCCTTCGCCCTGAGCGGCGCAATGAAAGGGTAGGTGCCCCGTGCACGACAGCCGCGAACTTGTCGAAGCCCGAATCAACCGGTTCCTGAGGGAAAAGCTCGCCGGGAACGTGTGGCGGAACCGCGTGCCGGCGGCGCTTGAAGCCTGGACGGCGCCGGGGGAGCCCGTTCCCTTTGCCCAGGCCGCGCAGCAGGACTACCAGCACTTTTCCCCCGGGCAGGCCTGGGGCGCCCCCTGGGGAACCACCTGGTTCCGGGTGTCCGGTACCGTGCCGGCGGACTGGGAGGGCGGAAGCGGCCGTCCCGAACTGCTGATCGATCCGGGGTTCAGCGGTGACGGGCCGGGGTTTGAGGCGGAGGGCCTGGTCTACACGGCGGACGGAGGGATCGTGAAGGCGGTGGAGCCCCGGAACCTGCACGTTCCGGTCAGGCAGGCGCCGGGCGAAGCATTTCTGTTCTACCTGGAAGCCGCGTCGAATCCGAACGTGATCGCCGGATTCACCTATGCGCCCACTCCGCTGGGCGATCCGGCGACGGCGGGCCAGGCACCGCTGTACGTGTTCCGGTCCGCGGATCTCGCACTGCTGGACACCGGGGTCTGGAACCTCGCCCGGGACTTTTGGACCCTGAACGGGCTCATGCATGAACTACCGATGGATCTGCCCCGGCGCTATGAAATCCTCCGGGCCCTGGAACGGGCGGTCAACGCCGTCGATCCCGGTGACGTGTCCGGCACCGCGGACCCCGCCCGCGAACAACTGGCCGGCGTCCTCGCCCTGCCGGCGTACGCCAGCGCCCACCGCATCCACGCCGTCGGGCACGCCCACATTGACAGTGCCTGGCTGTGGCCGGTGCGGGAAACGGTGCGCAAGGTGGCCCGTACCTTCGCGAATGTGCTGGAGCTGATGGACCAGGACCCGGACTTCATTTTTACCGCGTCCTCGGCCCAGCAGTACGCCTGGCTGCAGCAGTATTATCCGGACCTGTTCCACCGGGTAGCGGAGCGGGTACGGGAGGGGAGGTTTGTGCCCACCGGCGGAATGTGGGTCGAAGCGGACACCAACATGCCCGGCGGCGAGGCCATGGCCCGGCAGTTCGTGGCCGGGCAGCGCTTCTTCGGCGAGAATTTCGGGGTGGAACCGCAAGTCCTCTGGCTGCCGGACTCCTTCGGTTACTCGGCGGCGCTGCCGCAGATTGCCCGTGCGGCGGGCTCCCGCTGGTTCCTGACCCAGAAAATCTCCTGGAACGAAACCAACGTCATGCCGCACTCCACGTTCCGCTGGGAAGGGATTGACGGTTCCGTTCTGTTCACCCATTTCCCGCCCGTGGACACCTACAACTCCGAGCTGTCCGGCCAGGAGCTGGCCCGGGCACAGCGCCAGTACAGCGAGAAGGGATTCGGCAACACCTCGCTGGTGCCGTTTGGCTGGGGGGACGGCGGCGGCGGGCCGACCCGGGAAATGCTGGCCGCGGCCCGCCGCACCGCCTCCCTGGAGGGTTCCCCTGCCGTGCAGCTGTCCAGCCCCGAGCGTTTTTTTGCCGCAGCGCAGGCCGAACTGGCGGACCCGCCCGCCTGGTCGGGGGAGCTGTACCTGGAATTCCACCGCGGAACGTACACCAGCCAGGCCAATACCAAGAAGGGCAACCGGCGCAGCGAGCACCTGCTGCGGGAAGCGGAGCTGTGGGCGGCAGCTGCGGCGCTGGCCGCCGGGGCCGAGTATCCGTACGAGGCATTGGAAGAGGCCTGGCACACCGTCCTGCTGCAGCAGTTCCACGACATCCTGCCCGGCACCTCCATTGCCTGGGTGCATCAGGAAGCAGAACGCAACTATGCGCTGGTGGCCGCGGGGCTGGAAGTCCTGATCGAGAACTCGGCCCGGGCCCTGCTGGGCAGCGGGGAATCGGCTGCGGCCCTGAACGCCGGGCCGTACCCCGTGTCCGGCATACCGGCCGCCGGTGCCGGGCCGGTGCCGGGCCCCTTCCCCTGGACCTGGCAGCGGACCGGTGGCGACTGGCGGATCAGCAGCGGCCGGCTCAGGCTGACCGTGGACTCCGCCGGCCTGTTCCGGTCGCTGGTGGTATCACCTTCGGCTGCCGTTGCGCCGGCGGATGAAACCGGCCCGGGTGAGGCGCCCGGGCGGGAAGTCTTCCCGCCCGGGCGGCCCGGAAACCTGTTCCAGCTGTTCCGTGACACTCCCAACCAATGGGATGCCTGGGACCTGGACGCGCACTACCGGTACAGCTCCGTGGATCTGATGCAGCCGGACAGCATGGAGCTTGAGGACGGCAGCGGAGATCGGGTCCTGAGGATCACGCGATCCTTCGGGGACTCGGAGATCGTGCAGCGCCTTTCCCTGAGCCCGGACGGCTCGGCAGTGGACCTGGACGTGGACGTGGACTGGCACGAGCAGCAAAAACTGCTCAAACTCGCGTTTCCGCTGGACGTGCACGCCGCCCAGGCAGCGTCCGAGATCCAGTTCGGACACATACACCGCCCCACTCACGCCAACACCTCTTGGGATGCGGCCCGTTTTGAAACCGTGGCCCACCGGTGGATCCATGTGGGGGAGCCGGGCTACGGGGTGGCCGTGGCCAATGACTCCACCTACGGCCATGACACCTTCCGCGAGACGGTGGACGGGCGGACCTGCACCACGGTGCGGCTGTCCCTGCTGCGCGCCCCGCTGTTTCCGGACCCGGGGGCAGACCAGGGGCCGCACAGCTTCCGGTTCTCGCTGCGGCCCGCTTCCGGAATTCCCGACGCCGTGGCCGAGGGGTACCGGCTGAACCTCCCGCTCCGGTTTATCTCCGGGGTGGCCGCGGCAGCTGCGGAGCCAATCATCACGGTCGATCATCCTGCTGTGGCGGTGGAAGCGGTCAAGCTGGCCGAGGACCGCAGCGGCGACGTGGTGGTCCGGCTGTACGAAGCCCACGGCGGAAGGGCACAGGCGAACCTCCGGGCCGGCTTCGCCTACGACGACGTCGCCGCCACGGATCTGCTGGAACGGCGGATCGGTTCTGATGCAGTGGGGAAGCAGCAGCCGGGAGGAGCGGTGCCGCTGCAGCTGAGGCCCTTTGAACTCGTGACGCTGAGGTTCCGGCGAAGCTCCGGCGGCCAGGAGGGGTGACCGCCGGGCGCGGGGGACCGGACCGGTGTTCCGTCGTGAAAAACTGGAGACATGCAACCCAGCGACACCGTCCAGCCGATAGTCCTGCTCGTCGACAAGGAAGATCCCGCCGCCCACTATGACGCCGTGGCTGCCGCAGCAGCGGCGAGCGTGAGCGCGTACGCGCGGCGGGACAGCGACGACGCATGGGAGAACTGGGTGTTCGGCCGGTTCACAAAGACCGTCCGCCGGGCCGGACCCAAGGCGTTCGCGAAACTGGCGGCGCACGCGCCGTCGGGGACCGTCGTCGTCGGCCGGGCGCAGGCGCTGGCCTTTGAGCCGGTGACCTACGAGGAAATGCCCAAGGCAGTCCGGGCGCTGCAGGTCTCCGGAACCCAGCTGCCCGACGACGAGCCGGTGCCCGGCCGGGAGGGCGCGCCGGTTGTGGTGGTGAACGCGGACCTGGAGATGTCGACGGGCAAAGCCGGAGCGCAGGCGGCCCATGCGCTGCTCGCCTGGTACCTGACGCTGTCCGATCAGGAACGGAGCACCTGGTTCGACGGCGGCTGTCCGGTCTCCGTCCGGGCGGCAGGCGGGGCCGACTTTAAGGCGCTCGCCGCCGCAGCAGGCGCCGGACCGCTGATCGTGGATGCCGGCATGACCGAAATTGCCCCGAACACCGCCACCGCCTTTGTGGCGGCCGCCGGATTCGGAAAGTCAGGACTTCCGGCGGCCGCCCGCTAGCTCTACCGGGCCGGCAGGTCAGGCGAGACGGCTGCGGACAATCTCGCTGACGGCCTTGCCGTCGAATCGCCCGGCCACCTTGGCCGTGACCGGCTTCATGACCGCACCCATCTGGCGCATCGACAGTTCCGTGCCGGCAGCGGAGAGCTCGGTAATGACCTCGTCCACGATGGCTTGGACATCCGCAGCCGTCAACGGTGCGGGCAGGTAGGCTTCGATGATTTCGGCTTCGGCAATTTCGGCGTCGCTGCGCTCCGTCTCGCCGGCGTCGCGGTAGATGCCGGCAGTGTCGCGCCGCTTGGCCGCTTCCTTCTGCAGCAGCGACACGACCTGCACGTCGTCGAGCTCAACCGGGGTTTTGCCCGACTTTTCGCGGGTTTCAATCTCGCCGAGAACGTTGCGCACCGTCATCAGCGCGGTGCGGTTTCCGGCTTTCATGTGGGCCTTCATATCGGCCTGGAGCTGCTCTTTGAGTGTCATGGGGTCTCATTTCCGGTCGGAGAAGGTTGCAGGTGTTCCCTCCATGATCTCGCGGAAGCGTGCCGCGGCGCACGCCGGGCTGCGGGGCGCCTATCCCGGGCCCGGCTCTGCGTCGGCGATGACCTGCCGCACCCGCCCGGCCAGGGCCGTCAGATCCCCGCCGGGGAGCATGGCCTCCCGGAGAAGGTCCCGGCCGAGCGCGACGCCGGCGGCGCCGGCAGCGAACCAGGGCGCCGTCCCGCCGCAGTCGATCGACCCGGACGGAATCAGAGCAATGTCCGGAAACGCCGTCCGAACCGCAGCAAGGTAGCCGGTACCGAGCGGACCGGCGGGAAACAGCCCCACCGCGCTGGCGCCGGCGCGCCACGCCAAGTGGACTTCCCCGGGGGTCAGCGCGCCGGGGTAACTGGGCACATCAAGGTTCCGGGAGGCATGGATGACATCCGCAGCGGCAGTGGGGGAGGCGATAAACCGGGCGCCGGCGCCGGCCGCCCGGACCACATCCTGCGGCGTCATCACCGCTCCCATTCCGACGGCGACGCCTGCGGGCATCCGGGCAGCCAGACGCTCGATGGAGTTCAGGGCGCCCGGAACGGTCATGGTCAGCTGCAGGCAGCGGATGCCGTTTGCCGCCAGGGTGTCAGCCACAGCATCGGTCCGGACCGGATCGCCGACTCCGAGGACTGCGATGATGCGGCTGCGCTGCAGGGCCTCCGTCAGCGGCACCCGGCGGAATGCGGACGGCCCGGGCTCCGCGGTCATGGCAGTGCCGGTCCGTCCGGCCGTTTTTCTCCGGCTTCCACGGGTTCCCCGATGATGTTGCTGCCCACGGGCATGGGGCAGGTGCCGTACGGAGTGAACGCGCTGGGATAGTTCACGGCCCGGTTGAGATCCACTGTCACAGCAGATGATCCGGCCCGGGGTGCAGCAAAAGCGACCTTGCGCCAGCCGGCGGTTGCCTGGTTGTTGGTGGCATCGTGAAAGGTCAGTGCCAGGCGGTCCGGCCCCTCGGCGCCCACCTGCAGCCGGTATTCCTTCTCCGTCCCGGGAAGCCGGAGGGCCAGTTCGCCGACGGTGCGGTGAACGCCGTCGACGGCGGGGTGCGCGGTCCGGATGGGAACGTCCACCGGCTCGGGATAGGCATCGAAGCGGGCCTGCAGCACCAGATCCGGCCTGAAATCGAAGACGGGAACTCCGCTGAATGCCGTGAACACGGGGGACTCCGCATCCCTGGTGCGAAGGGCGTAGCGTCCGCCGCGGCGGGCCAGCTCCACCACGATCCGTCCGCCGTCGCTGCCGCCGAACTGCACCCAGAGCAGGGATTCCTCGTCCTCAAGGGAAACAGTGACGGTACCGTCAACCGCTGTTCCGCTCTCAACGAGGGTGAGACCGTTGCCGACGGCTGCTGACAGGGCCGCTTCCGTTTCCGTTCCGGACCACAGCCCCGGGAGGCCTTCCGCCGGTGCGGGAACGGGCGTTAACCACTGCAGCGAAGTCAGGGTCAGCCAGCCGTGCTCCTGCCCCAGCTCGCGGTTGCGGGCGCTGCGGAAAGCCAGCCACCCCTGAAAAGCGTCATCTGTCGGGTTAGTCATGAATCCTCCTGTCATGGCGGGCCGCCTTGGGCAGTGTAACGGTCCCGTTTGTAGGATGAAGTATGGAAAACAATGGATCAGCCCCCTCGCTCGCCCAGCTGCGGAGCCGTCAGACCGAACTCGTGGCCGCTCTCGCCGTTGAGACGAGCTCGTCCCGGCTCGCCGAGCTCAGCACCGAACTGGAAACCGTCGCCAACCTTCTTCAGGGACGCAGCCGCCAGGCACCCGCTGAATCCGGCGTTCAGCAGCGCGAAGACGGGGTGGTCATTGAACCCGGTTCCGGGTTGGAGGCGGACCTGGACAAGGACCAGGGCGCACCCTAAGCGGCCGTTGCGCCCGGGCTTTTCCCAAGCGGAATCTCCCAAATATGAGGCACGGCACATTTGCGGATAGTGTTGGTTGGTCCCATCTAAGGAAAGGCCACCATGCACGACCGCATTCACCACGAAGGACTGCTGCAGCGCAGGATGTCTGCTGAACAGGCAGCGGCGCTTATCAAACCCGGCATGACCGTGGCGATGAGCGGTTTCACCGGCGCCGGCTATCCCAAGGAAGTTCCCCAGGCCCTGGCCATCCAGATGGAGGAAGCGCACGCACGGGGCGAGGATTTCCAGATCAAGGTCCTGACCGGAGCCTCCACCGCTCCCGAGCTCGACGGCGTGCTCGCGAAGGCCGGCGGCATGGAACTGCGCCTGCCGTACCAGTCCGATCCCACCCTGCGGAAGCGGATCAACGACGGCGAACTCGAGTACATCGACATCCACCTGGGGCACGTCGCCCAGTACACCTGGTTCGGCTTCTACGGCCACGTGGACTTGGCGGTGATCGAGGTCGTCGGCATCAACGAAGATGGCTCCCTGATCCCGTCCTCGTCCGTGGGCAACAACAAGACCTGGATTGAGCAGGCCGACAAGATCATCCTGGAAGTCAACGCCCAGCAGGCAGCAGCCATGGACGGCATGCACGACGTCTACTACGGAACGGCACTGCCGCCGCACCGCAAGCCGATCATGCTCGTGAACCCGGATGACCGGATCGGCGAGCCGTACCTCCGGCTGGATCCGGACAAGGTTATTGCCGTCGTTGAGACCGATGCCCCGGACCGGATGACGCCCTTCGCCGCCCCGGATGAGACGTCGACGCAGATTGCCGCGCACCTGATCGATTTCTTCGGCGACGAGATCAAGGCCGGCCGGCTGACCGACAAGCTGCTGCCGCTGCAGTCCGGCGTGGGCAATATTGCCAACGCCGTCCTGGGCGGGCTCGCCACCTCCGGCTACACCGGACTCACGGCCTACACCGAGGTCATCCAGGACGGGATGCTGCACCTCATCCGCGACGGCGTGATCCGGGTAGCATCCGCCACCTCCTTCTCGCTGAGCCCGGCGGGAATCGAAGAGTTCAACTCGAACATCGAGTTCTACCGCAAGCGGATTATTCTGCGTACCCAGGAGATCTCGAACCATCCGGAACTGATCCGCCGGCTGGGCTGCATCGCCATGAACGGCATGATCGAGGCCGACCTGTACGGCAACGTGAACTCCACCCATGTGGCCGGAACGGCCATGATGAACGGTATCGGCGGCTCCGGCGACTTTGCCCGCAACGGCTTCCTCTCCGCCTTCCTGTCCCCGAGCACTGCCAAGGGCGGCAAGATCTCGGGCATCGTGCCCATGGTCAGCCACGTGGACCACACCGAGCACGACACCATGCTGGTGGTCACCGAACGCGGACTCGCCGACCTGCGCGGCCTCTCGCCCAAGCAGCGCGCCCGGACCATCATCGACAAGTGTGCACACCCGGACTTCCAGCCCCTGCTGCAGGATTACTTCGACCGGGCCTGCCGCGAGAGCTTCGGCAAGCACACCCCGCATCTGCTCGATGAAGCCCTGTCCTGGCACCAGCGGTTCGTGGAAACCGGAGACAGCCGGGCCGCTCAGCCCGCCTCCGCCTGAACCCTTCCTCCGGCCGCCTGTTCCGTTCCGTGACGCGGGCGGAACACGCGGCCGGAGGTGTTTGGCGCTGCCCGTGCTAGAAAGGCCGGGTGAGTGAAGCCAGAAAACAGACAGCCGGCAGGACCCGGCCGCGCCTGACATTGCCGCTGTGGGCTGCGGCCGCCGCCGTCGTCCTCGTCGCCGTCAACCTGCGGCCCGGCGCGACGTCGGTGGGTCCCGTGCTGGCCGAGCTCCAGGCCGGGCTCGGGATGGGCTCAACCCTGGCCGGGGTCCTGACGGCGCTGCCCGGGCTCACCTTCGCCGTCGTCGGAGCCCTTGCCGTCGCGATGTCCCGGCGGGCCGGCATCAACGGAACCATCGCCGCGGGAGTAGCCGCCGTTGCTGCCGGGCTGCTGCTGCGCTCCGTCGTCGAATCGCAGGTGGCTTTCCTGCTGCTCACGGTGCTGGCCTTTGCCGGCATGGCGGTGGGCAACATCCTGGTCCCGGCGTTCATCAAACGGCACGGTGGAGCGCGGACCGCGCTGCTGAACTCCGTTTACGGCACCACGCTGGCCGTGGGCGCAACCATTCCGCTGCTGATTGCCGCCCCGCTGGCGGCAGGCGGGGCGGACGGCTGGCAGGTCAGCCTGCGTGTCTGGGGTGCCGCGGCACTCATCGCCGCGGTGCCCTGGATTGTCATAGCGTTCCGCGGCAGGAGTCCGCGACGCGCAGGAACCGGGAGTGCAGCCGATCTTGCAGCCGGAACCGCAGCCGGCGGACCGCTGCCTTACGCAGGCCGGCTGCGCATGACGTCGTCCGGCACCGCAGTGGCCCTGTGCCTGTATTTCGGCGTCCAGTCCATGAACGCCTATGTGCAGTTCGGCTGGGTGGCGCAGATTTACCGCGATGCGGGACTGAGCCAGTCCCAGGCGGGCTTCATGATGGCGATCATCGCTTCGCTGGGCATCCCCGGCGGCCTGATCATGCCTGCCCTGGTGGCGCGTGCGCCGGGCCTGCGCGTGTATGTTGCGGCACTGGCAGCCGCCACCGGTGCGGGGTATATCGGGCTGCTGCTGTTTCCCGGTGCCGTACCGTGGCTGTGGGCGCTGCTGCTGGGATTCGGCGGGTTCGCCTTTCCGACGGCGCTGGCCCTCATCACGGGACGTTCCCGGGACCCCCGGGTCACGGCAGAACTGTCCGGCTTCTGTCAGCCCGTGGGCTACCTGCTGGCGGCTGCCGGGCCGTTTGCGATCGGTGCCCTGCACTCCGCAACGGGAAGCTGGACTCTTCCCCTCACGATTTTGGCTTGTTCCTCCGTCATCATGGCCTTTGCCGGCATGGCAGCCGCCGCTCCAAAATTCGTCGATGACCAGCTGAAGCCGAGCGCCGCCGGAACTCCCTAGCGGTCGCCGCGCAGCCGGTCGATCTCGCGGCGGTCCTTCTTGGTGGGGCGCCCGGCGCCGCGGTCCCGCAGGGGAACCCCCAGCGCCGGACCCACCGGCCGCGGCGGTGTGTGGTCGGTGAAGCAGTGGGAAGCCGCCTCCGCACCAACGCGCTTGGCAATCAGCTGACGGACTTCGAGGATCCGTTCGTACCCCGGCTGGCGGACCCGAATGGTGTCTCCGGGCTGGACCGGCTGCGCCGCCTTGGCCGGGTTGCCGTTGAGCCTGACATGGCCGGCCCGGCAGGCCGCAGTGGCAGCGGACCGGGTCTTGTAGGCGCGGATGGCCCACAACCAGGCGTCCACTCGGACGGATTTTGAGGTGCTGGCAGGAATGGTCATGGCGCTAACGATTCTGCCACGGAGTGCTCCTGTTCTGCTGGTTGCCGCGCACCGGGCTACCGGTTGTCCCGCAGGCGTGCCGCATCCGCCTGGGCTTCCAGTTCCTCGTTGGTGGGGACCGAACCCGCAAGGGGATTCGCTGGGGCCACCGGTCCGGCCGCGGCTGCCAGCATCCGCCGCAGTTCACCGGGCGTGTACGGATCGGGTACCCCGAGGTGAGCCACGGCGTGGCAGTTGGGGCACAGCGGCACCAGGTCCGCCACCGGATCCAGTGTGTAGTCCGGGGAGATGGAGGACAGCGGAACAATGTGGTGCACCTGGACAAAGGCGGCGCCGGCCGGACCGTAAACCTGCTCCATTGACAAGCCGCAGGCCGCGCAGGAGGTGCCGTGAAAAGAGACGCACTGCCGGACGGCGTCGGGATCCTGCTCGTAGCGGTTGATTCCCACGGTCCGCAGGCTGTCCTGGGGGAGGCTTCCCGGAAGGGGGACTGTGGGGTCGGCGGCGGCAAGCCAGTCCCCGGAAACGGGGCGGGACCGCAGGAACGTGGTCCAGGCCGCCCGGAGCTGCACCTCGGCCTGGTCCGGAACCGCGGTTCCGGTGCTGCGGACGGCGTTCCAGTTCAGGTCCGGGACGCTCTCCGCCAGCCCATCGGCGGGCAGGGCGTCGCCCGGCGGGAGGAGCAGGTCAAAGACGATGCCGGCCAGCAGGCCGAGCCGGGCCGGCAGGGCCGCACCGGGCTGGGGTGCGGAGGCAACGACGCCGTGCCCGAGCAGTCCGCGCCCGTGCCGGCCCTGGGCGAAAAGCCACGCGTCGGTCCCGGGATCCAGCTGCTGGCCCCGGCCTACCCGCCACCGGGTGCCGTAGAGCCCGGTGCGCTGCACGGTGGAGGCCGCC
This sequence comes from Arthrobacter sp. G119Y2, assembly GCF_038069765.1. NCBI lineage: Bacteria > Bacillati > Actinomycetota > Actinomycetes > Micrococcales > Micrococcaceae > Arthrobacter > Arthrobacter sp. G119Y2. The sequence goes on along the minus strand of NZ_JBBPFS010000009.1, from coordinate 121,218 downwards.
GTGCGGTAGTCCGCACGGCCGGGACCGGCACCAAACGCGGTGGCAGGATTCCAGCCCAGCACGACGGCAGCCATGAATTTCTCCCTTGCTCAAAGATGTTCCCCGGGAAACGCGGTGACGAGAACCGGCGCCGCGGGACGCCTTTAGTTAATGCGGGCTTCCCGGCCTTCCCATTCCTGTGACCGCAGTTCATTCTTGCGGATTTTTCCGGTGGACGTCTTAGGAAGGTCAATAATGAACTCCACCGACCGGGGTGCCTTGTAGGAAGCGATCCGGGCCTTGACGTGGGCCACGAGGTCATCTTCGGTGACCTTCCGGCCCGGTGCGAGCACAACGAAGGCCTTGGGCCGCTCGCCCCAGCGCTCGTCCGGGACGCCGATGACGGCGACGTCGGCCACCGCGGGATGGCTGGCCAGCGCCTGTTCCACCTCGATGGTGGAGATGTTCTCGCCGCCGGAAACCACCACGTCCTTGGACCGGTCCAGCAGCTGGACGTAGCCGTCGGGATGCATAACGCCGAGGTCGCCGGTGTGGAACCAGCCGCCGCGGAAGGCGTCGGCCGTCCCGTCGTCGTCGCGGTAGTAACCCTTCATCACCGAGTTGCCGCGCATGACAATCTCGCCCATCTCGACGCCGTCGCCGGCAACATCGGTCAGCTCGCCGGTGGCGCCAACCTCGTCGCGGACCACCCGCAGCCGGTCCGACGTCAGCATGCCCACACCCTGGCGTGCCATCTTCCGGGCCAGGGCCTCGCCGTCCAGTGCTGCCCATGCGGCCTGCGGTTCGCAGACGGCATACGGTCCGTAGGACTCCGTGAGTCCGTAGACGTGCACCACGGCGGCGCGCAGCTCATGGATCTTCGTGATGATGGTGGGGCTCGGCGGTGCGCCGGCGGTCACGATGGTCAGGGGATGATCCAGCTCATGGGCTTCCGCTGCGGTGGCAATGGCGCTGAGCACCGTTGGCGCACCGGCGAGGTGGTCCACGCCGCAGGAATCGATTAGGCGCCAGATGTCCGGGCCCCGGACCGCGCGCAGGCAGACTTGCGTTCCGGAGGCTGCGGTCAGGGCCCACGTGGTGCACCAGCCGTTGCAGTGGAACATGGGAAGCGTCCACAGATAAACGCTGTCGGCGGTGAAGCCCTGGTGATGCACTTCGCCCAGCGAGTTCAGGTAGGCGCCGCGGTGGGTGTACATCACGCCCTTGGGGCGGCCGGTGGTGCCGGAGGTGTAATTCAGCGTGATGACGGCGTCTTCATCCGCCACGTCCCAGGAGAGCGGGCTGTCGGTGCCGCGCGCCAGGAAATCGGCGTACGACGTCGTGCCCTCCACGGTGCCGGGGCTTCCGTCCTGGAGGGGTACGGCAATAACCTCCGTGACCGTCTCCAGCTCCACCGAACCCAGGGCGAGGAGCAGGTCCGGATCTCCGAACAGCACGGCGGCACCCGAGTGGTTGCAGATGTAGGCCACCTCGGGCGGAGACAACCGCGTATTCAGCGGTACCAGGACGCCGCCGGCCAGGGGAACGGCATAATGGGCGATCAGCAGCTCGGCGGAGTTGGTGCCGAGGAAGGCAGCCCGGCCGCCGGCTGTCAGGCCCGAGGCCTGCAGGGCCTGCGCCGTGCGGGTCACCGCCGCGGCGAACTCGCGGTAGGTCAGGCGCCGGTCACCGTCGATGATCGCTGTTTTGTCCGGATGGACCTGTGCTGCGCGCTCCAGAAAACGAAGCGGTGTCAAAGCGGTGTCCAAGCCGGGCATAACTCTCCTTTGAAGCGGGTTTGTGGCCTCCAACGCTACAGGCTGATGAGGCTTGGATCACATTCCCGGATCGTGGGAGGACATCTGCACCCTGCGGTACAGCTAGCGCGGCTGGTAGGTCAGGCAATCAGCCAGTTCAGCGCCCGGGCCGACTTTGACGTCATGGGCGGTGCACATGAGGTGGTCATTGTGCCGGCATTCGCTGCGCAGGCAGGCGCCCACGGAAGCCAGGACTTTGGGCAGGCCGCCGGTTTCCGCGGTGTCGATGAAGGTGGAGCAGCTGGCGTGGTCGGGGGCGCCGCCTACCGTGATGGCGTAGGCGGTGCAGCCGTCGTGGTTGTAGTCGCAGCTGTGGACGGCGCAGTCGCTGACGGGGGCAACGTGGTCAGTCATGATTCCTCCAAAGGGGAGTAATGTCTGTCGAATTTCGAACGTACCACCGTTGCCCGCGGATAATTAGGGCGAAAAAACTGCGCGTATTTACCGGTTGCCGACCTGCTGTGCGGGATCCGCGGCAGGCTCCGGTGCGGCGTCCTAGCCCAGCCCCTCCAGCTTGGTCTGCGCCTTTTCCACGGCGCGGCGCGCCGCACGCGCCGAGCGGCGGGCGGCATCGCGTGCCCGTTCCAGCGTCCCCGCACGGCGGTCCACGGAAGCCACCTCACGCTCCAGGTCACGGATCCGCTCGCGCAGCTCGTCAATTTCATCCGTCAGCTCGTCGCGCCGGTCAGCAACGGCGTCAACCTCGTCCTGGGCTTCCTTCAGCGCGTCCTCGGCCCGTGCCGCGTCCCGCTGCGCTTCCTCCAGGGAGGAACGGGCGGCACGGCGGGCGCGGTCCGCCGCAGCTTTCTCCTTTCTGGCCTGGGCGGCGGTGCCGGCACTGGCGGACGTTTTCGACGCCGGCCCCGAGCCGTCCCCGCCGTCCCCGCCGTCCCCGCCAGCTCCCGGGGAAGGGGAGGAGCGGGTCCGATGTGTTCCGGAGGCCGGCGGCCGCACCGAACCGGGGTCTGCAACGGCACCCTCCACGTCCACCGGATCCCACCCGTTGGCTTCCAGCCCGCGGACCAGCTGGCCGCTCGCTGCGGCTGCGGCGGCATCCGCATCCGTCATGGCAGCCCACAGGGTTTGTTCAACTTCGGCCCCGACGGCAGCGCTGACCGGATGCCCCAGCTCCTTGGCAAGGTTCTGTGCCTCCCTCGCGGCCGAGCGGAGCAGGCGCTGGCGTTCACCGCTGAGATGGCGCAGCTGTTTTTGGTCCAGGTCATTCTGCGCTTCCCGCAGGACGGCGCCCAGTTCAAGGACTTCGGAGATCAGTTCTGCCCGGTGCAGTGACAGCATATTGACCAGCCAAGCGGCCGACGACGGCTTGGGCAGGGAGCGGATTGCTTTGCCCAGGGCCTTGTCTCCGGCCTTCGCTGCCTCTGAAGCGCGCCGGTTTCGGGCAGCCGTGAACTCCTCGGGCATCAGCGCATAGAGTTCCGCCACGGCATCCGTTGTTCCTGCCATCCCGCTCCGCTCCCCTGGGAATCTGTCTTTGGGTACCGGCCGGGGACGGGGCTCAGTGCAGCTGCGTAAGCCGCCCCCACACCACAATCGCGGCCATTACCAGAAGGATAGCCGGGAGGACTGCCGCCTGGCGCTGGCCGCGTCGCAGATGCATGGCCACCGCCAGCGCCATCAGGAGCACCAGCCCCGCGGCGGCAGCGGGAGTAAGCAGGGGGGACCAGCCCAGCAGGCCGGGGATCAGCAGGCTCAGGCCCGCAACAATCTCCACGGCGCCCAGGGCCCGGATGGCTGCCGGCGGATATCCGTCGGTCCAGGGCAGCCGTCTGAGCTGCCGCGCGGAACGTGTCAGGCGCTGCCCGCCGATTCCCATGAACAGCAGGGCCAGGACTATCTGCAGGATCCAAAGAAAGAGCGACATGGGAGGGCGGAGTTCCTTCGGCCGGGCGGACTGACGTTTTAGTCAAGCACGGTTCAGGGCCGAAGACGAGGGCATGGCCCCGGGCGCCGCAGCGGGCACGGTACCGGCGGGTCAGCTGCGCAGATCCGCCGGTACCGAGGTGCTGGAGCGGACGACGAACTCGGTCGGATAAAACCGCTGGATCCAGTCGGCTTCCGGCGGTTTCTGCGCCAGGAGCGAGAGTACGGCGGCGACGGCGGCGGCTCCCTGTCCCCGCGGGTCCTGGCTGATGGTGGTCAACCCAAAAACCTCACCGAGTTCGTGGCCGTCGATCCCAATCACGGACAGGTCCTCGGGAACGCGCAGTCCCAGGCCCCTGGCGGCAAGAATAGTCCCGACGGCAATTTCGTCCGAGGCGCAGAAGATGCCGGTGGGACGGTTTCGGGGAGCAGCCAGCAGAGTCTTGGCGGCGCTCACGCCGCTGGCAACGGAGAAGTCCGGACTATTAATGTGAAGGCTTTCCAGGCCCGCCCGGCCCATCGCCTGTTCATACCCGTCCCGGCGCGTACTGCCCAGCCGGAAATCACGCTCACGCTCTTCCCCGCCGCCAATGTGGGCAATCCGCGTATGGCCCAGCGCGATGAGGTGCTCCGTAGCCAGCACCGAAATGTTGGCCTCGTCCACCCGAATGGTGTGGGTCTGCGGCAGGGGCCCGCCAATGGCGACAATCGGCTTGCCCACCGCATGCAGCTGGCCCAGTTCCTCATCGGTGAGTTTGAGCGCCACCGCAATTACGGCGTCCAGCCGCTGGCGCCGCAGCATCTCTGTCAGCACGCTTTCGCGGTGCCCCGGGCCGTCACTGGTGTTGTACAGGGTCAGGTCGTAGCCGGCGTCGATCAGTGCAGCGGCGGCACCCTCGAGCACCTGCGAAAAGTACCAGCGGCCAACGGTGGGCATGACAATCCCGATGTTGCGGCTGCGCCCGGAGGCCAGGGACGACGCGTTGTAGGAAATGACAAAACCGAGCTCGTCGGCTGCCGCCTGAACCTTCCGGCGCGTGGCCTCGGAGACCTTGCCGTTGCCGCTCAGGGCGCGCGACACCGTGGCCGACGAGACTCCCGCGCGGGCGGCCACGTCTTTGATCCCTGCCATGTACGATCCTCGGTTCTGGTAGTGCTTCATTGCGCCGGACCCACAGAGTTGAGGCACCGGACCCTCAGGTCCGGTGCCTCAAACCCGGGTTGCCTATCCGGAGTTAGCCTAGCCGGAGCCAGACGGCATGGTTGGGCAGCAGGACGCCGTCGCTCCCGGAGCCGGCTTCACTGGCCACCAGAACCTCACCCTCCGGCAGGTACAGCGGCTCGGCACCCATGTTCAGCACCGTCAGCACTTCACCGTTCAGGAAGGCAACCACCGAGTCGTTGTTGACGCCGGGCCACCAGGCCAGTGATCCGGCGCCCAGGGCGTACTCCCGGCGCACGGCCAGTGCGCTGCGGTACAGGTTCAGGGTTGAGGCCGGATCTTCACGCTGCACATCCCGGGCCAGCGACGCCCATTCGGCGGGCTGGGGCAGCCAGGAAGCGCCGGTGCTGCTGAAACCGAAGCCGTCGGCAGCGGAGTACCAGGGCAGCGGGACGCGGCAGCCGTCGCGGCCCAGGCGGGCACCGCCGGTGCGGTGGTAGGTCGGATCCTCACGGAAGTCATGCGGCATGGTGGTGTGGTCCGGCAGCCCCAGTTCCTCTCCCTGATAGAGGTAGACGCCGCCGGGCAGGGCGAGCATGAGCAGAGTTGCGGCGCGGGCGCGCGAGAGCCCCAGCTCATAGTCGGGCTGGCGGTCATCGGGCCCCAGGCCGTCGCCCGGGCGGTCCTGGTGTCCTTCGAGGCCGAAGCGTGTGGCGTGGCGTACGACGTCGTGGTTTGAGAGCACCCAGGTGGTGGGCGCCCCCACCTTGTCGAAGGCCTCGAGGGAGGACTGGATGACGTGGCGGACGGCGCCGGCCTGCCAGTCGTGGTGCAGGTAGGCGAAGTTGAAGGTCTGGTGCATTTCATCCGGACGCACCCAGTCCGAGAGCCGGTCCAGGGGATCGATGGTGGCTTCGGCGCACAGCACGCGCTCGCCGTCGTAGCTCTCCAGCAGCTTCCGCCAGGAACGGTAGATGTCGTGCACTTCGGCCTGGCCGAACATCGGTGCCTCGTGGCCGGGGAAACCCTCCGACGAGCAGCCGTCCGCCCGGCCGCCCCAGTCCGGGAGGCCTGATTTCTTCACCAGGGCGTGGGCTACGTCCACGCGGAACCCGCCGACTCCGCGGTCCAGCCAGAAGCGGAGCACCCGCTCAAACTCGGCGCGCACCGCCGGGTTGTCCCAGTTGAAGTCCGGCTGGCTGGAATCGAACAGGTGCAGGTACCACTGGCCCGGCGTGCCGTCCGTGTTGGTGGTGCGGGTCCATGCGGAACCCCCGAAATGGGACTGCCAGTTGTTCGGCGGAAGGTCTCCGTTTTCTCCGGAGCCGTTCCGGAAAATGAACATGTCGCGCTCGGGGGATTCGGCGGGGGCCGCCAGGGCGGACTGGAAGAGTGCGTGTTCGTTGGAGCAGTGGTTGGGCACAAGGTCCACGATGATCCGGATGCCGTGTCCGGAGGCCTTTGCCACCAGGGCGTCGAAGTCGTCCAGCGTGCCGAACAGCGGGTCAACGGAGCAGTAATCGGCCACGTCATACCCGGCGTCGTTCTGCGGGGACTTGTAGAACGGGGACAGCCACAGCGCATCGATGTCGAGCTCGGCCAGCGAGTCCACCTCGGCGGTGATGCCGGGCAGGTCGCCGATGCCGTCGCCGCTGAGATCCCGGAACGAGCGCGGATACACCTGGTAGATGACGGAAGAACGCCACCACTGCCGGTCATGTTCGCTGGAGGCGGCGTGCAGGGGGACAAGGGCCGGGCCGGTTTCTGCACCGGTGCCGGGGATTACGTGGCTGAGCATGGGTGCCATCCTAGGGGCATACCGCACCCAGAATGAAAACGCTTGCACAACTCGGGTCAGTCCTAAGATTACTGACTATTTCCCGGATTGCTGGGTCACAGCAGGGGATGGGGGTGAAACAGCGGCAGCGAATGCGGGTCTAAACCGTGACGCAGGTCTGTGATTGGACGCACAACGTGTACGCGCTTACACTTTCTCCGTACTGAGGTCCCGATGGAGTGTTCCGTTGCTCCTGCCTTATCTCCTGCGCCAGCGCAGGAGGCCCGGACAGCAGCGCTGAAAAACGCCGGAATCCATTTTGAAAATTTAGGAGAGGTTCACCAATGAAGGTGCACACCACGGGTATGACGGCGTCTCGCCGCCGCTCCCTCGCTCTCGGGGCCGTTTCGGTCACCGCTGCTCTTGTCCTGACCGCCTGCGGCGGCGGTGATTCCGCCGAAAGCGCGGACTCCACGGACCTGTCCACCGCCGGCGCCACCACACTCACCATGTGGGTCGATGCGGAACGCTCGCCGGCTCTGACCGATGTCACGGCCCAGTTCAAGGAAGACACCGGCATTGAAATCAAGCTGGTGACGAAGGACTTCGAGAAGGTCTCCGACGACTTCATCACACAGGTCCCCAGCGGAAAAGGTCCCGACCTGATCGTGGGCCCGCACGACTGGCTGGGCAAATTTGTCCTGAACGGCGTAATTTCCCCGATCGAGCTGGGTGACAAGGCAGCAGACTTCCAGGAGTCCGCGGTCGCCGCCATGACCTATGAGGGCAGCACCTACGGTGTGCCCTACTCCATCGAGAACATCGGTCTGCTGCGCAACGCGGACCTGGTTCCCGAACCGGCAGCAACCATGGACGAAGTCATTGCCAACGGCAAGGACGCCGTTGCCACCAAGGGCGCCGAGTTCCCGTTCCTGGTAGGGATGGATCCCAAGCAGGGCGACCCGTACCACCTGTACCCGTTCCAGACCTCCATGGGTGTTCCCGTCTTCGGAACTGACGAGACCGGCGGCTATGATGCGTCGAAGCTGGAGCTGGGCAACGAAAACGGTGCTGCTTTCGCCGCAAAGGTGAAGGAATGGGGCGAGGCCGGAGCCGGCATCCTGAACTCCAACATCACCGCAGACATTGCCAAGGAAAAGTTCAACGCCGGAGCGTCCCCGTATTTCCTGACGGGGCCGTGGAACGTGCCGCTGGCGGAGGAAGCCGGGATCAACGTCGTCGTTGACCCGCTGCCGACCGCGGGCGATCAGCCGGCGCAGCCCTTTGTGGGCGTCAACGGCTTCTTCATCAGCTCCAAGAGCGCGAACTCCCTGGCCGCCACTGAGTTTGCCCTGAACTACCTCACCACCGAGGCCGTGCAGGACGCCATGTTTGAAGGCGGCGGACGTCCGCCGGCCCTGAATGCGTCGTTCGACAAGGCAGCCGCAGACCCGACTGTCGCCGCCTTTGGCGAGATCGGCGCCAACGGCGTCCCCATGCCGGCCATCCCGGAAATGGGTGCTGTTTGGGCCGACTGGGGCGGCACTGAGCTTGCCCTGATCAAGGGCCAGGGCGATCCAGCAGAGTCCTGGGCAACGATGGTCAGCAACGTCGAAGCGAAGATCGCCAAGTAGTCCGGCGTCAGCCGCACCTGAGATAGAAACCGCTCCGGCCTTCCGCCGGGGCACGAGGTATGCGGGCCGGGACACTGCCCCTTTATGGAGCGCAGTGTCCCGGCCCGAACCGGTTCAAGGAGAACCCCGATGGTTGATCAGCTGGACACCCCTGTCCGCCCAGACATTTCCGCACGAACGCCCAAGCGCCGCCGCGGGCCCGATTCCATGACAGGCCTTCTGGCCAAAATTCTGCTCCTGGGCCTGACGGATGCGTTTGCCGTCTATGTCCTCATGGCCCTGTTCATGAGCGAAAAATGGGCCGTCCTTGCGGTGGCGGCAGCGGTGACCGTGCTGATCAACTGGATCTACCTCCGCCGCGGCGGCCTGCCGGCCAAGTACCTGGCACCGGGAGTCCTGTTCCTGGTGGTCTTCCAGGTTTTTGTGGTGGTGTACAGCGGCTATATCGCCTTCACCAACTACGGCGACGGGCACAACAGCAGCAAGGACGACGCCGTTTCAGCCATCTCCATGAGCGCCCAGAAGCGCGTTCCGGATTCTCCGGCATACCAGGTGTCCGTGGTGGAAAAGGACGATGTCCTGTCGCTTCTGGTCACTGATCCCGACGCCGGCGTCCGGATCGGCACCACGGGTGAACCGCTCAAGGAGGCTGAGGGCGCCGAAATCGGCGGCACAGGCAAAGCCGTGGCAGCCGAGGGGTACCGCACCCTGAGCTTCAACGAACTGCTTGCCGTCCAGCAGGAAATCACCGACATCAAAGTTCCGCTCTCCGATGACCTCGACGACGGCGTCCTGCAGACCGCCGACGGTTCCAATGCCTACGTGTTCAAACCGGTGCTGGTCTACGACGAAGCGGCGGACACCTTCACGGATACCGAGACCGGCACCGTTTATACGGACGGCGGCGAGGGATCCTTTGTGAGCGCCGACGGCGAACGCCTCGCCACCGGCTGGAAGGTGGGGGTGGGGTTCGAGAACTTCGAACGGGCCTTCACCGATCCGGACCTCCGCGGGCCGCTGCTCAGCGTCATCGTATGGACCTTCACGTTTGCGCTCGGATCGGTGCTGCTGTGCTTTGGTCTTGGGCTGTTCCTGGCTCTGACCTTCAACCATCCGAACCTGCGCGGCAAAAAGATCTACCGCACCATCATGATCCTGCCCTATGCCTTCCCGGCATTCCTGGCCGGCCTGGTCTGGTCCGGAATGCTGAACCAGGAGTTCGGATTCATCAACGCCACCCTGTTCGGCGGCGCCGACATCCCGTGGCTGACCGACCCCTGGCTGGCGAAATTCAGTGTGCTGCTGGTGAACACGTGGCTCGGGTTCCCCTATATGTTCCTGGTCTGCACCGGCGCCCTGCAGTCCCTGCCGGAGGATGTCAACGAGGCCGCCCGCATGGACGGGGCATCCGCGTGGCGGATCTTCCGCTCCATCAAGCTGCCGCTGCTGCTGGTCTCCACCGCACCGCTGCTGATCTCGACGTTTGCCTTCAACTTCAACAACTTCAACGTGATCTTCATGCTTACGGGCGGCGGGCCCAGGTTCACCGACACCAACATGGACATCGGGGCCACGGACCTGCTGATCACGCTGGTCTACAAGGTGGCTTTCGGCCAGGGGTCCGGACGTGACTACGGGCTGGCCAGCGCGCTTGCCGTCATCATCTTCATCATCGTGGCAGTTATCTCCGCGGTCAGCTTCCGGCAGACCAAGGCGCTGGAGGAAGTGAATTCATGAGCAACTCGACATTGGCCCCGGCTCGGACCAACACCGGCCCGGCCAGCCCTGCACAACCCCGCAAACCCTTCGGCGCATGGTTCCGGGACAAGGGGTGGCGGCACCTGGTGGGCCTGGTCATGGGCGTTTTTGCGCTCTTCCCGCTGGCATATGTGCTCTCCGCCGCGCTCAGCTCCAACGGAACCCTGGTTTCGGCAAGCGGCCTGTTTTCCACCATCGAGTTCGACAACTTCGTGGACCTGTTCTCGGATCCGCAGAAGCCCTTCGCCCGGTGGTTCCTGAACACGCTCGTCGTCGGGCTCATTACCAGCGCCGGCACCGTGTTCCTGGGTGCCCTGGCCGCGTACTCCTTCTCCCGGATGCGCTTTACCGGACGCCGCTTCGGCCTGCTGAGCCTGATGCTCCTGCAGATGTTCCCGCAGATGCTCGGCGTTGTGGCGATTTTCCTGCTGCTGAGCGGAATCTCCGACGTCGTGCCGTGGCTGGGCCTGGGGAGCCAGACCGGCCTGATCATGGTCTACCTCGGCGGCGCCCTCGGCGTGAACACCTACCTGATGTACGGGTTCTTCAACACGGTTCCGAAGTCCCTGGACGAGGCCGCGCGCATCGACGGAGCAAGCCACATCCAGATTTTCTTCACGATCATCCTGCGGCTGGTCACGCCCATCCTGGCGATTGTGGGGCTGCTGTCCTTCATCACCGCTACCGGCGAGTTCCTGATTGCGTCCATTGTCCTGAACGACCCCGAAGCACAGACCCTGGCGGTGGGCCTCTACTCCTTCGTGGGTGACAGCCAGTCGCGCACCTGGGGTGTCTTCTCCGCCGGTGCGGTCCTGGCCGCCCTGCCGGTGATGGCGCTGTTCCTGTTCCTGCAGCGCTTCATCTCCTCCGGCCTGGTTGCCGGAGCAGTGAAGGGCTAGAAACCTGCCACGTGCCGGGGGGTGTAGTGCTGCTCCAGCTCGTCCAGATCCTCCGGCGTGAGCTGCAGGTCCAGGGCCGCGGCGGCGTCGTCCAGATGCCCGGCGGCGGAGGCACCGAGCACCGGGGCCGTCACCGCCGGGTGGGTGAGGACCCAGGCCAGGGCAACCTGGGCCCGTGTCACGCCGTGCCGCTGCGCTACGGCGAGTACGGCGTCGGCGACGGCCCGGTTGGGTACGTCCTGCCCCGTATAGAGGGAGTGTCCCAGGGCGTCCTGGGACTGCCGCCGGCTTCCCTGCTGCCAGTCCCGCGCCAGCCGCCCGCGGGCCAGCGGGGAATAGGCCAGCACACCGGTGCCGGTGGCACTGCAGAGGGGAATCATTTCCCGTTCCTCCTCGCGGTACACCAGGTTGTAATGCGCCTGCATGGTCACAAACCGAGACCAGCCGTGGGCCTGCTGCAGCGTGAGCGCCCGGGCGAATTGCCAGGCATACATGGTGGAGGCGCCCAGGTACCGGACTTTCCCCGACCGCACCAGCCCGTCGAGTGTTTCCAGCGTTTCCTCGAGCGGGGTGGAGGCATCCCAGCGGTGAACCTGGTAGAGATCAATGTAGTCGGTGCCCAGGCGCCGAAGGCTCTCGTCCACCTGCCACAGAATGTGTTTGCGCGAGAGGCCCCAGCCGTTGGGACCTGGCATCATTTCGCCGTGGACCTTGGTGGCGATCACCACTTCATCACGCCGGGCATACTTCAGCAGTGCGGCCCCCGTAATTTCCTCGCTGTCGCCGGAGGAGTAGACGTTGGCCGTGTCAAAGAAATTGATCCCCAGTTCAAGGGCCCTGCGCAGGATGGGCCTGGACTCCGGAGCCCGCAGCGTCCAGCCGTGGTTGCCGTGGTTGGGGTCACCGAAGGTCATGCACCCGAGACCGACAGCCGACACCGTGGCTCCGGAACTTCCCAGCTTTACGAATCTCATATCGCTTCACACGGCCCTAGTGTTCCTCGTCGGAATTTCAGCCTGCAGCGGTTACCGCCGGGCGGGCGGGCCGGACAGCGGCACGGTACCGCGATGCTACCGCCGGAGCTGCACCCGGTACAGCGATGCGGGACTGTTTCCCCCTGCCGCGGCACAAACCCCTGCCGTTGCGCCGTTTCCCGGCCCTATACTGAGCCATGCCCACCCCTCAGGATCCGGAAACCCCGCTGCATACGCCACGGCTCAGCGGCGGAGCGGATTCCGCCGTCGCTGCCGCCGAGCCCCGCCCCGAGGGTGGCCTTGCTGCACAGCAGGCCGCCGTGCGGGTCGGCGCCCTGAGCCTCGGGCCTCCGCAGCCAGAGGGTCCCGCCGGACTCCTGCTGCTGGCATATCTGCGGAATCAGTTCCTGGCCATGCTGGCGGAGGATCCGCGCGTACGGGCAGACCATGCAGACGCGGTGCACAAGATGCGGGTCAGCACCCGGCGGATGCGTTCGGCGCTGTCGAGTTACCGCAAAGTGCTTGCACCGGAGCCGGCCCGCGAAGTGCGCACCGAACTCAAATGGTTTGCCGGGGTCCTGGGTGCGGCCCGCGACGCCCAGGTGCTGCGCGCGCGGCTGCAGGCTCTTGTCGGAACCCAGCCTGCCGAACTGGTGATGGGGACGGTGCAGCAGCGCATTGACGAGGAACTGCTCGGCGACTATCGCATGGCTCATGCGGAAGTGGCCCGCGTGCTCGACGGCGACCGTTACCGGCGCCTGCTGGAACGGCTTGAGTCGGTGATCGGCAGCCCCGAATTTACGGCCGCAGCAGAGGCACCGGCTGCCCAAACCGCGGGCCGGATGCTGCGCCGCGACCGCAAGCGCCTGCACCGGCAGGTGCGGGACGCCCGCGAGGCCCGCAGCGAGGACCACCGGTCGGAATCACTGCACGACGCCCGCAAGGATGCCAAGCGGCTGCGCTATGCCGCCGAGGTTGCCCAGCCGGTGCGGGCCTCCGGTTCCGCCGAACTGGCCGCCGGCGCTGAGCATGTGCAAAAGATCCTCGGAGAATACCAGGACAGCGTCGTTAGCCGGGACTACCTGCGCCGGCTGGGTGCCGCCGCGGCCGGTGCCGGCTACAACGGCTTCACCTACGGGCGGCTGCACGCCCTGGAGGAAGAACGCGGGGAGAGCGCACGCAAGCGGTTCCGCAAGGCATGGGCAGATTTTCCCCGGGTGGTCTGAACCGGGGTATTTGAACGGCGCATCTGAACCGGCGCGTCCGGACGGAGGTATCCCGATGGAGACGGCATCTCCCTGGGCGCCGCTGCGCCGCCGCATGTTCCTGATTCTGTGGCTTGCCAATATCGGGTCGAGCATCGGCACCTGGATGCAGACCGTGGGAGCCCAGTGGTATCTGGTCGAAAACAGTTCCAACCCCGCCCTCGTGTCCCTGGTCCAGACGGCCAACCTGGCACCGTCCCTGCTGCTTGGCTTCATCGCGGGGGTCCTGGCAGATGCGTTCAACCGGCGGCGCCTCATTCTGGGCTCCAATCTTTTCGCCGCCGGTGCCGCGGCTGTCCTGACCGTGATTGCTGCGCTGGATCTGCTGGATCCGGACTCGCTGCTGCTGTACACCTTTCTGATCGGCTGCGGGGTGGCCCTGAGCCAGCCTGCCTGGCAGGCGATCACTCCCGAGCTCGTGCCCCGGGAGGAAATCAGGTCCGCATCCGCCCTCAGCAGCATGGCGGTCAACGGAGCGCGTGCGGTGGGGCCGGCACTGGCCGGGGTGCTCGTGTCCTTTTTCGGTCCGGCCTTCGTATTTGGCCTCAACGCCGTGTCTTTTTTGGGAACAGCGGTTGCGGTCTACATCTGGCGGGCGCCGCCGGAGCCGGAGGATCCCGAACGGATGCGGGAAGCGCTGGCCGCGGGCATGCGCTACATCAGGGCGGCCCCGCGCATCCGGCGCGTGCTGCTCCGGACCGCCCTCTTCATGGTTCCGGCCAGTGCGCTGTATGCACTGCTCCCCGTGGCAGTCAACGGGCACCTCCGGCTCGGTTCCGCCGGCTACGGGCTGCTGCTGGGTGCGCTGGGTGTCGGCGCCGTTGCGGGGGTCATCCTGCTGCCGAAGGTCAAAGACCGCATTAATGACAACCTGATGCTGGGATTGGCAGCCGCCGTTTTTGGCGCCGCGGCTTTTGCGGCCGGCTTCCTGCCCGCGCCTGTGCTGGGAGTTCTGCTGGTCTTCGCCGGCATCGCCTGGATCGCAACCCTGTCCATCCTTAACAGCGCCATGCAGCTCACGCTGCCGGAATGGGTGCGGGCCCGCGGGCTTTCCGTCTACCTCATGGTGACCACCGGGGCTCAGGCGGTTGGCGCCGTCGTGTGGGGTTCCCTGGCCACCGCCTACGGCTACGCACCGGTGCTGGCTGCGGCGGGAGCCGTCCTGGGGGCAGCGGGGCTGAGCGTCACCGTGCTGCCGCTGCTGCCGCGCACCGGCCGGCTGGACCGCAGCATCGCGGAAGCTGACCTCGGGATCGAGGCGACGCAGGAGCCGGCCCCCGACGCCGGGCCGGTCACCATTCTCATCGCCTATGAACTGGCTCCCGGGAAGGCTGCGGAGTTTGTTCAGCTCATGCATGAGGTGCGTCTCTCCCGGATGCGCACCGGCGCGCGGGACTGGGAGCTGGTCCACTCGGTGACGGATGCGCGCCAGTTCCGCGAGATTTACGACGTCGCGACCTGGCGCGAATACCTGCGCCAGGAGCAGGAGCGCATCACCGGAGAGGATCGGAAGCTGATTGACAAGGCGGCGGGCCTGGCCGAGGAGGAACCGCGCATCCGCTGGTTCCTCCCGGCGTCGGCCTGAGCCGCTAGGCCAGCTGCTCGCGCACCAGCGGTGCAACCTCTGTGCCGTACAGGCGGATGCAGTTCATCAACAGCTCGTGCGGCAGGGTGCCCAGGCTGTATTTAAGGTCAAAACGGCTTAGCTCCAGCTCCCGGGCCACTCGAACGATCTTGGCGGCAACGGTCTGCGGGGAGCCGATGAACAGGGCTCCGTCCGGGCCGGCGGACGCGAGGTAATCACTGTGGGTGGTGGGACTCCATCCGCGCTCGCGCCCGATCCGGTTCTGCATCCGCTCGAAATGCGGCCAGGCCTCCTCGAGTGCCTGCTCGTCAGTGGCAGCGACATAACCGGGGGAGTGCGCGCCCACAGGAAGCAGGGGCCGGCCGAACTGGTCCAGCGCCCGCTTGTACAGGTCTACAAACGGCGCGAACCTTGCCGGTTCGCCGCCGATAATGGCCAGCATCAGCGGCAGCCCGTAGTGGGCCGCCCGGACCACGGACTGGGGTGTGCCCCCGACGGCGATCCACACCGGCAGCTCACCGCCGGCGGTGGGGGGATAGACCCGCTGGTTCTGCAGCGGGGCCCGCGTGTTGCCGCTCCACGTCACCGGGGTTTCGCGGCGCAGTTCAGCAAAGAGCTCCAGCTTTTCCTCGAAGAGCTCGTCGTACTGCGCCAGTTCGAGCCCGAACAGCGGAAAGGACTCCGTAAAGGAGCCGCGGCCCAGGATCACTTCGGCGCGGCCGTTGGAAACGGCGTCGAGGGTTGAGAACCGCTGGAAGACCCGGATCGGATCGTCGGAGCTCAGGACGGTGACCGCCGAGCCCAGCCGGATCCGGCTGGTCTGCCCGGCAATCGCGGCGAGGACCACCTCCGGCGCCGACACGGCAAAATCCTCCCGGTGATGCTCTCCGATGCCAATAAAATCGATGCCGACCGAGTCGGCCAGCACCGCCTCTGCCACCACGTTGCGCAGCACCTGGTGCTGCGGCAGCCGTTCGCCTCCGGCGTCCGAGGTGACATCACCGAAGGTGTCCAATCCGAGTTCCAGCCGCTGTCCCATGGTGCTCCCCATCCCCGCAAAGTTCATGTGTTTGCATTTAGTGTAGCCGGGGCGGACAGGCTCCTGTGTTCCTCCGCCTCGTTTGTCCCTCACCCCGGGGTTTGTCCCTTACCCCGGGCCCGCAGGGCGGGCAGGGAGATGGGCGGAACTACCTGTTCCGGGGAGCGCCCGGCCAGGCAGGGCTGCGGCCTGCGGCGCCGAGGGCTGACGCTGGTTTGGCCTGCAGCTGCGTGCACGGGAGCACGGGGGAACTCACAGGGGACCCTCTGGGGAAATTTCATTGAGTGATCCCCCCAGCGGATAGACTTGAGGACGGTCCGGAGCCCGTGGTGCGGGTTCCGCAGGGGACCAGCCGCAGATGGTGCAAGCGATCAAGCGATCAAGCGATTAGTTGAGGTATTTTGCGAGACTTTAGTGCACGCCTGGCCACCGCCGAGGAAAAAGAGAAATGGGACAGCCACGTGCAGTCCAACCCGGGCGGCGGGAACGTGCTGCAGTCCGCGTCCTACGCGGAGGTTAAATCCCACCACGGATGGAATCCCATCCACTTGGTGTTTACCGGCCGCGGCTATACGACATACAACCTGGCAATCGAAAAAAAGGTGCCCGGATTGGGCAGCCTCTGGTACCTCATCAAGGGCCCCGATGTTGCTGAGCCCTCGCATGTGCCGGAGGTCCTCGACGCGCTGCGCCGGTTCATCAAGGAATCCAAGCGAAACGTGTTTGCCGTGAAAGTGGAGCCGGACATCGTCGACAGCCCCCAGGTGCGGGCTCAGTTCGAAGGTGCCGGGCTGGTCAAGACCTTCAACCTGCAGCCCAACGACTCCACTGCGTTGCTGGACACCACCCCGGACATCGAGCAGGTCCTGAAGAACATCTCCTCGCGCGGGCGCAACGCTGTCCGCCGGGCAATCCGGGAAGGTGCCGACGTCCGCCGGGTGGAGCCCACCGAAGAGAACATGCGCACCATGTACAAACTGATGAGCCACATCGAGGACCGCTCCTCGGCCCGGATGCGCTCCTACGAGTATTACCACCGCTTCTGGTCCAACTTCGTGGAAGCAGGCCAGGGCCGGTTCTACTTCGCCTTCGAAGACGGCGAGCCCACCGTAGGTGCCTTTGTCATCGCCTACGGAAAGAAGGGCACCTACAAGGACGGGGGGTCCAAGCCCCGCCGCAGCCAGTACGGTGACTCGCACCTGGTCCAGTGGACGGCCATCTCCGAGCTGAAGGAAGACTTCGGAATCGAGGAGTATGACTTCTGCGGGACGCCTCCCAGCGACCAGTTGAAAAACAAGGAACACCCCCACCACGGCCTGGGTCTTTTCAAGACCAGCTTCTCGAAGACCGTCACGGACTTCGTGGGCTGCTACGACCTGGTGCTGGACCCGGTGCGGTACAAGATCTGGAACACGATCGGCGAACGCGTCGCGCGGCAGATCTACTGGCGCCGTCACCAGCAGCCGTTTTACTAACAGCAAAAGCCTGAACGGGATTCAGGCAACAGAGGCGAAAGGGTGAGTCCTTTGGAAAACACGTCCGATGCAGACCGCCAAAAGCCTGCACAGAACCCCGATCCGATGGTGGGGCTGATACCGGTTATCCAGTCTCCCGGCAACGGTGGAACTTCCGGAAACCAGCCTTCAGGGCAGGGGCCAAAGGCCGCGGGGGGAAGCAAAAAAGCACCCGCCGGCGCGAAGATTCGGCGCCCTGCCGCTCCCGGCAAAGCGCCGAAGGGCTCCGGGTCCGCCGGCACCGCTGGCCTGCCCACTGGCCCCGGCGGTTTTGGGCTCAGGAGCACCCGTCCCAAACCGCCGCCGCCCACCACCTCCGTCATGCAGACTCCCGTCAAGGGCACTTCGGGCGGAACGGGTACAGGACGCATCCGGTTGCCCTCCGGAGGGTTCGGCGGCGGCAAGTCCGCCCAGCCGTCAGAGACGGCGCAGTCGCCGCGGAAGCCGCGCGCCCGCAAGACCGTGCCGGGGCAGCACGGCACGAGTTCCAGCGCAGCCCGGCAGCAGGACCGCTCATCGGCAGCGGCCCGTCGGATGCTGCGCAAGCTGGTGCAGGGAGAGACTCCTCCCACCCAGGCCATGTCCATCGTGGAGCGGCTGGCAGGTTCCCCGTACGCCAACCCCCTGGTGCGAACCGCGGGCCCGGATGCATCGGCGCGGAAGACCCTGGACCTGGCCCTCAGCCTGGCCGAAACCATGTTCCGCTACGGTGCCGGTGCCCTTGAAGTGGAGACGGCGATCATCGCAGTGACCGCTGCCTTTGGCCTGGAGAGCATCGAGGTGGACATCACCAACCAGTCGGTGCTGCTGAACTACTCGCCCAAGGACCAGACGCCCATCACGGTCATGCGCGTGGTGCGCTCGTGGACCAACAACTATGCCGGGTTGGGGCTGGTCCACCAGCTGGTGACGGACATTATCGACGGTGGAATCTCGCGCGCCGAAGCTTCCAACCGGCTGAACGAGATCACCCATCAGCCGAAGCCGTTCCCGAGGTGGGCCGTGACGGCCTCAACCGGCGTGTTTGCCGCGGCTATTGTGGGCTTCATCGGCGGCGGACCGCTGGCTTCGCTGGTGGCTTTCCTCAGTACCGTCCTGGTCAGTCTCCTGCAGCGGCTGCTGGGACGCTGGCGGGTGCCGGACTTCTTCAGCACCGCTGCCAGCGGCTTTGTCGTCACCGCCATCGCCATGCTGTTCTGGTCCTTCGACGTGCCGATCTCTCCGGGCATTGTGGTGGCCGGCGGGATCCTGCTGCTCCTGCCGACGGGCCGGCTGGTCTCTGCCGTGCAGGATGCGATCAACGGGTTCCCGGTTACTGCTTCGGGACGTTTCCTGTCAGCGTTCCTGACCTTCGGAGCGCTGGTGGCAGGCATCGCCGTCGCGCTTGTTGTGGGGGCACTGGCGGGCATGCCGAGGCTGGACGTGACCAACGTTGCCGCCTCGCAGTACCCCTTTGCGGTGACCATGCTGCTGCTGGCCGTGGCGCTGGGCACGATCTGCGTGGTGGAACAGTCTCCGATGAATCTGGTGCTGCCCACCGTCCTGACCGGAGCGGCGGGCTTCCTGGTGTTCCAGCTGTCGGAAATGGTGGGCGTTGGCCCCCGGCTCACGCCGGCCGTCGCTGCCATTTTCATCGGCATGGTGGCACGGATGATCGCGCTTCGAATGGGGGCGCCGCAGCTGATCGTTGCTGTTCCGGCAGTGCTCTTCCTGTTCCCCGGGCTGAGCATCTTCCGCGCCATGTACGGCCTGAGTATCGGTACTGACGACTTCACCGCCGGCGCCGTCGGAATCTTCAATGCGCTGACGGTGATCCTGGCGATTGCCGGCGGCGTGGTGTTCGGCGACAACCTCGCCCGGCCCCTGACGCGAAACCTGTCCGGCAATGACCGCCGGAACCGGCGCCGGTAGGCAGCCGGCGGAAAGGCCCCGGACGGCAAGAATCTAGAGGATTTTGCCGACCGGGGTCTTTTTTTCTGCCTGGAATGCGTCTTCTGTGCGCCCCGCAGCCCAGTATCCGGACAGCGACACCTGCCGGCGTTCCAGTCCGCGCATCGTGAAGAAGACATCCCGCAGGGCCTTCATTGCCTCCCGCTCGCCGTGCGCGAAGACCTGAACGTCGTTGCTTGGCCAAGGCGCGGCCGAGACGGCTGCCGCCAGCATGCCGGTGTTTCCCGCCGGCGTGTCCCCCCGGTACAGCCAGGTCACGGAGATGCCTTCCGGCGCCGTGAGCGGCTGGCGGTCCTCGGGACCGCCCACCTCCAGGAACACCTGCCCGACGGCGGAGACCGGCAGGGCCTCCAGCGCCGCAGCCGTGGCGGGCAGGGCGGATTCATCGGCAGCGAACAGATACCAGCCGGCGTCGGGGTCGGGATTGAAGGCACCCCCTGGCCCCGAGAACGTCAGTGCTTCACCGGCTCTAGCCTGTGCGGCCCACGGGCCGGCCAGGCCTTCGTCCCCGTGCACCACAAAATCAATGGCCAGCTCGCGGGCTGCAGGGTTCACGCTGCGGACCGTGTAGGTGCGCGACACCGGCCATTCCTCCCGGGGAAAGGAACTCCGAAGGGACTCGAGGTCGGACGTCCCGTCCAGCGGTTTGCCGTCCGGGCCAAACCAGATTTTGCAGTAGGCGTCGGCGCAGCCGTTGGCGGTGAAACTCCCGAAGTTCGGACCGCCGGCATAAATGCGCACCATGTGAGGCGTCAGCTGTTCCCGCCGCAGGACCTCGAGGGTTAGCAGCGGGCGGGCCCGGCGGGGCACGTCCTGCGCGGGCTTCTCGGCGGGCACGGAAGGGTCAGGCATGCGGGTTGGTCTCCTCGGTAAAGGGTTTCTCCTACCGTATCGCGTCCAGCCGCCAGTCCACCGGCTGTGCTCCCTGCTCCTGCAGCAGCTCATTGGTGCGGCTGAAAGGGCGGGAGCCGAAGAACCCGCGCGACGCGGAAAGCGGGCTCGGATGGGCCGATTCAATCCGGGGTGTGCCTTCCAGCAGCGGAACGATGGACCGCGCATCATTGCCCCAGAGGACAGCCACCAAAGGGACGGGGCTGCCGTCGGAAGAGCGGCGGCCGGCCACGGCGCGGACAGCCAGTTCGGTGATCTGCTCCCAGCCGCGCCTCCGGTGCGACCCGGCGCTGCCGGCGCGGACCGTCATGACCCGGTTCAGCAGCAGGACACCCTGGTCGGACCAGGCACTGAGATCGCCGTGCGGGCACGGGGGGATGCCCAGGTCTGCGTCGAGTTCCTTGTAGATGTTGTTCAGGCTCCGCGGTAGCGGGCGCACGCCGCGGTCCACCGAGAAGGACAAACCGACGGCGTGGCCGGGAGTCGGGTAGGGATCCTGGCCAATCAGCAGGACCTTGACGTCAGCAAGCGGGCGGGAAAACGCCCGGAGAATATGGCCCGGAGCGGGCAGCACGGGAAAGCCGGAGCGGCGCTCCTCCTCAAGGAATCCTGCGATTCGGTGCAGTTCCGGGGCGGCCGGGGCCAGGGCCCTGGCCCAATCCGGTGCCATGAAGTCTGTCAGCGGCGCCGGAGCCGCGAAAGGGAACGGTTCTCCCTCCGTGCCGGAGCCGGAGCCGGACTTGGGTCCCTCGGCGGCGGATGGCAGTGAAAAGAGTGTCGGATCATTAGAGCTCACGTTTCCACCCTAGGTCCGGAAGTATTTGCGCGTCATTCCTCGCTGCCCGACTGATGCACGCCGCTGCGGCCTCCGAGTTCCTCCGGCAGGTTCTGCACGGGAACCACCACCGTGTCGGCCAGCTTCCAATCGATGCCGGCGCAGCCCTCGCGTGCCTCCGCCAGCCGGGACAGTGACAGGGGCGTGCCCTTGACGGGCACCACGAAGGCTTCGACATGGAAGACCTGGCCCTGGTCGCGCATCCGCACCCCGGCTGCCTCCACCCACGGCAGCCCGTGCAGATAGCCCGTCACTTCTTCCGCCAGCGGGTGCGGCTCCGCTTCATCGAAGGTGGTAGCCGCCGTGTCCACGAGGTCGGTGACCGCCCCGCGCATGTTGCGCAGCCCGTCGCGAAGGATGCTCAGGGCGATGAAGAGGGCGGCGGCTGCATCAGCCCACCAGAAACCGAGCCCGATTCCCGCGACCCCGACGATGGAACCCACCGCGGTCATCCAATCGGCTTTGTTCATGTCGGCGTCCGCATACAGGACCTTGTTGTGGAGCTGCCGTGCGAGGCGGATCTTGATTCGACCGACGATCACCGGAGGGATGGTGGTCACCGCCATTACTGCCATCATCAGCCAGCCCAGCCAAATCTGGCTTCCGAACATTTCTACTGTGCCGATCGGCGGATGCTCGCCTTTCATCAACCCCGTCGCCGACTCATAGATGAGAAAGGACCCCATGACAGTCAGCGCCACGGCCGCCACCAGATGGGCGACGCCGATGGAACGGTGATAGCCGTACGGGTAGCGGGTGCCCGGCGGCCGGGCCACGAGGCGGACGGCGAGCAGGAAGGCCAGCGGCGGGATGAAGGAGAGCATGTCCTCGATCCAGGCTGCCCGCATGGCCTGGGAGTTGCCCATGACCAGGAAGACGGCAGTCACGGTGACCGCAAGGAAACCGATGGTTATCCACTCCAGCCGCACGGCGCGGCGAAGTGCGTCAGATTGCTCTTGGGGCAGTTCGGTCCGTCCCTGCTGCCTGGTCATTTGCCGGCCTCCCTGTCGGCCAGGAATTGTTCAAGGCGTGAAAGGAACGCGTTTTCGCCCAGCGGCGCCGCCAGTACATGTTTCTCTGAGTCTCCCCAGCGGTTCGTGCTCTCGGCATAGGGCCGTGTCACCGCCGCTTTGCCGGTCCATGGGGTTGACTCGGTCAGCCCGCCGATCACCAGGTCCAGGTCACCTTGCTTGAGGGCCTCCATAAGGTACTCTTCGCCGCCCTCGACCCATTCAACACCGGCATCCAGGGACTCGGCGAAATCCCGGGCCAGGTCGGCTTCCGTGCCCGCCGGTTCAGCCCCGCCAACGTCCGTGGCCGGCGGGGAGTGGGACACACCCACCCGAAGGGTGCCGCCCGTGACACGGTCCAGTGTCCCCTCCGGATCTGCTGGAAAGTTTGAACACGACGCCCCGGCAAAGGTGAAGGCAACCAGCAGCAGTGCTGCCACCGTCCGGGTTCCGAGCTTCGCAAACATAGCATCAGACCATAGCCCACAACGGCGTTCCCCCGGTGCTGTTTCCCACATCCGGCGGTGCGGGCAGCCGGGCCTGCGGCTGGGGGAGCGGCTGGGGGAGCGGCCGGGGGAGCCCCGGCGTTCAGCGGAGAAAGCCCGCCGAATGACAAGCCTGTTATTTCCCAACTAGCATAGAGAGGGAAACCGACAACCGATCTGGGAGCATCCTGTGGCCGAAACAACCGAAGCCTTCTCGTTGGACGGCACGGTTGACCCCGACAGTCCGCTCGGGGAACAGGAACAGCAGATGCTCGCACTGGAGCGGGCCTGGTGGAAATACGCCGGGGCGAAGGAACAGGCCATCAGGGAGCTGTTCGGCATGTCCGCCACCCGCTACTACCAGGTGCTGAACGCTCTGATCGACACCGAGGATGCCCTGGCTCACGACCCGATGCTGGTCAAGAGACTGCGTAGACTACGTACAACCCGTCAGCGCGCGCGCACCGCCCGTCGTTCAGGCTCTGACGTCTAACCGGCGCCACCTGATACCAAGGACTGATACCTCACCATGAGCAAATACCCCCGGGATGAGTTTGACAAGGTTCCCGAGACGTCATCACGCCAGGGCGTTCACCGCGAACGGCTGATTCCGTCGCGGTCCGGCAGCCTTGGCCTGATCATTACCGTCGGAGTGCTGGCCCTGATCCTGGGCCTCGCGGCCTTCTTTGTCCTGCCGCGGCTGGGCATCGGGCAGGACGGCGCTGCCCCGGCACCGGTGTCCGACTCGTCCCAGCCGGCGGTTACCCCGGAACCCGAGCCCACCGAAGCCGAGCTTGCCCCGACCGAGTCAGCGGAGCCGGCGCCGTCGGAGACGCCCGAGCCGTCGCCAACGCCCGAGCCGAGCGATTCCCCGACGCCCGAGCCGTCGCCCACCCCCGAAGCCGCAGTGGACCGCAGCCAGCCCGTGGTGGTGCTTAATGCCAGCGGGATCGGAGGGCTCGGCGCGAATCTTTCCGCGCGGATTGCGGGCGACGGCTGGGCCACCGCGCAGGTCGCTAACTGGGGCGGAACGCCGCTCCAGACGTCGATCATCTTCTACAACGGTGCCGAGCAGCTGCCGAATGCCCAGGAGCTCTCACGAACTCTGGGGATCCCCACGCTCGCCGAATCTGCCGACTTCAATCTGGTGACCGTAGTTCCCGGCCCGGGATTCCAGTAGCCGGGAATACTGCCCGAACGTAAAAACTCCATAACGATCCTGCCGCAGTAAATGTGAGCTGCATCACGCTGGCTAAAGTGAGTGCCAGCCGTGCGACGCCGGTCCGAAGCAAGCATGTATCCGCTGTACCCGGACCGCCTGTGCGCCGGTCCGCTCCGCCACGACCACGTTGGCGGAACGCACGAGCAAACAAGGTTGGAGAAATGCACATGGCGCAGGGGATCGTCAAATGGTTCAACGGGGAAAAAGGCTACGGATTCATCACGCTGGATGAGGCCCAAACGGACGTTTTCGTGCACTGGTCCGCCATCCAGGCCTCGGGGTACCGCACCCTCGAAGAAGGCCAGCGGGTGGAATTTGAAATTGGTGAAGGCCAGAAAGGCCCCCAGGCGGAGGATGTGCGAGCCGTTTAGCGGCGCTTTTGGCACCTGCGCGAACCCCAACGGCGGCAACCGCTCCCGGGATGCCGCCGTTTGGTGTGTCAGGGGATCTCCAGGGATGGGCGGCACCCGGGGAATGTTGCCTGTGACCCGGACGTCGGAGAGTCGTGATCGCTTGCACTCAGTGTGTGAGAGTGCTAATTATTGAGTTAGCACTCTTGCCGTATGACTGCTAAATGCGGTCGGCGTTGAGTGAAACAGCAAGCCACTGAGGTGAGGGCCTGCGGGTGCGTAAAGAGATCGCACCCTCACGGCCCGTCCGTCGCGGGCACCGCAGTCTGGAATGCAACATCTAAGCACCCAGCATGACTGTTCCGGAAGGACGAAAGCCGTTATGGCCAAGATCATTGCATTTGACGAAGAGGCACGCCGTGGCCTTGAGCGCGGATTGAACATCCTCGCCGACGCCGTGAAGGTCACCCTGGGCCCGCGTGGCCGCAACGTGGTCCTTGAGAAGAAGTGGGGCGCCCCCACAATCACCAACGACGGCGTTTCCATCGCCAAGGAGATCGAGCTCGACGATCCCTACGAAAAGATCGGCGCCGAGCTGGTCAAGGAAGTTGCCAAGAAGACTGACGATGTTGCCGGCGACGGCACCACCACGGCAACCGTCCTGGCCCAGGCACTGGTGAAGGAAGGCCTGCGCAACGTTGCTGCCGGCGCCGACCCGCTGAGCCTGAAGCGCGGCATCGAGAAGGCAGTCGAGGCCGTCACGGCCGAGCTGCTGGCCTCTGCCAAGGAGATCGAAACCAAGGAGCAGATCGCCGCTACGGCTTCCATCTCCGCCGGTGACCAGCAGATCGGCGACCTGATCGCGGAGGCCCTGGACAAGGTCGGCAAGGAAGGCGTCATCACGGTCGAAGAGTCCAACACCTTTGGCCTCGAGCTTGAGCTCACCGAAGGCATGCGCTTCGACAAGGGCTACATCTCCGGTTACTTCGTGACCGACGCCGAGCGCCAGGAAACGGTCCTTGAGGATCCGTACATCCTGATCGTGAACTCCAAGATCTCCAACGTGAAGGACCTCGTTGCCGTTCTGGAGAAGGTCATGCAGTCCGGCAAGCCGCTGCTGATCATCGCCGAAGACGTTGAGGGCGAAGCCCTGGCAACGCTGGTTGTTAACAAGATCCGCGGCACGTTCAAGTCCGTTGCCGTCAAGGCCCCGGGCTTCGGCGACCGCCGCAAGGCCCAGCTCGCAGACATCGCCATCCTCACCGGCGGCCAGGTTATTGCCGAGGAAGTCGGCCTGAAGCTGGAAAACGCCACGCTGGACCTGCTGGGCAAGGCACGCAAGGTTGTTGTCACCAAGGACGAGACCACGATCGTGGAAGGCGCCGGCGATCCCGAGGAAATTGCGGGCCGCGTCAACCAGATCCGTGCCGAGATCGAGAACTCCGACTCGGACTACGACCGCGAGAAGCTGCAGGAGCGCCTGGCCAAGCTGGCCGGCGGCGTTGCAGTCATCAAGGCCGGTGCAGCCACCGAGGTTGAGCTGAAGGAACGCAAGCACCGCATTGAGGACGCTGTCCGCAACGCCAAGGCTGCGGTTGAAGAAGGCATTGTCGCCGGCGGCGGCGTTGCCCTCATTCAGGCCGGCCTGAAGGCCTTCGCAAACCTCAACCTCGAGGGTGACGAAGCCACGGGTGCAAACATCGTGCGCGTTGCCATCGACGCTCCGCTGAAGCAGATCGCCTTCAACGCCGGCATGGAGCCGGGCGTCGTCGTCGACAAGGTCCGCGGCCTGCCCGAGGGCTTCGGCCTGAACGCTGCAACCGGCGAGTACGAAGACCTGCTGGCTGCCGGCGTCAACGACCCGGTAAAGGTGACCCGCTCTGCTCTGCAGAACGCAGCCTCCATTGCCGGCCTGTTCCTGACCACCGAAGCAGTAGTTGCCGACAAGCCTGAAAAGGCAGCACCGGCAATGGGCGGCGGCGACGAAATGGGCGGCATGGGCGGTATGGGCGGCTTCTAGCAGCCCCGTGGTTCCGGCCCTGCGGCCGGGACCACACCACCGGCGAGCCGGCTGTCCCGCGGACCGAGAGGTTCGACGGACACACTGTTTCAACGGAAACACTGCTTTGCAGGAAAAGCGCGGCACCCCGGGCGGGTGCCGCGCTTTTGTGTTATCCGTGGCCAGCGTTTCCGCAGGTAGCTTTCCCTGGCCCTGTTCCCGCGGGGCACCGCACGGACCAGTTCCGGCTCAGTGGCGGAACAGCGCCACGTTGGCTGCCTCAGTCTCTGCGTACTGCACGGACGCGTAGCCCAGCGCCTGGTTGATGGTGGCCAGTGATTCCTCCACCTTGGCCTGCGTGCTGCGCCACTCAGCGATCAGCGTCTGGAAGTTGGCCGATGCCTGGCCCTGCCAGGATTCGCTGAGGGACTGCAGCCCGGTCTGCATGCGGTTGATGTCGGACTGCAGGCGGTCGATCGTGCCGCGGACCTCGGCGCTTTTGGTATCCAGGGCCTCGCTGTCCACTGAGACAATTGCCATGGTGGTATCTCCCTTCGGAAGGTGAATGAGCCTTTGACGCTAGGCCAGCCACCAGTGCTTCCGAGCCCGCGGACGCCCGCAGTGGATAACCGCGCCGGACACCGCTCTTTCGCGCTGCTGTGGAGGACAGGAAGGGGAAGGGTGGTAAGGGGGAAGGGGAAGAGCCTGCGCGGGAGCTTCAGGCCCCGTGATCCCTGTCCAGGTCTTCCGGGGCGCGGTACGGCAGCCGGATGGACATGGTGGCGCCGCCGCCTTCAGTTTCCGACAGGCGGACCGTGCCGTCATGCTGGGCCACCAGCGCCGCGACGATGGCCAAACCCAGGCCGGTACCGCCGGTTTCCCGGTACCTCGACGAGTCCGCCCGGTAGAACCTTTCGAAGACCCGGGCAGCGTCCTCCTCGGAAATGCCCGGACCGTGGTCGCGGATTTCCAGCACCGCGTCCGAGCGGTTGTGAATCACCGGGGCCACGCCCACGGCAATCTCGATGGGGGATCCGTCGGGGGTGTAGCGCAGGGCATTCGTCATCAAATTGGCCACGACCTGCCTCAGACGCGCCTCGTCGCCGACAGTCGGCGCCGGCCGCGGCTGCTGGCCGTCGAGGCCGACTACGCGGATCTCGCGTCCGGGAGAACTGGCCCGGGCGTCCATGGCTGCATCATTGCCCAGGAGCAGCAGGTCCACCGGTGCGTATTCCAGCGGGCGCTGTTCATCCACGCGGGCCAGGGTGAGCAGGTCTTCCACCAGCTGGCCCATCCGTTTTGCTTCGCTCTCAATCCGGCCCATGGCCGCGGCTATCTCTTCGGGCTGCTGCAGCGCTCCGTGGCGGTACAGCTCCGAGAACCCGCGGATCGTGACCAGCGGGGTGCGCAGCTCATGCGAGGCGTCCTGAACGAAGCGGCGCATTTTCTGCTCCGACTTGGTGCGTGCCGCGAAGGCGGTCTCAATATGGGCCAGCATCGCGTTGAGCGAACGGGACAGCCGGCCAATCTCAGTGGCGGGATTGCCGACGTCCACACGCCGGGACAGATCCCCGGCGGCAATCGCGGCAGCGGTCTTCTCCACCTGGCTGAGCGGCCGGAACTGGCGCGTCACTGCCCAGTAGGCAATGCCGGTGGCGCCCAGGGTTCCCAGCAGCCCCACCGAGAAGACCAGTGAGGCGGCTTCATCGACAGTGGTGGCCACGGAGTCCAGGGGCAGGGCTACGGCCACCGATCCCGAGCTCTCCAGGGCAAACACCTTGACCCGCCAGCCTTTACTGCCGGGCATGGTGCCCGGAACCGTTTTGCCCTGTTGGTCGAGCTCGCGCACCTCCTCTGCCGTGTAGTGGGGGACTACGGGAGTATCGTCACGGGGGTCGGAATGCGTCTCGGGACCGTGGGTCCCGTCGTCAGCCAGGTACAGGCCGTAAAACTGGAACAGCGAGGTGTCGGTTGCCGGGCCATCGGCAATCAGATAGCGCGAAACGGCGGGCGCGTTGTCCCGGATTTCCACGTCCAGACGGTCCACCAGAATCTGCCGCAGCACATAGATCGTGGCCAGCCCCGTGATGGTCACCGTAATGACCATGAGGACAGCCATGATGGCTACGAGCTGTGAGCGGAGGGAGGCTGATTTCCAGCGGCGGAGCAAGGCTTAGCGCTTCTCCGACGTGCGCAGCAGGTAGCCCACGCCGCGCTTGGTCTGGATCAGCGCCGGAGCGTCCGGGCTGCGGTCGATCTTGCGGCGCAGGTAGGAGATATAAGACTCAACAATCGAGGCGTCACCGTTGAAGTCGTACTCCCAGACGTGGTCCAGGATCTGCGCCTTGGAGAGCACCCGGTTGGGGTTCAGCATCAGGTAGCGCAGCAGCTTGAACTCGGTGGGTGACAGGTCGATGGTGACACCGCCGCGGCGTACTTCGTGGGCGTCGTCGTCGAGCTCCAGGTCATCCACGCGGATGACTGCGTCGTCGTCCTCCAGCGGCTGGGTGCGGCGCAGCACGGCGCGGATGCGGGCGACCACTTCGTCCAGGCTGAAGGGCTTGGTGACGTAGTCGTCGCCGCCGACGGTCAGGCCGGTGACCTTGTCCTCGGTGTCGTCGCGGGCGGTCAGGAAGACCACGGGGAAGTGCTGGCCGGCGGCGCGCAGGCGGCGGGTGAGCGTGAAGCCGTCCATGTCCGGAAGCATCACGTCCAACACCGCGAGGTCCGGGTTGTGGGAGTCGACGGCGGCGAGGGCCTCGCGGCCGTTGGCCGCCGCGACGACGTCGAACCCGGCGAAGCGCAGGGAGGTGGAAAGGAGTTCGCGAATATTGGGCTCATCATCCACTACAAGGAGACGAGCTTCAGGTCCGGATGATTTATTCACTTCCCCAGTTTCTTACATTTAGCTGTGCGTTGTCTGTAGGTGAGCAGGATGAATCCCAAAAGAAGCCGATGTGCCGGAACTGCCCGCGGGTTCTCCCGCTATACGGGCTTTTCGATGTCCGACGCGTCAAGGATGGAGTAGGCGTAGCCCTGCTCCGCCAGGAAACGCTGTCGCTTGGCCGCGAACTCCTGGTCGAGGGTGTCCCGTGCCACCACCGTGTAGAAGTGGGCGGCCTTGCCGTCTGCCTTGGGGCGCAGGAGCCGGCCCAGGCGCTGGGCCTCCTCCTGCCGGGACCCGAAGGACCCGGAGACCTGGACCGCAACCGAAGCCTCGGGCAGGTCGATGGAGAAGTTGGCGACCTTGGAGACCACCAGGGTAGTCAGCCTGCCCTCCCGGAATTCGTTGAACAGCCGCTGGCGTTCCTTCACGGGGGTGTCGCCCTTGATGACCGGGGCGTCCAGGCGTTCAGCCAGCTCATCGAGCTGGTCCAGATACTGGCCGATCACCAGGGTCTGTTCACCGGCATGGCGGCGCACCAGCTGTTCGACGACGCCGGTCTTGGTTTCCGACGTCGAGCACAGCCGGTACTTGTCCCCGTCCTCCGCCATGGCGTAGGCCACCCGCTCATCGCGCGGCAGGTCCACCCGGACCTCGATGCACTCGGCCGGGGCAATGTAGCCCTGTGCCTCAATGTCCTTCCACGGCGCGTCATAGCGCTTGGGCCCAATGAGCGAAAAGACCTCGCCCTCGCGGCCGTCTTCACGCACCAGGGTGGCGGTCAGGCCCAGCCGGCGCCGTGCCTGCAGGTCAGCCGTCATGCGGAAGATCGGGGCTGGCAGCAGATGCACCTCGTCGTAAATGATCAGGCCCCAGTTGTTCTTGTCCAGCAGTTCCATGTGCGGGTACAGGCCGCCGCGCTTCAGCGTCAGCACCTGGTAGGTGGCAATGGTGACCGGCCGGACTTCCTTCACAGCGCCGGAATACTCGCCGATTTCGTCCTCGGTCAGGGAGGTGCGCTTGAGCAACTCGTCCTTCCACTGCCGGGCCGAGACGGTGTTGGTGACCAGGATCAGGGTGGTGGTGGAGCTGGTGGCCATGGCGGCGGCACCCACCAGGGTCTTGCCCGCGCCGCAGGGCAGGACGACGACGCCGGAGCCGCCGGCCCAGAAGTTCTCCGTTGCCAGCTTCTGGTACGGACGCAGGGCCCAGCCATTCTCTTCGAGCAGGATCGGATGCGGGGTGCCGTCGATGTAACCGGCGAGGTCCTCCGCCGGCCAGCCGAGCTTCAGCAGCAGCTGCTTGAGCTGGCCGCGCATGGAGGACTGCACCACCACGGTCTCGCCGTCGATCCGCGGACCGAGGAGGGGCTGGATTTTTTTGGCGTGCAGGACTTCTTCCAGCACCGGGTAGTCGTTGGTGCGCAGCACCAGGCCGTGCTGCGGGTCCTTTTCCAGGCGCAGCCGGCCGTATCGGGACATCGTTTCCTCGATGTCCACCAGCAGCGAATGCGGCACCGGAAAACGGGAGTAGTTCAGCAGGGTGTTCAGCACCTGCTCGGCGTCCAGTCCCGCGGCCCTGGCATTCCACAGTCCCAGCGGCGTCAGCCGGTAGCTGTGGATGTGCTCCGGGGCGCGTTCCAGCTCGGCGAAAGCCGCTATGGCATGCCTAGCCTCGGTGGCCTGTTCATGGTCCACTTCCAGCAGGATGGTCTTATCACTCTGGACAATCAACGGTCCGTCAGCCATGCGCCGGGGTATCCTCCACTATTTCCACATCCATGATTCGGTGCACCGACACCACTCGCTCTACGTCGCGGCGGGGGTCAAAGACCCTCACTCTTCCGTCGGTGACTGATAAGGGAACGAAAATTTCCTGCCGCTGATTCCCCTGGCCGTCCACGACGCCCATCCGCACCGAGCTCCGCGTCCGGATTGCTTCGCGCAGGATCTCCAGGCCGACCAGCGGCTGGCTCTCGGAGCGGCCGGCGACGGGCGGACCCTCGCCCCGGAGCGCCGCCAGCTGGTTCGCGACGTCGTCGTCGGTCAGCTCCCAGGGGTTCAGCCTGGTTTTCGACGTCGCCGCCACCGTCACAGGATGCGCATGGGAACCGGCGACCGGGCGGGCGCGGCCCTCCAGTGCCGGGGAATATCCGAGTTCGCGCAGGGAGTAGGAAAGTTCCTGTGCGCTGGCGACGGAGCCGACGACGGTGGGAGAAAGGCGCACCAGGCCCAGCGACGCGGTGCGCGGGTCTGCGAGCAGGCCGGTCAAACCCTCTTCGTCGTCGCTGCGCAGATACGACGCGGCAGCGCCCACCCGGAGCCGTCCGTAACGGGCAGCGGTATCCTCCACGAGGTACTTCAGCGGCTGGGGCACCTCAGTGGCGGAATGCCGGTGCAGGAAGTCGAGGATGCCGGCGGCGTCCTGTCCGCTGTCCAGTGCCCTGCGGATGGAGCCCTCGGAGAACCGGTAGATGGCAGCCGGGCCCTGCCCCTCCGGGTCGGAAACGGATGCCAGCCGGCGTGCCACTCCCGGTTCGAGGTAGCCGGGAGCCACGGCGGTCAGGTCCGCCTGCAGCAGGAAGGCATTCAGCGGCTCCGGAAGGGCATCGCGCAGGCGCTGCGCGGCGCCGTCCCAGTCCCCGGCAGCGACGGCGGCACCGAGGTCGGTCAAGGCGCCGGAGCCCAGCAGGCCCAGCTGGGCCGCCTCTTTCAGGATGCCCGGAACCAGGCGGGCGAACCGGCGCTGGAGCCGGGGCTGATGCCAGGTCAGGGCGCTGACCAGCGCCTCCGCGTCCAGGGCTCCGGTGCTACCTTCCTCACCGGCGTCCTCGGCGGCAAACCGGGCGAGCATCTCCAGCGCCCGTTGCCGGACCAGCGGAGCGTCCGGGCGTGAGGCTTCGGCGGCCAGGGCATTGATCGCTCCGCCGCCCGGAAGCGGACTGCCGACCAGCGAGGGGGCGCGGTCCGCATCCAGCCAGGCCCGGACCAGCTGCTTCCACTGGTCGTGCCGGTCCGAGGTCAGCCAGGTTCCCTCCGTGGTGCACCAGCGGGACGTGGTCACGTCCAGTGACAGCAGGCCGGCCAGCGCGGCAAGTTCCAGCAGCCACGCGGTGGCCGGCGCGTCGATGCGCAGCGATTCCGAAACGCGCCGCACTTCCCGAACCCCGACCCCGCCGGATCTGAGAGTGCTGATGGGAGTGGTTTTTGCCACGGTCAGTAGTTCAGTGACCAGGCGGAGGGTTTCGGCCACCGCGCCAAAGGCGGCATTGTCACGGACACTGTCCGGTACGCTGCGGGTCACCGGTGCCGGCGGCTGGAGCTTGAAGTCGGAGACGATGACGTGGCCGCGGGAGGCCTGTCCCACCGGCCGCGGGAGTTCGACGTGCAGGGCGTCCAGGGGGACGAGCAGGCCGCGGGCCATCAGCCACTCCACCGGGGTGGGGGAGGGGTTGTCCAGGACAGCCCGCCCCATGGCGGCCTTCTTGGGAATGGCGCCGACGGGGGAGTACTTGAAACGGCGCAGCAGCTCCAGCGTTTGGGGCGGGGCATCGGCCATCAGCCGGGCCCAGCCCGCCGGGTCCGACACCAAATGGTGCAGGGAGTGCGCCGCAGTTGCGGGCGTATCCGCCCGCTCCATCGGAATGCCGCTCCGGCGCAGTCCTTCCACAATCCCGACCAGGCGCTGCCCGAATTCGGGATGCTGGACGGCAAGGGTGGAATACGGGCGTCCCAGGCCTGCCGGATACGCCCCGAGCGCTTCGCCCAGCACCGCCACCGGAAGGTAGAACCGGCGGGTGGCATCGGCTTTGGGAGCACCGGGATGCGGTGTGGCCCGGCGCAGCAGGGCCAGGGTGTGCAGGTGGTTCAGGATGGAATCCAGCGCCTTGATGGTGGAGCCGGCAATGGCGCTCTTCAACCACGAGGCCGTGGTGCTGAGGTGGGAGTCCTCGTTGGTGGTCAGGTCCACGGCTTCGAGGACCTGCAGTTCCGGAGAGGTGAGTTTTTCCAGCACGCGCTGGACGCTGATCCGGGTTGACGCCCGGGCCGCGAGGGCCTGGAAATCGGGAACCGGGGGAAGAATGAGATCTGGTCTGGCCGCGAGTAATTCACGCAGCTGGTCATCACTGCGTGCAGCTAGATCTTCGGCTAAAGCTCGGATCGCGGACATCGTCTCCACGTTACCCGACCCGGCGCCAAAACGGACGGATCAGCCGCGTCGCCTGCGGCGGATTCCGTCAATTACCAGGCCTGCCATCAGGAGGAACGCCACAGGGAGGGCGTAAAAGGCACCCGCGGCGTAACCGGGCCAGATGCTTTCCGACCGCAGCCCGGAGAGCACAACCACCGCCAGGCAGAGCAGTCCCACTACTGCAAGCAGGGCAGCTGCGCCGATGAGGATCCGGCGCCACCGCGGCCCCTCGGGCGCCGTTCGGTGCGGTGTCCGGCCGGCGGAAGGTGTGCTGGTGTCCATGGCGCTTAACGCTAACAGCGGAAATGACCGGGTCCAAAGGCTCGGGCACCGGGGAGGAATACCGGGGCGGGATATTCTAAAGGGAACAGACTTCCCCGTAGGATCTCTCCCGTAGTATCTGGATGGACAGTATCTGGATGCACCTGGTATCTCAGGGAGTACCCGGGCCGTGCATTCCGGCACACGGCAGGCACTGCGGGTTGCGGAACACTGCGGCAGTTACTACTGCCGCACTCAACAGCTAAGAACGAGGTAACCGAAGTGCCCATCGGCAAGGTCAAGTGGTTCGACACTGGTAAAGGTTTTGGGTTTCTGGCCACGGACGAGGGGCAGGAAGTGTTCCTGCACGCCTCGGCCCTTCCCTCCGGTGTGACCGAGGTGAAGCCGGGGACCCGGATGGAGTTCGGCGTTGCCGACGGCCGCCGGGGGCCGCAGGCCCTCTCGGCCCGCATCCTGGAAGCCCCGCCGTCGGTGGCGCGGGCGACGCGCAAAAGTGCCGATGACATGGCAGTCATTACCGAAGACCTTATTAAACTGTTGGATGCAGTCTCGAACGGCCTGCGCAAGGGCCGGTATCCCGACAAGAAGCATGCCACCAAGGTGGCGGCCGTCCTGCGTGCCGTCGCCGATGATCTGGACGTATAAGGCGGAGTCGCTGCATGACCATGAGCGCAACATCATCTTCCGAAGCTGCTGCTGAACAACCCACCCCGGCAGAATCGTCCGGCGGGTCCGCCGGCGCTCCCGCTGCCAAGGCACGGCGCACGCCGCGCCGTCCGTCCAAGCCCGACGCCGTACTGGCGGCCGCCGTCGATACTGCCCGGGCAGGACTTCTCGAAGTAGTTCCGGCCGAGCAGATCGGTGCCTACGCGGGTGCCGCTGCAGATGCCGAACGCCTGGTCACCCACCGGTTCGAGGCACTTCGTCCCGGATACAACGGGTGGCAGTGGTACGCCACGGTGGCCCGGGTGCCGCGCGGCAAGGCGGCAACGGTCTGTGAAGTCGGCCTGCTCCCCTCCGAAAACGCTGTTCTCGCTCCCGAGTGGGTGCCGTGGTCGGAGCGGGTCCGGCCCGAGGATGTCGCGGCGGAGGAAGCCGCCCAGGCACAGGAACAGGCAAACGCACTGGCCCGCGCCGAAGCTGAAGCCGGCACCGACGACGCCGGGCAGTCCGGGACGGCACAGCAGGAGGACAGGACTCAGGAGGACAGGTAGGGCAGTGCCGGGGGCAGGGGTTTTCCAGTTGTTCATGGATCGGCGGTGAGCCGTGTTCCGTTCGCTTAGGCTCTTCAACTACCGCATTTGGTTTCTGGGAGCGCTGGTGTCCAACATCGGCACCTGGATGCAGCGGACTGCCCAGGACTGGCTCGTTTATGACATCCTGACCAACCAGGATGCAGCGGCGATGGGAATCGTCATGGCGCTGCAGCTTGGCCCGCAGCTGCTGCTGGCGCCGTGGGCAGGGCTGATTGCCGACACATACAACCGCCGCAAGGTCCTGCTTTTCACGCAGGTGGCCATGGCTGCGCTGGGTCTCGGCCTGGGCGTCCTGGTGCTTTCCGGCGGGGCCCAGCTGTGGCACGTGTACGCCTTTGCGCTGGCGCTGGGCGTGGTTTCCGCCGTCGACGCGCCGGCACGGCAGAGTTTCGTCTCGGAAGTCGTCGGAGAAACCGACCTGCCCAACGCCGTCGCCCTGAACAGCGCCTCCTTTAACGGCGCCCGCCTGATCGGCCCGGCTGCGGCCGGCCTGCTCACGGTCGCCGTGGGGCCCGGCTGGGTTTTCCTTATTAATACGTTCACCTTTGGCGCGATGGTCCTGGCCCTGCTCAAGATGCGCAGCAGCGAACTGCGGGTCCTGCCCAAGGCAGCTCCGGGGAAAGGCCGCATCAGGGCAGGACTTCGGTATGTCCGCCGCCGGCCGGACCTGATGATGGTGATGCTGGCCATTTTTATCGTCGGCACGTTCGGGCTGAACTTCGCGGTCTACATTGCGGCAATGGCCCGAACCGAGTTCGGGCAGGACGCCGGAGTTTTTGGGCTGCTGAACTCGGTGATGGCGGTTGGTTCCGTGGCCGGAGCGCTGCTTTCGGCTCGAAGGGACAAACCCCGGCTGCGGTTCATCTTCGGGGCCGCCGGGGCTTTCGGCGCGGCCTGTCTGGTAGCCGCTGCCTCGCCGACGCTGCTGTGGTTTGCGGTCTCGCTGATTCCGGTCGGGCTGTTCGCCCTGACTTTGATGACCAGCGCCAACGCCTATGTCCAGACGACCACCACCCCCGTGATGCGCGGGCGGGTGATGGCACTGTACTTCGCCATCTTTATGGGCGGCACACCCCTGGGCGCCCCCCTGGTGGGGTGGGTTTCCAACAGCTTCGGCCCGCGCTGGAGCCTGGGCGTTGCTGCTGCTTCGGGGATCATCACTGCAGTCGTGGGGTTCATCTGGGCCTGGCGGTCCCACCACCTGCGCATCTCCTACGACCGCGCGCGGCCCCGGCGGCTGCACCTGTCCACCCGCGAAACGGAGCAGGACCCGGACACTGTGTAGCGTCCGGATCCCGCGGATCCTGCAGGCCGGAGCCGGGCCCGCGACAGCGGACCGCGGCGCGGCTAGGAGTTTTCGATAACGAAGTCGATGCAGCGGAGCAATGCGCTCACGTCGTCGGGCTCAATCGCCACGAAAGTGGCAATGCGCAGCTGGTTGCGGCCGAGCTTGCGGTACGGTTCCACATCCACGACGCCGTTGGCGCGCAGGGTTTTCGCGACGGCGGCGGCATCGATGCTCTCGTCAAAGTCAATGGTGGCGATGACGTTGGACCGGTCTTCGGGGCGGGCCACAAACGGTGTGGCCACCGGTGACGCCTCAGCCCAGGAGTAGATCCTGGCGGCGGAGTCCGCCGTGCGGCCGGCGGCGAAGGTCAGGCCGCCGTTCGCATTCAGCCATTCAACCTGCGCGTTGAGGGTCACCAGGGTGGCCAGGGACGGCGTGTTGTACGTCTGGTTCAGCCTCGAGTTGTCGATGGCTGTCTGGAGGTTAAGGAAGTCCGGGATCCACCGGTCCGAGGAATTGATCCGCGCCGCACGTTCCAGGGCGGCGGGGGAGAACATGCCCAGCCACAGGCCCCCGTCGGAGGCGAAGTTCTTCTGCGGCGCGAAGTAGTAGACATCGGATTCGGCGAGGTCCACGTCCAGTCCGCCCGCAGCGGAGGTGGCATCGACCAGGATCAGGGCGCCGTCGTCGGCCCCTTCCACGCGGCGCACCGGCGCGGCGACACCTGTGGAGGTCTCGTTCTGCGGCCAGGCGTAGACATCGACGCCGGCTTCGGCCGCCGGATCCGGGCGCGTGCCGGGCTCGGCCTTGATGATGGAGGAAGCCGCCAGGAAGGGCGCCTTATTGGTGGCGGCTGCGAACTTGGAACCGAACTCGCCGAAGGACAGGTGCTGGGCCTTGTTGTCCACCAGGCCGAAGGAAGCCACGTCCCAGAAGGCAGTGGAGCCGCCGACGCCCAGCACGACCTCATAGCCCTCGGGAGCGCGGAACAGGCTCGAGAGTCCCTCTCGGATGCTGCCGACCAGGTTCCGGACGGGAGCCTGCCGGTGCGAAGTGCCCAGCAGGTTGGCTCCGGCGCGTGCCAGGGCCTCCATTTGCTCCGGACGCACCTTGGAGGGGCCGGCTCCGAACCGGCCGTCCAGTGGAAGGAGTTCAGCGGGGATCTTAAGCGCGGCGGTTTCGCCCATGGGTAATCGCTCCAAGCGGTAGGCAGGGTGCTCTGATGTGCCTTTCCATTCTGCCCCACCGGCCGGTTTCCCAGCCATTCGTGACCGACGGTTGCGGGCGGTCCAGCGGTGGGCGGAATTATCTGCACTCTGTACAAATAAGCTAACGTAAGGGGCAATAATGACCTCCGGCGGCGGTGTCCGCCGTTGTTCTCCTGAATCTTTCGCACGAGTAATCTTCCGCACGAGTAATAGGAGCGGCCTGTCATGACGGACCTCATCGACACAACTGAGATGTATCTGCGCACCATCCTTGAGCTCGAGGAAGAGAACATTGTCGCTCTCCGGGCCCGGATCGCGGAACGGCTGCGGCACTCCGGGCCAACGGTGTCCCAGACCATCGGCCGGATGGAACGGGACGGGCTCGTGGTGGTTTCCGGCAACCGGCATCTGGAGCTCACCGAGCTGGGCCGGCGGCGCGCCACCGAGGTGATGCGCAAGCACCGGCTGGCTGAACGGCTCCTTGCGGACGTGATCGGCCTGGACTGGGCCTATGTCCACGACGAGGCCTGCCGGTGGGAACACGTCATGAGCGAGCGGGTTGAACGCCGGCTCTATGAACTGCTGGGACACCCCACCGAATCTCCGTACGGCAATCCCATCCCGGGACTGGAAGGAATCGGCGGCACGGCCGCCGAGCTGTTCCACCACGGGGTTACAAACCTCGTTGCCGCAGTGGCCGCCGCCGAGCCCGGAACCAAGCTGACCCTGGTCCGGCTGGCCGAGCCGGTGCAGGTGGAACCGGAGCTGCTGACCCAGCTGGACGAGGCAGGGCTGCGCCCCGGGGCCGAGCTCACGGCCGAGGTGGTGGCGGGCTACATATCGGTGCGGGTGCCGGGCATCGAAGGAGCCCTGGAGCTTCCTCCAGAGGTCGCCTCACACGTGTTTGTGTCCACCGCCGGATAACGGAATGGTCTCTTTTGGCCGCCGTCCCTTATAGTGACTTACTGACGTTGAAATAGCACCGTTATCCGGGCCTTCCGCCGAACCCTGCCACTGGCCCGGAACTACAGACCGTTCAGGCAGGGGCGGAGGACCCATCAACTGGCAGCCGAGGCTGCCTTGGGGTGAAGCCTCCAGCATCAGCACACAGCCGCTTACAGGCGCACTGTGCCGAGTGTGGGGCCGAGTTTCTCTACTCGAATCCGACAGCTAACTTCGCAGGCATATGAGAGAGGTATATCTTGTCGAAGCACGCTGCCCCGGGCAGACGCCGCGCGTCTGCTCCGGCTACCGCCCCGCGTCCCCGGAACGGACAGGCCTCAGGCCGCCGCCGGGCTGAAACCAAATCGAACTCCATCGGTGATGCAGCACAGAAGGTCGCCATCACCGCAGCAACATCGGGCCTGATCCTTACCGTGGCCCTTCCCACCACCGCAGCCGTCAGCGAACCGGTCCAGGAGATGCAGCCTGCCGCCGTCGAGGAAGCTGTAGTGGTTTCCGCTGATCCCAACGCCAGCGTTGACTTCGAGCGCGCTGCGCTGAGCAGCAAGTTTGATCCGGATGCGAAGCTGCGCCAAGTAGTGGTGGCCTCGGGCACGGAGATAGCCGCAGGTGCCGCGAAGGGCACTCTTGCCACTCCGCTGGCTGCGGACCTGGTTCAAACCTCCGGTTTCGGCTACCGGGTCAGCCCCATCACCGGCAGCGCCGGGGAGCTGCACCGCGGCCAGGACTTCGCAGCAGCCTGCGGCACGGATGTCACCGCTGCCGCTTCCGGCACCGTTACCTTCGCCGGCTGGCACGCCGGCGGGGGCGGTAACCGGATTGTCGTGGATCACGGCAACGGCGTGGAGACCACCTACAACCACATGTCCAACCTCGCGGTGGGTGTGGGAGCGAGCGTGGAACGCGGAGACCTGGTTGGTGCCAGCGGCACCACAGGCGCCTCCACGGGCTGCCATCTGCACTTCGAGGTCATGGTTAACGGGGAAGTTGTCGATCCGCTCGGTTGGTTGTGACCGCAGGATAACCATTCCGTGACCGGAACGTGACATTAAGCAAATGTTGTTGTACGCTCTTCCTCGTGCCTGATCGGCCAAAGATCGGGCACTCTCGAACAGATCGCCGAGCTCTGCCACTGTTTGAGATCCGTTCGCTACATCGCATGGCAGAGGCGGGGGAACCACATTCGGGTTTCGCAAGAAGCCCTAGGGGTTAAGTTGCACGGGCCTTACGGTCCAGCAGCCGGGTGACTCCCATCCGAATCCGACAGCTCACCTCGTAGGCATTGGGAGAGGCAAACTTGTGTCATCAGTAGCTCACGGCCGCCGTCGCGCGGTCACCACTCAGACGAGCCCGATTTCAGCACTATCCCGGGCCGTTACCTCCAACGCTGGATCCATTGGCCGCCAGGCCGCCGTCGTCGTCGCCGCTTCCGGCCTCGTCCTCGCAGCGGGCCTGCCCGCCCAGGCAGCCGTCAGCACCGAACGCCAGGCCCTCGAAGCCACTCCGCTCAGCGCAGTCACCTCCACCGGAGCCGTTTCGGTGTCGGCACAGGCGCCGTTCGAACTGGCAACGCTTCAGTCCGTTTCCTCTGTTTCCGGTGCGGACTACCGCGCACAGGTTGCAGCTGAGGAAGCCGCTGCCGCCGCCGCCGCAGTTGCCCAGGAGCAGGCTGCCGCTCAGGCCCAGCAGGCCAAGCAGGCTGCTGCCGTACAGACCCAGCAGGCCGCCGTGAGCAGCAACGCCTACACCGCGCCCGCTGCAGCCCCCGCAGCCAACACCCCCGCACCGGCAGCACCCGCTCCGGCTCCGGCACCCGCTGCCAGCGGCGTTGGCGCAGCCCTCGTGGCTTCCGCCTACGGCCAGATCGGCGTCGCCCAGGACTGCACCGCCATGGTCGAGAAGGCACTGCGTTCCATCGGCAAGTCCGTTGGCGACCTCGCACCGGCACAGTTCTACGCCTACGGCTCCGTTGTCGGCTCGCCTGAGCCCGGCGACCTCGTCATCACTGCCGGCCACGTAGCCATTTACGTGGGCAACGGCCAGGTCATCAGCGGCGGCTTCAACGGTATGAACACCGTTCTGCACCCGCTCTCCTACCTGGGCGGCGCAAGCTTCGTCCGCGTCAGCTAAGCGCAGCTGCCAGATAACGGAGATTGCACCAACATGTCATCAACACTTGAGCGCGCCCGCCACCGGGCGCCGGTAGAACGCACCGCACCGCTGACGGCGCTGGCCCAGGCCGTAACCGCCAACGCCGGAACCGTAGGACGCCAGGCAGCTGTCGTTGTCGCCGCATCAGGACTTGTCCTGAGCACCGGCGTCGCGGCTAACGCCTCCGGATCCGAACTGGCTCGCGACGTCCAGACCAGCACCCTCGATCTGACTGCTGCCGCGCCGCTGACGGTGCCCCACACCGCCACGGTGAACTTCGACCGCCCCGCAGCGGCCGGCGTTATCCAGGCACCTGTTGCTGCACCGCAGCCGGAAATTGCAGTGCAGGCACAGAGCGGCGCAGAGCTGGACGCAGCAACACAGCAGACCGCAGCCCCGGCACTGGAATCGACGGAAGCCGCTGTGGCACCCGCCGCATCCGGCGCTGCTGCTCAGGAAGCCCCCGCCGCCTCCTCGGGGACGGCTGCGATCATTGCCGCAGCGGCCTACGCGCAGCTTGGCGTCTCGCAGGACTGCACCATGCTGGCGACAAACTCGCTTGCTGCAGCCGGCATCAGCTTCCACGACTGGCCTGCAGGCTACCTGTCCCTGGGCAGCACCGTGAGCGCTTCTCAGGCCGTCCCGGGCGACCTGATCTACTACGCCGACGGAGGCATGGGCATGGCCCACATCGCTGTCTACATCGGTAACGGCCAGGCGATCCACGGTGGTTTCAACGGCAATTCGACTGTCGTAGCACCGGCCGAGCTGGGCTCCGGAGGCGTATACATCCGGGTCGGATAGGCACTCCGCCACCAGCTGTACCGCCGGTTCCATCACCGGCCGTCAAGGGTTCTTCCTTCGGGGAGGGCCCTTGAGCCGTTTAAGCCCCGTACTGCCGCGGGAAATGGCCAAGACCCGGATCGGGGCATACTCTTTTCCATATCATCCGAAGTATCGTCCTCCTCCGTCGGTGGACTGCTCCGCCGACGGACCGGCATGCGAAGAGGAATTGCATGCGCACTCTCGTTTTGAATGCCGGCTACGAGCCGCTGGCGGTAGTGAGCTTCCGCCGGGCACTGGTGCTGGTGCTTTCCGGCAAAGCCAGCGTTGTCGCGGAGAGCGGCGACCCGGTGGTGGGCCCCACCGAAATCCTTCCCCGGCCCTCCGTGATCCTGCTGCACCGGTATGTGAAGATCCCGTATCGGGAAGGCACGGCGGCAACCCGGCGCGGGGTCCTGCGACGCGACGGTCACCAGTGCGCCTACTGCG
Source organism: Arthrobacter sp. G119Y2 (assembly GCF_038069765.1). Taxonomy (NCBI): domain Bacteria; kingdom Bacillati; phylum Actinomycetota; class Actinomycetes; order Micrococcales; family Micrococcaceae; genus Arthrobacter; species Arthrobacter sp. G119Y2. The sequence continues at coordinate 79,697 of NZ_JBBPFS010000009.1, read as the reverse complement.
GGAAAGCCGCCTCGACAGTGGACCATGTCCTGCCCAAGTCACGAGGGGGAGGGGACAGCTGGGAGAACATGGTCGCCTGCTGCCTGCGCTGCAACAATGCCAAGGGCGACCGGACACTCAGCCAGATGGGATGGCAGCTGAGGTTCCGCCCCCAGCCTCCGCGGGGCGCGAGATGGCAAATCCGTGAACTTGAACGTCCGGCGCCGCAGTGGAACCAGTTCCTGGACGCCGGCACAGCAGCCTGATGCCTGACGTCAACGGGGAATTGCCCTGCTTCAACGCCATTATCCTGGCCGGCGGAAGGTCTTCGCGGCTGGACGGGACGCCCAAAGCGCTGCTGCAGGTGTCCGGCCGTACCTTGTTGGGCGTTGCCCTGGATGCTGCGGCTGCGGCTTCAGCGGTAGCCGTCGCCGGTCCCGAGAGCCTGTCCGCGGCTGTCGCCGGCGCCGGTGCGGACGCCCTGCTGGTGCGGGAGGACCCGCCGTTCTCCGGGCCGGCGGCAGCGGTGGCAGCAGCCTCGACTGCGCTGTCGGCGCTTGATGCCCGCATCGGCAGGCCGCCGCCGGGCTGGACACTGGTTCTTGCCTGCGACATGCCGTTTATCGGTGCCGCTGTCGGTACGCTGCTGGCTGCCGCGGCCGCCGATTCCCAGGGCTGCGCAATGGAGGGAGAGCAACCCCGGTCACTGATGGCGGTTGACGAATCCGGCCGGGCGCAGCCGTTGGCCGCACTGTATCTGACCGCTGATTTGGGTGCGGCGGTACGGCAGCACGACAGGCCTGGCGGGCTGGAAAATCTCTCGATGAAGAGGCTCCTTGCTAGGGTGCAGAGGAGGGACGTTGCGGTGCCCGCCCACAGCACGGCTGATATCGACACGTGGGAGGACGCCCGGCGATGGTCGGTGGAAACCGGCCGCCCCGCAGACATCTAAGGCCCGGCGTGTGGGAGAAGGCCAGCTTAAGGAGCAGGAAATGGCAAGCCAGGAAGAACAACTCGAAGCGTGGTGCGGCCGGTTGCTGACCGCCTTGGAGCTGGAAGGAACCGCGGTGGACGTCGACGCAGTGCTGCAGTTGGCATCCGCCGCCGCGCACTCGGTGGTCCGTCCCGCTGCTCCGCTGACTACCTTTGTGGCCGGGTTCGCGGCAGGATTGGCGGCGGGCAGCGGACAGGCAGACGACGCCGTCGCCATGGGCGCAGCAATGCGCGTGGCGGCACGCGAATGCAAGAACTACGGCGAAACCGGAGACTTCAATGACAACTGACAATTCCACTCCCGTGATACTTCCGCTGCAGCCCAACTCGCCCTGGGCACAGGCGCGCAGCCTGGCTTTCTCGGCGGGCCGGCCGCTGCCCTATGAAACTGTTCCCCTGGCCGAAGCACTGGGACAGGTGCTGGCCGAGGACATCACCGCCCTGCAGCCGGTCCCGCACTATGCCTCGTCCGCGATGGACGGCTGGGCCGTGGCCGGTGCCCCGCCGTGGCGGCTGGTGACGCATCAGGAACCCAAGACGGAACGGTGGCAGATCCACAAGGAGTCCGGACGCCGGCCGCTGCAGCCGGGTCAGGCCGTCGCCATCCTGACCGGCGGCGTGATTCCCGCCGGAGCGCACAGCGTGCTGCGCTCGGAAAGCGGGATCCTCTCCGGAGGAGACAGCCCGGTGCTGTCCCTCAGCGAATCTGCCCGCAGCGATGAGCCCCGGACCGGCGAACACATCCGTCCCGCCGGGGAAGAGGCAGCAGCCGGGGAAGTGACGATCAGGCGCGGCACACTGCTGAATCCTGCGCACATCGCCCTGGCCGCAGTGTGCGGGCACGACACCCTGCCGGTGCTCCGTGCGCCGCGCGTGTCGCTTTTGCTCACCGGTGATGAGGTCATTGAGTACGGTATCCCGGAATCCGGCCAGGTCAGGGATACTTTCGGGCCGCAGCTGCCGCAGCTGGTCACGATGCTGGGCGGCCGGATGGACGTCGTCAGGCGCCTGTCCGACCGCTACGAGGACGTGGTGGCCGCCCTGAGCACCGATGCCACGGATGAAACGTCCATCGCCATGTCCTCCGGCGACGTCCTCATCACCACAGGCGGCACCGGCAGGTCCGAGGCGGACCACCTCCGGCAGGCACTGGAGGACATGGACGCGGAAATGCTGATCAACGGCATCGCCATGCGCCCGGGCCATCCCACCATGCTGGCGCGGCTTCCGGACGGACGGCTGCTCGTAGCCCTGCCCGGAAATCCGCTCGCCGCAATGATGGCGGTGTTCACTGTGCTGTCACCGCTTCTGGACGGGCTGCGGGGTGCGCCCCTGTCGCCGGAACGGCACGTCCTGGCGGGCGTAGACATTGAGCCGCTGCCGGGACGGACCCGTCTGGTGCCCTGCCGGATTGAAAACGGGCGGGCGCTGCCCTCACCCTATTTCCGGTCAGGAATGCTGCGCGGCATTGCTGATGCCGATGCGATCATGGTGGTACCCGACGCCGGGTGCACCAAGGACGAGGCAGTCACTGCGTTGCCGCTGCCCTGGACCGTCAACGAACCTCCGGCACACTAAGCAATCACCGGGGATGGTGCAGGCCCGAGCACTGAGTTTAAATGGGGCCAGGGGGTTTAAATGGGGCCAGGGGCACAAGAGGGACGGCGGCTAAGGAGACGGAATGGGACGGGTTACCCGGCGCGCGCACATCACGAAGTTCCGCACGGACGGAACAGTCACCAAGCGCGAAGACGTGCTGGCAGGCGAGGAGCCTTTGGAGATCCGTGTCGGCGGCCGCTCCTTTACTGTCACCATGAGGACACCCGGTGACGATTTTGACCTCGTCGCCGGGTTCCTCGTCTCGGAAGGCATCATCTGGGACCCGGGACAGCTGATCAGCCTGCGCTACTGTGCAGGCGTCGACGAGTCCGGACAGCAGACCTTCAACGTGGTGGACGTGCAGCTGCGGCCGGGAACGGCGCCTCCGGACACATCCATGGAACGGCACGTCTACACGTCCAGCTCCTGCGGCATCTGCGGCACGGCGTCCATTGAAGCGGTGCGCAAGTCATCACACTTCTCCCTGGGGGAGGACGACGTGCGGGTCCCCCTTTCGGTGCTGGCGGGACTCCCGGAGAAACTGCGCCGGAAGCAGACGGTGTTTGACCGCACAGGCGGTGTCCATGCGGCGGGGCTGTTCAGTGCCGACGGGGAGCTGCTGTGCCTGCGGGAAGACGTCGGACGCCACAATGCCGTGGACAAAGTGGTGGGCTGGGCCCTGCGCGCCGGGATGCTGCCGCTGCGCGGAACGGTCCTGCAGGTCTCCGGGCGTGCGTCCTTCGAGCTGGTGCAAAAGGCCCAGCTTGCCGGCATTCCCGTGCTGGCCGCGGTCAGCGCGCCGTCGTCGTTGTCAGTGGAGCTGGCGGCGGACGCCGGAATGACACTGGTGGGCTTCAGCCGCGGATCCTCGCTGAACTGTTATGCGTTTCCGGAACGGATTTCCGTCTGAGCCGCCTGCAGCCCAAGCCCTGCTAGCGCTGTGCCGGAACCTGCACCGTGACCGTGGTGCCCCGGCCCATAACGGAATTGATGTCCAGTTCTCCGCCGTGCTGAAGAACGATGTCCTGTACGATCGCCAGTCCGAGGCCGGTGCCGGGAATCGCGGCAGCCGTGGCATTGGAGGCCCGGAAGAACCGCCGGAACAGCTTCGGAATGTCCGCCTCCGGAATTCCGATGCCGGTGTCCGCTATCTTGACCCGGATTTGCGGTCCGGAATCCGTGCTGACCGCGTCAGCGAGCACATCCACGGTTCCGCCCGGGGGAGTGAACTTTACTGCGTTGGAAATCAGGTTCGTGAAGACCTGTTCCAGCTGAGCCTTGTCCCCCTCGACGAGGAGCGGCACCGTCACCGGCCCCAGTGCGAGCGTGATCTCGTTCGCTGCCGCGGCCGGCGCCAGAGCCGCTGCCACCGCTCCCAGCAAAGCGGCCACATCGATTTCTTCGACGGCACGACTGGCACGCGCGTCGCTTCGGGAGATCGTCAGCAAGTCCGATATGAGCTGGTTCAGCCGCGCTGCGTTGCGTCCCACGATGTCCAGCATCTCGACCATGTGCGGGGGAACCTCCCCGGCGGAACCGTCAAGGATCAGCTCAAGGTAGCCGGTGATAGAGGTCAGCGGCGTCCGCAGCTCATGGTACACCGTGGCCACAAAATCGGTTTTCGCCTGGTCCAGCTCCCGTAACCGGGACAGCACCTCCCGCTGCGCCGTAATGAGGTGTCCCTGCACCAACCCGTGGGCAAGGTTTCCGCAGACATGCTGGATCAGGGACAGCTCAGTCCTGCTCCAGTGCCGCGCGCCTGTTGTTCCCGCGATCCAGATATAGCCGAGCACCTGGTCGCCGTGGGCCAGCGGTGCGAATACGGAGGTGGTTAGCGGTGCCGGGGCAGCAACCGTCAGGACCCTGCTGTCCGGATCGTCGGGCCTGTGGTGGTCCTCCACCACCAGGACGGTCTCCCGCTCCCAGAGCGATGCGCACAGGTGGAGGGCTTCCTCCGGAGGAACCGGCAGAAGGTCCTCCGCCGGACGGGCCCGGTTCCAGGCGGCAGACAGCTGGGGAACCCGCTCCCCGGCGAACGTTTCCAGCCGGACGTGGCAGGCGTGGAAGGTGCGGCCGAGGCCGCGCACAACGAGGGCAGCCATGCGTTCCGGGTCATTGGTGCCGCGCAGTGCAGCAGAGATGGCACGGGTGTCGTCCCGCAGTCGGGCGGCCGCCACCTTGCGCCGCCTGGTGGCGCGGCTGCGGGCGAGGACCAGCGCCACCCGCGCGGCCAGATCAGTTTCCTGCACCTGGCCGGCAACGAAGTCGGTAATGCCGAAACGGACCATCGCCTCAATGTCCAGGTCCTGGGCACCGGACAACAGAATGACCGGGAGGCCGGCGACGGAAGGCTCCTGCCGAAGGCGGCGGAGCTGGTCCGGCAGTGCGGTGCGCAGCATCGCCGAATCCACCACGCCCAGAACGACGTCGTGGTCCCGCATCGCCCGTATGGCCGCCGAATCGCCGTCGACGTGCAGCGTTTGCAGGCCTGCCGCGCGCAGCACGGTGTCGGCGGCGGCCCTCAATTCCCCGGTGCGCACCCCCACCACGGCATACTGCACGTCGGCGTCACTGGACGCAGCATGCAGTGGTTGAAGCACCGTGGGCATGGAAGCCTTCCTCGTCTGCCGGCAACCCGGGAGAGGGTGCAGCGAATGGAAGTGTACCAGCGGACCCGCCGGTGGATGTGGTGGCCGGCACATCCGCCGTCCGCTGTTGAAGGGCGCAGGGCGGCGCCGCGTCCGGCCGGTGTCCGCCGCAGGCCCCGCAGCCGATGCCGCAAACCTGCCACAGGCCCGGCCGCAGACCCCGCCGCAAACCGCGGCAGGAGCGGCGGGAATGGAGTGTCGGTGCCGAGGCTTAAACTGAAGAGTGCATACAACGAAGGCGGCAACATGAGCATGGAAGGCGCGGCGTGGAGTTCCCTTCATAAGATCTCCACAGCCAGGGGCAGCGACAACAAGATTTCCCGGGAGACGCTCCGGCGGATCATCACTTTCGCCTCTCCTTATAAGAAGCAGCTGATCGGCTTTGTGCTGCTGTCCACGCTGGGTGCTTTCCTGGCGGTGGCCACCCCGGTCCTGGCCGGTGAGGTCGTCAACGCCATAGTTGCAGGCTCGACTGCCGGCCTGGTCATCCGGCTTGCACTGCTGATTGCCGCAGTGGCCGTTGCGGACGCGGGAGTGTCGCTGGCGACGCGGTGGTTCTCCTCCCGGATCGGCGAACAGGTAATCCTGGACCTGCGTACGGCGGTGTTTGACCACGTGCAGAAAATGCCGATCGCGTTCTTCACCCGCACCCGCACCGGCGCCCTGGTCAGCCGCCTCAACAACGACGTCATCGGTGCGCAGCAGGCCTTCAGCGGAACCCTCTCCGGTGTGGTGAGCAACGTCGTCGCGCTGGTGCTGACCCTGATCGTCATGCTCAATACGTCCTGGCAGGTGACCGTGCTGGCCATGCTGCTGCTGCCGGTTTTCCTCATTCCGGCCCGCCGCATGGGCGGGAAGCTGGCGGGGCTGCGGCGCGAAGCCGCAAATCACAATGCCTCGATGGGAACGCAGATGACCGAGCGGTTCTCTGCGCCGGGGGCGACCCTGGTCAAACTGTTCGGCCGGCCCGAGCAGGAGTCGGAGGAGTTTGCCGTCCGTGCCGCCAGGGTCCGCGACATCGGCGTCAAGATGGCCATGATGCAGGCCGTGTTTGTCACGGCACTGACGCTGGTTTCGGCACTGGCCCTGGCGCTGGTCTACGGGCTGGGCGGATATCTGGCCCTCAGCGGGAGCCTGAACACCGGCGACGTCGTCACCCTGGCGCTTCTGCTGACCCGGCTTTACGCGCCGCTGACCTCGCTGGCGAACGCCCGCGTGGAAATCATGAGCGCAGTCGTGAGCTTTGAGCGGGTCTTCGAGATCCTGGACCTGAAGCCGCTGATTCGCGAAAAGGAGCATCCGGTGCCCGTTCCGGACGGTCCGCTGGGGGTGGAGTTCGACGACGTCCGGTTCGCGTACCCCACAGCCGACAAGGTTTCGCTGGCCTCGCTGGAGGATGTGGCGGTGCTGGACTCGCGCGGCGGCGAGGAAGTGCTGCACGGCATTTCGTTCCGGGTTGAACCGGGCCAGACCGTTGCCCTGGTGGGCACCTCCGGTGCGGGCAAGTCCACCATTGCCCAGCTGCTCTCCCGGCTGTACGACGTCGACTCCGGAGCGGTGCGCTTTTCCGGCACCGACGTGCGCGATGTCAGCTTCGCCGCAATGCGGCAGGCGCTGGGCATGGTGACCCAGGACGGGCACCTGTTCCACGAGAGCATCCGCTCCAACCTGCTGCTGGCAAATCCCGAAGCCACCGAGGAACAGGTCTGGGATGCGCTGCGCCGCGCCAGGCTGGAGGACCTGATCCGGTCCCTGCCCGACGGCCTGGAGACCATGGTGGGGGAGCGGGGCTACCGGCTGTCCGGCGGAGAACGGCAGCGGATGACCATTGCCCGCCTGCTGCTGGCCCAGCCGCGCATCGTAATCCTGGATGAGGCGACAGCCGCCCTGGACTCCACCTCTGAAGCCGCGGTTCAGGCAGCGCTGGGCGAGGCATTGGAAGGCCGGACGGCCGTCGTCATTGCCCACCGGCTTTCGACGATCCGCAATGCGGACAAGATCCTGGTCATCGAAGGCGGGCGGATCGCCGAGCAGGGAACCCATGCTGAGCTTCTGGAACTGGGCGGCCGGTATGCGGAGCTGCACGGCACGCAGTTTGCCGTGGAAACGGTCCCGGACGAGGATGCGGTCCGCGGTTAGCGGTACACGGTTAGCGGTGCGCGGCCCTGACGTGGGCCGCCGAAACGTGTGTGGTGCCCCCGGCCGGAATCGAACCGACGACCTGCCCTTTAGGAGAGGGCCGCTCTATCCTACTGAGCTACGAGGGCGTGCCGCCGGGCTGGCCGGCAGGCGGTTATCAGCTTACCTGTTTCTGCGGTCCGCGTGCTGCACCCGTTACGGTGCGTGTTGATCCGTACCTGTGCCGGGAGCGGGGCGGGGGGCAGTCAGCGCCGCCTGATGCGCGGCGTAGGCCTGGCGCATGTCCTCCATGAACCGGCGTACGGTTTCGAGTTCTTCACTGGAGTATCGGCTCATGACCTCATCCGTCAGCGCTCCGAGAGGCCCGAAGTAGGCCGCGGCCAGCTGCATGGCCAGCGGCTCGAAGTGCAGGGTCACCTTCCGACGATCGGCATGGCCGCGGTTGCGGTGAATGTGCCCGATCCGCTCCAGCCGGTCAATAACCGCCGTCGTCGCTCCCGTTGAGGTCCCCAGCATGGTGCTGAGCTGCCCGGCGGTCAGGGCTTCCCGTCGCGTTTCGGCTTCCATGATCATCGTGAGTGCGCGCATGTCCGTGGCGTTGAGGCCCTCCCGGTGCGCAAAAGTATCCGCGACACGCTGCCCGTCAAGGGCCATGCCGCGGATCGCGTTGACGATGTCCCGCCGCAGATCCTTCTGTTCCACCCTCTTATCGTAACTCTATGTTGAAGTATCTCTATAAGTGAGATACTTTTCCGAGGAGATACTTTTATTTTGCACCAGGAGCAGACATGTATGCAGGGATTGTGAAATCGGCCAAAACGGCCTGGATCACGCTGCTGCTGAGCCTTGCGGTCGTCATCGGCCTCTTTGCTTTGCCGGCGCAGGAGAACGAGGCGTCCACGGTGGGCGGGCTCGACGAGGAATATCAAACGACCCAGGTCAATGAACTCCTGGAAGAATTCCCCGACGCCCAGGAATCGACGGCACTGATCGTCGTATCCCGGGAAGACGGCGAGGCCATGACCGACGCCGATCAGGCCGCGATCGCGGACATCAACGCGGCAGCCACCGAGCTCGGGGCCGTGGGGCCCCCGCCGCAGGTGCGTCCGATTGTGTCCGAGAACAAGCTCGTCGCGTTGGTTCCAGTCACGCTGCAGGCGGCAGCCGACGACGGCGATGCCGTCTCGGCAGAGGTGGAAAGCCTCCGCGAGGGAATCTCCGAGGCGGCGCCCGCAGGGCTGACCGCGCAGCTGACCGGCGGAGCGGCGTTCACCGCGGACCTCGCCGGGGTATTCTCCGGCGCCAACTTCATCCTGCTCACCGTCACCGCCGGCGTCGTGGCACTGCTGCTGCTCATTACATACCGGTCACCCTGGCTGTGGCTTGTGCCGCTGGCGGTGGTGGCAACCATCGAACAGTCCGCCCTGAAGGTCGTTGACCTGCTGGCACCGGTGGTCGGCATTGACGTGGACCCGTCGGCGGTGGGGATCACCAGTGTGCTGGTCTTCGGTGCCGCCACCAACTATGCGCTGCTGCTGATCGCCCGCTACCGCGAAGAGCTCCGGATCCACGAGTCCAAGTACGCGGCCATGGGCAAGGCGCTGACCCGGACCAGGGAAGCCATTATCGCCTCCGGCGGTACCGTCATCCTGGCCCTCCTCGTGCTGCTCTTCACCGACACCATGAGCTACCGGGGCCTGGGCTTCTCAGCAGCCACCGGCATTGTCCTGGCCATTCTCAGTGCCCTCTTCATCCTGCCCGCGGCCCTGGTTCTGCTGGGACGGAAACTCTTCTGGCCGTTCGTGCCGAAGGTCGGCGATGCCGCCCGAGAAGGCAAGTTCTGGGGCAAGCTCGGCGAGGCTACGGCCCGTGCGCCCAAGCGCATTGCCGGTGCCGCCGTCGTCGTCCTGTTGGCCGCCGGCGGACTGCTGTTCAACGTGCAGATCGGCCTGAGCGAAAACGAGCAGTTCACCGAAAAGCCGCAGGCCGTTACGGCCGCCGAAACACTCGCTGAAGGTTTCCCCGCAGGATCCTCCTCGCCGGTGATCGTGCTGGTGAACTCCGACAGCGCCGATGCCGTAATCGAGGAAGTTTCGGCCCTGGAGAGCGTGTCCGGAGCCGAAGCGGCCTCCGAACACGACGGCCTGACACGCATTGACGTCATTGACACCTATGAACCGGGCACCGCCGAGTCCAACGACTTCATCGAAGAACTGCGCACGGATCTGGCCGCGAACCCGGAGTACGGCGCACTGGTCGGCGGCGAAGCAGCGGAACGGGTGGACCAGCTCGCCGCCAACCAGCACGACCTCACCCTGGTGGTGACCTCCGTGATCATCCTGGTGTTCCTGGTCCTGCTGGTGCTGCTGCGCAGCATCGTGGCGCCGGTGCTGCTGGTGGCCTCAGTGCTCCTGACCTTCGTTGCGAGCACCGGCATCAGCTGGTTCCTGTTTGTGAACGTGCTCGGCTTCCCGGCACTGGATACGCTCACGCTGCTGTACTCGTTCATCTTCCTGGTGGCCCTTGGCGTGGACTACAACATCTTCCTCACCACCCGGGCCCGGGAGAACGCCATGACCATGGGCACCAAGCAGGGCATGCTCAGCGCCCTGCGCTCCACCGGCGGCGTGATCACCAGCGCCGGCATCCTGCTGGCAGCAGTGTTCGCCGTCCTCGGCGTGCTGCCGCTGGTGACCCTGACCCAGGTGGGCATCACCGTGGCCATCGGTGTCCTGCTGGACACCCTGGTGGTTCGAACGGTCATTGTTCCCGCGCTGGCCTTCACCCTCGGCGAGAAGTTCTGGTGGCCGTCAAAGCCGGCCGGCCAGTCCGGAACCGGAGGCCGGCACGAGGCACAGCCGGGGAATGACTCGGGTCCGAACCTTGAGAGCGCACCGGTGGGCGCGCACCGCGCCAACGTGCGCTAGCCGTACAAGGACGGCTCGCTAACCGAGTTTCACACCGAACAAACGAAAGGCCCCGCCGGATCCGGCGGGGCCTTTCCGTTGTGCCCGTCTTTGGCCCTGCTCTATGCAGGGAAACGTGTTAAGGAGCCTGCGGTCCGCGTTTGCCGAACACTGCAACGGCCGAGGCCAGCAGGCTTAGGGCGAAAAGCACCCAGCGGGCTATGGTCAGGGCGCTGGCGAGGGCAGCATCGCCGCTGGCCAACGTCTCCGAACCCAGGGCTGCATCAATAACGACGTTCTCCCACAGATCAACGATCACGAAGAGGATCGGCGCGGCCCACAACACCCAGCGCTTCAACCGGCCGCGGGCATTCAACCCGATGATCAGCAGCCACGTGAACCCGAACATGAGCGGAAATATGGTTCCGGCGGTCTTGTGCACGTAACTGAGCTGGCCCAGCGCATCCTCGTCCATGACCGAGCGCAGATCGTTCAGGTACTCCATGCTGTAACCGCCCACCAGCGAATCCGGCATGGACATGCCGTCCGCAAGCTGGGTCATTTGATTCAGCACCATCAGGTGCAGGTAGAAGAACATGAACAGCGTCGTGGCGACCGCCGCTATCAGGATCAGGTTCGCGTTGCTTTTGGCCTGCTGCGGTGAGCGCGGCATGGACTGGTTCGCTAGATGAGGGGGCAGAGCAGCCTTCTCGCCGTGCTTTGCCGCCCGCTGTGCCGGAGTTTTTCCCATACCTAAGAGTATCGCCGTACGCATCGGCAAGTTTGGAGCGGGGTGCTTCCCCTGTGGCAACGTTCGCCCGATAGGGTTGCTGCATGAGTGTTCATGCAGCAACTGACGATTTCACCCTTGCCGCAGAGCTGGTGCGCGACGCCGGTGCGCTGGCCCTGCGCATGCGCTCGCAGGGTTTGACCGCCACGGCCAAGACAACCGTGTCCGACGTCGTGACCGCCGCTGACCATGCCGCCGAGAAGCTGGTGGTGGACAGGCTCCGCAGGCTGCGTCCCGACGACGGGATCGTGGGCGAGGAGGGTGCCAGCGTGACGGGCACCTCCGGGCGGTCCTGGGTCATCGACCCGGTGGACGGCACCTACAACTTCTTCGCAGGCTCCACCTACTGGTGTTCGGCCATAGCCCTGAAAGCCGACGAACCCGAATCCCTGGACGGGGACCCCGAGGTGCTGCTGGGAGCCATCTACCAACCGCAGGAAGACCGGCTGTGGGTGGGCGGTGAAGGGCACCCGGCAACCCTTAACGGCTCGCCGCTCCCGCGGCTGGATGACGCACCCCTGGACCGGCTCAGCGCCGGAACCTACCTGCACCCCACCTGGCTGCTGCGGCCGGAAGTGGCGGGCCCCTGGACCGCCGCCGCCGCGCGTACCGCCACCATCCGCATGCTGGGCTCGGGCTCCTGCGATCTTGGCGGTGTCGCTTCCGGGCGGCTGGGGGCCTGGTTCCAGCACAGCTGCCCGGAATGGGACTGGCTTCCGGGCAAGGCGATCGTGCGTGCAGCCGGCGGCAGTACTGCGGTCACCACGGTGCAGGGCTTCCGCTGGCACATTGCCGGGACTGCCTCCGCTGTCCGCGAAATCAGCGGCGCCCTGGCCTCCGTCTAGTCCGGGCCGCAGTCCGGCGGCAGGGCCTCCGTCCAGCCCTGTCCGGCCCGGGTCCGGTCCGGGGTGTGGACCGGCCGGAAAAGGTCAGCGGCAGCACCTAGACTTAAGAGCACCATGGACTATCTTTTTGATCCGTACTTTTCAGCCGCCAAAACTGACACTGCCCGGGGCGCTGCTGCCCAGGCTGAGCCTGTTGATGCGGAGCCCGCCCAGACTTCCGGGGAGCGCCCGAGGGCGTCCCGCGTGGACGAACAACGGGCGGCGGATCTGCTCCAGGGCTTGAATCCGCAGCAGGAAGAAGCCGTCAAGCACGGCGGTTCGCCGCTGCTGATCGTAGCCGGTGCCGGATCCGGAAAAACCCGGGTTCTCAGTCACCGGATCGCGTACCTGATGGCGACCGGGCGCTCCAATCCGGGCCAGATCCTGGCGATTACTTTCACGAACAAGGCCGCCGCCGAAATGCGGGAACGGATCGAGGCCCTGGTGGGCGGGGTCGCGAAGACCATGTGGATTTCCACCTTCCACTCCTCCTGCGTGCGTATCCTGCGGCGCGAGGCCAAATCGGTGGGGATGAATTCCAACTTCTCGATCTACGACTCCGCTGATTCGCTGCGCCTGATCACGCTGGTGGCCAAGGGCCTGGATCTTGATCCCAAACGGTTCACGCCCAAAATGATCATGCATAAGATCTCGGCGTTGAAGAACGAACTGATCGACGACGAGTCATTTGCCGCTTCCGCCAATTACGCCGACCCGTTCGAGCAGGCCGTGGCCGAGGTGTACAAGGGCTACACGGAGCGCATGCGCTCTGCCAACGCAATGGACTTTGACGATTTGATTGCGCAGACGGTGTACATGTTCCGCGCCTTCCCGGGAGTGGCCGAGTACTACCGTCGCCGCTTCCGCCACATTTTGGTGGATGAGTACCAGGACACCAACCACGCCCAGTACGCCCTGGTGCGTGAACTGGTGGGCGTCCCCGGGGAAGGCAACACACTGGACATTCCGCCGGCGGAGCTGACGGTGGTGGGCGACTCCGATCAGTCCATCTACGCCTTCCGCGGCGCCGACGTCCGCAACATCGTGGATTTCGAAAAGGACTATCCCTCCGCCAGGACCATCCTGCTGGAGCAGAACTACCGTTCCACCCAGAACATCCTGAACGCGGCCAACGCGGTCATTTCGCGCAACCCCAACCGGCCCGAGAAACGCCTGTGGACGGCCGAGGGCAGCGGCGAGAAGATCGTTGGCTACGTTGGCGAAAACGAGCATGAGGAAGCACGGTTCATTGCCGAGGAGATCGACCGGCTGCAGGATGAGGAAAACCTGCGCCCCGGGGACGTGGCAGTGTTCTACCGCACCAACGCCCAGTCCCGCTCCCTCGAAGACGTCCTGGTCCGGGTGGGGCTGCCCTACAAGGTCGTGGGCGGCACCCGGTTCTACGAGCGCAAGGAAATCAAGGACGCGCTCGCCTACCTGCGGGTGTTGGTGAACTCCGACGACGTCGTGAACCTGCGCCGGATCCTGAACGAACCCAAGCGCGGCATCGGGGACCGGGCGGAATACTCCGTCGCCGCCCTGGCCGAACGGGAACGGATCTCCTTCATGGCTGCCCTCCGCCGGGCAGCAGAGGCGCCGGGACTGGCCACGCGTTCACTGAATGCAGTGAACGGGTTCGTCAAGCTCATTGACGATCTCGCTGAAGTCGCCAACGGCTCCGGCGCCTCCGCTGCCCTGGAAGCGGTGCTGGAACAGACCGGATACCTGGCCCAGCTGCGGTCCTCCGCGGATCCGCAGGACGAGTCGCGGGTGGAGAACCTCGCCGAACTCGTCGCGGTGGTCCGCGAATACGAAAAAGAGAACCCCGAGGGATCCCTGGGGGAGTTCCTGGAACAGGTCTCCCTCGTGGCCGACGCCGATTCCATTCCGGATGCCCCGGAAGGATCCGCCGAGGAGGTGGCCGCCGCCGTTGAGGAGTCCCGCCGCCAGGGCGTGGTCACCCTGATGACCCTGCACACAGCCAAGGGCCTGGAGTTCCCGGTGGTGTTCCTGACCGGCATGGAGCAGGGGCTGTTCCCGCACCAGCGGTCCGCCACGGATCCGGCGGAACTGGCCGAGGAACGCCGTCTCGCCTACGTGGGCCTGACTCGTGCACGGAAGCGGCTCTACATCACGCGTTCGGAAGTGCGCAGCATGTGGGGGCAGAGCCAGTACAACCCGGCCAGCCAGTTTGTGGGGGAAATCCCGGGGGAACTGATCGACTGGAAGCGCGAGGGCATGGACCGCCCCACCTGGGGCGGCAGCACAGGGTCCGGCTCCAGCCGCTACGGCGGCTCCTCCTGGGGTGCCGGTTCGGCGTCGGGCCCGGGCACCGGCGGGAGCATTTCCGCCGCACCCGTTTCCAAGGCCATCGGCCGGGTGCAGCCCCAGAAAGAAGTCATTTCAGTGGGCGTGGGGGACAAAGTCAATCACACGACCTTCGGCCACGGGACCGTGCTGGCCGTCGAGGGAACGGGTGACAAAACGGTGGCGAAAGTGAAGTTCGACGTCGGTGAAAAGCGCCTCCTGCTGCGTTACGCACCCCTGACCAAGGAGTCCTGACTGCCGGTCAGGACCCGCCGCTCATAACCCACGCTCCGCAATTTCTACAAACCATAGAACTGTGCGCTTAATCACTAAAGAGGTAGTCTGGGGACGGCGTTGGACGCCGAGCGACTAAAGTTCCAGTGGGGCAGACCGGCACGACGCATCTGCTTCGGCGATCATCTGATCGAATGTAAACCTACTTCGACGTAGAAGGACACTAGCCCGTGGACCTGTTTGAATATCAGGCGCGCGATATGTTTGAGGCGCACGGTGTACCCGTGCTTGCCGGAATCGTGGCGCACACTCCTGAAGAAGCCAAAGCTGCAGCCGAGAAGATTGGCGGCGTAGTTGTCGTCAAAGCACAGGTCAAGGTCGGTGGCCGAGGCAAGGCCGGCGGCGTCAAGGTCGCGAAGACCGCTGACGAGGCGTTCTCCTACGCTTCCGACATCCTCGGCATGGACATCAAGGGCCATACCGTCAACACCGTGATGATTGCCCAGGGCGCCGACATTGCCGAGGAGTTCTACTTCTCCGTTCTTCTGGACCGTGCCAACCGCAACTACCTGGCCATGTGCTCGGTGGAAGGCGGCATGGAAATCGAGGTCCTCGCTGTTGAGCGTCCCGATGCCCTGGCACGCGTTGCCGTTGATCCCGCCGTCGGCATCGATCAGGCCAAGGCCGAAGAAATCGTTGACGCCGCAGGGTTTGCTCCCGAGCTGCGCGAAGGCGTCATCAACGCGATCCTCAAGCTGTGGGACGTCTTCGTCAAGGAAGACGCCACCCTCGTTGAGGTCAACCCGCTGGTCAAGACCGGCAACGGTGAAATCCTGGCCCTCGACGGCAAGGTTTCCCTGGACGAAAACGCAGACTTCCGCCAGCCCGGCCACGCCGAACTGGAAGACAAGGACGCTGCCGACCCGCTGGAGGCCAAGGCCAAGGCCAACGACCTCAACTACGTCAAGCTTGACGGCCAGGTAGGCATCATCGGCAACGGTGCGGGTCTGGTCATGTCCACGCTCGACGTCGTCGCCTACGCCGGCGAGAAGCACGGCAATGTAAAGCCGGCAAACTTCCTCGACATCGGCGGCGGGGCTTCCGCTTCCGTCATGGCCGCCGGACTGGACGTCATCCTCAACGATGAGCAGGTCAAGTCCGTGTTCGTGAACGTTTTCGGCGGCATCACTGCCTGTGACGCAGTAGCCAACGGCATCGTCAAGGCCCTGGAAATCCTCGGCGACGAAGCCAACAAGCCGCTGGTCGTCCGTCTGGACGGCAACAACG
Source organism: Arthrobacter sp. G119Y2 (assembly GCF_038069765.1). NCBI lineage: Bacteria > Bacillati > Actinomycetota > Actinomycetes > Micrococcales > Micrococcaceae > Arthrobacter > Arthrobacter sp. G119Y2. The sequence goes on along the minus strand of NZ_JBBPFS010000009.1, from coordinate 63,931 downwards.
TCGAAGAAGGCCGCCGCATTCTTGCTGACGCCAACCACCCGCTGGTCACGCTGGCCACCACCATGGACGAAGGCGCCGACAAGGCTGCCGAGCTCGCTTACGCCGCTCGCTGACCCAGAGCCTGTCGAACCTTTAGAAAGAGAATCCCCTTATGTCTATCTTTTTGAACAAGGACTCCAAGGTCATCGTTCAGGGCATCACCGGCGGCGAAGGAACCAAACACACCGCCCTGATGCTCAAGGCCGGAACCCAGGTTGTCGGCGGCGTTAACGCCCGCAAGGCCGGTACCACGGTCACCCACGGCGACGTCGAACTGCCCGTCTTCGGCACCGTCACCGAAGCCATGGACAAGACCAACGCCGATGTTTCCATCGTCTTCGTGCCGCCGGCCTTCACCAAGGACGCCGTCATGGAAGCGATCGACGCCGGCATCGGCCTCGTCGTCGTCATCACCGAAGGCGTTCCCGTGCAGGATTCCGCCGAGTTCTGGGCACATGCCCAGTCCAAGGTGGACGAGAACGGCAACCAGGTCACCCGCATCATCGGCCCGAACTGCCCGGGCATCATCACGCCGGGCGAGGCACTGGTCGGGATCACCCCGAACAACATCACCTCCAAGGGCCCGATCGGCTTGGTTTCCAAGTCCGGCACCCTGACCTACCAGATGATGTACGAACTGCGCGACCTTGGCTTCTCCACCGCCATCGGCATTGGCGGCGACCCCGTCATCGGCACCACGCACATCGATGCCCTCGCGGCCTTCGAAGCTGACCCCGAGACCAAGGCCATCGTCATGATCGGCGAAATCGGCGGAGACGCCGAAGAGCGTGCCGCCGAGTTCATCAAGGCCAACGTCACCAAGCCGGTTGTCGGCTACGTGGCGGGCTTCACGGCTCCCGAAGGCAAGACCATGGGCCACGCAGGCGCCATCGTCTCCGGTTCCGCAGGAACCGCCCAGGCCAAGAAGGAAGCCCTTGAGGCCGCCGGCGTGAAGGTCGGCAAGACGCCGTCCGAGACCGCCACGCTGCTGCGCGAAGTTTTCGCAGCGCTCTAGTACACGCACGCAGACCCCCGTCGGCCGGAGTTTCTCCGTCCGACGGGGGTTTTGTGCGCTTGGATATAAGCAGAAAGACACCTGATGTCCACACTTCTTTCCCCCGGAGCGGCTGCACAGCAGGGAAGCAGCCGCCACCGCGGCGCGCTGGGCCGCGCCTCCTGGATCGCAACCCTGGGCGGGTTCCTGTTTGGTTATGACACCGGAGTCATCAACGGGGCGCTGCCCTTCATGCAGACGGACCTGGGACTCACCCCGTTCACCGAAGGCCTCATCACATCAAGCCTGCTGTTCGGTGCAGCCTTCGGCGCCGTCATCGCCGGCCAGCTCGCCGACCGCTTCGGGCGCCGCCGGCTCCTGATGATGCTGGCCATGGTCTTCCTCGCCGGAGCGCTTGGCACCGCAGTGGCCCCCTCCGTGGGGCTGATGGTCGCTGCCCGCGTGGTCCTGGGACTCGCCGTGGGAGGGGCATCCGCCGTCGTGCCCATGTTTCTCTCCGAAATCGCCCCGGCCGCCCGGCGCGGGCAGATGGTGACCCGGGACCAGCTGATGATCGTCACCGGCCAGCTGGCGGCCTTCACCACCAATGCCGTCATCGGCAACGTGTGGGGCGAGGAGAACCACGTCTGGCGCTGGATGCTGGCAGTGGCTTCACTGCCGGCCATTGCCCTGTGGATCGGCATGAAATTTGTGCCCGAGAGCCCGCGCTGGCTCGCCGCGCAGGGCCGCTATCCGCAGATGATGGCGGTGCTGCAGAAGATCCGCAGCTCCGAGGACGCCCAAACCGAGTACGACGACGTGCGGGCGCTGGCGAGCCACGAAACCACCCGCCGCGGCTCGCTGAAGGACTTTGCGGAGCCTTGGCTGTTCCGGGTGCTGCTGATTGGCATGGGGATGTCCGTGGTCCAGCAGATCACCGGCGTGAACGCGATTGTCTACTACGGCACGCAAATCCTGGCCGACGCCGGTTTCGGCACCGAGGCCGCGCTGACCGCCAACATCGCCAACGGAGTCGTGTCGGTTGCCGCTGCGATTCTGGGTATCTGGCTGCTGGGAAAAGTGGGCCGCCGGCCGATGCTCATCACCGGCCTGATCGGAACGTCCTCGACGCTGCTGCTGATCGGTGTTGCCTCGCTGACCATGGCTGAAGGCACTGCCCGCGGCTTTGTGGTGTTGTCCCTGACCGTCCTGTTCCTGGCCTTCCAGCAGGGCTCCATTTCACCGGTCACCTGGCTGATGATCGCAGAGATCTTCCCGCTGCGGGTCCGAGGACTGGGGATGGGACTGTCCGTGTTTGTGCAGTGGATGGCCAACTTCGCCGTCGGCTTCTCGTTCCCGATGCTGATGGCGGGGCTGGGAATCTCCAGCACCTTCTTCATCTTCGTGGCGCTGGGCCTGTGCGCAATCCTGTTTGTGCGTCGTTTCATGCCGGAAACACAGGGCAAGTCCCTTGAACAGCTGGAAGCCGAGCTGAAGGCCGCGGGGTCCAACTAGCCGCTGAGGTTGGAGCGAGCGGAGGGCCTGGTTGCTGCCAATGGCCCCTTCCACATAACACCAGGGACCTGCCACCGGATATCGGTGGCAGGTCCCTGGTGTTAGAGCTGGGTTTACAGCGGCGGAGGTTAGCCGCGCGGACGCAGCTGGCCGTCATCCGCAGCTCCTGCAGACGGTGACGGACGTGCCGGAACCGGAGCGGGAGTGATGACGTCGTGTGCGGTGGTGTCGTGTTCCTGCGTGGCGAGGTCGAAGGTCGACCCGCCGTGCTCGTCCACGCCCGTGGCGATGGCACGCTCCACCACTGACTTGGTCAGCTGCCGGCGCAGGGCCATCGGATCGCGGGCCAGGTCCTTGGCCAGGGCTACCGTCATCAGGAGCATCACGATGGCAAACGGCAGGGCCGCCACGATGGTGATCCGCTGCAGCGCGCCCAGGGCGGCCGAGGGATCGTCGCCGCCGGCCAGGAGCATCACTGCTGCCACGGCGCCCGTCAGGACACCCCAGAAGATGACGACGGTGCGTGCCGGCTTCTCGGAGCCGTTGGAGCTCAGCGAAGCCATCACGATGGAGGCCGAATCGGCGCCCGTGACAAAGAAGATGCCGATCAGGACCATCGCCAGGACACCGACCGCAGCTGCTATCAGGTTGGGCATGGGCAGCAGGGCGAAGAGCTCAAAGAGTGCTGCATCGGATCCTGCGGCAGCCACCAGTGAATCAGCTTCACCCGGGGCGGCGCTTTTCGTTGTTCCGATGGCGGCGCCGCCGAAGATCGAGAACCAGAGAATGGTGACCGTGAAGGGGACCAGCAGGACTCCGGTGACGAACTGGCGGATGGTGCGGCCGCGGCTGATCCGGGCGATAAACATGCCGACAAACGGCGTCCAGGAGAGCCACCAGGCCCAGTAGAAGATGGTCCAGCCGGAGAGCCATTCGCGCATGCCCTCGTCGCCGACGGCCTCCGTTCGTGACGCCATCTCAGCCATGTTGCCCGCATAGTCCGCGATAGCGGAGGGGATGACGTTGAGGATAAACAGGGTGGGGCCGGCGATAAAGACGATGATCGCCAGCAGCATGGCCAGGCCCATGTTGATGTTGGAGAGCCACTGGATACCGCGGGAAATCCCGGACATGGCCGAGGCGACAAAGCAGGCGGTGAGGACGGCAACGATGCCCACCAGGATGCTGGTGCCGACAGTGCCGATCGCGCCCGTTGATTCCAGGCCGCTGCCGATCTGCAGGGCGCCCAGGCCCAGGGAAGCAGCCGTGCCGAACAGTGTCGCGAAAATGGCGAAAATGTTCAGGACCTTGCCCAGCGGGCCGTCCACGCGTGCCCTGCCGAAGAGGGAGGTAAAGGCGGAGGAAATGAGCTGCTTGCGGCCCAGGCGGTAGCTGCCGTAGGCCATGGCGATGCCGACGATGGCATACATGGCCCAAGGATGCAGTCCCCAGTGGAAGACCGAGGTGGCCATAGCCGTCCGGAGCGCCTCCGGGGTCTGGCCGTCAACGGTGCCCGGCGGAGGAGAGACATAGTGGAACATCGGTTCGGCAACGCCGTAGAACATCAGGCCGATGCCCATGCCGGAGGCAAACATCATGGAGATCCAGGACGCCGTTGAGAACTCCGGTTCCTCGTCATCCTTGCCGAGGGGAATATGAGCGAATCGTCCCAGCGCGAGCCAGAGGACATAGACCACGAAGAAGGAAGCCAGCACGACGAACAGCCAGCCGGTATTTTCCATGACCCAGTCCAGCGCCGACTGCGACGTGGTCGCGAGCGAATCCCTGCCGTAAAAACCCCAGACGATGAAGGCAATAGCCAAAACGCCGGTGACTCCGAACAGTACTTTGTCCAGCTTGGCGGGGGTTTCGGTGCTGCGGGCGGTCTCATGCGCGCGCTCCGTCTCCCGGAGCTGCGCCAGGAGTTCCTGGTCAGGATCGGCGTCCGGCTCAATAGTCTCTGCCGGGGGCTCGTGGGTGTGTGATGCTGCTGTTCCGGCGTCCGCGCCATGGAGGGTTGCTCCGGCGCGTCCTGCCGGACCCGGCCCCGAAGGGGGGGTGGGTTCAGTCATGTTAGCCATAGGCCTTCCTTGTGTTAACGGAAGATATACCCGGTTCCCCTGGAGGATCATCGGGCTGCTTGAGAGGAGGAGGCCGGGCCCGGATTCGCAGGTGCGTTCGTCTGCGGGCATGGCTCTACCGGGTTATGAAAGCGACGCTGCCCCTCTGATGCGTTTCTTCCGTACCTGATACGTGGTGATGCGTAGTCTCTATTAGAGTTTCCCGCTTCCCTCTGCAAGTCAAATCTCCCCGAGGCTTTGGCGGGTTGCACGGTACGCAGTTTCCCGCGGCCTAAGGCAGCCGGGGTGCCTGGCGTGGTCAAGTGCACACACTCCGGGCACATGACCCGGACCGGCGGCCGGCGGCGCTGTCCGGGTCAGCGGAGGCACTGTCCGATCGGCTGCTGTTCACGTGACCCGGAGCCGGAGCCGGAGCCGGAGCCGCGCCCCGCCAGAGCGTCAAGGGCGCGGATGCACCGGTCTTCGGCTGCGGCCAGTTCCTGGGCCAGCTGGTCTGCTTCGGCCTGCAGGAGCTGCCCCTGAAGCGTCACGGGCGTTTTGACGCCTGTCGGGCTGATACCCGGACCGGCGTCATTCCGTTCCTTTTCCTGTAAATCCCCGGCTGCGCTCTGCAGCGCCAGGCGCCTGCTGCGGATGTCCTCGACGACGGCCGCGAAGGTTTCAAGCGCAGCTGCCGCACGGGAAGCAACCTCCAGGACGCCTTGTCCAGCAGCTCGCGGACCATCCATTGCACGATGGACCTGGTGCTGTTCGGGGGCGGCATAGGCTCCGGCCAGGGCCGACCAGTGAGCGTGGGCCTGGCGAATGGACTCACCGGCACGGGAGCTGCATGCCAGGAGCAAAGCGGCGCCTTCCCGGAGTTCCGGGACGGCAGGCAGGTGGGCAGTGCCGCTGAGATCGATACTCGAGCTCATGTCAGGCCCCACTTTCCGCTGGAGTTGTCCCCGGAGGCGCCCGGGGCTTCGTCGACGGCCACGGGTACGGGCAGCTGCTTGGTGTCCAGCGGCCAGACAAGGTCCGGCAGCGAGGGCTTAATAAGCAGCGGATTCGGGAGCACGGCCGGGAGGGGCCGGGCGGGCCACCAGGGAGATCTGCCTTGTGGTGGAAGGCCGGGCTCCGGCCAGCGGGGATTCCAGCCGCCGGGCGGGTAGGCGGGGCCGGGCGGGTAGGCGGGGCCCGGCCAGCCGGGCGGATAGGCGGGGCCCGCCCACCCTGGGGGATCAACCGGCCAACGAGGCGGAAATACCGGCCACCGGGGAATCCAGGCGCCGGGCGGATAGGCAGGGCCCGGCCAGCGGGGCCGGAAGCAGTCGGGATGCGGAAACCAGCCGCCCGGACAGGGGTAGTACAGCCGCAGCATCAAATCACGCGCAACGATGAAGGACGGGCGTCCCGGGAGTGCGGGTCGGAAGAGCCATTCCGGGCGCCAGGGCGGCGGGCCCGGCAGCGGTACGAGCGTTCCGGGTTCGGGGTCCGGCTCCGGCTTCTGCGGCAGTGGCAGCGGGCGCGGCAGCGGGCGCGGCAGCGGAGCCGGCAGGGCGCGTGCCGGGCCTGCACCCGGGCCTCCGGGTTTCGGAAGGGGAGCCGGCCGTGCCGGCGGAAGGAGGGGAAGAGCAGCGGGCGGGAGCGCAGATTCCGCGCTGCGTCCCGAGGCATCCGGGACGGCGGCTGCCGCGGCTTCCGCCCGTGCCCGCATCTCGTCGTCTGCGCGCAGATACTCGCCGACTGCCTGCGTGGCACCCTGCACTGCCTCCTCGGCTCGGCTCAGAATCGACCGCAGATCCGGAAGAAGGTCGCCCGCGCCCAAGGCGGTAAACGCGCGGGCCACCCGGGTGGCACCCAGTGCAGCCACAACGGTATCCACGCTGCGTTGGAGCTCGGTGGGAACGGAGGCCAGAACCATAAGGTCCGCTTCCGTTTTCCGGACCGCGTCCATTGCCGCAGAGGTGTCGATGTCGTAGGCAACCATGGTTTATCCCTTCCCTTGCCACACGGACGCACGCCACAACGGATGACGGGTTCAGACTGCGCTCCCGCCAATTGGTCAGGCGAGCCGGGGAGGGCCCGCGGTCCGGACCCCGGCCGGTCCGATCAATCTAACCGAGTCGGGGAAGCGGAGATACCCAGGTGTCGTACCTGTGGACAAGTCCGACAGGCGTGGCCGGGGCGGAGGCCGTTAATGGCCGAATACGTCCGAATCCGCGATGTCTTCCTCGGTCTTCATGCCGTCAAGAGACTGCATATCCTCCGCGTCGAGTTCGAAGTCGACCACGTCCAGGTTCTCAGCCATCCGTTCGGGGTTGGCGGACTTGGGGATGGTGACAAGGCCGGATTGGAGGTCCCAGCGGAGCACAATCTGGGCCGGAGTCTTGCCGTACTTCCCGGCCATGGCCGTGATGCGGGAATCGCTCAGGAGCCCGCTGCCCTTGCCCAGCGGGCTCCATGCCTCTGTCACGATGCCCAGGCGGGAATGGCTTTCCCGGACCTCGCGGCGCGGGTGGTAGGGATCAAGCTGAACCTGGTTAACTTCGGGAACCAGGCCGGCGTCGGCCAGCTGCTGCAGGTGCGCCGGCTTGAAATTGGATACCCCGACGGCCCGAACCAAGCCGTCGTCCTGAAGGGCGCGCATGCCGCGGAAAGCCTCTACATAGCGGTTCAGTCCGGGGTTGGGCCAGTGGATCAACAGCAGGTCGACGTAGTCGGTGCCAAGCCGCTGCAAGGCTGCATCCGCAGCACGGCGGACGCCGTCAAAACTGTGCCATTCCTTGTTGAACTTGGTGGTGATGAAGGCTTCGCTGCGGTCCAAGCCGCTGCGCCGCAGCCCTTCACCGACTCCTTTTTCATTGCGGTAGTTCTCCGCGGTATCGAAATGGCGGTAACCGAGTCCGACGGCGGTGTCGACGGCGCGGGCCGCCTCGTCGTCGTTCAGCGGCCAGGTTCCCAACCCGATCTGCGGGATGAGGGCGCCGCTGCGCAGCGGCAGGAGAGGAGACAGGATGCTCATGGAAGTCCTTACGGAAGTAGTCGCGGTTCTTCCGCATCGTTCTCCGGGACGGACAAAAGTGCAAGCCCGCCGGTGCAGGCCCGCCGGTGCAAGATTTAGACGCCGGTGCCGAACAGCATGCCCAGGGCATACGTGGCGGCTGCTGCGCCAAGGCCAATGGCCAACTGCCGCAAACCGCGCTTCAGCGGCGAGGCGCCGGAGAGCAGGCCGACGACGGCGCCGGTCATCAGCAGCGCCAGGCTGACCAGTACGCAGGAAATGACGACGGCCGCCAGCCCGGTGAACCCGAAGATGTAGGGCAGAACCGGGATGATGGCGCCGGAAGCGAAAAAGCAGAAGCTGGATACAGCGGCGCCGAGCCCGGTGCCCACGGTTTCGTGCTCGTCGCCTCCGTCAACTGTTGCTTCCGGGTTGAGCGAGAAACTCGGATCGCAGTCGCAGCTGTACAGCCCCATGCGTTCGGCTGCCCGGTGCTCCGCGGCCTCCGGGGACATGCCGCGGGCCCGGTAGACCAGCACCAGCTCGTTGGCGTCAATGTCCAGGGACTTTGCCGCGGCCAGGGTGATCTGCGTGGGGCGGGAGGCCTCGAGCAGCTCCCGCTGCGAACGGACCGAAACGTATTCGCCGGCCCCCATGGACAGTGCGCCCGCCAGCAGCCCGGCCAGGCCGCTGAAAAGGATGAATCCGCTGGACACCCCGGTGGCACCGATGCCCATGATCAGCGCAAGGTTGGAAACGAGGCCGTCATTCGCACCGAAAACGGCTGCCCTGAAGTTTCCGGAGAGCCGGGTCCTGCCCCTGGTCGCCAGTCCGCGCACCACTTCCTCATGGATCTGCTCGTCGGCAGCCATCGCATTGGTGGCGTTCGGGTCGCTGGCATAGGGGGAGCGGCCCTCGGCGCGCTGCGCCAGGGCCAGGACGAACACGGACCCGAAACGGCGCGCCAGGAAACCGAGCAGCCGGTTCCGGAGGGAAGCCTTGGTGCGCCGGTTCGCGTCGTCGCCCAGAAGCTCTCGCCAGTGGGCTTCATGGCGTCCTTCAGCCTCGGCCAGGGCGAGCAGGATGGCGCGTTCTTCGCCCTCGCGGCGTTCGGCCAAGTAACGGTAGGTGTCGGCTTCGGCCCGTTCATCGGCCAGATACTGCCGCCAGCGCTTCAGATCGGACGGGGACGGCGGCTGCGGACGTTCGGAAGGGCCGTCTGCGGGGTGGGTGTTCACAATGCTCCTGGTGGAAGACCGGAGCGGTTTGAGAGGTGCTCCGGTCAGCTGATGGCGAAACTGACCGAAGGTCTCGCTCGCCCGTGCGCAGTGCACACTGGGTGGGATGCCGGGCCGCACGGTGGCGGCCAGTATGTCGACAGACCTCGGCCGTCACCGCAGGAAACCGTGCGCGCCGCTGGCGTTCACTAAGATTGATTCTGCGGGAGGGCCGGAGCTACTCCCCTTCGAGCTAACAGTGTAGCGGAGATCAAGGTGAAACCCGAGGAAGGCAACATGCAGCCAGAAGGCAGCTTTGGCACCGGAACCGGCAGTGCGCGGCGGAAGCCGCCCCGGCCAACGGCTAAAGTCGAGGACGTGAGTACTCAAGCCTCCTCAGACCTGACCGAGCAGACACGTCCCTGGACCCGTCACTACGGCGAGGGTGTTCCTGCCGATCTGCACCTTCCCGAAGGGTCCCTGGTGGACATGGTGGAAGAGTCAATCCGGAAATTCGGATCAAAGCCGGCACTGCAGTTCTTCGGATCCGTCACCAGTTACCAGAACCTCGGCGAGCAGATCCGCCGCGCCGCCACCGGGCTGAGGAAGCTCGGCGTGAAAAAAGGCGACCGGGTTGCCCTGGTCCTGCCAAACTGCCCGCAGCACATTGTGGCGTTCTACGCGGCGCTGCGTCTGGGCGCCATTGTGGTGGAACACAATCCGCTGTACACGGACCGGGAGCTGCGCCACCAGTTTGAGGATCACGGCGCCACCGTAGCCGTGGTGTGGGATAAAGCAGTGGACCGGGTGCAGGCAATGCCGGCCGATATTCCGCTGCGCAGCATCATCTCCGTCAACTTGGTCGACAGCATGCCGCTGGGTAACCGGCTGGCCCTGAAGCTTCCGGTGCCGGCCGCCCGGAAAGCACGCAGCGCCCTCACCGTATCCAAGACTCCCCGCAGCGGAGCACGGCTGGTGCTTCCCTGGAAGAAGCTGCTGGACCACCGGCCGCTGCGGCGCAGGCACCCCCGGCCCGCCGCTTCCGACCTGGCCGTCATCCAGTACACCAGCGGAACCACGGGCGTGCCCAAGGGGGCCATGCTCACCCACGCGAACCTGATGGCCAACGCCGCGCAGGGCCGGGCGTGGGTTCCCGGACTTCGGCCGGGCAAGGAAACCTTCTATGCGGTGCTGCCGATGTTCCACGCTTACGGGCTCACGCTCTGCCTGACCTTCGCGATGAGCCTCGGAGCACGGCTGGTGCTGTTCCCCAAGTTTGACCCGGACCTCGTGGTCAAGGCCGTCAAGAAGACCCCGCCGACGTTCCTGCCGGCCGTTCCGCCGATTTATGACCGCATTGTCAGCGTGGCCAATGAACAGGGTGTCTCCCTGAAGGGAGTGCGCTTTGCCATCTCCGGGGCAATGAACCTCCCGGTTGCCACCGTCTCCGCCTGGGAGGACGCCACCGGCGGCTACCTGATTGAGGGCTACGGGCTGACGGAAACCTCACCGGTGGCCATCGGCAATCCCATGGGACCCACCCGCAAGCCCGGAACCGTCGGGGTTCCGTTCCCGCTGACTGATATCCGCGTGGTGGATCCGGAGAATCCGCAGACGGACCGTCCCCACGGGGAGCAGGGCGAGCTGCTGATCCGCGGCCCGCAGGTTTTCCAGGGCTATTGGAACAAGCCCGCGGAAACGCAGGCGGCACTGCTCGACGGCGGATGGTTCCGTACCGGCGACATCGTCTCTGTGGACGAGGATCACTTCGTCACGATCCAGGACCGGATCAAGGAGCTGATTATCACCGGCGGGTTCAACGTTTCTCCCTCGGAAGTGGAGGAAGCGCTCAAGCGCCACGAGAGCATTGCCGACGCCGCCGTCGTCGGCATCGGCAAGGCGGGCGGCGGGGAAGACGTCGTGGCCGCGGTGGTGCTGAAACAGGATGCACACTTCGACGCGGAAGCCGTCCGAACGTACGTCCGCAACGAACTGGCAGCCTATAAGGTGCCGCGCAGGATCGTGCAGATTCCGGACCTGCCGCGTTCCCTGATCGGAAAGGTGATGCGCCGGCACGTCCGTGACCAGCTCATTGCGCCCGACGCCGACGCCCAAAATCGCGACGACGGTGCGCCCGTATCCGAGAACAAGCCCTAACCCGCAGATTAGTACGTTCCGCCAGCAATTCCAGACCGGTTCCGCCAACAGGAAGACCAGGCCATGCCCAGAACACCGTCCCCCGATCAGCGCAGGCAGGCCGCGGAGTCCCCTCAGCGGTATTGGAGCGGAGCCCTGGGGCACGCGGGCCAGCGGTCAGCACAGATCCTCCTGGTCCTGCTCCTGGCCGGCGTCACCATCTACGGCCTGCGGCAGATCACCCTGGTGGTCATTCCGGTGCTGCTGGCGCTGATCCTGGCGGCGGCCATTTCCCCGTTCGTGAATTGGCTCCGCCGCAAGGGGTGGCCCAGCGCGCTGGCCACCGGTGTCTCCTTCCTGCTTCTGCTGGCGGCCTTCGGCGGCCTCATCACCGGAATCGTTTTTGCCATCCGGAGCGAGTGGAGCTCCCTGGTGGACCAGGCGGTGGAGGGCTTCAACGAGCTGTACCGGCTACTCCAGGACAGCCCCATTCCGCTCGACAGCAGCACCATTGAGAACGCCCGGGATGCCGCCATCGACTTCGCCACCAGCTCGACAGCGGGCAGCGGTGCGCTGGCCGGAATCGGAGCGGCAACAAACTTCGTCACCGGCTTCGTGCTGATGGCCGTGGTGCTCTTCTACTTCCTCAAGGACGGCGACAAGATCTGGGCGTTCTTCCTGCGCTGGTTCCACGGGGAGAAGCTGGAGAAGGCCCGGCTGTCCGGCGCCCGCGCCATGGAGGTGCTCGGCGGGTACGTGCGCGGAACAGCAATTGTGGCAGCGGTGGATTCAATCTGCATCGGCGCTGCACTGTTCATTCTGCAGGTGCCGCTGGCGCTGCCGCTGTCCGTGATCGTCTTTGTCGGCTCGTTCATCCCGCTGGTGGGCGCCACGGCAGCCGGGATTCTCGCGGCCCTGATCGCGCTGGTCGCCAACGGTCCGATCGTCGCCCTCATCGTCGTGATCGTGATCATCGCTGTGAACCAGCTGGAAGGAAACTTCCTGCAGCCGGTGGTCATGGGCCGCACCCTGAGCATCCACGCCCTGGTGATCCTGCTGGCCCTGACCGCCGGAACCATCCTGGCCGGCATCATTGGAGCCATCTTGTCGGTGCCGATCGCCGCGGTGTCCTGGGCGGTTATCAAGGTCTGGACCGGGGAGGACGACGGCGACCCGGACGAAGTGGCCGAGATCCCGGAGCCCGAAGATTCCGAATCCGCGACCACGGATGCAGCTTCCGGCCCCGCCGGCAAAGCCTCGTCATGAAGGCCCTGCCCGTAGAGCCCTCCAACGCGCCGATGGCCATCGGTCCGAGGATCCGTCTCGCGCGGCAGGCACGCCGGATGACGATCGAACAGGTGGCTGCGGCCACCGGCCTCACCAAGGGTTTCCTGAGCCGGGTCGAGAGGGATCTGACCTCCCCGTCGGTGGCCTCCCTGCTCACCCTGTGCCAGGTGCTGTCCATTTCCATCGGGGATCTCTTCACGGCGCCGGCCACCGAACTGACCCGGTGGATGGATGCGCCCTCGGTGAACCTGGGCGGAACGGGAATCACCGAAAGGCTGGTGACGCCGCGGACTGAGCGCCGGGTGCAGGTCATCCGTGCCGTGATCGCCCCCGGAGGATCGGGGGAAACCGAGCTCTACTCCGTGGACTGCGACGTTGAGGTCCTGCACGTGGCCCGCGGCCGCTTTGTCCTGGTCTTCGCCGGCGAATCGATGGAGCTGGCCGAAGGCGACACCGTCACTTTCCCCGGCCAGGAACCGCACTCATGGCACAATCCCACTGATGCTGAAGCGGTTGTCCTGTGGACGCTGGTCAGCCCGGCAGCCAGCTAGCTGCTAACGGCTTATGCCGGGCGGCACTCAGCCCCTGCCAAAGACAATCTAGCCCTGCGAGGCGGCAACCGGCTTACGCCGGCTGGTACGCCTGCGACGGGGTCGTGATCCGGTTGAGGTAGTCCACGGCGCCGCTGATGTCGGTGCCCGGGGAACGGAACCCAATGTGCCCGTCCGGGCGCACCACCAGCAGTTCGGGGCGGCGAACGCTCAAACCCAGACGTTCGAAGGCCAACCCGCTGATGTCCTGGATTTCATTGGGGCTGGCTGCTGCCAGCCGGCTGCCTACATTCAGGCGCTGGACGCTTAGCCACGGGGACAGGCGTCCCAGGGCGTCATGAAGCCGAAGCTGCGTGTCAGCCGGCCACCCGCGGCCGCACAGGAGGATGTGGAATCCCGGAGTCGCCAGGATCTCGTGGAGCCGCACTTCTCGGCCGTGAGCCAAAACCACGGCATCGGGCAGGCGGTCTCCTGCTTTCGGGCCGGCGGTCAGGAATGCCGGCAGCCGGGAACCGGCCGTGTCCACCATGTCGCTGCCGCGGTACTGGGTGTCGAGCTGGGAGACCGTCCGGAAGAGACGGGAGCGCAGGGCTTTTGACCCGGAAGCCTTGGGCGCGAGGGCAGGCAGAAGTTTGGTGCGGGGGAGTTTCAGCAGCCCGCTGCGGCTGGAGGCCAGCCGGAAGACGCGGTCGGTGAAGTGCAGGATGCCCTGCCCCACCGGGCGCCGTTCGGCGTCGTAACTGTCCACCAGTTCGTCCGAGGCCAGGCCGCGTGCACCCAGCGATAGTTTCCAGCCCAGGTTCAGTGCATCCTGGATGCCGGTGTTCATGCCCTGCGCCGCCACGGGGGAGTGGACATGCGCGGCATCGCCGGCGAGGAAAACCGATCCGGACTGGTAGTACTCGGCAATCTGGTGGGAGAGGTTGAAGGTGCTGACCCACTGCGGATCCTTCAGCGTGAGGTCGCCTCCGGTGAACTTGTCCGCCATCGCCTGAAGCGTTGCCAGAGTCGCTTCGGAGCTGTCACCGTGCTCTTTCATGCCGACCAGGCGCCAGGTGGCCGGGCTGCCCAGCGGGAAGAGCATCATGAAGCCGTCGTCGTTGAGGTAGGAGTGGACGACGCCGGGCTCCGCGCCGTCGGCTTCAAGATCGGCCAGGACGAAGGTTCCGGGGTAGCCGCTGCCGCGCCAATCCATACCCACCTTGGACCGCACCGTGCTGTGGGCGCCGTCGGCACCAACAACGTAGCGGGCACGGACGCGCTCGATCCCCCGGTCCAGGCGCTGGATCTTGGCTTCCATGCCGGCGAACGGATCCTCGGGGTCCAGCCGTTCCAGATCCTGCAGTTCGGCGCCGCGTTCCACGCGGATACCCCGGGAGCTCAGGTAGGAAACCAGGGCGCGCTCGGTCTCGGCCTGGGAGAGGAAGAGCAGGTGCTGGTATTCGGAGTCTTCGATCCCGGCGTCGGACAGGTCCACGGGAATGGTCTGCTCGGGCAGGTGCAGATGCAGGCCGCGCGCCGGATGGCCCGCGGCGGCGAGGCCGGCGCTGACGCCGAACGGCCGGAGGGCTTCGAGAGTGCGGGGCTGCAGGGCAAGCGCCCGGGAGTGCTCGTTGCGGTTGAGCTGGCGGTCGATAATGCGGAAACTCGTGCCGAAACTGCTCAATTGGGCCGCAAGGGCCAGTCCTGTTGGGCCCGCGCCCACGATCAGGACGTCGACGTCGTAGTTATTGTCCGCACTGTGCTGATGAGCCGCCATAGTCACAGCCTAGTCTTGACCTGAGCCCCGGTTCCACTTTAGCCTCAGGGGAAACACTTAATGCCTATGAGGCAACCTGCTCCAGGCCCGGTAATTAGGCCGTTTAGCCGCTCCCGCAGGTTGTCCCGCAGCGGCGGAACCGCGAACCTGGAGAAGACTCATATGCGGAATCCCCCGCGGATCACTGTCAACGGAAACCTTGGACCCATCGACGCGTCACTGGTGCCGCGCTATGCCGGGCCCGCTACGTTCGCACGCCTGCCGCGCCTGGACCAGGTGCAGTATGCGGATGTGGCAGTGGCGGGAGTTCCCTTTGACACCGGGGTTTCTTTCCGGCCCGGCGCCCGCTTTGGCGCCAACCATGTTCGGGAAGCCTCCCGGCTGCTCCGCCCCTATAACCCGGCCCTGGATACTTCGCCCTTTGAGAACCTGCAGGTGGCGGATGCCGGTGACATGGCCGTGAATCCCTTCAACATCGACGAGGCCATAGAGACCATTCAGGCCAATGCCATGGACCTGACCGAGAACGGCACCAAGCTGCTGACCCTGGGCGGTGACCACACCATTGCCCTGCCGCTGCTGCGGGCCGCTTCCGAGCGTGCCGGCTCTCCCGTGGCACTGCTGCACTTCGACGCGCACTTGGACACCTGGGACAGCTACTTCGGAGCCGAATACACCCACGGCACTCCGTTCCGCCGGGCGGTGGAGGAAGGCATCCTGGATACCGAGGCCATCTCCCACGTCGGCACCCGCGGCCCCTTGTACGGTAAGCGCGACCTGGAGGACGACCGGCGCTTCGGCTTCGGCATCGTCACCTCCGCGGACGTCTTCCGGCAGGGCGTGGATGAGGTGGTGGCGAAGCTTCGGGACCGGATCGGAAACCGGCCGCTGTACATCTCAGTGGACATTGACGTTCTGGACCCGGCCCATGCACCGGGCACCGGCACTCCGGAAGCCGGCGGGATGACCAGCCGCGAACTGCTGGAGATCCTGCGCGGGATGCGCGGATTGAACCTGGTGGGGGCCGACGTCGTCGAGGTGGCGCCGGCGTACGACCACGCCGATATCACCGCGGTGGCTGCCTCCCATGTTGCCTACGACCTGATCAGCCTGATGGGACTGCCGGAATGAGCGCGGCAGGACGGCCCGAAACAGTGCCCGGCGGCGCCACCTCGGTGCCTAATATCCGGGACGAGGAAACAGCCACCGCGGTTATGCCGGAGGCCGGGGCCGCGGTGCGCAACGGCGGGGACCTGGTGATCGAAACGCTTTCAGCGCTCGGCGCCACCACCGTGTTCGGAATCCCCGGACAGCATGCCCTGGGGCTCTTTGACGCGCTGTCCCGCTCCGACCTGCGGTTCATCTCCTCCCGGGTGGAAAACAATTCTGCTTTTGCCGCTGACGGCTTCTCCCGTGCCACGGGCCAGGTGGGGGTGCTGTTTCTCTCCACCGGTCCCGGCGCACTGACCGCGCTGTCCGGACTGCAGGAGGCCTACGCCACGGGCGTGCCGATGGTGGTGGTGGCCAGCCAGATCCCCATCGAAGGGCTGGGGGCACGCCGTCGCGGAATGCTGCACCAGCTGGATGACCAGAAGGCCTCGGCGGCGAACGTCACCAAAAGCCAGCGGTTGATCCAGCACGCGTCCGGCATTCCCTCGGCCATCCAGGATGCGTGGACGGAAGCCATCTCTTCACCGATGGGACCGGTGTGGCTGGAAGTGCCGCAAAATGTCCTGCTGAACCCGGTTCTGGTGCCGGCGGTGGAAGATGCCCTGGCCGAACCGTTTGATAACCCGCCCCGCACCGAACTGGTCAAGGAAGCCGTGCGCTGGCTCGCCGCGGCGGAACGTCCGGCAATCATCGCCGGCGGCGGAACCCGCCGCGGCGGCGCGGAGGAGGATCTGCTGGCACTGGCCGAAAAGCTGCGCGCGCCGGTGATCTGCACCCCCGGCGGCAACGGCGCCTTCCCCTGGACCCATGAACTGTCCCTGCAGTCGTGGATCGAGGACCGCTACACCACCGAGGTCCTTGAGGACGCCGATGTGCTGCTCGTCATCGGATCTTCGCTGGGTGAGGTGACCTCCAACTACTTCACTCTGAAGCCCCGCGGCAGGATCATCCAGATCGACGCCGAACCGCGGGTGCTGGAATCCAACCAGCCGGCGCTGGGCATCCGGGCGGACGCCGGGCAGGCGCTCGGAGCACTGGACCGTGCCCTGGGACAGGCTCTTGGTTCTTCGCCCGGCAGCGCGCCGGACTGGCACGGCAAGAGCCCGGAACAGGTCGTGGCCGCCACTCTGGCGAAGGTTTCCGCCCGGCTGGACAGCCAGGACCTGGGGATGGAGCGGGCGTTCATGGCCGACATCCGCGCTGCCGTCCCCGCCGGCATGCAGACGTACTGGGATATGACCATCGCCGCCTACTGGGCCTGGAGCTGCTGGGACGCGAAGTCCGGACAGTTCCACTCCGCCCAGGGCGCCGGCGGGCTGGGCTACGGCTATCCCGGGGCCATCGGCGGCGCCGTCGGGCTGGGCGAGCGGGTGCTGGCCGTCTCCGGGGACGGGTCAGCCATGTATTCGATTGCCGAACTGGCCACCGCCCGGCAGCATAACCTGCCGGTCACCTGGCTGATCGTCGACGACGGCGGCTACGGGATCCTGCGTGAATACATGGTCGAAGCCTTCGGCAAGGCCACCGCCACGGAACTTGCCGGCCCTGACTTCGTGAAGCTGGCCGAGTCCTTTGGCGTCCCTGCGCGGCGAACTGCGCCGGACGGTGTCCGGAAGGCGCTGGAGGAATCGCTGGCCGCCGAGGGCCCGAACGTGGTAGTGGTGGAAGCAACAATTGGCCTGTTCGCCCCGACTCACCTGGCGGCCTGACCCGACGCCCGGGGGTCAGGCTTCGGGACCTTCCGGCTGCAGCGGGCGGATGTAGAAGCAATCCGGGAAGCGGGTGGCTGCCGCCTGCCAGCCGTCCCTGGCTGACGGCATCGGCCGGGCGGAGAGTACCGAGACCCGTTTGATCTCCCAGGGGCGGTCGTCCCGTTCGAGCACGTGTTCACCGTGCAGGGCACGGATGAGCCGCCAACCCTGCGAGCC
Source organism: Arthrobacter sp. G119Y2 (assembly GCF_038069765.1). NCBI lineage: Bacteria > Bacillati > Actinomycetota > Actinomycetes > Micrococcales > Micrococcaceae > Arthrobacter > Arthrobacter sp. G119Y2. The sequence continues at coordinate 46,271 of NZ_JBBPFS010000009.1, read as the reverse complement.
TGCCGCGGCCAGGTGGTGCATTTCCTCGCTGCGGCTGACCGGACCGAGGATCCGGGTGGCTCCGTGGCGGGCTTGGCCGGATACGCCCCCGGAAACGCCCGCGGAAACACCATCAGATGCACTGACCGGAAGATAGTGCGGATCGAAACGCTGCTGGACAGCCTGCCGAGAGGTGCCCAGAGTTTTGCCTATTTTCGCCCAGCTCACGCCGGCATCATGGGCAGCCCGCACGGCCTGCCCCTGCAGGTCGGTGGAAATCCGTACGAGGTCGTGGCAGGCCGCGACGGCGGCGAGCAACTGCTCCGTGGCTGGGGGAGCGTCCGCCGGGGGAGCGTCGGCTGAGGGAATGGCGTGAGAGGGAGTGTCGGGCAAAACGGCGCCGTAACCGGCAGCGAGCCGGGACAGCTCGACGGAAAGCTGTGCGTCGGAGCGGGTGCTCATGGGGTCTCGTCGTCGCCGGGGCGCCAGGAGTCGGGACGGGAGGCGGCCGCTGACCGCTGAAGGTGATTCACCAGAAGCCAGGCAATGCCGGCGACGACGGCGATCCACCCGGCGATGCTGACAATCAGGCCGGGAATGCCCATGCCGATGAGGGCTCCGACCGCGCCGAGCACAAGGCCGGTGAAGATAACGGCGAGGAGCAGTCTTCGCGTTGCTCGTACTTTCGATTCCGGATCCATGCACGCAAGGCTTTACTTGCCGGTCCCAGCACGTGAGCGAAACCACCGTCCTTTCCGCATTTTTTTATGCCTAGTTGGTTGACTCAGGCAAGTAACCCGGCTTATTGTTGCCTGAGGCAAATAATTAAGGCACTTCCAGACAGGTGTTTCGTGTCCGTTAACCAGCAGACTGCTGAAGAATTAATCACCCAGGTGTATCGGCTGCAGCGCCAACTGCGCTGCGTCGCGCAGCGCAGCACCGACCCCCGCGGTCCCGGCACTGCGTTGCTGGCGGTCCTGCGCCTCATCGGAGAACAACCGGAAATCCGTGCAACGGAATTGGCGGGGAAGCTTGGCATCGGGGCAGCCGGCCTGAGCCGGCACCTCTCGGAACTCGTGGAGATGGGGTATGTGTGCCGGCGGCCCCACCCCGAAGACGGGAGGGCATATCTGATCAGCCTCACCCCGGCCGGAAGCCGCGCGGTCACCGAAGATATGCACCGCCGTTCTGAACTGCTGCAGCACATGCTGGATGACTGGACCAATGAGGAAGCCGCCCTGGCCAGTGATTCCCTGGCCAAGCTGGCCGACACCCTGCATACATCGATCCGCGATACATCCATCCGCGCAATGAAGCCGGGTACCCATCCAACGCCCACCCCGGCAGGAGAAAACTAAGTGACAGAGCCGCAAAGATCCGCCACCGCAAAGAACCCGGTGACCGCCGGGAACGCCGGCAAGTCCGGCAAAGACCCCAAGGTTCGCAGGAACGGCAAGCCCGCACGCCAGGCCCAGGTCCCCGGTGAAATGAGCCACCGGCAAATCCTGCAGGCACTGACCGGCCTGCTGGCCGCCTTGTTTACGGCCATGCTGAGCACGACAATCGTGGCCAACGCACTGCCGACCATCATGGCCGACCTGCACGGAACGCAGACCGATTTTGCCTGGGTCGTGACCGCGGCGCTGTTGGCCAACGCCGTTTCCACTCCCATCTGGGGCAAGCTCGCTGACCTGTTCAGCAAGAAACTCCTGGTCCAGCTGAGCATCATCATCTTCGTGATCGGCTCCGTAGTGGCCGGGTTTGCCGACAACATGCCGGTCCTGCTGATGGCACGGGTCATCCAGGGTCTTGGCATGGGCGGGCTGACCGCGCTGGTGCAGGCCGTCATCGGCTCGATTATTCCGCCCCGCGAACGAGGGCGGTACTCCGGCTACATGGGCGCCGTGATGGCCGTGGCAACCGCCGGCGGCCCCCTGCTCGGCGGCTTCATCGTGGACAGCCCGCTGGGCTGGCGCTGGACCTTCTTCCTGTGCGTGCCGCTGGCCGTCGTCGCACTGTTCCTGCTGCAGGTCACCCTTCGCCTGCCGCACACCCGCCGCAGGGTCAGCATCGACTGGCTGGGTTCGATCCTGCTCACCGCAGGCGTCTCCCTGCTGCTGATCTGGGTCTCCTTCGCGGGCAAGGCCGGCTACTACGAGTGGATGTCCTGGCAGACCGCTGCGATGGTTGGAACCAGCGTTGTGCTCCTGGCACTGCTGGTCCTGGTGGAATCCAAGGTGCGTGAACCCATCATCCCGCTGAAGATCATCCGCGAACGCACCACCGCACTGTCCATTGTGGCTTCGGTTGCCGTCGGCATCGCCATGTTCGGTTCCACCACTTTCCTGGGACAGTACTTCCAGATTGCCCGCGGCTACAGCCCAACTGAGGCCGGCCTGCTGATGCTCCCGATGATCGCGGGAAACCTGATGGGTTCGGTGGGATCCGGACAGCTCATCAGCCGTTTCGGCAAATGGAAGCGGTTCCTGATCGCCGGCACCATCATGGTCATAGCCGGCACCGGACTGGCCGGAAGCATGGACCACGAAACCGACATGCTCCTGGTCAGCCTGTACATCTTCGTGCTCGGTTTGGGCATGGGCCTGTTGATGCAGAACCTTGTCCTGGCTGTCCAGAACACGGTCAAGGTCTCCGAAGTGGGATCGGCCAGCGCTTCCATTGCGTTCTTCCGGACTGTTGGCGGTGCCGTGGGCGTATCCGTCCTGGGTGCCGTCATGTCCAGCGCCGTCAGCAGCCGGGCGGCCGACGGCATGCGGGCGGCCAATATTCCGGTGACCGACGGCGGAGCCGGTGATTCGCTGGATATCGCCGGACTGCCCGGCGCAGTTCAGGGCATCTTCCGTGCCGCCTACGGTGACGCCACGGCAACCATCTTCCAGATAGCCGCCGTCATCTCCGTCGTTGCGCTGATTGCCGTGCTTTTCATCAAGGAACAGGTGCTGCGCCGCACGCTGGATATCCAGCCGACCGCCAAGATGCCGGCGGAGCCGGGCCTGACCGGAGGATCCGAGATGATGAATTCCGGTCCCCTGTCCACCGTTCCTGCTGCCTCCGCTGTTCCCTCCGGGCCTGACGGCGGCGCGCGGCCCGGTGGAGAAGAGCAGCCGGGCGAAAAAGTGCGGCCCGACGGCGGCGCGCGGCCCGGTGGAGAAGAGCAGCCGGGCGGGGAAGTGCGGGACCGCACGACTGCCGGTGCCCGGCATGGAAGCTCCAGCACCGGAAACTGACAGGACAACCAAACTGACAATCAAACTGAACTGACAAGACACCTAAATCAAGACACCTAGATTGATCAAAAAGGGGCTCCGGCCCGGCTCCCGCCGCGGGACCGGGCCGGAGCCCCTTTTTAAATTGCCCCGCACCATGAACCAGCCAAGGCGCCTCAGCGGGCTCGAACCGTCGGCTACTGCATAGTGAAACGGCGGGCCACCAGATTGCCTGCCGCGGGCACCCGGAAGAGAGCGGACAGGCCGGCGTTGCGGGCCGCGAGCAGAGGGGGCGCCAGCGGCCGGCCGAGCACCATATTCAGCTGCGCCTGAAGGGACGCGACAACCGCGGCCCGGCGCCGGCTCCGCCCGAAGTCCGCCAGTGCCGCACCCACATCATCTCCGCGTAGGGACCCAACGATGATCGGTGCCAGGGCAGCGGCATCCAGCCAGCCGAGGTTCATGCCCTGCCCTCCGATGGGACTGACCTCATGGGCTGCATCGCCGATGAGAACGGTGCGGCCGCGGACGAGGTCGCGCGCCAGTCCCGTGCGCACCGAAAACGCGCTGAGCATGGTGTTCGACGCCGGATCCGGGCAGGCCCCGGTCCGCTCGGCCACCAGAGCTGCCAAGTCACCGGCCGTGGCCCCGGCCAGCAGGCTGTCAGTGTGCGCGACCCAGCGCCGGACACCGCCGGGCAGCGGAAAGGACTCCACAATGCCGCCGGACTCCAGATACAGCACGCCCACCGGGCCGTCGCCGGTGGAGTCTTGAAAGTCGCCCATTAAGTAGGTGTCCGGCAACTCCCGGGTCCGGCAGGGCGTGCCCAGCAAACGGCGCACCGGGGAACGCGCGCCGTCGGCCGCCACGGTAATCCTGGCGGATGCCTCAAAAGCCGTACCTGTCCCCGGCTCCCCGGCCCGGCCGGCCGTGCCGGACAGCAGGACCCGGCCGGCCGTGCCGGACAGCAGGACCCGGCCGCCGTCGTCGTGCAGTCCGTCCACCTTCGCTCCGCGCACCAGGGCGTGCGGATCCAGTTCCAGCAGCCGGGCTTCCAGGATCGCTTCGGTCCGCAGCTGCGGAAGGGTCAGGACATACGGAAACCGTGCCGACGCAGCCGAGAAATCCACTGCTGCCACCGGCCGGCCGCTGCTGCGGGCCTCGCCGCGCCGGATCTGCACCCCTTCGCTGCTCATCGCCTTCGCCACACCGGCAGCGGCCAGGGCCTCCAGCGCCGGGGGATGGATGCCGATGGCCCGCGAGTGTGCGGATCGTTCCTGCCGCTGTTCGAGCACCTGGACACTTACTCCGGCCTGGGCCAACAGCACGGCGAGGAAGACGCCCACCGGCCCGCCGCCCACCACCGCCACATCGGTGACGGGCCGGGGCGCGACGGCGGGAGGCAGCGGCAGCGCGGTCATCCGTTGTCTCCCGGCGTTGTCCGCATCAGCAGGTTCTGCCACGGACGCTGCTGCAGGCAGCGCCAGCCGGGCGGGGCAACGGCTGCCAGTTCCGCCGCGGTGTAACTGCGGCGGATGGAGGTGAGCCCGTCCTGCCGGATAAAACTCCCGGGAAAAAACGGCAGGGTTCCGGCGGAGAAAAGGGCATAACCCCAGCGGCTGCGCTCAATGTCGCCGTGCAGGCTCAACCGCCGGCCCAGTACCTCCGAATCTGCGAGCAGCACGGAGAACTCCCCGTCGGTGAGGTGGTGCAGGACGTGGTTGGAGATGACGACGTCGTACGTCCGGCCTTCAGCGACCAGCTCCGAACTGAACGCCCGGCGGAAACTAAGCCCGGGCAGCGCCGGACGCGATGAAGCGAAGGCGTGCGCGCGCGGATCGGGATCGATCCCGGTAATTTCCAGGCGCAGACCGTCGCGGCGTGCCCACCGGGCCAGCATGCGCGGCACATCACCGCCGCCGGAGCCGATGTCCAGCAGCGTGTTGGTGCGGCCCGAGTCGAACTGCGGACGCAGGTAACGGACGTAGTTGCGCCTCCAGCCGGACACCACCGAATTGATGAGCCAGAACTGGGCATAGGTACGCCGGAGCTTCTCCGGATCACAGTCCGGCCGGTCCATCTCCTCCACGGCCGCAGGATCCCGTTCCGCCAGGGACCGGAGCTGCGGCGGTGTCAGCCGCCGGGCAAGGGGACCTTGCGTCAGGGAGCCGCGCGCCGCGGAGCTGTGGGGCGCCGGGAAGGGTTTGCCGCTCACACGCCCGCCGGTGCCGGCACCGCTGCCGTTTCCGGTGCCTGTGCCGTTCCGTGGGCCATTGTTCGTTCCTCCCCCTGCACTTCGGCCTGCTCGCCGGCCTGTTCGCCGGCGCTCGCGTTCACCGGCCCGCCGACGCGGGTGAAGAGGCCGGTTTCCACGGTCAGGCCCGGACCGAAGGCCATGGAGCAAATGCGCTCGTTGCCGCCGCGGAAGGGCTGGTCCAGGATGTGCTTGAGCACAAACAGCACGGTCGCACTGGACATGTTGCCCCAGTTGCGCAGGGTTTCACGGGCAGGAACCAGCTGTTCCTCGCTCAGGTCGAGCTTGGCTTCGACCTTGTCCAGGATGCTGCGTCCGCCGGGGTGGATCGCCCAGTGCTCGATGTCGCGGTACGGCAACCCGGCAACGGAGGGATCACGGGCGAGCAGCGGCTCGAGGGCCCCGACAATGTGGTCGTCGATGATGTGCGGAACGTACGTCCCGAGCACCATTTCGAAGCCCTCGTCCCCGATGTTCCAGGCCATGGATTCCTCGCCCACCGGGGTCAGCACGGTTTCGAAGTGGTCCAGCTGGATGCCGGGGGCGTTGCCGGGCAGGTCGCGGGCGGTAATGACGGCCGCGGCGGCGCCGTCGGCGAAGAGCGAGGAGCCCATGATGGTGTCCGGATCATTAGAGGTACGGACGTGCAGGGAACACAGTTCGGCGCTGACCACGAGAACTACTGCTTCAGGATCGGCATCGCAGAAGGACTTGGCTGCCCGCATCGCCGGAAAAGCCGCGTAGCAACCCATGAAGCCCAGATGGAACCGCTGCACCGAGGCGTTGAGGCCCAGAGCCCTGACTACTTTGTAATCCGGACCGGGGTTAAAGAACCCGGTGCAGGAGACGGTAATAACGTGGGTGACGTCTTCGGGGCCAATGCCCTCGCACGCGTCAACGGCTTTCTGGGCTGATTCAATGAAGAGTTTTGTGGCTTCGGTGGCAAAAATATCGTTTCGGGTTTTCGTGCTGGGACTGAGCATGTTGCCGGATGCCGAATCAAAGAAAACGGGATTGTCGGACCGGTAGGACAGAGAAAGTTCGGAAAGGGCGGTGCGCCGGGTGTCGATGGCAGCGGAATTGAAACACGTGGCCACGAGCCTTTGGCCCAGCCTGGTGAGGCCGGGCTGGGCGGCGAACACATCACGTGCTTCGGTTTGGACCAGCACAGTGGGGGGAACAGCAATTTCCAGAGATCTGAGAGTAACCGTCATAGTCCATTCTTAGGGGAATGTTCTGTAGGACACAATGCCGGGGCCGGCGGTGAACTACCCGCCGGCGCAGGCAGCCGCCGACTGCGTGCGCAGACCCCGGCCCCGAAAATCAGGCGCGCCGCGCACTTGTAAGGCGTTGAACAGGCCCCGGTATGCCGCCATACTCTAAGCATCATCAGCTGCCCCGGCAGTTTGTGATGCTTACGTTTTATGTCAACGGAGACATCATCAGGAGCATCCCCATGAGCACAGGAATTCCCCGGCAGGACGGATCACCGGCGGCCCGCGGCAAGCAGGCGGCCCCGGAGGGACTGAAGAAAGTAGTGGCGGCCTCCATGGCCGGCACTGTCGTTGAGTGGTACGAGTTTTTCCTTTATGCGGCTGCTTCCACGCTGGTTTTTGCCAAGTTGTTTTTCCCTAATGCCAACACCGAGCTGGACGGGATCATCGCGGCCTTCGTGACCTACGCCGTCGGTTTTGTGGCCCGGCCCATCGGCGGGATCGTTTTTGGACACTTTGGTGACAAGCTGGGCCGCAAAAAGCTGCTCCAGCTCAGCATCATCCTGGTGGGCGTCTCAACGTTCCTGATGGGGTGCCTGCCCGGGTTCAACGAGCTGGGGTACTGGGCTCCGGGACTGCTGGTGCTGCTGCGGTTCATCCAGGGTTTCGCCGTAGGCGGTGAATGGGGCGGCGCCGTCCTGCTGGTGGCCGAACACAGCCCCAACAAGTCGCGCGGCTTCTGGTCCAGCTGGCCGCAGTCCGCGGTGCCGATGGGCAACCTGCTCGCCACCGGAGTGCTGTTCATTCTCTCCTCCACGCTGTCCGAAGCCGCCTTCCTGGGCTGGGGCTGGCGGATTGCCTTCTGGCTCTCGGCAGTGATTGTGCTGGTGGGTTACTACATCAGGACCAAGGTCAGCGACGCACCGATCTTCCTGGAAGCCCAGAAGGAAGTGGAGCAGGAAGCCAAGGGCTACGGGGTGATCGAAGTTTTCAAGCGGTACCCCCGCGGCGTCTTCACCGCCATGGGCCTGCGGTTTGCCGAGAACATTCTGTATTACCTTGTGGTGACCTTCTCCATCACCTACCTCCGGCTCGTCGTCGAGGTGGACACGTCGCGGATTCTGCTGCTGCTGCTCGTTGCCCACTTCATCCACTTCTGCGCGGTGCCGCTGGTGGGCCGCATGTCGGACCGGCTGGGACGGCGTCCGGTGTACTTCGCCGGCGCGGTCCTGGGTGCCACTTGGGGCTTTTTCGCCTTCCCGATGATGGACACGGCCAATGACCTCGTGATTCTGGCGGCCGTGACGATCGGATTGCTGTTCCACGCGCTGATGTACGCCGGACAGCCGGCCATCATGGCGGAAATGTTCCCCACCAGGATGCGCTATTCCGGTGTTTCCCTGGGGTACCAGGTGACGTCGATCGTCGCCGGTTCACTGGCGCCGATCATTGCGACGTCTCTGCTGGAGCGGTACAACTCCTCAACCCCGGTGGCGATCTACCTGCTGATCGCCTGTGCCGTCACGGCGGTTTCCGTACTGGTGCTCAGGGAAACCAACGGCATTTCCCTGCAGGACGTGGACGCGGCCGACGCGCAGGGGACGGCGGACCTGCTGGCGGCCTCCAAGAGCGCCGATGCTGCCCGTACTGAGGCCTCCAGCGCTGACACCGGGGGAGAACGAAAGTAGCACTTACCCGCCCCCGTCACCTTCGGGCGGACTGCCATTCTGATTTTTACAACGTGCACCTCCAGAGGTGCCGCACAAGCAAGGGAGCTCGATCATGGCTGCAGTGGGATGGATTGGTCTGGGAAACATGGGCGGCTTCATGTCGGCCAACCTGGTGAAGGCCGGACATACCGTCCGTGGATACGACGTGAATCCGGCGGCGGTGGCCGCAGCACACGAGCACGGAGTGGAGTCCGCGGGCAGCATCGCCGACGCGGTGTCCGGCGCCGACGTCGTCTTCACCATGCTTCCCAAAGGCGAACATGCCAGGGCCGTATATCTGGGGGAGGACGGGGTGCTGGCGTCCGCGGACACCCGAACCCTGCTGGTGGATTCGTCAACCATCGACATTGAATCAGCCCAGGAGCTGCACAAGGCTGCAGCTGCTGCCGGCTACCGCTTTGTGGACGCTCCCGTCTCCGGCGGAATCAGCGGTGCCGAGGCCGGCACCCTGACGTTCATGGTGGGCGGCGAAGCCGATGCCGTGCGGGATGCCGCCGGCTACATCGATCCGATGGCCGGCAACATCATCCCCACCGGGGGAGCCACCACAGGCCAAGCTGCCAAGATCTGCAACAACCTGATGCTGTTTATCAACCTCGCCGGCGCTGCCGAGGGTGCCGTCCTCGCCGACCGCCTGGGCTTGGACAAGCAGGTCTTCTGGGACATTGCCTCGGTATCGTCGGGGGACAGCTGGGCGCTCCGCACCTGGTACCCCATGCCGGGAGTCGTAGCAACGGCGGCGTCCAACAACGACTTTGCTCCGACGTTTACCGCCGAGCTGGCCAACAAAGACATCAACCTTGCCATCTCAGCTGCCCGCGATACCGGAACGCCGCTGGAAATCGGTGAACATGTCCAGCAGCTCTTCCAGCGTCTGGTGGATTCCGGGCAGTCGTCCCGGGACTGCTCCATGATCGTCCGGCTGGTGGACGGAACGCTGGCGGCTGACACCCGAACCTGACACCCTAACCTGACACCCGAACCTAAAGTGGACACCCGAACCTGAGTCGGGTGCTCCGTCCGGGTGTCGTCGCTGCTGGGTTTCCTCAGTCCTCGGCGACGGCGCCCGCCGGCTTGAGCAGGTCCTTTTCCAGTACGAGGTCCAGCGAGAGCGTCTTGTAGCCCTCGCTTTCGAACAGCACGGTGACGGTGCCGTCGTCGTAACTCATCACCATGCCGGGGCCCCACTCGCTGTGGGCAACGGGCGACTGCAGGGGAAAGGGCTTTGCCTCCGGATCCTGGGCGGGCTCAGGTTTCCCCGCGGGGGCGTCACCCTGCGCTGCGGCTTTTTCGCAGTTATCGCAGTTGTCGCAGGGCCCTCCGAGCTGCTCGCCGAAATAGCCCAGCAGGAACTCCCGCCGGCAGCCGGTGGTCTCGGCATACTGCCGGGCCATGTCCACGCGGGACTGGTCAATGTTCTCCCGGCGTTCGGCAAAGGCGACGGCAGCCTCAACGGCTTCTTCCGGGCTCATGGTCCCGGCCCGGTAGACGCCGGAATCCTCCGTCACTGCGCCCGACTCCCGGAGCAGGTTCAGCAGCCCGCCCAGCTTCCGGGAGCTGATTCCCAACTCGGTGCGCAGCTCCGCGGGCGTGGCGCCGCCGTCGTGAGCCCGCAAAACTGCCAGCAGCTGCCCCAGCCCGTCCGCATCCGGAGTCTTGCTGGCGAAAAACCGGCGCAACCCCAGGTCTTCGGGCCGGTAGTGCAGGACGGCGTAGGCCGGCTCGCCGTCCCGTCCGCCGCGGCCGATCTCCTGGTAGTAGCTGTCGATGGAGTCCGGGATGGCCGAATGCACCACAAACCGGACATTCGGCTTGTCGATCCCCATGCCGAATGCGCTGGTGGCGGCAACCACGTCCACCTCGTCGTCGAGGAACTTCCGGTGGACCTCTTTGCGGTCCTTGGCACGCCGCGACGAATGGTAGGACTCAGCACGCATGCCCCGTTCTTCCAGCCCGGCAGCGTAATCCTCGGTCTCGCGCCGGGTGGCCACGTACAGCAGCCCCGGGCCGGGCAGCTCCGGCACCGTTTCGAGGACGGCACGGCGTTTGTCTTCGGCAGAGACATGCATCTGCACGGCCAGGTGCAGGTTGGGCCGGTCGAACCCGTGGGCCAGGACCAGCGGCTCCCGCAGGTTTAGCGAGGCGATAATTTCGCTGCGCACCGGAGGTGCGGCTGTGGCCGTCAGGGCCAGGACGGGGCACCCCAGAGCCTGGACCAAGGTGCCGAGCTGCAGGTAATCGGGCCTGAAATCATGGCCCCAGGACGAGACGCAGTGCGCCTCGTCGATGACAAGGAGCGAGACATCCAGTGCTGCGAGCCGATCCGCGACTTCCTCCCGTGCCAGCTGCTCCGGCGCAAGAAACAGGAACTTGGCCCGCACGGTTTCATCCGGGTTCTCGGCCGCCGCCCAGGCCTCATCAATGGAGCCCTGCGCCTGCGTGGAGTTCAGGACGTAGGCCCGCACCCGGCCGGCGGCCTCATTGATGGCGTCAGCCTGGTCGCGCTGCAGGGCGATCAACGGGGAAACGACGACGGCGACCCCGGGAAGCGTCAACGCCGGCACTTGATAGATGCCGGATTTCCCGTAGCCGGTGGGCATGACGCACAGGACATCCCGGCCGCCGACAACGGCTTCCATCGCGTCCAGCTGTCCGTCCCGGAACGTGTCCCAGCCGAAGATGTCTACAGCGGTCTTCAGCAGGTCTTTGCGTGTAATGGTCATGGAACCCCTTGTCGTGCCGGCGGCCCTCCGGTTGGCCGCATATAGTAAGCCTACTGATGATGCAGCGGGGAGGCGACACTTCCGCGCGGCCGCGTTGCGACGTACCACTGCCGGCACAGCAGGACCACCACTGCCAGCTCCACTGCCCCGCCGCCGTAATAGAGGACCAGGGCGCCGGTTTCTCCTGCCGCCTGCGGCACTCCGGGCGGCGGCTGCGCATACAGTGTTTTGGCCAGGATGTTATGGCCGGCGGTCGCAGCGATCAGAACGGCGGCACGGAAGCCAAAGCCCGCGCGATGCGGCATGGGATCTCGGCCCACGAGCACTGCGGTGTACAGGTAGCCGGCCGCGGCCAGGTGGAAGGTCACCAGCCAGTGGACGGGCAGGGATTCCTGCATGGCGGCAAAGACTCCGGTGCGGAACATCACCACCATGCCCCCGACGTTCAGCACCGCTGCCGTGAGGGGGAACGTCAGGATCCGCAGCGGCCGGCTGCGCAGCACGCGGGCCAGCCTCCGGGCCGGCACCACGTCGAGGGCCCGCAGCGCCAGCGATACCGGACGGGACAAGACCAGCAGCAGCGGTCCCAGCATGCCCGCCAGCACATGGGTGACGCCCAGAACGGCGAAATCCTCGTGGCTTTGGACTGCCAGCGGACCCAGCACGGAGGCAAGGACTGCGCCGACTCCGGCTGTGAACAGCAGGGCACGGTGTACCGGCCAGCCCCGGGAGCGGGAAGAAATGGTCCCCGCCCAATACGCGGCCACAGCTGCCGCGGCAGGAATCAGGAACACCAGCTCGGCGCCGAATGCCCCCTGCCCGTGGCTGTGCATGGTTAGACCCCGGCCGGCGCTGCCGTGTCTCGGCGGGTGCGGTACAGCAGTGCCGCTCCGGCGAGGATCATCAGGACGGCAGTGCCGTTCCACAGCAGGTCATAGGGAAGCAGCGGAACGTTGTAGCGGATCTGGTGCAGGCCCATCAGCTTGTGCTGCACGGTCCCGTCATAAAGCTGGAAGGCGCCGGTGCCCAGCAGGACGGCCCCGGCCCACCGGGCGGGCAGCAGGATGTGCCACCGCCGCAGGTCGGCAAAAAGGAAGAGCCCCGCCACCACGGCAAACCAGCCGAAGGCGTGGAAGAGGCCGTCGGAAAAGAGCCCGACGGCGGTGGTGGACTTGTCGTAGAAGTGGTGCCACTGCAGCAGCTGGTGAAAAACGACTTCGTCCACGAAAGCGGCAATCCCGATTCCCACCAGTACTCCGGAGAGGACGTTGCGGCGGCGCGGACGGACAGGGGATCTGCTGGACGTGCTCATCTTAGAGAAGATAACACTGCGGCCGCTGCGTGTGCACGGCGGCAGCGGCGTGTGCACGGCGGGCCGGAGGTCACGGCGGTCCAACCTGCAGCTCCCTTGGGCTGGGCTGACCGGGCTTGCCCGGGCGGTGCGGGCGGTGGGGGCGGTGCGGGGTGGCGCGGGTGGCGCGAAACGCGGAGGTGTACCACCATAGGCGTCATGTGGATGGGAGTCATTGAATTCGACCTGCTGCTGGGGGACGTGCATTCGCTGAAGGGGAAGCGCTCCGTTATCCGCCCGATCATTGCCGAGGTGCGGCGCAAATTCGACGTGTCTGTTGCGGAGACCGGCCAGCCTGACCTGCACCGGCGGGCCGAAATCGGCGTGGGGCTGGTGTCAGCCTCCGGTGCGCACATCACCGAAGTGCTTGACGCCGTCGAACGGCTGGTCGCGGCCCGTCCGGATGCGGAGTTGCTCAGCACCCGCCGCCGGGTTTTCAACGCTGACGACTGGTGATGGCCGGCCGGCCGGCAGCCGGAGAAGAAGGCAGCCCACGGCCACGCCCCAGAGGGTGAGGGAGTCAAAAGCGAGACGTTCGGCCGCGCCGAGGCCCAGAATCGGCTCCTTGCCGCCGCCCACGCCGCTGAGGAAGAGGATGAAACCTGCGACCGAGACCAGCAGGGCAAGTGCCGTGGCCCGGCTGACTGCTGCGAGTCTGGATCCTCTGCCCAGCGCGAGGATCAGGACCACCATTCCCGCCCATTGGCAGAACGCCTGCAGGAGGGCGGCAGTCTCGTGGGCGGCCGGGTAGAGGTCCCACGGCAGAAGGCCAACAGCTGACACCAGCAGGCCGCCCACCAGCAGGAGAGCCATGGCCCACTGGCCCTGCCTGCGGTTGGGCCAGGCAGACCACAGGAGTGCCGAACCCGCAGCAAGGAGCAGCCCGTTGGCCACGGTGGAACCGTTCGCCAGCAGGTGCCACGGCGAACAAATCAAACGTTCAACCCCTGTTCCCGGGTTGTACAGGCCGCAGGCGGTGACTCCGAGGTCGCTGATGAGGTTCGAGGACCAGGAGTACTTCTGCGGCCACTGCAGGGCGGCGAGGACCTGCGCCGGAAAAGTCAGGACGCACAGTATCCAGCACCAGGCGGCCCAGCGGATTCTCGTCATGCGCTGAGCCTACGACAAGGTTGGACGGCTGCTTCACATGTGTCCGGCAGGCGGGCCGGCGGAGGAAATCCGGCCGGCATCCGCGCGGAACAGGTGTTACCGCAAAACTAGAACTGTGATTCAGCTCATATGCACGCTAGGGTGCACATCACGGCAGGAAACCAGTGATGGTGCCGGCAAGCGTCTGCGCTGAATCCACCGGCACTGAAAGCGCCGGCCCTGAGCACAACGTCACCGGATATACCGTCACTGAGCACCGCAACACGTGAACACGCTGAACCCGCCGAATACAACGCTGAACCGAAGACAACGCTGAACCGAAGACAACAAGGAGACTTTCAATGGCGAAACCGGTACCTCCCCGCAAATACACGGCCCGGGACACCACGGTGGATTTGCTGGTGATCGGTTCGGGCACAGGCCTGTCCGCAGCACTTGCGGCTGCGGAGCTGGGAACATCAGTTCTGGTGGTGGAGAAAACCGGGTTTGTCGGCGGTTCCACCGCCCGGTCCGGCGGCGCCTTCTGGATCCCCAACAATCCCGTGCTGAAGGAATCAGGTGCCGCTGACACGCCTGCACGGGCGGAGGCGTACCTGGACGCCGTGGTCGGCGGCACCTCGCCGCAGGACCGGTGGCAGACCTTCCTGGCCAATGGAACTGCCACGGTGGAGATGCTGCGGCGCACTACCCCCATGCGTTTCCTCTGGGACAAGGAGTACTCCGACTATCACCCCGAGAAGCCCGGCGGGTCGGCCATGGGCCGCAGTTGCGAATGCCGCCCGTTTGACGCCAATACCCTCGGCGACGAGCGCAGCCGGCTACGGGGCGGAACCATGGAAGCCGGCCTGCCAATGCCCATTACGGGCAAGGACTACCGGTGGCTGAACCTGATGTCCAAGGTGCCGGTCAAGGGGCTGCCCACGGCCGTGAGGCGCCTTGCTCAAGGTGTGGCGGGCCGTGCCCTGGGCCGGGACTACGTTGCCGGCGGACAAGCCCTGGCCGCCGGGCTGTTCGCCGGAGTACTGCGCGCCGGTATCCCGATCTGGACCGAAACTTCGCTGGTGCGGCTCATCACCGAGAGTGGGCGGGTCACCGGAGCGGTGCTGCAGCAGGACGGGCGGGAAGTCACTGTTACTGCCCGGCAGGGTGTGGTGCTGGCAGCCGGCGGCTTTGACCATGACATGGCCATGCGCCACGAGCATCAGTCCCCGGCGCTGGAAGCATGGAGTTTCGGCGCCGAGGGAAACACCGGCGACGCCATCAAGGCTGCAGTCGAAGCAGGAGCCGGCACGGATCTGATGGACCAGTCCTGGTGGTTCCCTGCTGTCGCACCCCTTCCGGGCCGGGCTCCGTCGGTCATGCTGGCCGAGCGCTCCCTGCCGGGATCCTTCATTGTGGACGGCGGCGGGGAACGGTTCGTCAACGAAGCCCAGGACTACATGTCCTTCGGCCAGCGGGTGCTCGAGCGGGAGCGGGATGGCAACCCGGTCGGCAGCATGTGGATGGTCTTTGACCAGGAATACCGCAACAGTTACATTTTGGCCGGCGGCCTCTTTCCGCGGATGCCGCTGCCGGACAAGTGGTACGAGGCCGGTATTGCAGCCAAGGCGGACAGCCTGGGCGAACTTGCGCGCAGCATCGGGGTCCCCGAGGATGCCTTTACAACTACGGCGGCACGGTTCAACGAATTGGCCGGCGCCGGCGTCGACCAGGATTTCCAGCGCGGTTCCAGTGCCTACGACCGCTACTACGGCGACCCAACCGTGAAGCCGAATCCGAATCTTCGGCCGCTCGGCGGAAAGACGTACTACGCCGTCAAGGTTGTCCTCAGCGATCTGGGTACCTGTGGCGGCGTGACCGCCGATGCCCGGGGCCGGGTGCTGGATGGAAAGGGATCCGCTATCGGAGGGCTGTATGCCATCGGAAACACGGCTGCCAACGTGTTCGGCAAGAGTTATCCCGGCGCCGGCGCCACGATCGGGCAGGGACTGGTCTACGGCTACGTGGTGGCCCACGATGCCGCGGAGCAAACCTCAGAGGCGCCCGGCATCAGCCAGGACGCCGTCGACGTCTCCTGATTTCACGAACTCCTGCTCCCGGGCCGACCTGCGGCTAGGGAGCAGGGGCCGGTGCCGATTGCTGAAGTTCCCGTGAGCGCAGAGCACCCTGGGTGATTAGCAGGGCCGCCGCGGATGCCAGCCCGGTCAGCAGTGCGGCGGGTGCTATGGACGCGAGATTCTGCAGTTGTACGGTCAGCGGTGGCAGGTCAGGTTTGACGGGCATGCCGGTCTCCGGATCCACGTTGGGTGCCCAGCCTGGAATCGGTACGGTTTCGAAGGCTCCGCCCATCCACAGGAGTCCGATTCCGATGAGGATGCCGGTGAGAATCCATGCGGCCCGAAAGGGTTTACGCCGGGGCTGCGGCCGGAGGAGGCCCGCCGCTCGGGCGTTGTCCTCCAGGGGGCTGCCGGCCTCTCCTCCCGCAGGGTCACGCACTTCGCGGATGTACACGCCGTCGCTCCGCTCCTGCCAGGAGCCGGTTCTTTCACTGTTATCCATGTCGGCACCCTAGCCCGGCGCCCGAATCCAGCGGTACACCGACCCGCCCGGCAGGATGGAAAGCTCCAAGGTCTTGTAATGCCTCTCGATTATCGATAGCTTTCTTCTGTTACTCAATCGAAGGAGGCCCGTCATGGGAAAGTTCACGTCATGGGAAAGCTGACTATTCTGGCGCTGCGCATAGTGCTGGCGGTGGTGCTGGCCGGAACCCTGTTTGTGCAGGCCTTCATGGTGCCGCTGCTGGCACGTGACCTGGCTGAAGCGGGACCGGACGTTGATGCCGTGCGGCTTCCGGTGGTTGTCATTGTCGTCCTCGGGATCATTGCCGTGCAGGTCATTCTTGTCTGTGTTTGGTGCCTGCTCACCATGGCGCGGCGGGGAACTGTCTTTTCACCGGCAGCTTTCCGCTACGTCGACGTCGTGATTGGGTCCGTGGCCGCCGGTGCCCTGCTCCTGTTCGGTCTTGGTGCAGTCCTGGCGCCGGGCGAAGGGGTCGCTCCCGGCGTCGTCCTGCTGATTGGAGGCGTGGGCGTGGCCGTCGCCGGGGTGGCATTGATTGTCCTGGTGCTGAGGGCCCTGCTGGCACAGGCCGTGGCCATCGACGCAGAAGCCACCCACTTGCGCACCGAGCTGAACGAGGTGATCTGATGCCGATTATCGTGGACATCGACGTCATGCTCGCCAAACGCAAGATGCCGGTGGGCGTGCTGGCCGAACGGATCGGGATTACTCCGGCAAACCTGGCCGTCCTGAAAAACGGCCGTGCCAAAGCCGTTCGCTTCACCACGCTGGCTGCCCTTTGCGAGGTCTTGGAGTGCCAGCCGGGAGACTTGCTGCGCTGGGAACCGGGCGACGGCTCCGCCACCGATGACGACGACGGCGGGAGAGTCAGCGGCGGGGAGGTTAGCGGCGGGGCCGACGGCGGGAGAGTCAGCGGCGGGGAGGTAAGCGGCGGGGCCGACGGCGGGAGAGTCAGCGGCGGGGCCGGCGGCAGGATCAGCGACGCCGTGGGTACGTCCGTAGTTGACCGGACCCACGGGCGGTAGGGAACAATGGCCGGGTGAGTCTTCCCCCGGTACAGTCCCCGAAATCAAAGCCCGAGCCCAAGTCTTCCCTGAAAGCCGCCAACCCGGCCACCGACCGCGTCTGCGCTTTGATCGCCGCAGAACTAGGAGTGGCGGCGTGGCAGGTGCGCGCCGCCGTCGACCTGCTGGACGGCGGCGCAACAGTGCCCTTCATTGCCCGCTACCGCAAGGAAGCCACCGGAACCCTCGACGATACGCAGCTGCGTGAGCTCGATGAGCGGCTGCGGTATCTGCGTGAGCTGGAGGACCGCCGGCAGGCGGTCCGGGAAGCCATCGACAGCCAGGGCAAACTGACGCCGCAGCTGAGTGCGGCAATAAACGATGCGGATACCAAGTCCCGGCTCGAGGACATTTACCTGCCGTACAAGACCAAACGCCGGACAAAGGCCCAGATTGCCCGTGAGGCAGGACTGGAACCACTCGCTGACGCGCTGCTGCAGAACCCGCTGCTGGCTCCGGAACAGGCCGCAGCCGGTTACCTGTTCGACGCCGTTCCGGACGCAGCCGAGGCACTCGCCGGAGCGCGGGCAATCCTGATTGAACGGGCGGGACAGGACGCGGACCTGCTCACCGAACAGCGCGAGCGGCTGTGGAAACAAGGGCGGATGCGCTCGCAGGTTAAGGCGGGCATGGAAGCCGAAGGCCAGAAATTTGCCGACTACTTCGACTTTGCCCAGTCACCCTCGGGCATGCCCTCGCACCGGGTTCTGGCACTGCTGCGCGGCGAAAAGGAAGGCATCCTGGACCTGGGCCTGGCGGAGGCCGACCCCGCGGACGCAGCAGCGCTCGACGCCGCCCGCCGGAAGTACGAGCGGGCCGTGGCTGCCAGTCTCGGGGTTGCCGACCGCGGGCGGCCGGCGGACGCGTGGCTGGTCCAGACAGTGCAGTTGGCCTGGCGCCGCATCCTGGCCAAGCTCTCCGTTGACCTGCGCGTACGGCTTTTCACCTCGGCCGAAGAGGAGGCAGTCCGGGTCTTCGCGGCGAACCTGCGAGATGTCCTGCTGGCCGCTCCGGCGGGAAACCGGGCCACACTGGGGCTGGACCCGGGCCTACGAACGGGTGTGAAAGTAGCCGTGGTGGACGGTACCGGGCAGGCCGTTGCCACCGACACCGTGTATCCGCATGCGCCAGCGCGCAAATGGGATGACGCGCTGGCCCGCCTGACTAACCTGGTGCAGAAATACGGCGTGGAGCTGGTCGCTATCGGCAACGGCACCGCGTCCCGCGAAACCGACAAGCTGGCCACAGAGCTGATCCGGCTGCTGCCGCAGGCCGGGCTGCAGAAGCTGGTGGTCTCCGAGGCCGGCGCGTCGGTCTATTCGGCGTCGGCCCTGGCCTCGGCAGAGCTGCCGGGGATGGACGTTTCGCTGCGCGGGGCAGTGTCCATTGCGCGCAGGCTGCAGGATCCGCTGGCCGAGCTGGTGAAAATTGATCCGAAGTCGATCGGGGTGGGCCAGTACCAGCACGACGTCGGAGCGGCCAAGCTGGAACGGTCGCTGAACGCGGTGATTGAGGACTGCGTCAATGCCGTCGGCGTCGACGTGAACACGGCGTCGCCGGCCCTGCTGACCCGGGTGGCCGGCGTCGGGCCGCTGCTGAGCGAGAACATTGTGGCTTTCCGCAATGAGAACGGTCCGTTCGCCAGGCGGGCAGATCTGAAAAAGGTGCCGCGGCTGGGCGCGAAGGCGTTTGAGCAGTGCGCCGGCTTCCTGCGCGTGACCGCCGGAACAGAGCCGCTTGACGCCTCGAGCGTTCATCCGGAGTCCTACGGCATTGCGCGCCGGATCCTGGCTGCGGCCGGGACAAAAATGAGTCCGGCCGGTGCGGCCCTGGAAAACCTGGACCCGTCTGCGTTTGTGGACGAAGCTGCGGGACTGCCAACAATCCTGGACATTGTGGCCGAGCTGCGCAAACCCGGCCGCGACCCGCGTCCGGCCTTCCGCACGGCCACCTTCTCCGAAGGAGTCGAAAAGATCACTGACCTCCGGGCCGGCATGGTGCTGGACGGGGTGGTCACCAACGTGGCTGCCTTTGGTGCCTTCGTGGACGTGGGCGTGCACCAGGACGGGCTGGTCCACATTTCCGCCATGTCCAGCACGTTCATCTCCGATCCGCGCGATGTCGTGAAGTCCGGACAGGTGGTCAAGGTGAAGGTGCTGGAGGTTGACCCGGAGCGCAAGCGCATCTCTTTGACGCTTCGTTTGGACGACGACGCCGCCGGTCCGCGGGGTGCGCGGCCGCAGCGGACCGGCCCTGCTGGGGACGCCGGGAGTAAGGGCGACAGGAACAGGGACGCCGGGAACAGGGTCGCCGGGAATAGGACCGCTGGGAACAGGGGCGCCGCGGGCAGGGATCCGGGACCAAAGGAGACCGCTGCAAAGGACGCGGGCAAGGGTGCAGCGCCCCAGCGCGGCAATAAGGCGGGCACCCCGGCGCGCGGCAACAACCGCCGTCGTCCGCCTGCTGCCGCTCCGGCTGCTGCCGTTCCTCAGGGGCCGATGGCCGAGGCGCTGCGCCGCGCAGGACTGGCCTAGATACGACCGGCCACAGGAGGGGCTTGCCTCAGGCAGGTCAGCCGTCGGCGGATTCAGGGTCTTTCAGGGCGTCCTCGGGCGCTGAACCGCTGTCCTCCCCGGGGCCGGAGCCGTCCGAGTCGCCGGAATGACCGGCGGGAACTGTGCCGCCCGGAGCGGTGCCCTGGTCGTCGCGGATATTGTCGGCGCTGTGCTCCGAAGAGCCGGGCCGGCGCGGGTCTCCGGTGGGTTCGGGCTGCGGGGCGCTGGGCCCCAGCGGATCCTCGTCATTATTGGCAGGGCCGGTGGGTTCAGTGGTCACGTAGTGTCCTCTCTCTGCGGGAATTGTCGAGACTACCACTGGCATGCACCGTCAGTCCGGTCGCACCGGAGTGGCCGGTTCCGCGGCAGAGGGCATCAGGTTCCAGGTCTGGAGCCTTCCGCACATCCCGTACACGGGCTCCGCGGAGGTGGGCGAGGCGGAACGGACGACGGCGTTGTGCAGGTGGCTGCCGTCGGCGCGGCTTAGCTGCTCCAAGTGCTCCAGACTCTGCCGGGCCTGTGCCAGGGGACCGTTGCGGACAAGGGCGCTCCAGGTGCCGACCTTGTCCTGAACGAGTGCTGCCGCCTGCCGGTAAAGATGCTCCAGCGCCTGCGGTCCCTCGGCCTCCACCCGGGAACGCAGGGCCAGGAAACCTTCCATTGCAAGGTCCCGGCGGGCAACTACTGCGGCTTCCCGGGCTTCCACCGTGCCGTCGCCGGGCAGCGTGGCGGCCAGGCGGTACCTTTCCGGATCGTCAAGGTACGGTTCCGGAAAGGTGAGAACGGCGTCGCCGTTTTCGGGCAGCCCCGAATTGCCCATGACTGCGACGATTTCCAGGGCTCCGTCGTCGTTGACTAACCGGTGCACCGTTCCGGGAGTGAACCACAGGACCGTTCCGGGCGTGAGCGGATGCTCATCGAATCCGGTGGAGCTCAGCGTCTGAACCCGGCCGCGGCCCGCCACCACCACGTAACTTTCTGTGGTGGCGGTATGAAGGTGCGGACTGCCGCCGCACTGGCCGTCCACTGCGTCCCAGGTGTACACGTTGATGCGCGTAACGCCGGTGCCGCCGGGAAAACCTGCCGGTGTACCGCCGGGCGCGGACAGCATCAGCGGCCCGCCGCCGCGGACGAGCCCAGCAGGTGCAGGCTGGCAGCGGCCAGTTCCGCCGAGCCCTCCACACCCCGGTCCTCATCCGCAATGACCACGGCATATTCATAGGACAGGCTGGTGCCCGGTTCGAAAGTCAGCTCCGTGGAGTAGTACGGGGAGGGGCTGACGACGGCGAAGATACCGGTGCGGACAAACCACTCCGTGTTCTCCCCGCCGGGATAGGAGTTGTTCGGGGAATCCACGAACACCAGGGTGGAGGCGCCGCCCTCTCCGTCATGCCGGCCGCTGAACGCCATCCAGGGGGAGCGGATTCCATTGAGGTCATCTCCGCCTTCACGCCCGGGCACATAAACGGAGCCGCCCGTGAAGGACCGCGGGCCGCGCCAGAACAGCCCGCCGTAGCCGGCGTTTTCGCGGCCTTTCGTAGTGGGACTCCCCATCACTATCTCCGCCCCGGAGACGTTCGTGAAGCGGGTGGAATAGGTCAGTGTCCAGGCGCCCTGCTCCCCGCTGTCGAGCACCTCGACTCCAAACCGACGCTCTTCACGGACCCACAGTTCTCCGCCCTGGGTGACCCACTCCAGGTTTTCCACTACGGAGATGCGCTCGGGACCCACCTCCAGGGAGGTGAACTCCACGTGGTTGGTGGAGCCGTTGTTTTCCAGCTGCTCGTAACCGCGGCCGCGGTTGTACGTGGGGCCGCCCCAGAAGTTCTCCGTACCGACGTTGGGAAGGGACCACGCCATTCCCTTGTGCCACAGGTGGTCATGGGGACGGTAGGTGCTGACTTCCCTGCCGCCCAGGGTCGTCAGGGGGTGGAAATAGGGGCGGGGGGACTCAAACTGCGGGTCCCACGGGCCGTAGACATACCGGAAGATCTCCGTGCCGTCGAAAGCCACCCGCAGGCTTCGGCCGTGCTCGTGATCCAGGGACAGCCCCGGGCGGCCCGGTTCGGTGAGGGTGGAGTGGGGCTGGGACATTAGTGGCTCTCTTTCACGTCGGCCCACGGCGCGGCATTGCCGTCCATGGCGCCGTAGAAGGGGGAGGTTGAATCTATCTGGCCGCGCACCACGGGTTTGCGCGTGAACGCAGAGGCATAAATGGCAGCCACCAGCTCCATGGTCAGCCGGGAGTCGGTGCTGCTGACCGGAGGCACGCTGCCGGTCTCGAGGGCGTCAAAAATGGCGGCAAACTGCGAGGAATGTCCTGAGGGCCGGCCCGTCAACCCCTCTTTCCACTGGCGTTCCAGGTCTTCGTGGCCGGGGGCCGGGGTGAGAGCCCAGCTGTCATCCGAGTATCCGTACAGGTGCTCGAGCTCAACGGTGGCACCGCTGAAATCGAAGCGCAGGTAGCTGGTTTCCTTCGGGGCCAGGAGGCTGTTGATGACGGTGGCAACGGCGCCGTTCTCGAAGCTGACAATCGCGGCGGAGAAGTCCTCGGTATTGGTGGGAAGTGCCTGGCGGGCAGCGACGGCCGTAACTTCGCTCCAGTTTCCCAAAATTGAAAGCAGGAGATCGAACTGATGGATGCCGTGGCCCATAGTGGGTCCGCCGCCTTCCACCAGCCACTGCCCCCGCCACGGCAGGTCGAAATAGCTGTCGGGCCGGTACCAGAGGGTGTTGCAGATCGCAGCCAGGGGGCGGCCCAGATCCTCCCCGCCCATCAGCCGCTTCAGATTCTCCGCGCCGGATCCAAAGCGGTGCTGGAAGACCGTGGCGAAAAAGGCCTCGGACGCGGACTCGGCCTCAGCGATTTCGTCCATGTCCGCCAGAGTCAGTGCAGGAGGCTTTTCAGACAGTACATTCACGTTGCTGCGGAGCGCTTCAACGGCCTGGCCCTTGTGGAAACCCGGCGGCGTGCACAGATGGACCAGGTCCAGCTCCTCGGTCGCCAGCAGCTCCGTCAGGGAGGAATATCGGTTTGGGATGTCCCACTTATCGCAGAACTCCGCGAGCCGCGCGGGATCGATGTCGACGGCGGCCACCACCTGTGCCCTGTCGCTCAGGGTCGACATGCTCTGGGCATGTGCGTGGGCGATGCCGCCGGTGCCAACGATGGCTGTGCGGAAGAGGGGACGTGTCATGTGCGAAGGCTCCAGGGATAGGCAGAAAACATAGAGGCAACAGACCGCCAAGAAAGGCCTGCCAGGGCCTTGGAAAGCGGCTTCCGATGGGCCTACCCTTGTACAGAATTGTGGTGGTGTCAATCACATGTGAGCAGGCCCTGCGGCACCTGGGGGTCCTGGAAGGGGCCCTTGGGGGTTCAGGAAGGTTAGGGAAAAGGTTAAGGAAAAGGGCCGGAGACACTGTGTGTCCCCGGCCCTGTGCACGGCCTGTGTACGGCACGGCCCCGGCTCTGTGCACGTCCCGGCCCCGCGACCCTGTGCACGTCCGCTGTTCGTCCGTGAACGGCAGAGGCGCGGCCCTGCCTGCGTGCGGTTGCCTAAGCGCGGGCCGCCAGCTTGCCCAGCAGGGAGTCGCCCAGACTTTCGAACAGCTCACGGGGGTTGTTCCAGATCTCCTCGGCACCGGCGTCGCGCAGTTCCGCTTCGCTGGTGCCGCCGCAGAGCAGGCCGATGGTGGGGATCTCCAGAGCCGCGGCTGCCTTCACATCCCAGACCGAATCTCCAACAAAAACCGTGTCCGAGGCTGCCAGGCCGGAGGAATCCAGCGCAGACTGCAGAATGCTCGGTGAGGGCTTTGACTCTTCGGCATCGGCTGAGCTGGTGGCGGCGGTGATGGCGGAATCGGCGTCAATCACTGTGCGCAGCACCTTCAGCTCGGCGTCGGACGCGGATGACGCCAGGACCACCGTCAGATCCTTGTCGGCACAGATCGACAGGAGCTCACGGGCGCCGTCAAAGGATCGAAGGGACGGCCGCCAGGTGGAAAAGATGGCCCCGTGAGTTGAATCCAGCTGTTCATCCCGGTCCTCGTCGCGGTCACCGAGCAGGTGCTCCACGAGCTTGTCTCCGCCCATACCGATGGCCCGGTGGATGGCCGACATGGGGACGTCGTAGTCAAAGCGGCGGAAGGCCTGCCACCAGGCAACAGCGTGCAGATAGTTTGAATCCACCAAGGTTCCGTCGACGTCGAAAAGCACGCCGCGCTTCACGGTACTGCCGGCCATAATATGTTCCTCCCATTGAGTGCGCTCAGGTTTTGAGTCTATTCCTACCGGGATCCCCGTCGGCGGGCGGCATGCCGTGCTGACGCGGTCCGAGGAAGGCAGTGAGCTGTGCCTCGAGGTCCGCCCGGTCCTTGAGTTCGCATTCCCATACGGTGAGGGACTCCCATCCGGCTGCGGACAGGGACTGGACCGCCGCGGCGTCGCGCTGAGCAGTCCGGTTGCGCTTTTCCGACCAGAAAGCGCTGTTGGTCTGCGGGGCGTGCCGGCCCGCAGGACAACTGTGGAGGTGCCAGAAACAGCCGTTGACGAAGATCACCTTCCGCCGCGACGCAAAGACCAGATCGGGCTTCCCGGGCAACAAGGTTCCCCCCGCTGCACCGTGGAGGCGGAAGCGGTACCCGGCGGCATGGAGCAGGCGCCGGACCAGAAGCTCGGGTTTGGTGTTTTTGCTGCGGATCCGGGACATATTCCGGCTGCGCTGTTCAGCACTGACGGTATCGGCCATGGTTCCAGTCTAGGCAGGGGGCGGTGGCCGGGATGACGGTGGGAGGTGCCGGTACCGCGACTTCCCCTAGGCACCGGCAGGGCAGGCGTCCTACGTTGGCTAGACAGGTTAAACACGTGAAGGGTCAGCCAGTGGCATCGATTCGAATTCTGGGTACCGGGGGCACCATAGCGTCCCGCAGCACGGCGGGAGGCGGGCTGGTGGCCTCGGAACGCGTCGAGGAGCTGATCAAAACACTCTCCCGCCGGCACACGGTCAGCGTCCGGGACATCATGGTGAGCGGAAGTTACCGGCTGCAGTTCTCGGATCTGCGGACCATCGCGCAGGCCGCCCGCAACGCCCTGCTGGATTCCACGGTTGACGGCGTCGTCATCACGCACGGGACAGACACCATGGAGGAGACGGCCTTCCTTCTGGATTTGGTGCATGCCTCCCCGAAACCCGTGGTGTTCACCGGCTCAGTGCGGCCCGCGGACAGCGTAGCTCCGGACGGTCCGCTCAACCTTGAGGAAGCTGTGGAGGCCGCCGCGTCGCCGGATTTGAGGGGCGCGGGCGTGCTGGTGTCCTTTGCCGGTGTGATTCGCTCGGCCCGGGGTCTTCGCAGCACCAGCACACAGGCAGCCAATCCCTTTGCCGGCGGCACCGAAGTGGCGCACTTTACCGGGGACACCCTGCATGTGACCGCGCGGCCGCTCCGCCCTGCTCCGCTGGCCATGCCCAATGAGGACTTTGACACGACGCGGGTGGAGATCATCGACTGTTCCCCGGGCGCCGGCACCGATCTGTTTTCCTACGCCGTCCGAGCCGGCAGCAATGCCGTGGTGCTGGCCGGAACGGGGCTGGGCAACGCCGGGCCGGGCTTTGCGGAGGCGGTCCAGGATGCCGTGCGCGCCGGGTGCTTCGTTGTCCTCAGTTCCCGGGTTCCGGAGGGGCCGGTGGTTCCCACCTACGGCGACGGGGGAGGGATTGACCTGGTACGTGCCGGAGCGATTCCCTCCGGAGATTTGAAGCCGCCGCAGGCACGCATCCTCGCGGCGCTGCTGACATCGCAGCCGGCCACTCCCGAACAGATCCTGCACGCTCTGACGGCAGCTCCGGGAGGAGCGGCTGCCGGTTCCGCAAGTGCTGCAGACACGGTGTAGGTGTTTTGTGAATCGGAGGGTCCCACTGTCCCTAAGCTGGCTTACTATTAAGGGCACGAGTGGTACCCCTTACAAGGAGGTAAGAGATGTCGGGCTACTTCAAGCTGGTAGACGCACATGACGGCGCGTTCCGGATCAAGCTCATTTCCGGTGACGGCGCGTTGATGGCGGTGTCAGCGATGTTCCCTACAAAGCAGGAGGCAGTTGCGGGTATTGAGCTGCTGCGGGAGATTGCCGGGACGGGGCCGGTGGTTGATCAAAGCTCCGATGCCGACGTACTCGGCGACGCCAGCCGCAATGAAGGAAGGGCACGGGCCTCCTAGCGGCTTTTACCGAATGAGCGGGTCCATCAATTAGGCCTTGGGTTTCCCACCGGAAACCCAAGGCCTTTGTGCTGCACATATTCAAGTTGCTGCATATCCAGTTCAAGTTGCTGCATATCCAGGATCCTGCTGCGGGGCTTACGGTTCCCCGCTATTTCTTCCCGTCCGGGTCGTCTCCCTCAGCGGGTTCCTGCGTGTGCCGGCGCTCGGAGTCAGGCGACTGCGAGGTGTCACCTTCCGAGGGGGCCTCGTTGTGGATGCGGTCCTTGTCTTCATTGCCTGCGGGCGTTTCCTTCTCAGTCATGGTCTTCTCCAGTCAAGTCGAGGCGGACACAGGCTCTGCGCAGGATTGGTCCTCTGCGAAGAGCAGCTATAGGCCCAGTCTAGGAAACGTCGTCCCCCCGCAGAAAGGGGCAACCGCCAAGTGGGTGCCGGGAGAGGGAAGACACCCCGGGCGCGTACCGTCATTTCGGTGAGTATCCTCCCTAGCCAGAGGGGAAAGCTGCCGGTAGCGTGAACCGGATGCAGCCAACCAAAGACGCAGACGTCATTGTTGTAGGGGCCGGGCTGGCGGGGCTCGTGGCCACCGCGGAGCTGATTGACGCCGGCCGTTCCGTCATCCTGGTGGAGCAGGAGGGCGAGGGCAGCCTCGGCGGACAGGCCTGGTGGTCCTTCGGCGGGCTGTTCCTGGTGGACAGCCCGGAGCAGCGCAGGCTGCGCATCAAGGACTCCGTCGAGCTGGCGTGGCAGGACTGGCTGGGCACTGCGGGCTTTGACCGGCCCGAGGACTATTGGCCGCGCCGCTGGGCCGAGGCCTACGTCCACTTTGCTGCCGGAGAGAAACGCTCCTGGCTGCACGGTATGGGGCACCGCATCTTTCCCGTTGTCGGCTGGGCCGAGCGCGGCGGCTACGGTGCCACCGGTCCCGGCAACTCGGTGCCGCGCTTCCACATCACCTGGGGTACAGGGCCCGGAGTTACCGCCCCGTTTGAGGCCAAGGTGCGCGACGGCGCCGACCGGGGTGTGGTGCGCCTGGCCTTCCGGCACCGGATGGAGGAGCTGACGGTGGTCAACGGCGTCGTCACCGGAATCCGCGGCGCCGTGCTGGAGCCGACGACGGCGGCCCGCGGCACCGTGACCAGCCGCACCCGGGCGGGCGACTTTGAGTTCTCGGCCGGCGCCGTCGTCGTGACCACCGGAGGTATCGGCGGCGACCATGACCTGGTGCGTGACGCCTGGCCAGAACGGCTGGGCAGCCCGCCGCACACCATGCTCAGCGGCGTACCCGGACACGTGGACGGCCGCGGCATCACGGCCAGCGCCGCCGCGGGCGGGCGCGTCATCAACCCGGACCGCATGTGGCACTACGTGGAGGGCATCAGGAACTGGAACCCCGTCTGGCCGAACCACGGGATCCGGATCCTGCCCGGGCCGTCCTCGCTGTGGCTGGACGCGGCGGGGAACCGGCTTCCGGTGCCGCTGTTTCCCGGGTTCGACACCCTGGGGACCCTCGAGCACCTGCGCACCACGGGGCACGACTACAGCTGGTTTATTTTGAACAAGGCAATTATCCGCAAGGAATTCGCCCTCTCCGGCTCGGAACAGAATCCGGACCTGACAGGAAAATCAGTGCGCGATGTCCTCGGCCGGGCGACGGCAGGCATTCCCGGTCCGGTGCAGCAGTTCCTGGACCACGGCGAGGACTTCATCACGGCCGGTTCCGTGGAGGAGCTGGTTGCCGGGATGAATGCACTGGCGAAGGACTCCACCGATGGACAAGCGCCGGTGCTCTCGGCTGAGGCCGTGCGCGGGGAGCTCGTTGCACGGGACCGTGAAATAGCGAACCCCTTCAGCAAGGACAGCCAGGTCACTGCCATCCGCGGAGCCCGCAGCTACCTGGGCGACCGGCTGATCCGGACTGCTGCTCCCCGCCCAATTCTGGAACCCAAAGACGGGCCGCTGATCGCGGTCCGGCTTTCGGTGCTGACCCGCAAAACGCTGGGCGGGTTGGAAACGGACCTGGACTCCCGCGTGCTCGGTGCCGCCGGTGAACCGGTCCCGGGACTGTATGCGGCCGGCGAGGCAGCCGGTTTCGGCGGCGGCGGCATGCATGGCTACCGTTCCCTGGAGGGGACGTTCCTGGGCGGGTGCCTGTTCAGCGGCCGGGCAGCCGGCCGGGCAGCCGGCCGGGCGGCCGGCCGCTAAGGATTACCGGTCGGTGCAGGCTCAGTACGCCTGACCGAATTTTTTGGCGTGCCGGTACTGCTTCATGGCCGCGAAATACGCAGGAGCGGGTGTCACATACAAAAGCACGGCGGCTGCCAGGATCAGCACCATTCCTGCGATGCCCAGTGCGGTTGCCGCTGACGGGACCAGCAGGGACAGCAGGGACAGGACGGCGAAGACGGTCAGGACAATGCGGGCCCAGTTGTGGCCCTTGCGGATAAAAATGGCTACCAGGAGGGTGATGGCCACGCTGATGACTGCCGTGATCACCAAAAAGGCGACGGTAGCGGCGATGGCATCATCCACGGTGAGTCCGGCGACGTTTTGCCGCTGCAGCTCGGCTTCGGTCTCCGCCCGGCTTTCGGGGCTGTTGAAGGCCGCAATCGTGAGGGGCACGCTCACCACTGAAATAAGGAGGGAGGCTATGAGCAGCCAAAAGGATATTTCCACCTGCTTGGGCCGTACCGGAGCCGCCGGCGCGTCAGGTGTTTGACCCCCGGTGTAGGCGTTGTAGTTGTAGTTGTTTTCCTGCGGCGTCTGCTCAGACATGCTTTCCCCTATAAGCCGGCTACGTGCAGCAGGTCTGCCGCATCTGCCCTCCAGCGTAGTGGGGGCCCGGCCCGTGCGCCTCAGCACTAAGACGGGCTTTGAAAACTGTTCTTCGGGAAAGGATCTGGTCCTTACGGCTGAACCGGGGCACGCAGAAAGGGCCGGGTCCGGCGGTTAACCGGTCCCGGCCCTCTCGCTGAGAACCTAGGCGCCGAGCCCCAGCAGCGCCGTGTAGGAGGACTGCGCGCCCGGAAGCGTCGCAGCCAGTGCGCCGGCCCGGGCGGCGAACTCGGCGGCGGCCGGCAGGGAATCACCGGCAGCCAGCCGGGCAGCGGTGGCAGCCGTGAAGGCATCGCCGCAGCCGGTCGTATCCACTGCCGTTACCCGGGTTGGGGCCGCGGCAACAATCCGGTCCGCCCCTTCAGCGGTTCCGTCCAGTACGACGGCGCCGTCCCCGCCCAGAGTGATGACGGCCCGGTGAATGCCCAGGCGGGCGAAGGCAGCAATGACGGCTTCCCAGTCCGCGGCCGGGTCGGCCAGCCCGGAAACCTGTGCCGCCTCGTGGGCGTTGACCAGCAGGACGTCCGTCAGCGCCAGCAGCTCGGCGGGAACCTCGCGGTACGGCGAGAGGTTCAGCAGTACGGTGGCACCGGCGTCGTGCCCTGCCTGGGCCGCAGCTGCCACCGCTTCGAGCGGGACTTCCAGGCTCAGGCAGAGGACGGCGGCGTCGTCGAACAGGTCCGCCGGGAGTTCAGCACCGGTGACGGTGCCGTTGGCGCCGGGGGAGACAATGATGGTGTTCTCACCGGCAGCATCCACGACGATCATGGCAGTGCCGGTCGCCGTATCCGTCCGGCGAAGCACCCGTGAGGCATCTACCCCTGCATCAGCTGCTGCCTTCAGCAGGAGATCTCCGTGGCCGTCAGCGCCGACGGCGCCGAAGAGCCGTACATCTGCGCCCAGAATAGCCGCTGCAGCGGCCTGGTTGGCGCTCTTGCCGCCCGGGACAATCACCAGTTCCGAGCCGTTGAGCGTTTCTCCCGGGGAGGGGAAGCGATCGGTGCGGACGGTCAGGTCAGCGTTGAGCGAGCCAACAACTACAACTTTTCCGGCGGTCATGCGGGGATTCTCCTAGGTGGGGATCAGCGGGTGCCGGCGTCGGCTGAAACTTCAGCGTGGACCGGCTTGGGAATCAGGAAGGACGAGGCAAGGGCCAGTCCGAGAATTACCAGACCGGCAATGATACCGCCGTAGTAGCCTTCGGTGCCGGAACCGTCGGCTGCGGTGGTCGCCGTCTTCACGGCGTAAATTACCGCGAAGCTCAGGCCTGCGCCGAGGTTGAAGGCTCCCGCGTTCAGGCCCGGCAAGAAGCCGGGGTTCTCCTTGGGGGAGAGCACGATGCCCAGGCCGTTGAGCATGATGTTGCCAATTCCGGCATAGGTAATACCGATCAGCACCGAAACGCCCAGCAGGCCGAGCTTGGAGTCGCTGCCGACCACCAGGAGCATCAGCGCCAGGGCGATCACGGAACCGATCATGCCGATCCGGAGTACCTTGCCGTAGCCCCAGGTTGCGGCCAGACGGCCGGCAAACGGGCCGATCAGCAGGCCGGCGATGGCATACGGGGTCAGCGTCCACCAGGCGGATTCTTCGGCGCCGAGACCAAAGCCGACGACGCCGTCCTGGGCGAGGGCCGGAATGATGCCGTTCATGACGGCAAAGACACCGGTCATGGTCAGCAGCGTGGTGAGCAGCAGTGACCAGGTGGAACGCTGCTTGAGCAGGTGGGTGGCCACCAGCGGGTGGTCGCTGCGGTTCTCCACCTTCCAGAACACGGCGAAGGCGATGACGGCAATGACGATCAGACCAATGACCAGGGGCCAGTTGGCTGCAGCCAGCTTGCCGGCCTCGTTGAAGGCGGTCAGCAGGGTGCCCACCGAGATGACCAGGGGAACAACTCCCACCCAGTCCATCTTTTCCTTCTTTTCGGCCGTGGACTCCGGAGCCAGGAAGATCAGCAGGGCGGAGGCAATGGCGCCCACGATGGCCATGGCCCAGAAGACCGAAGCGAACCCGTGGTTCTGGGCGAGGTAGCCGCCTGCAATGGCGTCCACGCCGGCGATGCCGCCGTTGACTGCGGTAATGACACCCATCAGGGTGCCGTAAAGCTTCGGCTCGCGGATTTCCACGCGCAGCATGATCAGTGCGAGCGGAACTACGGGGCCGGAGACACCCTGGATGAGGCGGGCGATGAACAGCACCTCGATGCTGGGCGCCAGCGCGGCCACCACGGAGCCGATGGTCAGGACCACGAGCATGCCGCCGAGGACCTTTTTGCGGCCGATGATGTCGCCAAGCCGCGGCAGGAACAGAGAGAAGAGAGCCGCGGACGTGAAGAACGCCGTCTGGCTCAGGCCAACCGCCGCTGAAGTGGTGTTGAGTTCCTCTTCGATGGTGACCAGGGCGGGGGACAGCATGGAGGCGTTCAGCTGGAACGCGACGCAGGCGGCGAGCAGTGCCGTCATCAGGACGGCCACGTTTACGCGGCGCTGGGATGTTTCAGTCACAGGTCCACCTCTCCAATCCGCTCCAGGGCGTCCACGATCAGGTCCCAGAACTTCTGGTGGTCCAGATCGACGGCCACGGAGGTGTTGCAGTCAGCGGGCGCCGGCGCGCGGAAGTCCGCCACCGTCATGCCCAGGGTCAGGGTGCCGGTCAGCTCCACGTCCAGCGGAACCCGCCGGGTGGTCATGACCGAGCGGTCAATGACGTAGGCGACGGCGCACGGGTCGTGCACCGGCGGGAAATCGAAGCCCTGTGCGTCCTTGTACGCGTGGCCGAAGAACTCCAGGAGCTCTCCGACAAACTTTGCGGGCTTGGTGCCGACGGCGGCGATGCGGTCGGCTACCTCGTCCGTGGCCAGCGCCTGATGTGTCAGATCCAGGCCGACCATGGTCAGCGGCCACTTCTCGTTGAAGACGATGTGTGCTGCTTCGGGGTCGATTTTGATGTTGAACTCGGCCACCGCGGACCAGTTGCCTACGTGGTAGCCGCCGCCCATCAGGACAACTTCCTTCACACGTTCGGCGATGCGCGGTTCCTTGCGCACGGCCAGAGCAATGTTGGTCAGCCCACCGGTGGGGACAAGCGTGACCGTTCCGGGCTCATGCGCCATGACGGTTTCGATGATCAGGTCAACGGCGTGACGCGGGTCAAGCTCGATGGCGGGTTCGGGCAGTTCGGGGCCGTCCATGCCGGATTCACCATGGATATCCGGAGCGTTTTCGATGGTCCGCACCAGCGGGCGCGGACTGCCCGCAGCGAAGGGAACGTTTGTGATATTTGCAACACGGGCAATTGCCAGCGCATTGCGGGTCACCTTTTCCAGCGTCTGGTTTCCGACGACGGTGGTCACCGCCAGAAGGTCGATCTCCGGGCTGCCGTGTGCCAGCAGCAGGGCGACCGCATCATCATGACCGGGATCACAGTCCAGGATGATTTTGGTGGGCATAACATCTCCGCTTCGTTGAGGTTCTAGCTAAGGGACGCGTAAATCCCGGTGGTGCAGTGCCCTTCCGGTTGTCCGGTCTCGCCGCCGCAGCGGTGCGGGACGGACCGGGCCGCGACCCAGTGCAGCACGCAGCGGAACGGGATCAGGCAGGGGCCGGAAGACGGTTCGAGGGGCGGCACTGGCCCCTGAAGGGGCGGGCACTGCATTAAAGATAGCGACGATTTTCACCCCGCATTTCCCGCTGCTGTTCCCGGGTCCGGTTGCTGCCTGCGCTGATTTGCGTCCGGCCGGGACGGCGCTTAACCTATGCGCTGCGCTCTGCGCGGCAACTGGATCCGCAGCGATGGATTCCCTCCTGTTGCGGAGTCCCCGCGTGGGGGAATCCCTTTTGACAGGATCGCCTAGGAACGGGCCAGACGGGAAGCCAGCGCGAGCCGGACGGTCGGCCATTCGCTCTTGATGATGGAGAAGACCACGGTGTCCCGCAGCGTTCCGTCCCGCCAAATCTCATGGTTGCGCAGGACGCCGTCCTGCTTGGCGCCCAGCCGGGCGATGGCCGCGCGGGACTGGTGGTTGTGCCAATGTGTGCGGAACTCCACTGCGATGCAGTCCAGATCCTCGAATGCCCGCGTGAGCAGCAGCAGCTTGGCCTCGGTGTTGATCGGCGTCCGCTGGGCACTGGCAGCAAGCCAGGTGGAGCCGATCTCCAGCCTGCGGTTCTCGGCGCGGACATTGAGGTAAGTGGTCATGCCGCAGAGTGCTCCGGTGTCGGTGCGGCGGATGGCCCAGGGGACCACCGAACCCGCGGCCTGCCGTGCCAGCCGTGCCTCGACTTCGTGGGCCATGCCGTCCGGCGACGGGATCCGGGTGTACCAGGTGTTCCAGAGCTCGCCGTCCTTCACCGCTTCGATCAGTCCGGGGACGTGGTCAGGAGACAGCGGTTCGAGCGCCACGTGCGCTCCGGCCAGCGGAACGGGGACAAGGAACGACGGCGGTGCCGGCTTACGCTGCTCGATCATGGGAACAGCGTAAGCCGGGCAGCGTAAGCCGGGGCGCTGGTGAAGCGCTCTGTTACGACGTAAGCCGCAGTGTCAGCGCAGGACAGGTTCGGCGTCGGCCGCGACGGGGGCTCCCGGGTGATTTCCTGTTTCCACCTCGGCGGGCTTCGGAATGAGGAAGGACACCGCCAGGGCCAGGCCGAGAATGACCACGCCGGCGATGATGCCGCCGTAGTAACCTTCGGTGCCGGAACCGTCCGTTGCGGTGGTGGCAGTTTTCGCGGCGTAGATCACCGCGAAGCTCAGGCCTGCGCCGAGGTTGAAGGCTCCCGCGTTCAGGCCCGGCAGGAAGCCGGGGTTCTCCTTGGGGGAAAGCATGACGCCCAGGCCGCTGAGCATGACGTTGCCGATGCCGGCATACGTGATGCCGACCAGTACCGAGACGGCCAGCAGGCCGAGCTTGGAGTCGCTGCCGACGACGGGGAGCATCAGCGCCAGGGCGATGACGGAGCCGATGGTGCCGATGCGGAGTACCTTGCCGTAACCCCAGGTGCCTGCGAGGCGGCCGGCGAAGGGGCCGATGATCAGGCCGGCGATGGCGTAGGGAGTAATGGTCCACCAGGCGGATTCTTCGGCCCCCATGCCGAACCCTACGATGTTGTCCTGTGCCAGAGCGGGAAGGATGCCGTTCATGACGGCAAAGACACCGGTCATGGTGAGGACGGTGCTCAGGAGCAGTGCCCAGGTGGAACGCTGCTTGAGCAGGTGCGTGGCCACCAGCGGATGGTCGCTGCGGTTCTCGACCTTCCAGAACACGGCGAAGGCGATGACGGCAATGACGATCAGACCGATGACCAGCGGCCAATTGGCCTCGGCCAATTTGCCGGCCTCGTTGAAGGCGGTCAGCAGGGTGCCCACCGAGATGACCAGGGGAACAACGCCCACCCAGTCCATCTTTTCCTTCTTTTCGGCGGTGGAGTCGGAGGCCATGAGGATCAGCAGGGTGGAGGCGACGGCGCCGACAAGTGCCATAACCCAGAAGACCGAAGCGAACCCGTGATTCTGGGCGAGGTAGCCGCCTGCAATGGCGTCCACGCCGGCGATGCCGCCGTTCACAGCGGCAATCACGCCCATCAGGGTGCCGAGCAACCGGGGCTCATGGATTTCCACGCGCAGCATGATGAGCGACAACGCGACCGTGGGGCCGGAGACTCCCTGGATCAGGCGGGCGATGAACAGCACCTCGATGCTTGGTGCCAAAGCGGCCACCACGGAACCGATGGTGAGGACCACGAGCATGCCGCCGAGGACCTTTTTGCGGCCGATGATGTCACCCAGCCGCGGCAGGAACAGAGAGAAGAGAGCCGCGGACGTGAAGAACGCCGTCTGGGTCAGGGCGACCGCCGCCGACGTCGTATTGAGTTCTTCCTCAATGGTGACCAGGGCCGGGGACAGCATGGAGGCGTTCAGTTGGAACGCGGTGCAGGCAGCCAGCAACGCCGTCATCAGGGCAGCCACGTTTACGCGGCGTTGGGTTGTTTCACTCACAGATCTATCTCACTTCGTTAAGGGCAGGACCCGCCCAGGTCTAGGAATTTCTCATGGTCCGGATTGAGGGACACGGAGTTGAGGGACACGGGGTTGAGGACACGGAGCCGTTGCAATGTCGGTTTCGCGCCGGCGCCGGGAATGCCGTCGGCTATCTCGTCCGTGGGCCTGCGCTGGTTGCGTCAGCTCCAGACCGAACAGGCAACCATGGTCAGCGGCCACTTCCGTTGAAGAGAGGCAGCGGCGCGAAAACCACATTCACCGGCCAGCGGGACGAGGACGGGGAATCATTGCTGTGCCGGC
Organism: Arthrobacter sp. G119Y2; assembly: GCF_038069765.1. NCBI lineage: Bacteria > Bacillati > Actinomycetota > Actinomycetes > Micrococcales > Micrococcaceae > Arthrobacter > Arthrobacter sp. G119Y2. The sequence continues at coordinate 11,136 of NZ_JBBPFS010000009.1, read as the reverse complement.
CTGTGCTGGTCAGTCATGGGGATACGATTCCTCGTCGCGGTCTTGCCGCACAGGGGTGGCCGGGGCAGCCCCAGGCCGCTGCGGCTGGTTGCTGCCGGCGGCGGGGGCACTGACCTGTGATGCGGGCACGACGGGGTTCGGCTGACGCCACCAGAGGAGCAGGACTACGCATGCCCCCGCCAGGCATGCTGCCAGCGGCCACAGCCATGCGTCATCAGGCAGGAGTAGGGTGCTGTCCTGCTGCCAGGGCCAGAGTGCGCGAAGGGAGCCGAGGATCAGTCCGGTGGCTGCCAAGAGGACAGCCCGGCGCCGTACTCGCAGTAGGTAGCCAAGCAAACGGACAAAGGAGACCAAGCCTAGAATGGCGCCGGTAATAAAGAGCGCCAGGTAGCCATAGTCTCTGGTGCTGACAGCCTCAAGCGTTGGCTCGTACATGCCGAAAGTCAGCAGGATGAAGGAACCAGAGAGGCCTGGCAGTGCCAGAGCGCACACGGCAACTGCTCCGCTGAGGATCAGAGCCCACCATGGAGGATCCTGAATCTGCAGAGCCGGTATCCCCAGCAGCATGAACACGGCGGCAGCAACGAGAAGCACCACGGCAACGCCGTTGATCCTTCCGGCACGCGTGGCCGGTCCGGCTTGCCTCACCATGCTGATCGGTACGAGGAGGCTGGCTGCCACCATGCCGAAAAATAACGCGCTTGCGATGGTCGCTTGGTTCTCAACGAAGGAATGCAGTGGCCCCGACAACGTGGCCAGGGCCAGGAACATGCCGGCAACCAGCGGCAACACCAAACTCCATTCGACCGGTGCAAACCGACGCGCAGCTCCGGTCCGGCTCCCTCTGAAGACGAGCTGCGAGAGGCCGCTGATGAGGTGGTTGGCCGATGCAATTAGCCGATCGAATATTCCGAGGACCAGGGCGACCGTGCCTCCGGAGACTCCCGGTACCAGTTCGACCAGTCCTATGAGGGCTCCCCGGGCACCGTGGGTGATGGTTGACCGGATGGTTGGCCGCGGAACCGGCGGTGGAATTTCGGGGGAGGGGTGAGGGGAGGCCATTGACTTGAGATTACTAGCAGCGGAAGCAGCCACCAATTTTTGAGATGCCGGGAATATCAGGATGCACCGGAGAGTTTGAGAAACTAGATGCAAACACATGAATTTCAGGAGGTCGCCGCGATGGCGGATCGCAGAATCGTAGTAGTAACAGCAGGCTTGGGTGTTCCTTCGTCAAGCCGGATGCTGGCCGACCAACTCGGCGCGGAAGCACGCGCAGCCTTTGAAGCCGCCGGCGCCTCTGCAACGGTCAGTACCTTCGAGCTGCGGGAGTATGCCGTGGATATCGCGAACAACATGGTCACGGGCTACGCGGCGCCACATTTGGAGGCGCTGATTTCCGAAGTAGTCGGAGCCGACGCGCTGGTGGCCGTAACCCCGGTGTTCACGGCGTCCATGAGCGGCCTGTTTAAATCCTTCTTTGACGTCATCGACAACACCTCGCTGGATGGCAAACCGGTCATCCTGGGAGCGACCGGCGGCAGTTCCCGGCACTCGATGGTCCTGGACTTCGCCCTTCGGCCCATGTTCAGTTACCTCCGTGCCCGGGTCACCCCCACCGCTGTCTACGCCGCACCGGAGGACTGGGGCACCGGCGAAGCCGGAACGACGCCGCTGGACGGCAGGGTGCGACGTGCAGCCGCAGAGCTTGTGGCCCTGTTGGGGGATCAGCAGCCTGCAGCCCGCACCGGGGCGGCGGCGTCGCTGCCGTTTGAGCAGCTGCTGGCCCAGACCCAGCGGGGCTAACGCTGCCGTCCCTATCCCTGGTTATGGACCGGAACTAGACTCGTTTGGAGCCGGCCGATCACCTTGCCGGCGCCCGTGCGTACCTGATGCCACGGGTAATCCCACAGCCCGCAGGAGCCGTTCATGGCCAAGCACGCTGACCCTTTCAATCCCACTCCGCAGGGCACATCCGGGCCCGGGCCCGCCGTTCCGTCCATCGCCCTTCTTCCGTCCCCCAGCGACGAACTGGCAGCTGCTGTCAGGGCGGGAGGCGGCGTCGTCGAGCCGCTGTCCGACACCACGGTTGGACTGGTCCTGACGGACGTCGTCAGCGCCTCCGCGGTGGGCAAAGTCTTGACGGAGCATCCCGGCATTGGCTGGATCCAGCTTTACCTCGCCGGGGTGGACCAGTATGACAGCCTCATGCGGGCCAACCGCGCCCGGGAGTGGACCAGCGGCAAAGGTGCCTTCGGGCAGCCTGTGGGGGAATTTGCCCTCACCTTGACTCTGGCGATCATGCGCGGAATTCCCGCGTTTGCCAGGGCCCGGGAATGGGGACCGCCTCGCGGCGTGTCTCTCCAGGGGCGGAATGTGGTTCTTGTTGGCGCCGGAGGTGTCGGCTCTGAAATCCTGCGGCTGCTGAAGGCCTTTACCGACCACATCACCGTGGTGCGTGCGCACAACGTGCCGGTCCCCGGTGCTGAACGAACAGTGACGGACGCCGGGCTGGACGAGGCACTGGCGACTGCCGACGTCGTGATCCTTGCCGCAGCGCTCACGGCCGGCACCGAACATCTCATGGATGCGCGCCGGCTGGCACTGCTGAAGCCGGACGCCTTTCTCGTGAATATCAGCCGGGGACCCACCGTGGATACTGATGCCCTGGTCGGGGCGCTCGCCGGCGGCAAACTGGCCGGGGCAGCACTGGACGTGACCGATCCCCAGCCGCTGCCGGACGGACATCCTCTCTGGAACGAACCGCGCGCGCTGATCACTCCCCACACCGCCGAAACACCGGAAATGGTGGCTCCGCTGCTTGCGGCCCGCGTGCGTGAGAATGTCCGGAGGCTTGCTGCCGGCAAGCCCCTGGAAGGGGTCGTGAATGTGGATGAGGGCTACTGAGCGTCGGCTGAGCCGGCGATCCGGCGCCTCCTGAGAGTCGCCGGACCACCGGTTCAGGTCCTTAGCGGGCCCTGCCTACTGGGCCAGGACCTGTCGGATAAACTGCTCCGTCCGGAACTGGAGCCCGTCGATCCGTTTCTTGATGACAGCCTCGGGATCAGGATGGATGGGCGTGGGATCCACAGCCGCGCGGACATTGCGGGAGCAGGTGAACTCCGAGTGGATGAGCGTTCCCACGGAGTTTCCGTTCCTGCCGGAGGCCCCGGCGCGGCGGGCCACGTAGAGGAACACCTCTTCCTCGGAAAAGATGTCCTCGCACAGGGCACAAAGCACCCGCCGGTTTTTGGGGGCCGCGGTGTCCGGTGCCCGCAGCAGGACGCCAACCAACGATCCTTCGAAGGGCGCCAGCAGGTACCCGCGCTTGGGCATCTTGTGGTCCCGCCAGCCGAGTTGGTCGAGCTGGTCCCAGTCGATGGTTTCGAAGTTCTGCGGCAGGTTCATGGCCGCTGTCTCGGAGCGGCTGGCATTGATGAAGGAACGACGGATTGCTGATTCTGTCAGGGGTTGCATAAAAATATTGCCTTCGGATGAGCAGGAATGAGGACAGGGAAGGTCCGCTCGCCCGTGTGCGGGCACGATGGATAAACGCACCTGAACAAGGCGCGTCCAACACGAAAGGCTGCGGGAAGGGCTAGGCGAGCGGTGGCAGAACAGTTGCTCTGCAGGCCTGCCGGCCCACCATCCCTTCCAGAGCGGACCTGTGGCCGCTCATGATGCTCGAGAATGACATGCGGCAATTGTAACAAGGGGGAGCGGGCGCCAAGGCGAGCTGCTTTGCCAAGGCTGAACTGCTTCGCCAAGGAAACCCGCTGCTCAGGGCGAGCGGTTTTAGGGCGAGGCGAGGTCCTAGGGTGAAACCGGTTTGTCCTGGGTTTCATCCCATCCCAAATTGGTCGCCATTCGCTGCAGCACGGCTACGAGAGCCGTGTACTCGTCATCCGAAACATTCTCAGTGAGCTGTTCACGGATCCGCTCGACGGCGCCGCGGAGGTTTTCCAAGCTCCGGCGGCCTAAGTCCGTGAGCAGGTACTGGTCCTCGTCCAGCGCGACCCAGCCGCTTTCCCGCAGTTCTTCAATCAGTTCCACCGAGGTGCCGGGCTCCACGACAGGGAAGAAGGGCTTCAGTCCGTCTGTCAGCTGCTTCTCGGAAGCTGGACCGTCAGTCAGCAGATTCATCATCTGCCACTGCCTCCGGGTAACGCCGTGTTCTTCAAAACTGGCTCCAAACTGGTCGTCAACCAGTTGGTCCACAAGTTTGAGCCAGAATCCGATGGGGCGTTCGTCAGTAGCCATCACCCCACTGTACAAATCAAACCGTCATCGCGGAATGGCTCGTCAGGCTCCAGAGAGGACTAGAACCTGGCCTGCGTGCCGCAGCGCGGGCAGGGCCCGGACCGGGCCAAATCAAGGCACACAATGCAGACCGGCAATTGGCCGTTGTCCTCGCGCAGCGGACGGTTGGGCATTGTCTTCCCGCAGTAAGGCATCGGGCGCTGTGCGTGGTGCATCGCCCGGCGCTTGCAGGGTGTGCAGAACACATGCACGAGATCGTCTTCATCCTTCGTGTTCACGTCCTGTGGACGGACGAGGGTTGAATCCTGGGTGTACATAATCCTTTCCCGATAACAGCCATCTCGGCCATTCCCGCGCACTGCGTGGACACGGCCCAAGGAGTGGGCAAAGCGCTGACCCTTCCCAGATTAGTAGCTGTGCCAGCCGGCCTGGTGGAGTAGGGAAACCGATTGTGACCTGCAACGGCGCGGAATTTGGGGTGTCAGGAGCGCGCCATGTGTGCAGAAATTCATACCATGGTTTATTGCTGGTTGCTGGTTGCTGGTTGCTGGTTGCTGGTTGCTGGTTGCTGGTTGCTGGTTGCTGGTTGCTGGCTCAGCCGAGCGGGGCCCCGGCGCAGCTACCTCAGTATCCCGGCGCAGCAACCCCAGTTGCTCGCTTGCTCAGTTGCTTGCTTGCTTAGATACTCAGTCCAGCAGCGCCCGGATATCATCTGCCGTCAGCGCGGAACTGAACACGGCGTCGTCGTCCATCACGGAGCTGAAGAGCTTGGCCTTTTGCTCCTTGAGGGCCATAACCTTCTCTTCGATGGTTCCCCGCGCCACCATCCGGTAGACCATGACGTTGCGGGTCTGCCCGATGCGGTGCGTGCGGTCCACTGCCTGCGACTCTGCTGCCGGATTCCACCAAGGGTCCAGGAGGAATACGTAGTCGGCCTCCGTCAGGTTCAGGCCAAAGCCACCGGCCTTGAGGCTGATGAGGAACACCGGCGCCTCGCCGTCCTTGAAGGAATTGATCACCGCACCGCGGTCCTTCGTGGAGCCGTCCAAATAGGCGTAGGGGACACCGGCCGCGTCCAGCCGTTCGGCAGCCTTCTTGAGGAACGAAGTGAACTGACTGAAGATCAGTGCGCGGTGGCCTTCGGCAGTGACATCTTCGAGCTGCTCAAAGAGAGCATCGAGCTTGGCCGAGGGGACACCGGTGTAGTCCTCATCCACCAGGGAAGCATCCAGGCTCAGCATCCGCAGCAGGGTCAGGGACCGGAACACGATCATCCGGTTCCGGTCGAGATCCTTGATCAGGCCCATCAGCTTCTGGCGTTCGCGCTGCAGGTGCATTTCGTAAATCTTGCGGTGCTTCGGGCTTAGATCCACTTCAAGGATTTGTTCCTGCTTTTCCGGCAGGTCCTTGGCTACGGCTTCCTTGGTGCGGCGCATCAGGAGCGGCCGGATCCGGCGGCGCATCCGGGCCAGCAGCTTGGCGTCTTCACCACGCTCGATGGGGCGCTGATATTCCTCAATGAACTTTCGGGCCGAAGGAAACAGCCCGGGTGCCACGATGGCGAACAAACTCCACAGCTCCAGCAGGTTGTTTTCCATCGGGGTGCCGGTAATCGCCAGCTTGAACGGGGCAACGAGGTCACGGGCACACTGGTGCGCGCGTGTGGTGCGGTTCTTCACGAACTGCGCCTCATCCAGGATCAGCCCGTCCCACTCCAACGCCCGGTAGGCGGCAAAGTCCAACCGGAAAACGGCGTAGGAAGTGACCACGATGTCGGCGTCTGCAGTCAGGTCCGCCAGCGGGACCTTGGATTTGGCGCTGGTATCCGGAACGGCAACAGTTCGAAGGCCCGGGGTGAAGCGGGCGGCTTCGGAGAGCCAATTGGGCACTACGGAGGTGGGAGCAACCACGAGGAACGGTCGGCGGGGAGTGGGGGACCCGCCGTCGTCGGGCGCTGCTGGAGGCTGAGCGGCAGCAACGTCGCGGGCATGGGCCAGCAGTGCGAGCGTCTGCAGTGTTTTGCCGAGCCCCATGTCATCCGCCAGGATCCCGCCGAGCCCGTGCTGCCAGAGAAAGGCGAGCCAGTTGAACCCCTCAGCCTGGTAGGGGCGCAGCTCGGCCTTGAGCCCCGCGGGCAGCGGGACCGGTTCCACGGAATCCAGTTCCAGCAACCCGGTGACCGAAGCGCGCCAGGCCGCCGCCTGCTCGGTTTCCTCAGCAAGTTCCTCCAGCTCCGACCAGAGGCCGGCCTGGTACCGGCTGATGGTCATTTCGCCGGTCTCCCATTCCTGCAGCCCTTCGGCTTCTTCCAACAGGGCGTGGAGCTGGGCGAATTCGGGCCGGTCCAGGGACAGATAGGTGCGGTCCGGGAGCAGGAGCTTGGTCTTGCCCAGGGACAGGGCCTTGAAGACATCGGCAAAGGGCACCAGCCGCCCGTCCACGGTGATCATGATGCCAAGGTCAAACCAGTCGCGGCGCTCCGTCTCCACCGTGGTGATTCGAAGCTCCGGGACGCTGGTCAGCTCGCGGTAGTCGGGGCGCTCGCCGATCACGTCCACCCGTACGCCGTCGACCTTTTCGACTTTGGGCAGCAGGTACTCGGTGAACTCGGCGGTGTCGATGCCGTGGTACGAGCGGCTGCGGGGCACCCCTCCGAGGACCTTGCCGACGGCAGTGAGCAGATCTGCTTCAGCAACCACGTCGCGGTAGCCGGCAGCCGGATCCGCCCGGGTGCCCAGTGAAATGCGGGTAATGTCCTCGCCCTGCCGGTACTCCCATTCCCAATCGAGGAACAGTGCATCGTCGGGCTGGAACGATGCCGTCAGAACCAGCAGGGGCGGGGAAATCTCGGGAAACTCCACTGAGTTGTCGCTGCTGGTTACGGGAAGCACCTGGCGGAGCTTGGGGTAGAACTTTTCCAGGAACACCGGAGCGTCCTCTTCCGGAATCATCACCGGTGCGCCCTTGAGCAGCAGGCCCTTGTCCTGATCGGTGAGGGGCCGGGCGGTGGGCGCCAGGGTAATGACGTTTTCCGGACTGCGGACATAGATGCCGTGTCCGGAAATGAGCCCGGCGGCGTCGGTGGGCAACGGCTGCCCGTCGATCTCCAGCACCGGGAGCAGTTGCAGCGGAGCGGATGCGCCCGGCTCCGATGCCCTGACATCGAGGGACAGTGCCGCCCGCTTTCCAACCTGGACACTAACGTCCTTCTTGGTGCCGACAAACTCCACGCCGATCCGCCGCGCATCTTCCAGCAGCTGCCACAGGAGCGGGTTTGCGAAATCATCCAGGTACAGCCAGGAATCGTTCTGCCCGAAATAGCTCACGCCGTTGGAGCGGTGAAGAGCCGGGAACTGCGAAAACCAGCGGTGCTGCTCCGGGTCCAGTTTCATGCCGTACGTCTGGTAGGCGATGTTGCTCCAGGCCAGATTGTTCTTGACCCAGTTGCCCTTGGTATTTCGAACCACGGGCCGGACTCCGAGCCGGAAGGAAGTGGCGCGGTGAGAGCTGCGGGGAGCCGGGGCACCCCAGCGGGCACTCATGCCGGCGTCTGAAGTCCGCACTTCAAACTGCAGCGCCAGCGGCGTGGCCGCGGCGGGTGTGCTCCCGGTCAGGGCATCGAGGTCAGCATCGATGAGGGTTTGCAGCGACTCCTGCCAGGCGGGCACGGCCGGCTTTTCCGACGGGCCGGGGCGGATAAATTCCTGCCGGGCCAATAAATGATCTGTATTGCTTTGGAGCGCGACGGCGGCCACATGCTTGCAGTCGAACCCCACCGGGCAGCTGCAGTGGTTGTCCAGCAGCCGGTAGTCGCCCTGCCGTTTCTCGCCCAGCTGCAGCATGATTCGGTACGGTACCGAGGAATGACCGCGAACCTTGGCCCTCAGCACTTCTGCCTGCGGATCCCACTCCATAGCGTCCACGGCACCGCCTTTGGCGTACGTCTGGCCGCGCTGGAATGCGGCGCCGCCGACAACGCGAATGATGTCAGTGACATCGATCAGAGGCGGTGAGGAAGGCATGTTTTTATCGTCTCATGCACTCCTGACACTTCCGCGACGGGGTTCTTGAACCAGTCGCACCGCACCTTCGAGCGTGCCGATTCTGCAAAGCGACGCGAATCTCGCTAGCATCTTAGGCAACGCAGATCACAATGGCGTGGTCTGCGTCTCCTCCTGTCATATGCGCCTCTTCCTGCCACATGCGCCTCTTGCCGACGAGTCTGCGTCTCTTTCCCGACGAGTCTGCGTCTTTTCCTGCTGGAATCTGCTTCGCCTCCCGCTGCGGGATCTGCCGTACGCCGGCGTCTGTTTCCCGAGCGTGCCGCCCCGGTGCGGGCCAGGCAACCCCGCCTTGGGGCATAATTCCACTGAGGCATACCGAATGCCCATCCGGGGGGGAACACATGAAACACCAGAACCGTTTGCTGCGCGCCCGACTGGCGGTCGCCGTCGTCGTCGTCCTGTCACTATCTTCGTGCACGACAGGTGGCGACACCGGCCCCGCTGCGGAGAAGTCCTCGGCGCCGGAGACCAGTGCTCCTGCTGTGGGCCCGGTAGCGGCCGCCTTTGCGCCGGCCGGTCAGGTGATTGGCGGTGACAAGGCAGTGATGCCGGGGCGCGCGAACTCGGGGCAGTGTGCGGTCGCCGCGAATCTGCGGACGCTGTGCCACAACACCGGGGGCGGCGGCGGAAGCTCTCTGACGTTCGATGGGATTCACGGGTTTGACCAGTACCGCGATTCAGAGTCGTTGGCGGCCAATCCGCCTTCGCCGGTTCAGGGCCTGCCGGCCGAAGCTGTCATCGTTTTCGCAGAGCCGACGGCGATGGGGTTTGTCATTGTTTTCAGCGAAGGCTACTCGGGACCGCAAACCATCCTGCATACGGACTTCAACGGTGCCGAAATCTGGAGCACTGCCGCACCGTCACCGGTGCTCGACCTCGCGGTCACTGACAAGACCATCCTCGTGTCCACCGATGACGGCGTGAAGGAAATGCTTCCGGCGACGGGCAAATCACGCGACGCTGCGCCTACCGGGACCACTCTGCTCGGCTACAAGCATCACTTGTCCGGTTACGCGACCTACCTTCCCGACCAGCGGGGCCTCGCGCTCGACGACGGCGGACGGCAGGCAGACCCGCGTCCGCTGGTGGCGGGGTTTGCAGCTTCCTGCGACGACGGCGAAGGCTGCCAGGAGGCGACGATCCTGCTTGCGGATCAGGACAGGAGCCTCATTTCCGTCTCTGCTCCTGTCGGCGGAGGCGGCGAATCGCTGACCGCGTATAACGCCGACGGAGAGCCGGTCTGGACATTCGACGGAGCCGTTAACAGTGCGGTGCGCTTTGAGGACACCTACGTGCTGGCCCTTGATGCAGGCGCGTACAGTCCGGCGCAGTTGAAGGCCGTAAACGCAGCGACCGGAAGCGTTATTGGCGAACACGTCTTTGACAGCGACGAGGCGACGATTCTGGGCGCCGTGGATGCCGGGGTTCTGGTGCGCTATGCCCTGAAGCTTCCGGGCTCGTTCGACGCGTACGAGACAGTCATCCCGCTGGAGGTTACGCAGGGGGAACTGCCCCGGCAGACAGCGGCGGCAACGGTTTCGCCCTCGCCTGCTGATGCTTCGCCGTCCGCAACCCCCTCCGAACCTTCCGACGAGGAGACCACCCCAAGCGCCGGTGACTCGAACCGCGGCTGGTCCGTATACGAGGGAGAAGACGATCCCTTCCGTGTTGACCTTCCGCCGGGCTGGAGCGTGGACTTCGAACCGGGCGACGGTGCGCCTCTGGGCAACCGGTACATATTCCGTGACGCCACTGGTCTGGAAAGCGCCGCTCTCTCGACGAACATGAGCGGGCTGGGCGGCATGTGCGGGGGCAATCCTCCCTGGCCGGTTGCCGAGCGGAAAGCGGCGCTGCCTTACCTGAACAGATCAGCGCTGCCTGTGGGGCGGGAATCACCCTACCTGGAGACGGAGGAGGGAACGGAGAGGACCACGCTTACGGTGACTGATCTGCTGACCCATCCCGAAGTCTGTCCCATGTACAAGCTCTCCCAGCCAGGCGGGGGCTTGGGCACCATGTACTTCCGCGGCCAGCTCACCACTATGGAAAAGGGACGGACCAAAGAGGTCGAGCTTCGGCAGATGATGCTGTCCTTTCGGGTGGGTTCGTAACGGGCGCGAGGGGTACCTGAGGGCTCATTGCCCCAGGCATGGGAGACGAAAGCATAAACCGACCGGGTGAGATCGGTACTCGGTTCCAGTCTCAGCTGTTCCGACCGCTGGTTGCTCGTCACGGTCACCGGCAGCTTCGTTCCGGCTTTGTCTTCTGCCCGGGCATGCGCATCACCTCTGGCTGGTGTAACGGCCAGGTCCACTTCTTGCCTAGATCTGCTTATTATCTGGACCGACGCAGTCAGTGGTCGAGATTGCCTAGAAGGGCGGCGGGTCGTCTCCGTAGTCGTCCGGATCGCCGGCGTCTGGGGGTACCGGGGCTGGCGGGGCCGGGGCTGCGACGGCGGGGGCTGGGACGGGCGGGGCCGGGGCAGTCGGGGACGGGGCTGGGACGGTCGGGGCTGGGGCTGTGTCCCGGGCCAGGGCGAGGCGTGGTTCGGTGCGGTACTTTCGTCCTCCCGGCGAGGTCCACTCAATGATTCCGGGGCTTGGCTGGCAGGCTTTCCAGAATCCTTTGGTTTTGAACATGTGGTGCCGCCGGCATAAATGTTCCAGGTTGTCGTGATCAGTGGGACCTCCCTGCGCCCAGGGTTTGGTGTGGTCGATTTCGGAGATCACCGCGTTGGTCCGGCAGCCCGGGAACCGGCACGTCCCGTCCCGGACCCGCAGCAGCTGCTTCAACCCGTCCGGTACTTTCCGCC
>NZ_JBBPFS010000008.1:0-160718 GCF_038069765.1 Arthrobacter sp. G119Y2 | reverse complement strand
GGGTGGGGTGGCCGGGGCGGGGCGGGGTGGAGGAAACTTACCGGGCGGCGGCGGCAGCCTGCCGGTAGCGTTCCAGGACCTGCGGAGCCGGCGGCACCTCCACCACTGATACATCGGCCGCAGTCCACTGCGGCCACTCGCCGGTGAGGACGGCGGCGGCCTGCCGGGCAGCGCCGTCAGCCACGTACTCCCCCGGCGCCGGCACGGTGACCGGCATGCCAAATACTGCCGAGACCGCACGCTGCAGGGCCTCGGACCTGGCCGCTCCGCCCACCAGGATGATGCGGCGGGCCTCGATGCCCAGATCGGCCAGCGCAGCCAAACCGTCCGCCAGCGAGCAGGCAATGCCTTCGACGGCGGCGCGGGCCAGGTTGGCCGGCGTGAAGTTCGCCAGGGTCATCCCGTGCAGCGACCCCGTCGCGTCGGGCAGGTTGGGTGTGCGTTCGCCCTCGAAGTACGGCACCAGACTCAGGCCGCCGGCGCCGTCGGACGCCCCGAGCGCCAGGCGGGTCAGTGCGGGGAGATCCACCGAGAGCAGTTCCGCCGTGGCGTCCAGGACGCGGGAGGCGTTCAGGGTGCAGGCCAGGGGCAGGTAATGGCCGGTGGCATCGGCAAAACCGGCCACCAGGCCGCTGGCATCGGCGGAAGGATCCGCTGCCACGGCGAAGACCGTGCCGGAAGTCCCCACGGAAACGACGACGTCGCCCACCCCGGCACCTACGCCCAGGGCCGCCCCGGCGTTGTCTCCGGTGCCCGGCGCAATGAGGGCGCCGCAGGCGGTCTGCTGATCCGTCTCGAGCGGGCCGAGGACCCGGGGCAGCAGCGGCACGTGGCCCAGCGTCTGCTCCAGCACTGCCGGCAGGTATTCTCCCGTGCGCGGAGACCAGTAGCCGGTTCCGGAAGCGTCGGAGCGGTCGGTGCGCAGCGCTTCGAGTCCCGCGCGGCCGCTGCCCGGCCCGTGCCCGGCCAGGCGCCAGCTCAGCCAGTCGTGCGGCAGGCAGACGGCTGCCGTGCGGGCCGCGTTCTCAGGTTCGTTTTCGGCCAGCCAGCGCAGTTTGGCCGCGGTAATGGAGGCCACCGGAACGGTTCCGGTCTCTTCCGCCCAGTACCGTGCGCCGTCGGGCCCGGCCTCGGAGATCAGCTTTTCGGCGGCTGCCGCGGAACGGGTGTCATTCCACAGCAGCGCCGGACGGACCACGGCGCCGTCCTCGTCCAGGCACACCATTCCGTGCTGCTGCCCGGAGACGGCCACCGCCTCCACGTCCGCCAGACCGCCGGCGGCCTGCAGCGCTTCCTGCAGGGCCGACCACCAGATCTCGGGGTCGATCTCGGTGCCGGCCGCATGCCGGGCGCTGCCCGAGCGGACCAGGGCGCCGGTGGCGGCATCCCGGATGACCACTTTGCAGGATTGGGTGGAGCTGTCCACTCCGGCGACCAGGGCCATGGCGGTACCTTTCGTCATTTTCAGCGTGTTCGATGGTTCGGGCGATCTTACCCGGACGCCCGAACCGCCGGGCCCGTGCAGACACGGACCCGGCGGCAGGAATCTGCTTCAGGGGTTAGCGGGCACCCATCAGGTGTTCCACGGCGAGCTGGTTCAGCCGGACGAAGCCGAAATCGCGCTCCCCGGCCTTGTCGGCGTCGTAATCCTCGAAGGAGGCGGTGTCCGCCAGGAAGTCGGCGGTGCTCTCCCCGGCATCGAGGGTGGACTGGCCCAGCTCGAAGACGCCGGAGACGGCCAGTGCTTCCTGCACCTCGGGATCGGCGCGGAACGCCACGGCGCGCTCCTTGAGCAGCAGGTACATGGACATGTTGGCCGCCGCGGAGGCCCACACGCCGTCGTAACCGTCGGTGCGGGAGGGCTTGTAGTCGAAGTGCCGCGGACCGTCGTAGGTCGGGCCGCCGTTGGGGAAGCCGTTCTCGAGCAGGTCCACCGTGAAGAACGCACTGGTCAGGTCGCCGTGGCCAAAGACCAGGTCCTGGTCGTACTTGATCGACTTCTGGCCGTTGAGGTCAATGTGGAAGAGCTTTCCGGACCACAGCGCCTGGGCAATGCCGTGGGTGAAGTTCAGGCCCGCCATCTGCTCGTGGCCGGTCTCGGGATTCAGGCCGACAATGTCGCCGTGCTCCAGCTGCTCGATGAAGGCCAGCGCATGGCCGATGGTGGGCAGGAAGATGTCGCCGCGGGGTTCGTTCGGCTTGGGCTCCAGCGCAATGCGCAGGTCATAGCCCTTTTCCTTGATGTAGCCGGCGGCGGTGTCAATGCCTTCCTTCATGCGGTCAAACGCGGCGGCGAAGTCCTTGGAGCCGTCGTACTCGGAGCCTTCGCGGCCGCCCCACATGACAAAGGTTTCCGCTCCCAGCTCGGCGGCCAGGTCCAGGTTGGCCAGGACCTTGCGCAGGGCGTAGCGGCGGACCGAACGGTCATTGGAGGTGAAGCCGCCATCCTTGAACACCGGGTGGCTGAACAGGTTGGTGGTCACCATGGGGACCTTCAGCCCGGTTTCCGCCAGGGCTGTGGTGAAGTTCTTCAGGATCTGCGTCCGCTCGCTGGCACTGGCGTCGAAGGGAATCAGGTCATTGTCGTGGAACGTGACGCCGTACGCGCCAAGTTCGGCCAGCTTGTGCAGCCCCTCGATCGGGTCCAGCTCGGAACGGGTCGGAGCGCCGAACGGATCATTTCCGGTCCAGCCCACCGTCCAGAGGCCAAAGGTAAAGCGGTCCGATGGCGATGGCGTCAGTGTCACAGTTCACTCCAAAATCCGGTATTAGTTGGATTCAACAACATATGGCCCGGAAGGGCTAGTGTCAATGGGGTGAACACAACTCCGCTGCTCATCCGGCGCCCCCTGCCGGGTTTTCCACCCCGGCGGGAGCAGGTGGCCCGGTCCGGGATACGCTGGAAAACCGCCGGCTCCCGCCACCGAAGCCCGGGCGCTTTCCATGTCCTTGTCATCCACTCCAAAGAAACGGCAGCAACATGAGTGCAGGCACCTCCCCGGGTACCGATATCCGCGGACAGAACCTTTCCCGGGTCCTGACCCTGCTCCACCGCCGGGGTCCGCTCTCCCGCGCCGATCTGACCCGCATCTGCGGCTTCAACCGCTCCACCGTGGGCGCCCTGGTGGGCGAACTCGCCGCGCTCGGCCTGGCCTACGAGACCGATCCGCCCGCGCTGAAACGCGTCGGCAGGCCCTCTCCCCTGGTGCATGCCAATGAGAGAGTCGCAGCGATCGCGGTCCATCCCGACGTCGACGCCGTCACCGTGGGCCTGGTGGGCCTGGGCGGCACGGTCCACCGCAGGGTCCGGTGCGATGCCGGCACCCCGCCCACCGTCGCGGACACCGTCGCCATGGCTAGGGGGGTGCTGGAAGACTTGCAGCCCGAGCTGGCCGGCATGACCCGGATCGCCGGTGTGGGCGCCGCGGTTCCCGGACTGGTCAACAGCCATGACGGTTCCGTGCTGCTGGCGCCTCACCTGATGTGGTCCGGCGAACCACTGGCCGCCGAGCTGTCCGCCGGCCTGGGCTTGCCCGCGCGCGCGGCGAACGACGCCAATCTGGGCTCACTGGCCGAAAGCCTCTTTGGTGCGGCGGTGGGGGCGTCCGACGTCGTGTATCTCAACGGCAGCGCGAGCGGCATCGGCGGAGGCGCCATTGTGGGCGGGATGCCGCTGCGCGGTGCCGCGGGTTATGCCGGCGAACTGGGCCATACGGTGGTTAACCCGCAGGGCATCCCCTGCCACTGCGGCCGGCGCGGCTGTCTGGAGACCGAAGTGAGCCTGGGGAGGCTGCTGGCCGTCCTGAAGCTGGACCATGCGGACCAGGACCAGCTCGAGGCCGCCATGGCCCGGGACAATTCCCCGGAACTCGTCGCCGAGACCCACCGCCAGCTGGATCTGCTGGCCGTCGCACTGACCAACTTCGTGAACATCTTCAATCCCGGCACGATTGTGCTGGGCGGCTTCCTGGGCGTGCTGCATTCGTTCGCCGCGGGCCGGCTGGAGGCGGCAGTGGCCGACGGCGGCATCGGCGGCCTGGGCAGCGAGGTCACCATCTCGCGGGCTGCCCTGGGCACGGATTTGCTGCTGGTGGGTGCCGCCGAACTGGTCTTTGCCGGGCTGCTGGCGGATCCGGCTTCGGTGGGCGCCCTGCCACAGGCCGCGCTGCGCTGACCCCGTCCGGCTCCGGACCGGCGGCCCCGAGGGGCCCGCGGGCTACTAGGCCCGGCGCCCGGTCCGGGCCAGCACCCGGCGGATCGGTTCGGCGTCGTCGGGCACCGGAACCGGCGGCGCAAACAGCCCGGGAGCGTAGGCCTGCTCGCCAAACCCGTCCATGGCCGCATCCACAGCCGCCAGGTCTTCTTCAGACAGTTCAGCGTCCAGCCCCTGGGAGGCGGCCAGATCCCAGCGGTGCACAATCAGGTCTCCCCCGTAGAACCCGGCAAGCGTTTCGCCGATCGTGCTCGGCCCGAAATACCCGGCAAACTCCCGGTCCGCGACGGCCGGATCAGCCAGCAGCTCCGCCACCCGGCGTTCGTGCTCCAGCCACAGCTTCCCGGGGTCGGCGGTGTCCGCCGCAGCGCCCGCCAGCCCGTGCTGCTCCAGAAAGTCCCGCTCGGTGGAGACCACGTGCTCCACCAGGTCCCGCGCGGTCCAGCCCTCGCAGGGCGTCTGCGCGCCCCAGTCCGAAGTCCGGGAGACGAGTGCGCTAAACGGCCCGGCGTTCTTGCGCCAGATCTCAAGAGATGCTGTCATGATCGCTCCTTAGGTGCGGGGTCTGGAGTGGTATCTGCGGTCCACGGTAGGCCGGTCCGGACAGCTGTGTCTTGAACAAATCCGACAGCGTAAATCCAAGAGCGCAAATCCAACAACAACCCGACGGCAGAAACGGAAGCGGCCAGGTGTTCGACGAGAGCGGGTTGAGCGAAATCGGCAGGGGCCACCTCAGCGACCCGTCCGACCGCTCCTTCACGATCCACCGCTACAGCCCCTCACCGCCGTCGGCCCCGTGGCTGCGCGTGTTCTGGATTCCCGTTTGGCGCGTTCCCGGCGGTGAGACCCGAGAACAGCGCATCCTCACCTACCCGACCTGCCTGCTCAGCATCACTGACACCTATGCGCGTCTGATCGGCCCGACGACGGCGGCGGCCCGGGTGGCGCTGTCCGGCAGCGGGTGGGCCTTCGGCGTCATGCTCCGGCCGGGCGCCGGCCGAACCCTGCTCGGCGGCGACGTGGCCACGCTGACCAACCGCCACGCCGATCTGGCGGAGTTCCCTCTCCTCGCCGGCCTCGTTCCGCTCATCCGGGAGGAGATGTCCGCAGACCCGTCGCGACCCGCAGCCCATGCCGCGGCCCGGCACCTGGTGGAGGACCGCTTCTCGTCCCTTCCCCCGCCGGCAGGGGATGCCGGTCTGGTGAACCGGATCGCCGCGCGCGTGGAGGAGGACGCATCGATCACCACCGTGGCCTCGCTCTGCGCGGTTTTTGAACTGCAGGAGCGCACGCTGCAGCGGTTGTGCACGCGGTATCTGGGGGTTGCCCCGCTGTGGCTGATTCGCCAGCGCAGGCTCCAGGAAGCCGGCGAGCAGCTGCGGCAGCATCCCGGCCCGCTCGGCGATTTGGCGGTGCGCCTGGGCTACGCCGACCAGGCCCACTTCTCCCGCGACTTCCGCCGGGCCACGGGATGGACGCCGGGTGAATTCACGGCGCTGGCGCAGCGCGGAAAACCGACAGAGCCGGGTCCTGCGCCGCCAGCAGCCGGTCGGGGCGGAACGGCGCCAGCACCGGATGCGGACGCCCGGTAAGGAGTTCAGCCGCCATCAGCTCCCCGGCGATGATGCCCAGCGTGGCCCCGGAATGCGTGAACGCCACGAAGCAGCCCGGCAGCCCGGGAACCCCGCCCAGGACGGGCAGCCCGTCGCCGGGCACCGGTTTGAGTCCGATCCGCCAGCTCTGCGGCACCAGCCGGGGATGCCCGGCCAGGAGCGAGGACGCTTCGTCCACCAGGTCCTGCGCCACCTGCGGATCCACGGTCCACCCGCCGTCGCCGGCCGGCGAAATCTGGTCCAGGTACCAGGTGTGATCCATCGCCAGCCGGGATCCGGGGTGCGGACGGACCGAGACCCTCGGGGTGTTCAGCACCGCCCGCAGTCCGTGGGCCTTGGGTTCGGTCACCACCAGCATGGCCAGATCCGACCGGTCACCGAGCTGATAGCCCAGCCGGTGAAGGACCGCCGAAGTGCCGGCACCGGCGGCCACCAGAACGGCGTCGGCGGGGTAAAACTCCCCGGCTTCACTGCGCAGCCCGACGGCGGTCCCGCCCTCGACGACGACGGCGGCGGTGCCCGCGCCGGTCACCAGGGCGCCGCCGCGGAGCGCAAACTCATGCAGCAGGTGCCGGATCAGGTGCGGCAGGCTCACCCATCCCTCCCCGGCATTGAACAGGACCGCGGGCGGCAGCGCCGCAGGATCCAGGCCAGGCACCAGAACGGGGACGTCGGCGGCGGGGAGCAGCCGCGCGTCGTACGCCTTGTTCCGCTGGCTCTCATACCGTTCCGCGAGCGTGTCGCTGTCCCAGTGCAGGCCGCCGTCGAACCGGATCCAGTCGATCCCCGGATTCCGTGTCAGCAGCGTCCGGTAGCGGTCCATCCCCGCCAGCCGCAGCTGATGGTAGGGCTCCGGGTACTCGCCGCCGGAATTCAGCCAGGACAGGGACCGGCCCGAGGCTCCGCTCGCCGGGTGCCCCTCCGTCACCAGCGTGACGCGGGCACCGCAGCGCAGCAGTTCCACCGCGGCCGAGATCCCCAGGATCCCGGCGCCCAGCACCGCCACGGATGTCATCACGCCCTCAGATCTCGCCGAGCGCCATCTGCGCCGCCAGGTACTCGGCCTGCCGGATGGCCAGCGCCACGATCGTCAGCGTGGGGTTGGCCGCGGCGCCGGTGGTGAATGCCGAGCCGTCGGAAATGAACAGGTTCGGCACGTCGTGGGTCTGGCCGAATCCGTTGCAGACCCCGTCTTCGGGGCGGGTGCTCATCCGCGCGGTGCCCAGGTTGTGGGTGGAGGGGTACGGCGGCGTCCGCACCGCCGACGTCGACCCCACCGCCTCGTACAGGGCCTGACCCTGCCCGTACCCGTGTTCGCGCATCGCGACGTCGTTGGGGTGGTCGTCGAAGTGCACGTTCGGCACCGGCAGTCCCAGCGGGTCCGTCACCGTGGTGTTCAGCGTGACCCGGTTGGTTTCCTGCGGCATGTCCTCCCCCACGATCCACATCCCCGCCGTGCGCCGGTAGCCGTCCAGGATCGCCGCGAACCCCGGGCCCCACGCACCGGGATCCACAAAGGACGCCAGGAACGCCGGGCCCAGCGAGATGGTCTCCATGTAGTAGCCGCCGGCAAACCCGCGGTCGGTGTCGTGCCGGGATTCGTCGGCGATCAGCCCAGCCATGGTCTCCCCGCGGTACATATGCACCGGGGATTCGAACTGCGCGTAGACCGACCCGGTGGTGTGGCGCATGTAGTTCCGGCCCACCTGGCCCGAGGAGTTCGCCAGCCCGTCCGGAAACAGCGGCGAACCCGAGAGCAGCAGCAGCCGCGGAGTTTCGATCGCGTTGCCGGCCACCGCCACCACCCGCGCCTTTTGGTGGTGCAGCTGCCCGTCGGCATCGGCGTACACCACCCCGTCCACCCTGCCCTCGGGGGTGTGGGTGATCTGCACGGCCTGGCTCTCCGGACGCAGGTCCAGGCGGCCGGTCTTCAATGACTTCGGGATTTCCGACACCAAAGTGGACCATTTGGCGCCGGACTTGTCGCCCTGGAAGTTGAAGCCGTCCTGCACCGAGGCCGGCCTGCCGTCGTAGGGCTCCGCGTTCGTCGCGTAAGGGCCGGTGGCAAAATGCCGGTAGCCGAGCTTCTCCGCACCGTTGGCGAACACCTTGTAGTTGTTGTTCGCCGGCAGCGGCGGACGGCCGTGGACGTGGGTGGACCCCATCTTCCGTTCCGCGCGGTCGTAGTACGGCTCGAGGTCCTCCAGCGTCAGCGGCCAGTCCAGCAGGTTGGCGCCGTCGATCCGCCCGTAGACGGTCCGGGAAACAAATTCGTGCGGCTTGAACCGCGGGGTGGCTCCGGACCAGTGCGTGGTGGTTCCGCCCACGGCTTTGACAATCCAGGCCGGCAGGTTCGGGAAGTCCCGGGCGATCCGCCAGCTGCCGGAGGTGGTGCGCGGATCCAGCCAGGCCATCTGGTTGAATGCTTCCCACTCATTGTTCACGTAATCCGAGTTGGTCAGGAACGGCCCGGCCTCGAGCAGCACCACGCGGATGCCCTTCTCCACCAGTTCATGGGCGAGGGTGCCGCCGCCGGCACCGGAGCCAATGATGACGACGACGGACTCGTCGTCGAGGTCAAAGTGCGCCGACGCCGCCATGGGGTCCGCGGACCCGCCGGGCTGAAAACTCGATATTTGTCCGCTCATGCCGCTCCTCCTCCTCCGTGCTGCCGGGGTGCCTGCGCCCCGGTGCCGGAATCCGGTGCCGGTCCTGCCGCCCGCGCCGCTGCCGGGCCTGCTGCGGCGTCGCGGTCCGGCGCACTGTCCGCGTTCCCGGCAGTGGCTTCGCTGCCGCCGGCGCCGGGTGCACCTGCCGCCGGACGCTGCCCGGGCCGGGACACCGGGTACGGCAGCGGGCCGGTGTCAGGTACGTAGCCCTCGGGTGCTTCGATCCGCGGGGTCGGCAGCCAGTCCAGGTCATCGAAGCCGCGGTTGAGGTAGCCGCCCTTATCGAAGGAGGGACCTTCGTAGCCCAGCACCTCCCACACCTGCGGGTCGTCATAGAGGTTCAGGACGGTGGTGCGGCGGATGAAGCCAAAAAACTCCAGGTCGGAAACCCTGCGCAGCACCGCCAGCGCGCGTTCGTCGGAGAGTTCCAGGAACGGCTCCTCGGACTGCGCTCCCAGGGCGATCAGTCCCTGGGTCAGGACAACCCGGAACCAGGTGGACGCATCAGCTTCGGTGACGATGCGGTCGGTCATCCGCTCATACGCGGCATCGGGGAAGTCCGGATGCGGAAAGGCGGTCCGGATGATCCGCTGCAGGATGGCCCTCGCTTCGGGGGTCAGATTGGTTTCGTTGAGGGTGGGATATTTGGCGGGGTACGTCATGATGTCCTTCCTGCTGCCGGCGGGATGAGGATGGCGCGGCCGGTGAGCTTGCCGGCGTCGAGGTCGTGCATGGCCTGGACAGCGTCTTCGAGGTCGTAGGCGGTGGTGTGCAGGGTGATGTCCCCGGCGGCGGTCAAAGTCATCAGTTCCACCAGGTCCTGGTAAGTGCCCACCAGGTTTCCCACCACGGAGATCTCCCGGGAAATCAGCTCAATGGTGGGAATTCGGATTTCACCGCCGTAGCCGATCGAGTAGTAGCTGCCCCGGTTGCGGAGCATGGCCACGCCCTGCGCTTCGGTGCCGTGTTCGCCGACAAAGTCGAACACGACGTGCGCCCCGCCTCCGGTGGCTTCCAGGACGGCTGCGGTGTCGGGGCTGCGCAGCACCGTGTCCGCGCCCAGCGCGCCGGCCAGTTCCAGGGCTGCCTCGGAAGTGTCAATGACGGTGATGTTTGCGGCGGTGAGTGCCTTCAGGGACTGCACGCCAATGTGGCCCAGCCCGCCGGCGCCGATCACCACGGCCTCGGTGCCGGGGAACAGCAGCGGCGCCGCCTTGCGGACTGCGTGATAGGCGGTGAGCCCGGCGTCGGCGAGGGCGGCGATGTCCGCCGGCTGCAGGGACGGATCGAGTTTCACGACGGCCCGGGCGTTGGTCTTGAGCTGCTCGGCCATCCCGCCGTCAGCGTTAAGACCGGGGAACACGGCGTTTTCGCAGTGCGAATCTTCCCCGGCACGGCACGGCGGGCACAGTCCGCAGGTCACCAGCGGGTGCATGATCACGGTGTCGCCGGGGGCCACGTTGACGACGGCGGAGCCTACTTCACGCACCCACCCGGCGTTTTCATGGCCCAGGATGTAGGGCAGCCGGGGATGCTGGATCGCGTCCCACTGGCCCTCGATCACGTGCAGGTCGGTGCGGCAGAGCCCGGCGGCGCCGACGTCCACAATCACGTCCCACGGACCGGTGATTTCCGGCTCGGGCACTTCATCGATCTGCGGATCCTCGCCGTAGCGGTGCACCCGGACAGCTTTCACGCCGCACTTCCTTCTCCCTTGAATTCCGTCAGCACTCGGACCCCCAGTCTTATCCGGAGCGGCGTACGGGTCAACGGTGCCGGGTTCCCCGGTCAGGACGGAACGAAGCCCAGCTGCTTGTCCACCACGTTGGCCAGCGGCCGCCCGGCCTTGAACGCTGCCAGGTTATCCGCGAACTGGCGGGCCAGCGCCGGGAGCTGGTTCTGCGAATCTCCGGACAGGTGTGGAGTGATCAGCACGTTCTCCAGCTCCCAGAGTCCGCTGTGCTCCGGGAGCGGTTCGGTCTCAAACACATCCAGGGCCGCTCCGGCGAGGGCGCCGCTGCGCAGGGCTTCCTCCAGCGCCGCCTCGTTCGCGAGGGCGCCGCGGCCCACGTTGATGAGGACCGCCGTCGGCTTCATGGCGGCGAGGACCTCCCGGCTGAGCATTCCGCGCGTGTCCGGCGTCAGCGGAGCCGCCAGGATCACGTAGTCGTAGGCGCCCGCCACGGCGGTGAGATCAGTGCCGGCATGGATGGTGCCGAAGTCCCCGTCTCCGCTGCGGGCGGTGCGGCCCATGCCGTCCACGCGCAGGCCGACGGCGGCCAGCAGCCGGGCGGTGCACCGGCCAATGCTGCCGGTCCCGACCACCAGCGCGGAAGCGCCGGCCAGGTCTGCGGTGGCATAGTGGCGCCACTGCCGCTGCCGCTGCTGGGCTGAAGCGTGGCCAAAGTCCTTGGCGAAGTGGAACATGGCCGCCAGGACGTGCTCGGCCATCGGCCGGTCAAAGATGCCCCGCGCGTTGGTGAGCACCACGTCCGAAGCCACCAGTTCAGGGAACATCAGCTTGTCCACTCCGGCCGCCGGAACGTGGATCCAGCGGAGGGAGTCCGCTGCCGGCCAGGCCCGCCGGACGCCGTCGGCAAAATAATCCCAGAGGTAAAGGATGTCGGCTCCGGCCAGTGCTTCGGCCAGCCCGGCGTCGGCGGTCACGCGGACTTCAGCCTCCCGCTGCAGCTCTTCCAGGCCCACGAGGGGACGGTTTCCGGCAAGGACGGCGATGACGGGCTGGGATTTCATGCCCCCAGCCTAGCGAGAGAACACCTGGCCATCGGACAATGCAGCGGCAGAACAAAAGAACCGGCCGTCGCGTCATGCGCCGGCCGGTTCCGTTTGTTTTGTGCTTATGGTGCTGCTGGGCCCCGCTGGAACTCTGCTGGAACTCCGCTGCGGGGCCGGGCAGCTTATTCGAAGGTGAGCGTGTAGTCGACTTCGCTGCCGCTGCCCGTTCCCTTGACCAGTTCCAGTTTCAGGATGTGTTCCTTCCCGTCATCCGGAACGGGGATAGCGAGTTCTTCCGGATCGTTGCCGACGGCGACGGTGTACTCCTTGCCGTCCAGCGTTGCCACCAGGCTGCCCGGCTTGTCCCATTCGGAGAAGCTGCCCATGGCCTCGAGCACCAGCTGCACGTCGTTGCCCTTGGGGACCTCGACGGTGATCTCTTCCGTGGGTCCGGGGTATTCGTCGAGCGTGAGGTAGCCGTATTCTTCCCCGGGGTAACCGTTGATCGTCGGATCCTCGACAACTCCCTCGAGGGTCATCGAGGTCGAGTACTGCACGTCGTTGCCGTTTTCGGCGAACTTCTCGGCCCACTCGTCACCGGCGTAAATCACCACTTTGTACTCTCCGGCGGGGGTTTCTTCCCGCAGGTAGCTGTCCGCAGAGGTGATGGTTTCCTTGCCGTCCGGCGAGTAGACCGTCAGGGCACTGTAGTCATCGGTGCTGTCCAGGATCATGGCCTCGTCCAGCTCCAGCTTCATGACGGCGTACCCGGCGGAGTTGAATTTCAGGTCGGTTTCCTCGCCCACCGTCATGGTTCCGGCGGCGTCCTCGCTGCGGGCCAGGTCCAGCATGGCCAGTGCCTGCTCGCGGGTGATGGAATCGAGCCACTGCAGTGTCCAGTCGGTGGTGGTGTCCATGAGGCTGACCTTCCAGTCGCCGTCTTCCTTCACGGTGGACATTCCCAGCGGCGGAAGGGCACGCACCACGGCTTCGCCGTCGACATTGCCCTCGAGCATGACGTACCCGGACTTCCCGCGGCACATTTCATCCGAGCCGTCGAGTTCGATGCAGTCGGAGGTCACCCGCAGCTTGTCCCCTTCCACCTCCGCTTCCAGGGTTTCCACAGTGGCGCGGCCGCGGTCGCCGTCCTGTTCCGCGTCCTTGAACGTATTGGCGGTCAGCTTCAGGTCGATGTTGGATCCGCCGCCCGCGGCATCATCCAGCGCACGCCCGTAGTAGTGGACGGCGTTGCCTTCGTAGCTGACGAGGTAGTTGCCCACGTCGGTGATCTTGCCGCTCTGCACAATGCCCGGCACTGCTCCGATCAGCGCCTGCACGGCTTCCGCCGGCGAGCCGCTGCCGTCAACACCCTCGGGCAGGGTGCCGCGCTCGTTGCCCGTGGACTGGGTAATCAGTTCCAGACCGGTGTAGAGCGGGCTGAGGTACCAGCGACCGTTGTCCTTGACGGCCGCCATCAGCAGCGGATCGCCGTCGATTCCCAGCTCGGAGAACTCGGTGGTCTCGTCGATCTTTTCCATCTCGTCAGCTGCTTCCAGCGCTGAACGGACGGCACCGGTGGTCTGCTCCGGATCCACCTGGACCCGGACGCTGCCGGAGTCAAAAGCCAGGACGGCCAGCTGGTCATCAACCTCGGTGACCTTCGGCTCCACATTCTCGAACGTCACGGTGATGCCGTCGAAGCTGATGTCGTCGTCCACGTCCTCAAGGTCTTCGCCAACCTTGTTGGCCGCCTCAAGGATGCCGAACTCCTCGACTTTCTCGGTGAGGCCTTCACGCAGCCGGTTGAGGGAGTCGCGCTCCGCCGGAGCAACCATGGTGGCCAGGGCAACGCCGTCCTTGGCTTCCACCGACTCCATCAGCTTTTCGGCAACCTGCCCGGGTGAACCGGCGCCGCCGCGGATGATGTTCTGGATGAAGAGGAAGGCGCCCACGCCGGCCACCACCAGGACGACGGCGAGCGTCGCCAGGACGAGTGTCTTGCGGCTGGCCTTCTTCCGCGGTCCGTCGGTGCCGTCGGTGCCGTCCCCCGAGCCGTCATCGCCGGGGCCGGGCTGTCCGCCGGTGCCACCGGGGCCGTTGCCTGGCCCACCGGGTACGGCTGCACCGGGCTGCGGCTGAGGCTGCTGGGTGGGGTTCTGAGACTGCTGGTCCTGCTCGGTGGAGTTCTCAGGGGTGGGGTTTTGCGGACCAGGCTGGCTGCCCGCAGGCGGCTCAGCGGCCGCGGAGCCCTGCTGCTCTCCGCCTTCGCCAACGGGGCGCCGGCAGTTGCCGCAGAAACGCCATTCAGGCTGCAGCGCAGTGCCGCAGGACATGCAGTAATTCATTTATTCCCCCAAGATCTACACGGGGAGGTAATGCAATGCAATATCCCCCCGGAAATAACAACGCAATTACCGGATTCTAACATGCGAAAGGGCCGCCCCTTTAAGCCGGGAAAAGCAGGCACGGGCATAATGACGCCTGCGCCTGCTCTCTCCCATCAACCGCCGGTCCGGACTTCGGCCCGAATTACCCTACGGACAATTGACCCGGCTCTCTTCGGGGGTAAAACCGTTCTGCAGCCATACCGCGTACGTTCCATTCGCCTCCGCCATCGCGCAGACCGACGCAGTGTCACTGCCCGCCGGCAGATAGGCGGCATAAATCGGCTCCCGGTTTCCGCGGTCATCGGAGGTCCGGTTGAACCCGTCGCAGGACAGGTCGGTGCGCAGATATCGCGCGCCGGGGTGCTGCTCAAGCTGCACTTTGATCTCCGCGGCAGCGTTCGCCGCACCGAAGCTGCTCACCAGCAGCACGGCGGCTGAACCGTCGCACTGCGGATAGTCGATCGGCTTCGCCAGGCCCAGGTCTCCGGGCCGGAACGGGTCCTGGTCCGGCGTGACGTAGGTGGTGACCTTGTCGCTGGCGATCACGTCGCCGTTCAGGGTAATCGTGAAGGCCGCCGGGCTGATCTCGTAACGGGTGTTGCCCAGCACCCCGGCATAGCCGGTGGGAGTTTTCTGGGCTCCGGTGCTCATCGTCAGCCCGTTGCTCTTGTCCAGGCCGCGGTAGACCATGCCTCCGTTGCGCATGCAGATGATGCCCTGGAATTTGGGTGAGTCCGCCACGGTGACAAATTCGCCGTCGTGCTGGCAGTACGCGGCGTTCAGCGCCCCGGTGTCCCATCCCGCGGCCCCGTAGCTTCCGGTGTTTCCGGACGGCGGACCGGCTGTCGCCGTCGGCCGCGGGGAGGAAGTTGGTGACGACGACGACGACGGCGAGGCCGAAGCCGTGGCCTTTGCCGGTGGCGTTTCGGCGGGGGTGGGAGCTGCCGTGGCCGAAGCCGCGGACGGCGAGGGTTGCCGGGTGGCAACCGCCTGGTGCGAACCGGGTTCGTCGCCGGAGGTGAGGTATCCGTAGCCAAAGTAGGCACCGGCGCCGAGCACCAGAACAACTGCCGCAATCATGGCGGTCACCAGCCAGGGCGACCGGCGCTGCTTCTCGTCGTCGTCGTCGTCGGTGCCGGTGCCGCCGTCGGTCCAGGCCTGCTCCGGTTCCCCGGTAACGTCTGCGGCCCATGCCGTGATGGTCTCCGGTGCAGCGGGCGGCGCCGGAGCTGCGGGAGTCTGCGCCGCCGGGAAGGCCTCCGTGGCTGCAAAAGCCTCCGTGGCCGGCGAGGAATCGGTCTCCGGCGGAAGAGTCTCCGCCGGAGCGCCGCAGGCCCGGCAGAACCGTGCGGCGGCGGGCAGCTGCTGGCCGCAGCGGGCGCAGAACTGCCCCGGTGTGTTTGTTTCAGGATTCATCGGTTACCACCACGGTCCCGGATAGATGCCGTTGTCATTGGCTTCAAGGGAGTACGTTCCGTCGCTCTCATCGGTCACGAGGGTCCAGTCGGCGCTGACGGCCCCGGCGGGCCGCACCTTCCAGTCGGCCGCCAGCTTTTCACCGGTCAGGGCATCCAGGACCGGCTGCTCGTCGGTGTTTTCGATGTAGAGCTTGGAGCCGAACAGATACAGCGTCTGCAGGTTCAGTGCCTCGCCCTGTTCGCTGGTCACCTCCAGGGTGGAGGCCCAGGTGGTGGTGTCATAGACGCGCAGCGCCGGCAGGGTGGCATCGGAGGTTCCATACTCGACAACCGCCAGCGGTCCGGCCGAATCGAACTTCACGCTTTGGGCGCCGGTGAGCTGGGTGCGCAGTGCTCCGCTGGCCGGGTCGACGACGGCAACGAAGTCTTCGTTGCCGTTCACCGCCACCGTGAGGCCGCCGGCGTCCAGCGCCGCCGAACAGCTCGGGTACGTCACCGTGCCGTAGTTGTTTTCCCACAGCTTGGCGCCCGTAGCGGTGCTCCAGGCCGAGATCAGGCAGTCGTCGTTCCGGTCGGACAGAATCACCGTCGTGCCGTGGTGCGCGGTGAACAGCCCGGCGCCTTCGCCGACCTGCTCGAGCGCGGCGTTGAAGAACCGCACCGACGGCTCGCTGTACGACTCGCTTTCCAGTGCGATCGAACCGTCGCTGCTTCCGTGCAGGGTCAGCTCGTGGAAGTCGTCGTGCTCGGTTCCCGTGACTGGTGCTTCCGCCAGCGGCGCCGTCTTTTTGTCGTCATAGGTGCGCAGCACCGTTGCGTACTGCTCCGGGTCCAGCCCGGAGGCCGGGGTGCGGATTTCCACCAGAGCTGCCAGCTTCGGTGCTTCGCCGGTGCCGATGATGTCGAGGGTGCTGCCGGATACTTCTTGGCCGGACGGCGCCGCGGGCAGCGGGTACGTACGCGCTATGGATTCGCCCGGGACGTGGGCGGAAACCCCGTTGGACGTCCGGTACACCACCATGCCGTCGCGGACTTCGGACGTCGACGGGTTGAAGCCGGAGAGCGGAATGCTGTCCGTTGCCTTGGCCGCTGCCGAGGAACCCGACGACGGCGATGCGCTGGCTGAACCGCTCGGAGAGGCGCTCGGGGTGGACTTGGCCGTAGAGCTGGGGCTGGCCTTGGCGGACGCTGAAGCGGAGGATGACGGCGACGGCACAGCCCCGGCTGCTTCCGTCTGGTCATTCCAGGGTTCCCACACATAGACGCCGGCAGCCAGCGCCGCCGCCAGGATGACGGACCCGGCGACTATAAGCGGGGTCCGGCGTTTTTTCGAAGACTTCGGATCGCCCTGCATTCCGGGCTGCGGCACCGGCTGCGGATCGTGCCGGGCGGGAGGCCCGGGAGGTGCGGGTGCTGCCGGTGGCGGCGGCGGGGCAGCCGCTGATGCCGCTGGGGCCGCCGTCCCGCAGTTAGTGCAGAAGCTGACTCCGGACTCCTGCGGTTCCCCGCATGCTGAACACTTCATGTTTTCCTTCCAATGGATCAAAGCGTTGTCTCAAGCTGCGGTTCGCCGCGTCGCCGGCGCTAGGCCGGATGTTCTTCCAGCCACTGCAGGAGGTCCGCAGTCAGAACCCGGTAGCCTTCCGCGGTGGGATGCAGTATTTCCTGGGATGCGGCAGCGGAGGCCGCTGCACCCAGGAGCGGTCCGATGCGGGCCGTCGTGACCAGCGGATCCGTGCTGCAGGCACCCCGCCGGGCAAAGGAGTCTTCCAAGGCATCGACGTACCGCACGTTCGGAAGCCCGGCTCCCAGCACCGACTGCTCGATCGTCCCGTTCAAGGCGTCGGTCACCTCCAGCCCGAAAGCCTGTTCCCCGCCGGTCAGCCGCCCGCAGTCCCCCGCACCGGCGTCGAACATCCGCGGATAGGGCAGAACGAGCACCGGGGAGCGGACAGCAGCGCCCAGCTTCCGGTACATGTCCTCGAGTTCGGGACGCAGCTGGTGCAGCCTTTGCTCGGTGTCCTCCCGAAGTCCCGGGTCCTGGCCGCACGGAGCTGTATCGGCGATGCACGCCTGCAGCAGGTCCGCGAAACCCAGATCGTTGCCGCCCAGATAGAGCAGGACAAGATCCGGACGGATTCCTGCCGTCTGCTCCAGCTGCGCCGGCACTCCCCCGGAGCCGTGCCCCTCCACCGGCTGCGTTGATTCCAGTGCGGAGATGCGCGCGCGGGAGCACGCGAAGTTGTGGAGAACAATGGCTGAGCCGTCCGCTCGGGTTCCCGCTGCGGCCGCTGCCAGCGACTCCGAGCTGCGGTGGCAGCGACTCTCCGCGACGCCGTCGACCGGTTCATAGGAGCCGGCGCCTTCACCGGATGCAAAGGAGTCCCCGAGCAGGACCACATGCGCGGCCCTCCCCGCTTTGGCGCCGATAAGCGGTGCCAGTCTGTCGCCGGCCTCGGCAGCCGGCGCAGGCGGAGCCGGCGGGTAGGAGGTTGCCGTCGTGTGCGGTGTTGCCGTTGTTTGCTGCGGGCCGCGGCCGGCGGACGGCGTGCTGTCTTCAGCGGCAGGGACGGGCGAGCAACCCGTCAAAAACATCCCTGCCAGAAGCACGCCGGCCGCCAGCTTTTTCATCAGCTGCGCTGGGCCAGTGCCTGGTCCACTGCGGGGTCACCCAGCTGGCCAAGCCAGGTCAGCAGTGCCGGGTAGGTGGACGGGTTGGCCGCCACGGCGGGGCGGGTCTGCGGATGGTTGGCCGCCAGTTCCTGCAGACGGGCCAGCGGTGTCTGCGGATTTGCCGCTTCAGTCATCAGCTCCGAACCGGCGGCATCGGCAGCCTGCGCTACCGCCCCGTCGGTGTGCCCGGGCTGGTGCTCTTCGGCTGCTGCAGCGGGGGTTTCCGCCTTGGCTGCGGTCCCGGCCTTGACGTCAGGCTGAGCTTTCGCCTCGGACTGGACCCCGGAGTCGGCCTGAGCCGGCTGGGGAGAGTGCTCGGCCTGAGCCGGCTGGGGAGAGTGCTCGGCCTGAGCCGGCTGGGTCTGTGCCTGCTGGGGAGCGTGCTGAACCGGCTGCGTCTGGCCGGCCGGCTGTACCGGCGCCTGCGCGGGCTGCGCTGCGGGAGCACCGGCAAAAGTGAAGCCGGACGTTCCGGAGGCGTTGCCGCCGGGCAGGGACCTGAAATGTTCACGGGAAGCCCGCGGCAGCCACAGAACCGAAAGGATGGCTGCGGGAACCACGAACGCCAGCAGCATGATGACCGCGCCGAGGTGGCCCTCATGCTGAACGGCCCAGACGATCATGAGCACCAGGCCCAGAACAAACAGCAGCCCGGCGTAGCCGGTGGGGATGATGTAGGCGGAGCGGGGCTCCTTGGCCATCAACCGCAGAGTCACCACAGCGCCCGCAGTCAGCAGCAGTCCGAAGAACAGGGCGAGGACCTCAGGAACATAGCCGTCGGAGTAGTCGCTGGTGACTTCGGTGATCAGGCCAATCGCCGCACCGATGGTGAGGACGGCGCTGAACCCGGCGGCCAGGAGCAGCCACGGCTGCAGCCGGCTGCGGGGATCGGTCGGTGCCACGGCCGAGCCTTCAGTGAGGCGGGCAATGGACGGTGCGGAAACGGCCGCCCCGAAGGCCATCCAGAACATCAGGGAGAACCCGGGAGAGATGGAGTTGAGGCTCAGGTTCAGCAGCGTCTGGTCTTCAAAGAGTGCCACCAGTGAAAGGAACGCAGCGCCGAAGGCCAGGACCACGCCCGCTGAACGCCAACGGTCCGAACGCTTGTGAACCTGCAGTGCGATGAAGACCAGGACGGCTGCGCTGGCCAGGGCCATCACGGTGGCCAGGATTCCCCAGCCGGTGGTACCGGAACCGGCATCGCCCATGGCCACCCAGTACCGGATGATCTGGACCAGGGCCACCGCGGCTGCCAGCGCCGCAACACCGAAGCTGACGTAAATCCAGCGCTGGTTGCGGGACTCGTCAACGTTTCCGGGAGCAATTTCCCCGCGCCGCGGCTGCGCCGCCAGCACAGCTCCGGCCAGGCCGAAGGCCATGGCCGGACCGAGCGTGCCAAAGGAGCTCTGCTCAAAGGTTCGGGACGTGATCAGGTGCAGGGCTACGTAAACCAGCACCAAAAGGAAGTACGGAATGTTGGCCAGGAGCTTCAGGTCCTGGATCTTGCGGTAGCCGACGCTGGGCCCGAAGACGCCGGCGCGCCAGATGTAGCTGATGCTCAGCGACAGCAGGCTGACCAGGGTGATCAGGATGACGTCCACACGGGTGCCCGCACGGGACTCCTCGTAGGAGCCGTAGCCGAAGACCGAATCGCCGTCGATCATCCAGACCATGAACAGCGAGATGATCAGCGCCAGGGCGGCAATGCCGTCCCGGACATAGTCACTCACCGGAATGCCGGCAAATGCCCCGTTGGACTTCTGTGGTGCTGCGGCCGGAGCCGGTTGCGTCTCCGAAGCGCCGCCGGCCGTGCCGTGCCCGTGTCCGCCCTCATGGACGGCACCGGCAGCAGCAAATTCAGGCTGCCGCAGGGCCTCCGCCCGGGTCGGCGCCCCGGCTGCGGAAGCCGCCGCCGTCGTCGTATCGCCGGATGGCGCCGGCGTACCGCAGCTGACGCAAAAGCGTGCTTCCGGTGCCAGCTGTTGTCCGCATTGAACGCAGAATTTCATAACACTTCCCTTTTGTGATGGATGTCGATCGCAGGCCGCGGCCTATTTACGAACAAATTCAAGTGAATAACTGACGGACCCGTATTTGCCGCCCATGTCCAGCTCCAGACCCATAATCTGGGTTTCGGAACCTGCGGGGTAGGGAATGACCTGTTCGACGTCGGCCCCTGTGACCGGCACCTGGTACCGGTTTCCGTCGAGGGTGAGAATGAGGACTCCCGTGGAATTCGAGCCGCTGGAATACAGATCGGTAATGGTGACGACGAGTTCAACGTTGTTGCCCTCGGGCACCTGCAGCTCAACTTCGTCAGTGGAGTTCCGGTTGTATTCGGTGTAGATGCTGCCGCTGTAGTCGTAGTCCGAGCCTTCAATCCGGGGCGGGCTGACGTATTTCGAGACCTTCACCGCCTCCGAATACTGCACGCCGCTGCCTTCGTCGGCGAACTTCTCACTCCAGTCGTTGCCGGCAAAGATGACCAGTTTGTACTCGCCCGCCTCCAGCTCCGCAGGATCGGCGTTGCCGCCGAGCGTCACCAGCCGCGCTCCGCTTCCGGCCGGGTACACGTGGGCCCGGCCGTAATTGCCCAGGATCTCAAGACGCTGCTTCTCCTGCAGCTTCACCGTTTTCACCGCGTAGCCGGCGGAGTTGAAAGCCACGTCGGTTTCCTCGCCGATGGACAGTTCCCCCGAGGAGTCTTCGCTGCGGGCTAGGTCCATCAGCGCCAGCGCCTGTTCCCTGCTCAGCGACCGGACCCAGCCCACGGCCCAGTCTGCGGCGGAATCCAGCAGGCTGACCTTGTATTTGCCGTCTTCCTTGACCGTGGTGAGGCTCCACTCCGTTGAGGAGTTCAGCAGGCTCAGGCCGTCCGGTTCCGGAGAGCCGCCGTACCGCAGTCCGTAGCCGGAACCGTTGGAGCACATCTGTTCCTCGCCGTCCTCCATGACGCAGTTGGAGGTCAGGGTGAACCGGTCGCCGTACTCGTTTTCCACCGTGACTTTTTCCATTACGGCCTTGGTCCGGTTGCCGTCCTTATCGCCGTCGCGGAAGGACACCTCGCCCAGGAGGAACTCGCCGCTGCCGGAGGAACCGCCCAGGACACCGTCGATCAGCCCGCCGTAGTAATGCAGGGCGTTGGCCTCATAGCTGGAAAGGTACGGAGCCAGCGGCATGACGCTGCCGCCGGAGACCAGCTGCGGAAGCACCGACACGGCGTTGCGGGCGGCGTCGCCGGGGCTGTCGCTGCCGGGCGCCGGCTCACCCGGGACGTATCCCCGGGAGCTGCTCGTGAACTGCTGGGAGAATTCCAGGCCGGAGTAGAGCGGGCTGATGTACCAGCGCCCGTCTGATTCCGTGGCCATCAGGGTCAGGCCCGAGTTGTTGACGCCCATGGAGGCAAAGGGGGTGGATTCGTCGACGGCGTCCATATCCCCGCCGGCTTCGAAGGCGCTCCGGATGGCGCCTGTGGTCTGATCGGGATCAATCTGCACCCGCAGTTCTCCGCTGCTGAAATTGACCATGGCCAGGTGCTCATCAATTTCCGTCACGACGGGCTGCGCGCCGCCGAGGCTGATGTCGATGCCGTCCAGGGAAAGGTCCATCCCGTTCTCCCCGCCGGAATCGCCGTCGGAAACCTTCGCGAAAGCGTCCATGACGCCGTGGTCTTCGGCCTGCTCTTCGGCGGCTTCCCGGACACGCTGCAAGGCATCGCGTTCCTGCGGGGGCACCATGGTGAAAACGCCCACCAGGTCTTTGTCCTCCACGGCCTCGATCAGCTTCTCGGCGGCGGATTCGGCCGAACCGGCGCCGCCGCGGATCATATTCTGGACGTAGAAGTAGCCGCCGATGCCGGCCGCGGCCAGGGTCAGGAGCACGCCGACGCTGATGATGACCCTGCGGCTGGGTTTCTTGAATCCGTCGGCGGTGTCGGCGGCGGCGGGACCGGCGGCGGCAGAACCGGCGGCGGGCGTCTGATGCCCGGTGACCGCTGCGGTCCCGGTCTCCCGGACAGCGGGCCCGCTCGGGGCGGCATCATCGCGGGGAACAGGTTCGCGGCATGAACCGCAGAATTTCCATTCCGGCTGGAGCTTGGCGCCGCAGGACATGCAGAAACTGGACAAAGTTTTTCCCCCGAAAAACAGGGGAATGCGAGTGTAGCTATCCCCCGATAAAACAACACTCTTACAGGGAGGAGCCTAGCATGCGGGTGCAGGAATAAATCCCTGCCAATAACGCTGCCAATTTGCAGTGCCTTGCACTAATTAACCTTGTGCTCATTAAAGCCGTCGGCCGTTCCCGGAATTATCTGCTGCTTCATCCTGCAGCGGCAGTTCATCAGGGGACGGAAGGTGCGGTGAAGGTATAGGACTGGCCTGCCCCTTCACCGCACCCACGGCTGCTCCGGCCGTCTGGTCAGGGGCCGCTACTCGCAGCCGACGCCGTCGCCGTCCCGGTCCAGATGCGTGCCGTAGCCGGGGCTGCCGATGTAAACCGGCGCCGCTCCGGCGTTGCGGGCTGCCGTGCAGTTCGGGTAGTAGGCCGGCGCGGGCGGTGCAGGAGCCGGGGCGGGCGCGGGGGCCGGGACCGGAGCCGGGGCGGGAGGCTCCGGGGGAATGTACTGCTGCGCCGCCTGCTCATCGGCCAGGCGCTGGGCCTCAGCAGCCTGGGCATCGGCTAGCGCCTGGTCATCGGCGATGCGCTGCGCTTCTGCTGCCTCTGCGGCTGCCCGCTCGTCAGCTTCCTTCTGGTCCGCTGCCGCCTGCCGGTCCGCGAGGATCCGGGTGGAACTGTCCTTGTCCATCCAGATCAAGGCGCCGTCGTCGTCCTCGGTGCAGACAAAGACCACCGATGTGCTGGACGAGAATGACGGCGTGGGAGTGCTGGTGGCCGAAGGCGAGGGGGACTTGGTGGGAACCCGCGACGCCGAGGCCGACGACGACGGCGTCGGGCTGGGGCTGGCCGCGGTCCTCACGGTCTCGGTCTTACCGGCTCCGAAGCACGGCTTACCGGCGACGACCGTGGAAGTCGCCGAAGGAGTCGGAGTCGGGGTTGCGCTCCTGGTTGCGGACGGGGAGGAGGAAGCCGCAGCAGGTTCCGCCTCTTCGGTTCCGCAACCCGCGACGGCCAGGACCACCGCTGTCAGGCCGGCAACCGCGAGAGCCCGCTGACGCCGATGCTGTTCCGATCTGCCGCCCTTGGCCGATTTTGGGCAGGACTGTATAGGTCGAAATAGCAAAGGATCCCCCGGGACGTTAGCAACATTTTTAGATGCAATTGCATCAGCCATAGAGTAACAGTGCCTGTGCAGGACGTTTGACCGTCATACAGTCCCGAACCTAGCCGCAGTGCCCGCTACCGCCGAAGGCCCTTTTTTACAGCCGCACGGTTTTACAGCCGCACGGTCCGAAAGCCCACCAGTTGGAAACGCCCGATCCGCAGCGTAAAGACCGGCCATTCGACCGCGGGCCCGCGGGCCGGCTCCGGCTTTGCCTTTCGCTCTCCGGTATCTCTTTCTCCGGTGTCTCTTGCCGCGGCGTCTCGTTCTCTGGCCACGCGCCGCGCCTCCCGCCACCTGCGTCTGGATTCGGCTTCCGCCAAGCGTTCGCGGTGCACGGCGCGGGCCAGGTCTATCGTCATTGCCATCTGCTTCTCCTCCGCTCGGGATACTTCACGCTAGGTCCGAAAAAAGCGCGGGTGCAGCGGCGATGCGGACATGTCGGGTCCGTATCACCAGAAAGGGCTTACGGCTGGGCTGCCGCAGTTGTCAGGATCCTGAGGGCTAGCCGCTAACTGCCCGCCCGCAAGCCGGGAACGGGCCGCAGCCCTGTCCTCCGGTCAGCCCCGCCGGGTACCGTAGAAGAACGCTTCTTCCGGAGGTCTTGTATGGACTGGCTGGCAGTGTCCCTCCTGGCCCTCGCGGCGCTCGTTCTGGGAACCGCCGCCGGCTGGAGCATCCGGGCAGGCATTGACCGCCGCGACGAAAATGCGGCCCTGAACGCACTCGTCACGGATCTGCACCTGAAGCGTCCGCTGGCCCCGATCGAACCGCAGGTGATCCAGGGCGCCGGCGACGAGGAACGCTGCCGCGCCACCGTGCTGGATGCACGCGAGCGCATGATCGAAACCCTCGCCCATCTGCGCAGCGGATCCGCCAACACCGATGTGCTGATGCGCATGTCCGCAGCCTGCACCCGCTACCTCCGTGATTCCTCCCGGGCGCCGGAGCGGTACCAGTTCGCACTGATGGAACTGCGCGAAACAATGGTCGACGGCGTGAAACTGCTCAGCGACGCCGGGCGGCGCGTGCGTTACCGGGCACCCGGGGAACGGTCCGCCGCCAAGCCCGCCCGCACGCCGTCGCGCCGGCCGAACCGCCTGCTCCGCGGACGTTTATGAC
The DNA here is from genome assembly GCF_038069765.1 of Arthrobacter sp. G119Y2. NCBI lineage: Bacteria > Bacillati > Actinomycetota > Actinomycetes > Micrococcales > Micrococcaceae > Arthrobacter > Arthrobacter sp. G119Y2. The sequence continues at coordinate 136,606 of NZ_JBBPFS010000008.1, read as the reverse complement.
ACCTGTGTGACGCAGGAAGAGACGCATGACGTCACGCTGCGGAGTTTGCGGCAACGCGGCGTCATTCTCTTGCCCGGGCGGCCTCCGCCAAGCTTCCATGGTGGTGTCCGCTTCTCGAATCCGGACATTTCCCATCCAGAGCGGCTGAGAGACCTGGCTCGTTGACGCCGCAGCAACCACCCTTCGGGGCCGGTGCTCATGCCAGGACCGATGGACTCACTTCCCCGTTGGGCCCTAGCTGCAGAGCTGTGCAGCAGCGGCTCCTGCGTGCTCGAATGCCGTGTTCCTCGGTGCGACCCGAGAGGATCCCATGCACGACTCCCCCCGATCCCCCCGCATATTTGCGGCCCGCACCTCCCGCACCTCGGTTGCTTCCCGCACTCCCCTGCGGGTCGCGGCGCTCCTGGCCGCGGCGGCACTGACCCTGTCTGCCTGCGGATCCGGTTCCCAGACAGCAGGCGCCAACGCCCCAGCGGGTACGTCCGGTGAACCGGTCGACGGCGGCACGCTGGTGTACGCCGAGGTCACCCCCATCAACAACTGGCAGACCCAGGCCGCGCGGTTTTACGAGAAATCCAACGTGCTGAACTCGGTGCTGGACCGGCTGACCTACTTTGATCCGGAGAAGGGTGAGCTGGTTCCCTGGATCGCCTCGGCCTTCTCGGCCAACGCCGACAGCACCGAATTCACCTTCACCATCCGCCCCGGCGTCACGTTCAGCGACGGCACCCCGCTGGACGCCGCGGCGGTGAAGGCCAACCTGGACAGCTTTGGCCTGGGCCTTCCCGCCGCCCAGATCCAGCCGAACGTGGACTTCGCCGGCTACCAAACCAGCGAAGTAACCGGCACGGACCAGGTGGTGGTCACGTTGAACGCCCCGAACTCCAACTTCCTGCGCGCCACCTCCTCCGTCACTGCCGGACTCGTCTCCCCGGCCACATTGCAGAAGGACGCGGCCGGGCAGTCGGCCATCTCGTCCATTTCCGGCTCCGGGCCCTTCGTCTACGAATCCGAAAAGCCCGATGAGGAAGTCGTGCTCGCCAAGCGGGACGGCTACGCCTGGGCTCCGGACGGGGCGGAGAACCCGGGCGAGGCCCACCTGGACAAGGTGGTCATCAAATACCTGCCCGAGGTCGCGCACCGCGCCGGCGCCGTGCAGTCCGGCCAGGTAGATCTGGTCCGCGGCCTGCAGCCGGTGGACGAGGCCGCACTGGCATCCAGCGGCAACCAGGTGCTCGCGGCCGACGGCGTGGACCTCACGGTGAACATGGGAGCCGTGCGGACCGGCAGCGGAAAGCTGGCCGATCCCGCCGTGCGGCAGGCCCTGCAGGCGGGCATCGACCGGCAGACCATCAAGGACACGGTGCTCTCCGAGAGCTACACTCTGGCGGCGTCGGTCCTGAACCACCAGGCCCCCGGATTCGTGGACCTGAGCGCTGACCTGGCCTACAACCCGGAGAAAGCCCAGCAGCTGCTGGACGACGCCGGCTGGCAGGAAGGCAGCGACGGCATCCGCGAGAAGGACGGCGAGAAACTCGAGGTCACCGTCACCAGCTCCAACAACTCAGTGGTCATCAAACCGGCCTTCGAACTGATCGAGCAGCAGTGGCGGCAGATCGGCGTGAAGCTGAACAACCGTGCCGGCGACAACACCTTCCTCACCACGGCCATGCCCGATCCCAAGGTGGAATTCTTCGGCACCCGCCAGTTCATCTACGCCGGACTCGGTCCCATCTTCGAACCGGCCAACAACACCATGACGCACACCTCGGACCCGGAGCTGAACGCCCTGTTCGCCGCCGAGCGCGCCGCGGCCCCGGGCCCGGAACGGGACGAGGTCCTGGCGGCGGAACAGCAGGCGCTCGTGGTGGACAAGGCCTTCTCCCTGGTCCTCTGGGACGAAGTCCAGGTCTACGGCGCGCACCGCAACACCCACATTGACTTCACCTCCGGCACGGCGCCCATCTTCCAGAGCGCCTGGAAAGCGGACGGCTAAGCATGGCCCGCTATCTGGCGCACCGGATCGGGCAGGCCCTGCTGGTGGTCTGGCTCGCCTACACCCTGATTTTCCTCGCCGTGCAGCTGCTGCCCAGTGATCCGGTCACCATCTTCCTGACCTCCGATTCCGCGGTGGACCAGGCCGCGATCGACACCATGAAAGCCCAGTACGGCTACGACCAGCCGCTGCTCATCCAGTACCTGGCGCAGCTGGCAGCGCTGCTGGGCGGCGACGTCGGCTACTCCCTGACCTCGGGCGAACCGGTGACCGAGCGCATCGGCGGAGCCCTCGGTTCCACCCTCGCGCTGGCCGGCTCGGCGCTGGCGACCGCCGTCGTCATTGCCCTGGCCGTGGTCGCGGCGGCCACCCTGGCACCGTGGCCGGTGCTGCGGCGGGCTTTGGCGAACCTGCCGCCGCTGTTTTCCGCCGTACCGGTGTTCTGGCTGGGGCTCGTGCTCTTGGAGCTGCTCTCCATCCGGCTGGGCCTGCTGCCGCTGTTCCCCGACGGGTCCTTCCTGTCCCTCGCCGTCCCGGTGCTCGTGCTCGCCGTCCATGTCTCGGCGCCCATGGCGCAGGTGCTGCTCAAGAGCGTGGAGCAGGTTTACCGGCAGCCGTTCATTGACGTGCTCCGGGCCAAAGGCGCTTCTCCGGCCTGGATCTTCTGCCGCCACGCGCTTCAGAACGCCGCCGGACCCGCCCTGTCCATCCTGGGCATCACCGTGGGCACGCTGTTCGCGGGATCCGTGATCACCGAAACCGTGTTTGCCCGCGCCGGCCTCGGCTCGGTGGTCCTGCAAGCGGTCACCACCCAGGACGTGCCCCTGGTCCAGGGCCTGGTGCTGCTCACGGCCACGGTGTTTGTGGCCGTCAACCTCCTCGTGGATCTGCTGCACCCCCTGCTGGATCCGCGCATCCTCAAAGACGCCAGGCAGGGTTCAGCCCCCGCTTTGGCCTCCTGACACCGCTCTCCCGAGGACTTCCCATGACTTTGCTTTCCCCTTCCGCAGCACCCGGCGACGTTGCGCCCGGTGCAGCAGACCCGCCCGCCGCACCGGCACGACGACGACGGCGGCCGGGTTTCCGTCCCGCCCTCGCCCTGACCCTGCTGCCGGTGCTGCTGATCGCCGCGGCGGCGCTCTTTCCCGGGCTCTTCACCGGACAGGATCCGATCAGCGGGATCCCGCAGGAGAAGTTCCAGGCCCCCACTTTCGAGCACTGGTTCGGCACCGACCACCTGGGTCGGGACGTGTTTGCCCGCGTGGTGCACGGAACGTCGCAGACCTTCCTGACCGCCGGCCTGGCCGTGCTGATCGGACTCGTGGCCGGAACCGGAATCGGAGTCCTCGCTGCCACCGGCGGACGCGCCGCTGACGCCGTCACCATGCGTCTGGTCGATGTCCTGCTCGCCGTTCCGGGCTTCCTGATCGCGCTGATCATCGTCACGGCGTCCGCCCCGGGGCCAGTGTCCCTGGGCCTGGGGGTGGGCATCGCCGTCATCGCCTCCTTCGCCCGGGTGGTCCGGGCCGAGGTCCTGCGGGTGCGGAACCTGGAGTTTGTCGAGGCTGCCTTCCTCACCGGCGGCACCTACTGGACCGTGCTGCGCCGGCACCTGCTGCCCAACGCCGCCGGCCCGGTGCTCTCACTCGTCGCCGTGGATTTGGGTGCAGCCATCCTCGTGGTCTCGTCGCTGGGTTTCCTCGGCTTCGGCGCACCTCCGCCCGAGCCTGAATGGGGGCTGCTGATTGCCGAGGGCCGCCAGTATCTGGGCACCGCCTGGTGGATGACCACCCTGCCCGGCCTCGTCATTGTCGCCGCCGTGGTCCTGCTGGCCGCCCTCGGCCGGCAACTGCTCAAGAGCTTCCGGTTCTGAGAAAGGAATCCCGCATGAACTCCTCCACAGGACCATCCTCCCTCCCGTCCGCCGCTGACTCTCCTGTGCGCTCCCTGCTCTCGGTGCGCGGCCTGACCATCGAGTACGGCCGCGCCCTTTCCCGCTCCGGCAACACTGCCGCCCCGGCGGCCGCCGGCGTCGACCTCGAGGTGAACCGCGGCGAAGTGGTCGCAATCGTCGGCGAATCCGGGTCCGGAAAATCCACTCTGGCCAAGGCCATCATCGGGCTGCTGCCGGATACCGGGCGCATCACCGCCGGGACCATCACCTTCGACGGCCAGGACCTGACCGGCCTTGCCGACGGCGGCTTCCGGCGGCTGCGCGGCCGCCGGATCGGTCTGGTTCCTCAGGATCCCGGAGCCTCCCTGGACCCGGTGAAAACCATCGGAACCCAGGTTGCCGAGATCTTCCGCCTGCACCCCGAGGCCGTACCCCGCGGAAAACGGCTCACCCGGGCGGAACTGCGCGGGGAGGTTATCCGGCTGCTGGAACTCGTCGGCATCGACCGCCCGGAAGAACGCATGCGCCAGTATCCGCATGAACTCTCCGGCGGGCTGAAGCAGCGGGTCCTCATCGCCATCGCCTTCGCCCTGCAGCCGGACCTGCTCATTGCCGACGAACCGACCTCGGCCCTGGACGTCACGGTGCAAAGCCGCGTGCTGGAGGTCTTCGGGCGGCTTGCCACCACCTACGGAACCGCCGTCCTCTTTGTCACGCATGACCTGGCCGTCGCCACCGACTACGCCTCGCGGGTGGTCGTGATGAACAGCGGCCGCATCCGCGAGGACCGCCCGGTGCTGGACATCCTGACCCGGCCCGAGGACCCGTACACCGTGCAGCTGCTCGCGGGGGCCTCCCCCGGGCACCGGGCAGACGAACCACCCGCCCTGCCGCCGTCGTCGTCCGGCGTTCCCGCACTGGAAGTCCACAACCTGGCCAAAGTCTTTTCCCGCACCGGCACCGAACGCCGGGCCGTGGACGGAGTGTCCTTCGCGGTCCGCGCCGGCACCACCTTCGCGCTCGTCGGGGAATCCGGCTCCGGCAAATCCACCACCGCCCGGCTGATCCTGCGGCTGCTGGATCCCACCGGCGGCACCATCCGGATTGCCGGCGAGGACGTCACCGCCACCGCGGGAAAGGCACGGCGGGAGCTCTGGCGCAGCCTGCAGCTGGTCTACCAGAATCCGGACACCGCGCTGGATCCGCGGCTGAGCGTCGAGGACATCATCGGCGAACCGCTGCGCAGCTACCGGATGGGGTCCCAGGCCGAGCAGAAGGCGCGGGTGGCCGAGCTGCTGGAGCAGGTCAATCTGCCCGCCCGCCTGGGACGGAGCCGGCCGATGGAGCTGTCCGGCGGCCAGCGGCAGCGGGTGGCCATCGCCCGCGCGCTGGCACCGGGCGCCCGGACGCTGGTCCTCGACGAGGCCCTGAGCGCCCTGGATGTCCTCACCCAGGCACAGGTCCTGGAGCTGCTGAAGTCATTGCAGGAGGAGCTCGGCCTGTCCTACCTGTTCATTTCCCATGACCTGCACGTGGTGGAACAGGTCTCCGACGACGTCGGCGTCATGCACCGCGGGCAGCTGGTCGAAACCGGGCCCACAGCGGCGATCTTCGCCAATCCGGCCAGCGAGTACACCCGGCGCCTCCTCGCTGCCAACCCCGGCCACCGGCTCCGCGACCTCGCCGCATCCCGGAATCTGGCCCCTTCCCTAAATCCTGCTCCTTCCCGGGTCTGAACAGTTTCCTTCCTCCGTCTCTCTTCCTGCACTCTTCCCTTCCGAAAGGAACCGCATGACCAGCACCAGCACCCTTCCCCTGGACCACCGAACCGACACCCGTCCCGACACCCCTCCCGTCACCGGCGAGGCCCGGTACGCGGACCTCGCCGCCCGGTTCCGTCCGGTCTTTGACCGCATTGCCGCCGGAGCCCTGGACCGCGAACAGTCCCGGACCCTGCCGTTCGAGCAGGTGGGCTGGCTCAAGGACTCCGGCTTCACCGCGCTGCGCGTGCCGGCCGAGCACGGCGGAGACCCGGTCAGTGCCGAACACCTGTTCCGGCTGCTGATCGAACTCGCCGCAGCGGACTCGAATGTGGCGCACCTGCTGCGCTCCCACTTCGCGTTCGGCGAGACCGCCGCCCTGCAGCCGGCCGCCTTCCGGGAGCTCTGGTTTCCGCGGATCCTGGCCGGGCAGATCTTCGGCAACGCCGCCACCGAGCGCTCCGGCAACGTTCTGGGCACCACTTCCACCACGCTGCGGCAGGAGGACGGCCGGTGGCTGCTGCACGGGGAAAAGTACTACACCACCGGCAGCATCTTCGCGGACTGGGTGGTGGTCATGGCCAGCACCGCCGGGGTGGAAGGACGGCAGTACGCCGTCGTGCCCGCCGACGCCCCGGAGGTGAGCATCGCGGATGACTGGGACGGCTTCGGGCAGCCGCTCACCGGCACCGGCACCGCCGTGTTTGAGGACGTTCCGGTGGAACCGGGGAACATCCTGCAGCGCCAGGTCACCAGCACCCTGGAACCCGCGTTTTTCCAGCTGTTCCTGCTGGCCGTCCTCGCCGGGATCGGCCGGGCAGCCCTGCGCGACGCCGTGGAACTGGTGCAGTCCCGCACCCGCACCTTCAACACCGGCTCCGGTGAGCTGTTCCGCAACGATCCGATTATTCAGGAACACGTCGGCCGGCTCGCCGCCAAGGTGTACACCGCCGAGGCCGTGGTCACCGCAGCGGCCCGCGACCTGGACGCCGCGGCCGACCCTTCCCTGGGGCTTTCACCCGAGGAGGCGTTCCTGCGCGCCGAGCTGGCCGTGCAGCAGGCCCACGTGGCGGTGCCCGGCCTGGTGCTGGACGCCGCGAGCGCCCTGTTCGACGTCACCGGAGCCTCCGCCGTCAGCCGCGGCAAGGGCCTGGACCGGCACTGGCGCAACGCCCGCACCGTCGCCACCCACAACCCGAGCGCGTTCAAGGCCCGGTCCGTAGGCGACTACCTGGTCAACGGCACCATCCCCACCGGCCTGCACAGCATCGGTGACGCCCCGTCGTCGTCCGCTGTGCCCTCAACATCCGACGCGTCGTCGTCCACCGCACCGCAGTCCGCTGCCCCTTCCACCTCCGGAGTGACTTCCTCATGACAACTTTCACGCAACGCCCGCGACTGCTGCTGAGCGCCTTCGCCATGAACACCACCAGCCACATCCTCGGCGGCCTGTGGCGCCACCCGGAGGCGCAGCAGCACCGCTTCAACGAGCTCGGGCTGTGGACCGATCTGGCCGCCCGGCTGGAAGCGGCGAAGTTCGACGCACTGTTCCTGGCCGACGTCGTCGGGCTCTACGGCAATCACGACGGCGGCTGGGCCTCCCATGTGGAGCGCGGCCTGCAGGTGCCGGCGAATGATCCGCTGGTGCTGCAGTCGGCGCTGGCCGCGCGGACCGAACATCTGGGCCTGGCGCTGACCAGTTCGGTGGTGCAGGCGCATCCGTTCCAGTTCGCCCGGCAGCTGTCCACGCTGGATCATCTGAGCGGCGGCCGGGTGGCGTGGAACATCGTGACCAGCGTGCTGGAAAACGCTCACCGGAACTTCGGCGGCGACGGCCTGGCCGAGCATGACAGCCGCTACGACTGGGCCGACGAGTATCTCGAGGTTTGCTACAAGCTGTGGGAGGGCTCCTGGGACGACGGCGCTCTGGTTCAGGACAAGGCCTCCGGGATTCATGCCGATCCGGCGCGGGTGCACAAGATCCTGCACCGCGGTCCGCGCTACTCAGTGGACGGGCCGCACCTGTCCGCGCCCTCCCCGCAGGGCACTCCGGTGCTGTTTCAGGCCGGCAGCTCCGGGCGCGGGCAGCAGTTCGCCGCCGCCAACGCCGAGGCCGTGTTCATCTTCGCTCCGCACACCGCCTACGCGAAGAAAACCACCGATTCCGTCCGGGCGCTGGCCCGCGGTCTCGGCCGGCGCAACGAGGACATCAAGTTCTTTGCGGGACTGTCCTTTGTGGTCGGTTCCACCGAGGCCGAGGTGAAGGCGAAGCAGGCCGAGTACGACGAGTATCTGGACCTGGACGCGATCGTCGCGCACATCGGCGGCGGCATCGGCGTCGACCTCGGCGGCCTGCCGCTGGGCACCACGCTGGGCGATCTGCGGACCGACGGCGCCCGCGGCGTGCTGGAGGCGCTGTTCGCATCGGTGCCCGGCGGGAATCCGACCATTGCCGACGTCGCCCGCTACCGTGCCTACAACCAGCAGATCGCCGGAACTCCGGAGCAGATCGCGGACCAGCTGGAGGCCTGGCAGGACGCCGGTGTGGACGGCATCAACATCATCAACCAGATCCTGCCCGGATCCTACGCGGACTTCATCGACGGCGTGCTGCCGGAGCTGCGGCGCCGCGGCCTCGCCCAGACGGAGTACCGTCCCGGCACGCTGCGGGAGAAGCTGTTCGACGGCGATGCGCGGCTGCCGTCCCGGCATCCGGGCGCGAAGTACCGCGGGGCGTTTTCTTCGGTGGAGGTCTAGCCGGCGGGCCGGTCCCGGCTCTGGCCAGGGCCCGGCGGACGCTTAACAAACGGAACGAGCACGCGTTCCCACTCTCTGTGACTGGTGTTGCTGCTGAGGTACCACCAGCCCCGTCAGGTGACAAAGGGTGGGAACGTGTGTCACCGACTCGGGGAGAACCGGCCCGGTTGGACCTGCCTCCTAGTGGTGGAGCAGGCCGCCGACCCCGCCGTCAGGAAGGGAGCGAGCACGCGTTCCCACTCTCTGTTGCTGCTGTTACTGGTGAGACAACACCAGCCCCGTCAGATAGCAAAGGGTGGGAACCTGTGTCGCAAGGGGTCACACCCGCCGCACATGCTCCGGCGTCAGCTCCGCAAGGCTGGTGACGCCGAGCAGCTGCATGACCGTGGTCATTTCGGTGCGCAGCAGCCCCAGGGCTCGCTCCACGCCCTGCCGCCCGCCGACCATCAGCCCGTACAGGTAGGCACGGCCGATCAGGGTGAAGTTGGCGCCGGCGGCAATGGCGGCCACGATGTCGCCGCCGGACATGATGCCCGAGTCCAGGATGATCTCGGCGTCGGGCCCGACGGCGGCGCGGACGGCCGGCAGAATGCGCAGCGGCACGGGGGCCCGGTCCAGCTGCCGGCCGCCGTGGTTGGACACCACTATGGCATCCGCGCCGCGGGCGAAGACCTCGACGGCGTCGGCGGGGTTTTGGATGCCCTTGACGATCAGCTTCCCCGGCCACGTCTCGCGCAGCCAGTCCAGGTCAACCATGTTCAGTGAGGGTTCAAACATGGTGTTCACCGTCTCGGCCAGGGACACCCGCTCCCCCTCGAAGTTGGCGAAGCCGAGCGGTTTGGTGGTGAGGAAGTTGAACCACCACTCCGGCCGGTAGGAGGCGTCAAGGATCGTCTTCGGGGTCAGGGTGGGCGGCATGGTCATGCCGTTGCGGGTGTCCCGCAGCCGGGCCCCGGCCACCGGGGTGTCCACGGTGACGATCAGCGCGCCGTAGCCGGCGGCGGCCGCACGGCTCACCAGTTCCCGGGACCGCTCCCGGTCCTTCCAGAGGTAGAGCTGGAACCACTTGGCGGCGTCGGGCACCGTCTCGGTGAGTTCCTCGATGGATGCCGTGCCCATGGTGGAGAGCGAAAACGGAATGCCGAATGCCGCCGCTGCCTGCGCTCCCCCGATCTCGCCGTCGGAGTGCATCAGCCGGGTCAGCCCGGTGGGCCCGATGCCCACCGGCATCGCAGCTTCAGTCCCGGCGATCTTGGTGCTCAGGTCAACGCTGGTGACGTCGCGCAGCACGTTCGGCACGAATTCGACGTCGTCGAACGCCGCCCGGTTCCGGCGCAGCGTCTGCTCGCCGAAGGAGCCGCCGTCCACATAGTCGAAGGCCGCCGCGGGAATCCGCCGCTTGGCAATGTCCCGCAGTTCCCAGACGTTGGTGGCCCCGGCCAGCCGTGCGCGCCGGCGGTCCAAGTCGAAGGCCTTGAACTGGACGAGGCCGCGGAGTTCGGAGTACTGGGGAATTCGGCGTTTCATGGCTGCTTTCTGGCTCGGTGTGCCGCCAGTCTAGGACGGGCGGGACGCCGTGCAGCAGTGGAAAACCGTTCGTTACGCGAGTCCAAACACACGAACGCAAACGAATGCAGGCAAAAAGAGGCGGGCAGCCCGGTCCGTCAGAACCGTGCCGCCCGCCCCGCAGGTGCCGAGAAATCAGACCTCGGTGGTCACCTTCCAGGAGGAATGGATGGCGCCGTGGATGTAGTTGACCTCGCCGGCGTCACCAACGACGTCGACGGCGAAGCCCGCCTCCCGCAGCTCGTCCGCCAGGGGTGCGGCCGACGTCGTGCCGTCCGCGTAGACCACCATGGCGGCGGGTGCGGAGAAGCTCTGCTCGCCCTCGATCCATTCGACGGTCTTCTCCGTGATGCGGGTGATCTTCACGTTGCGGTGGATTTTCACGCCGTGCTCGGTGGCGTCCTTGACCGCGGTCCAGCGCCGGGGCATGGCCAGCGGCAGGCCCAGCTGCTGTGTCTCGTGCAGCAGCGTGACGTTGCGGCCGCGCTCGGCGAGGAACTCGGCGAGCTCCAGGCCCACCAGCGAGCCGCCGATCACCACCACGTTCTTGCCCATCGGCAGCCAGAACTTGGTGAACTGGCGGACAAACTCCGGGCTCTTGGTGACGCCGGACAGACGGCCCAGCTTGCCCAGGGTGCTCAGCACGGCGCCGGCCTCCTCGGCGGTGGCGGTGCCGAGCATCATGGCGCGCAGCGTGTCGCCGGTCTGGACGTTCGGCAGGTCGCCGCCCGGGAAGTCGGGCTTGGGCCGGACGGCGCCGGTCGCGACAATGACCTGGTCCGGGTGCAGGGCACGGATGGATTCCACCGTGGCCTTCGTGTTCAGCTTGACCGCAATGTTCAGGCGCTTGATCTCGGACTTGAACCACTTCAGCAGGCGTTCATTGTCCGGGGTGGTCATGGTGGAGAACCACATGGTGCCGCCGAGGCGGTCGGACTTGTCGATGACGGTGACCCGGTGGCCGCGCTCGGTCAGGACGCGGGCACTTTCCAGGCCTGCCGGGCCGGCACCGACAACCACCACGTGCTTGGTTGCCGAGGCGGGCTTCAGCGGCAGCAGCGCCTCGTTGCCGAGGGCCGGGTTCACCGCGCAGAACGGCGTGTCGTCAAAGAAGTTCTCCGCCACGCACAGGTAGCAGTTGATGCAGGGGCGGACCTGGTCGAACTTGCCCTCGCGGATCTTGTTCGGCAGCTCGGGGTCCGCCAGCAGCTGGCGGCCCATCGCGGCGAAGTCGATCTGTCCGGCGGCCAGTGCCTTTTCCGAGATTTCCGGCAGCATGCGGCCGACGGCGATGACCGGCACCGAGACGTGCTTTTTGATCTCGGCGGCGTTCTCCAGGTAGGCGCCCACCTTGTTGGGGAGCGGTCCGTCGGTGAAGTTGTCGAACGGGTTCCGGCCCCAGCCGGTGACGTGGATGGAGTCCGCGCCGGCCTGGACGAACATCTTGGAGGCGCCGATGGCTTCCTCGAGCGACAGTCCGCCCTCCTGCCCGTACTCTTCGCCGGAAACCCGGACCAGGATGGCCAGCTGGTTCCCGACCCGTTCCTTGACGGCCTTGATGACTTCGCAGGCCAGGCGGGCACGGTTGGCCAGGGAGCCGCCGTATTCGTCCGTGCGCTTGTTGTCCCGCTGGTTCAGGAACACACCCAGGATGTAACCGTGGGCGGCGTGGATTTCGATGGCGTCCGCCCCGGACTTCGCGATGCGCTCGGCGGCGTCCGCCCAGGTCTCGATCAGCCAGGAAATGTCCTCCGCCGTCATGTCGCGGTAGACAATCTGCTTGCCGGCGGTGGCTGCGCCCATTTTGCCGAGTTCGGCCGGGGTGCTGTCGGCCAGCGCGGACATGTCGTACTTGTAGTCCGGCTGGTTCGGAGCGAGCACCGGCCGGCCGTTGGCGGTATCCACTCGGGCCACTTTGCCGTGATGCGTGGACTGGATGCAGAGCTTGCTGCCGGCGGCGTGCACCGCGTCAGCCAGCGCCTTCAGGCCCGGGATGAACTTGTCCTCCGAGAGGCCCGGCTCCTTCATGGAGGCCGCGCCGAACGGGAAGGCGATCGCGCAGGCACCCGTGATGATCAGGCCGGCGCCGCCTTCGGCGCGGGCTACGTAGTGATCGATCTCGGCCTGTTCAATCTCGCCGTGCTCGGAGACGTTCATGTCCATGGCGGGCAGGACAATGCGGTTGGTCGTTTCCATCGGACCGATGCGGCCCGGGGCCATCAGGTGAGGAAAGGTTTTGGTAGTCACGATCATTATGTTACCGCTTACGTTTACGTCGTATACATACGACGGCGGGGTGCAGCACTGCGCGGCTGCGGGGGCGGCGTGCGGGGTGGTGCAGGGGGCGGGTGCCGAGGACATGGTGCAGGCGTGGTGTTGGCCGGATGCGGCGCGAGTGCGGTGCGGGTGCGGGACGGTTTCCGGGTCCCCTGACCCAACTAAACCGCCGCCGCAAATAAATGGACATAGGATCCCGCTGAATGGGACTGCCGTTGCTGCAGGGTTAAAGCAGCGAAGCCAGCGGAAATCATCCGCCGGCTTCACTTAGCAACATTCCGCTGACCCCCCACAGGCAGCGGATGTTACGGGATTCTTCGGTTTTCACTCGCGTCTCACACATGTGTGAAGCACGAGTGAAAATATAGCATCGGTCACATGCGGGGTCAAAGTTTTATTTCGCCCAAAGAATGGATCAGGAGTCTTCGTCCAGAATTGCTGCTATCGCTTTCAGCGCCTCGGGGTCCACTGGCCCGAGGGCGCGTGCGGCGAAATTGCGGACTTCCGCTCGGCGCAGGCTGCGGAGCAGCTCCAGCTCGGCTTCCACCCTTTCGGGTAGCTTGCCGCCGTCCTGCAGCAGATATTCCGGATCCACGTCAAAGACTGTGGCTATGGCGCGCAGGGCCTCGTCCGGCACCACTTGTTCCTTGCCGGACTTCAGCAGTGACCATCTGGTGCGGGAAAGGTAGTAACCGGCTTTCTGGGCGCCGTCCCGGATGGCCGGATAGTCAAAGGGTTTGCCCGATTCGGACATGATGACGTCCAAAAGGAGATTGATCTTCCTGGCAAGCGTTTCGGCTCGACGGAGGCCTGCAGTGCGCTCCGGGGAAAGATCAAAATCGTTCACGTATTTCAGCTCCAAGTCATAGCTGCGAGAAAACAGCAGAAGGTTGCCAGTCCAAGCGATGCACCTGACAGCGCCTCCCGCCAGGTATGTTCACGAAGGGACACCCGGCTGAATATCATCAACGGCGATAATATCAACAGCCACGCCCAAGCGCCCCCATATGTCGACATGACCCACAAGGCGGCAAAGGTAATGACCGATACGTGGGCTGAGACGTTGAGCCAGCGGCGGAAAAAGACAAGGCTCACGTTACCCAGGAACAGCGCTGCCACTGTGAGCGGCACCGGCGACGGGACCGGAATCAGGAAGCAGACCACCATGCCGGTGAACGTCAGCACGGCCAGAATCTTGATCCGCAGCCGGTCCGGCAGCCCCCTGCGCTGAAAGGGCCGCTTGGATGCCTTGTAAATGGTGCCCGGGATGCCCACGATGCAGGCGAGAAGGGCGACGACGCCGAGCGGCCCAAGTTCCGCTTCGATGCCGGCAAGGAGCACCAGGACTGCCAGGACCAGCGCCGGCGGCAGGACCTTGGAGACGCTAGCCGCCAGTGCGAGCCGTGCACCGGGCCGGTGAACCGTTGTGCTCAATTCTTCTGCCTATCTTGTCAATGATGTCGATTTCCTCGGGCGTCAGCAGCTCAGGATTCAGGACCCGGATGTCGCCGATGAAAATGAACCAGCGGTAGAGCTGGGTCTTGGAGGTGCGGCTGTCCAGGGAAATGCTGGCGGCGTCCATCGACCGCCGGCCTTCATCCGTCTGGATCAGGCGGGTGACAATGGGCCGCAGCTTGGCCAGGTCCTGCGAGCGCCGGGTCCGTGTGCGGAAGGTCCCCTGAATCCGTTCCCACAACGGAATGATGAACCCGACGGCGAATCCCATGATCATCAGTGCGAGAAGGACTTGGTATCCGATCACCAGCACGCCAACATAACCGGTGCCGCTTCCCAGTATCTCAGTACCGATCTGCACCATTTTGGCTGCTGCTGCGAGGACCCCTGCTAAGCAGCCGATGCTGAGGATGTCGAACCCGAGGCGGAACGCCCGGGATTCCCCGCGCCGGTTCCGGCGCAGCGTTTCCACGCCGGTGTATCCGGTGACTGCTCCGAACCAGACAAAGAACATCGCCTGGTACAGGGCGATGGTTGGCGCATCCCCGAAGGTGTCCGTGAAATTGGCGGCAGATCCGCGGGTGTCGGAAACCGCCAGCAGCACTATCTGCGCCAGTCCCAGGATCACCCCGATGCTGATCAGCACCTTCACCTGCCGGCTGGACCGTCCCGTGACCCGCAGCAGCAGACGGCTCAGCTCCGTCATGCCCACGCCCATGAGCAGGTGAACAATCAGGTTGAGGAGGTTCCGGCCGCCCAGCAGCTGGTCGACGGCGAGATACACCGGGTCAATGTTCAGGGTGGCCCCCAGCGCCACCAGCGAAACGGCCGGCAGGATGCCAGGCTTCCAGCCGAACCACAGGCCCAGCAGGCGGATCCCCACCACGCCCCACAGAATGCAGACCGGCAGGACTTGCAGGAGGGTCATATAAAGGTCCGCTCAAAGCCGCTGGGGCTCTGGCGCTCCTCGGGCAGCAGGGCGAGGGAGAGCAGGTAGGCAACGTGCTCGGCGGCCCGTTCGGTCTCATTCCAGTCCAGGGAGCGAGCCAGCATCCGCTTGATCCCTCTGCGGCTGCCGACGTGCTGGAACATGGACGGCATGGCCGTCTCCACCCCGCCGCACCCCTGGTGGCGCAGGAGAATATGCCCAAACTCGTGGCACGCCGCATGCGTGCGGTGCAGCCGGTTGTCGCCGGACGGCAGCAGGATGATCGACTTTGCATCCTTCTCGATCCACAGACCGGTGACGGCGGGAATTACCGAATGGTCGATATCGCGAAGTTCAATCGGTTTTCCATGGGCCTTCGTGACCACGTCCAGCAATTCATCAAAGGTCACGTGTTCGCCGAGACTGAGGGCAGCTACGGCTGCTTCCGAGGCTGCCCGTTCACCGCCGTCGGACTTCCTAAAACGCACTGCCATTAATTCCCCATCGTGTGTTTTCCACATTTCCTGCGTATTTATGGAAAGAGACTGCACCGACTTTATCCCAAAAGGGCTAAAGCGGGCACAGCCGGGCAGGCTTCAGGGGAAGAGCATCAGGGCAGGAGCAGCGCCGCGGCGAAGGCGAGGCATCCGGCTGCATGGCCTGCCAGAACCTGCGTGGGGGTGTGGTCCCCGAGCTTCACCCGGGACCATCCGGTGGCTGATGCCAGCAGCAGGGCGAGCGCCGATCCCACCAGCGGAACGGGAGCCAGCAGCGCCAGGCCCACGTAGGCCGCCACCGCGGAATGGACCGAGAGCTTCCACACCAGGTTTGCCGCCAGGCACAGGACCAGCCCGATGAACACTCCCCCGATTTCGCCGAACAGTGCCGCCGGAGCATCCAGGAGGATGAGAAGCAGCGCGCCGACGCCGATGGACGCCGCGGACGCGACCAGGATCGGTGCGCGCTGCTCGCGCCTGCCCACGTGGTGGTCGGTGACCGCCCCGCGCCGCTTCAGCCAGAGGATCCCGGCAAAGGGCAGTCCCACGGTGAAACCCGCCGCCACGATGCCCTGCAGCCAGGTGACGCCGGGGCTGAGCAGGGGCTGCAGCAGCAGGAGCAGCCCCACGAGGACGGTCGGGGCGGTGGTTTCGGTGACGATGCGTGCTGCCCGGGTGGAGGCAGCGGAGACGCCCGACGTCGGGACTTGCGTGGTTTCCGGCATCAGACGATTCTACGGGGAGCCGCGGCGGCAGTCGGGCTCCGTTACCGGCCGACCGCCGCCACCCGGGCAGCGGTCAGGGCAGCCCGTGCGCATTCCTCGTCCTGTTCCGGCAGCGCTCCGCTGACTCCCACGGCCCACAGCGGCTGCGCGGCAGAGTCGACGACGCCGCCGGCTAGGACGGTGGGCTGGAAGGACAGCTGGTCGGCAATCAGGGGAATCAGGCCGGGGAACCGTGCATCCAGGTCAGCGAGGGCTGAAGTGTCTTTTTTCATGGCGGCAGCCGTCTGTGCCTTGGCCCGGGCAACACCTGGCGTGAACCACGCCGCTCCGTCACCCCGGATCGTCAACAGCTCGTGGCCGGCGGCATCGACGACGCAGACGCTCATGGTGACGCCAAGCTCCCGTGCTTTGTCCAGCACGGCCTCGGCAAGGATCCGGGACTCGGACAGGGTGGGAACAGCTGGCATGGACATACGTACGCTCCTTTGCGGGGGCGGACCGGGACAGCCGCGCCCCTGCGATCCTAGCGGCCGTGATCCTAGCGGTGTGCAGGCTCAGCGGTGTGCAGGCTCAGCGGTGTGCAGGCTCAGCGGTGTGCAGGCTCCCCGGACATCGAGTCCGAAAGCACGTGGTGCCGGCCCAGCGGCAGCATCAGCGGTTTGCCGGAGGACGGATCCGTGATCACCCGGTTCTCCATCCCGAACACGGTCCGCACGGTGTCCTCGGTCAGCACGTCCTCGGGCCGGCCGGCAGCATGCAGCTTCCCGCCGGCCACGGCCACCAGATGGTCGGCGTAGCGGGCGGCCAGGTTCAGGTCGTGCAGCACCATCACAATGGTGGTGCCGCGGGAGCGGTTCAGGTCGGTGAGCAGGTCCAGCACCTCAATCTGGTGGCTGACGTCCAGGAACGTGGTCGGCTCATCCAGCAGCAGCAGATCGGTCTGCTGCGCCAGCGCCATGGCAATCCAGACCCGCTGCCGCTGCCCGCCGGAGAGCTCGTCCACGGCCCGGTCCGCGAGCGCGGCGGTTTCGGTGGCGTCGAGCGCGGAGGCGACGGCGTCGTCGTCGGCCTTGCTCCAGCGCGCAAAGATGCCCTGGTGCGGATGTCGCCCGCGGCCCACCAGGTCCGCGACCGTGATCCCTTCGGGCGCGATGGGCGACTGCGGCAGCAGCCCGAGCGTGCGGGCCAGCTGCTTCGCCGGAATCGAGTGCACCGCCTTGCCGTCCAGCAGCACGTGCCCGGAGCGCGGGGTAAGCAGCCGGGACATCGAGCGCAGCAGCGTGGACTTGCCGCAGGCGTTGGCGCCGATGATCGCGGTGACTTTGCCCGGCGGAACCACCAGGTCCAGGGAATCGATGACCGTGCGGTCGCCGTAGCCCAGCGTGAGGTTTTCGACGTTCAGGGAATGGCTTGCGGTCACAGCGAGGCTCCTGCGCGGTTGACGCGGACAATGAGGTAAACGAGGAACGGGGCGCCGAGCACCCCGGTGATGATGCCCACCGGCATCCGGGTGCCAAAGGCGTACTGGCCGCAGAAGTCTGCCACCAGCACCAGCAGCGCTCCCACCAGTCCGGCGGGAATCAGCAGCGACGGGCCCGGGCCCACCAGGCGGGCGGCGATCGGCCCGGAGAGGAACGCGACAAACGCGATCGGTCCGGCAGCCGCGGTGGCAAAGGAAATGAGGCCGACGGCGGCCACAATCACCACAATCCGGGTGAGGTTCACCCGCACGCACAGGGCGGACGCGGCGTCGTCGCCGAGCCGGGTGACGGCCAGGTTTTTGGACTGTCCCAGCAGTACCGGCGTCAGTACCAGCATGGCGGCGAGCACCGGGAGCACCTGGTTCCAGGACGCGCCGTTGAGGCTGCCGGTCAGCCAGCGCATGGCCTCCTGCAGCTCCCATTCCGGCGCCTGGTTCAGCACGTACGCGGTGACCGAATCCAGCATCGCGGCAATGCCGATGCCCACCAGGATCAGCCGGGTGTCCGCCACCCCCCTCTTATAGGACAGCGCATAGACGGCCAGCGCCACGATCAGTCCGGAAACAATGGCAAACGTGGACACCGCTGCGCCGCCGAGGCCGAGGCCCACAATGGCGAAGGCAGCGCCCGCTCCGGCGCCGGAGCTGATGCCGATGATGTCCGGGCTCGCCAGCGGGTTGCGCAGCATGGTCTGGAACGCGACGCCGGCCAGGCCAAAGCAGGCGCCGGTGAGCACGGCCAGTGCCGCGCGCGGCAGGCGAAGGCGTCCGACGGCGAAGGAGGCGCCGGGCACGTCCTCGCCGAGGATCACGTTCAGCACGTCCGCCGGAGCATAGAAGGTGCGGCCGGCCATCAGGCTCAGCGCGAAGACGGCCAGGATGCCGACGGCGAGCAGAGTAACCACCAGCCGGTAGCGGCGGGCGGCCCCGGAGCGGACACGCGCGACGGCGGCACTTGTGGTTTCGCTGCCGGCGGCGGTTCCTGTGGCGGCAGCGGCGGTTCCTGTGGCGGCAGCGGCGGTCTCCGGCGCGGCGGCGGCGGGGCTTGCGGGGTTCACAGGGCACGCACCTTCTGCCGGCGGACGATGTAGATGAAAACGGGGGCGCCGATCAGCGCGGTGAGGATGCCGACGTCGATCTCCGCGGGGCGGGCGATGATACGGCCGAGCACGTCGGCGGCGGTCACCAGGGCGGCTCCGGCGACGGCGGAAAAGGGCAGCAGCCAGCGGTGGTCCACCCCGGCCAGCAGCCGGCAGGCGTGCGGCACCACGAGTCCGACAAAGGCGATGGGTCCGGTGACGGCGGTTGACGCGCCGCAGAGGATGACGGCGCCGAGCGAGGCGGCGCCGCGGGCCAGGGCTACCCGCTCCCCCAGCCCGGCGGCCAGCTCGTCGCCCAGGGCCAGGGAGTTCAGGCCGCGGGCCGAGAGCAGGCAGATGGCGAAGCCGACCAGCAGGAAGGGCAGGATCTGGGTGATGCTCTCGTACGAGCCCCCGCCCACACCGCCGATCTGCCAGGACCGCACGCCCTGCGCCATGTCGTTGCGCGGCAGCACAATGGCGCTGACAAAGGAGGCCAGGGCGGCCGACGTCGCGGCGCCGGCCAGCGCAAGCTTCAGCGGGGTGGCGGGGCCGCGGCCAATCGAGCCGACGGTGTACACGAAGACGGCGGTGACGGCGGCGCCGGCAATGGCGAGCCAGATGTAGCTGGAGGCGGCGGCCAGGCCGAAGAACGCCATGCCGGCAACAATGGCGAGCGAAGCGCCCATGTTGATGCCGAGAATGCCCGGATCGGCCAGCGGATTGCGGGTCACGCCCTGCATCACGGCGCCGGAGAGGCCCAGGGCGGCGCCGGCGACGACGGCGAGCAGCGTGCGCGGAATCCGCTTGGCGACGGCGGCTTCGTCAAAGCCGTCGGAAGAACCGCCCAGAGCGGCAAGAATGTCGTTCCAGCCGACGTCGCGCGCTCCCACGGTGATACTGGCGAGCATCAGGGCGGCGAGCACGGCGACGACGGCCAGCAGCCAGAGCGCACGCAGGCGCCCCGGGCGCCGTCGTACCGCGGCGTCCGGGGCTGCAGGTTCCGTCAGTGTCACTTGGCCTTGGCGGCTGCGTCGGAGAGCAGGGCGAGGTAGTCGTCCAGGACCCAGGAGATCGCCAGCGGCGTCGGGTTGGCGGCGGTGCCCAGCGGGGTGTCGGGCAGCAGCACGATGGAACCGTTGGCGACGGCGGGGATCTGCGAGAGCAGCGGATCGGCTTCCAGCGCGCTGACGAGTTCCTCGCCGCCGTAGCTGACAATCACGTCCACGTCGTTGAAGGCGTCGGCCTGCTCGGCGCTCTGCGTCAGGGAGAACTTGTCGGTGGCGTCGGAGGCGGTCTTGACGCTGCCGGCCACTGCCATGCCCAGGTCCTCGAAGAACATGGTGCGGGTGTCCTTTGTGGTGTAGAAGCTGACCTCGCTGAGGTCGGTGGTGTCCACGTGGGTCAGGAACATGGCGTTTTTGCCTTCGAGCTCCGGGTGCTCGGCGGCGGCTTCGGACATTTCGGTTTCGAGGTCGGCAATCAGTTCTTCGCCTTCCTGCTGCATGCCCAGGCCTTCGGCGTTCAGCTCGATCATTTCGCGCCAGGAGGTGCCCCAGGCGGTTTCCGGGTAAGCGACCACGGGGGCGATTTCGCTCAGCGTGTCGTAGTCCTCCTGCGTCAGGCCGGAGTAGGCGGCCAGGATGACGTCCGGCTGGGTGTCGGCCACGGCTTCAAAGTCGATGCCGTCGTTTTCGTCGAACAGCACCGGGGTTTCACCGCCGAGTTCCTCGAGCTTTTCGCTGACCCACGGAAGCAGGCCGTCGCCGTCGTCGTCGCCGTAGTTTGCTGCGGCCATGCCCACCGGGACGATGCCCAGGGCCAGCGGCACCTCGTGGTTGGCCCAGTTGACCGTGGCCACGCGCTCGGGCTTGGTCTCGATGGTGGTGGTGCCCAGGGCGTGCTCGATGGTGATGGGCTCAAACGCGGAGCCGGTGGCTTCGTCGCTGCTGGCGGCCGGGGTGGAGCAGGCCGCCAGTCCAGTGGTGAGCAGTGCGGCCGCGCAGACGGCGGTGATACGGGAGAGGCGCAAGGTGGTGTTCCTTCGTCAACAGGAGGGTGCAACCCGGCTGGTACCGAAGCGAGCCGGGGCGCCGCACTGGTTTTAGGGCTGCCTAACAACTCAAGAGTAAGGCATGCCTAACCATACTTGTGACAGTTGTTACGACTGTGACACCTGCGGGACGGAAGTATGTACCGGATGCGCCATTGTTGCGCTCCGCCGAAGGCACCGATGCCGCGGCGCTGAGGGCCCTACCGGTCCGTGGTCCTTCCAGCGCGACTCGATGAGTACGCGGTCGCTGAAGAATTTGTGGGACTCCTTCGAAGGCCACGGCCGTAGCCGCCAGCTCCAGCCGGTATTCCCCTGGGGTTAGTTTTTGAGCAACGTCTCGGTAATTGCTCTTAGTGACTCCACGATCCAACTCGTAGTCTCCGCAATCCGAGGTGTCGATGAGGACTTTGTAGCTACCCGTCCCCTTTCTGGAGGCCCTGTGGTAGGGGTCGGCTCGGGTAACCGTGCAGTTGTGGAATGTACTGGGGTGAGTGTTGTTGTATTCCTGCATTGAAAGGTCAGTTCCCGGCAGGACCACAAAGATTCCGAGCATCAGCAGCCGAATGACCAGTAGCAAGCCGGATTTTGAGCGACTTTGGCTTCTTGGCTTCCTTACCCAAGGAGTCCTTGCGTGTTTGCGGTTCCCTGATCGCTTCTGGGGATGCACTTCCCGGATTCATGGTTGTCCATTCATGTGCGGCCGGAGATAGTCCGGCAGGCTGCAGGCTGGATAAGGAAAATCGTCGATAGGTCGAAACTACGGTAGATTTCCGCGGGGAGAATGCGCACCAGCAACACACCAGAATGAGGCCTCAAAACAATGCCCAGGTTTGATTACGTGAAACCGCCGGAAAACACGTCTGTGCCTTATAAGCCGAGGCATCCCGTCCGCCAGCGCAGACGTCCGCAACGCCCCCGGACCGGAAATTTGCGTCTTCTCTTTGAGCTCGCCCTGATCCTCATCATCGTTATCCTGCTTTCCGATGGCGGTAATGACGGAAGTACCGCTGCTGCTCCGGATGAGGATGCGGTCACTGCCTCCGCGGAACCCACCGGGCCAGCTGCGGCGCCCGTTTTTCCCGGTGAGATGCGCGGCGATGTTGTGGGGCAGCCCGAAGATTCCCTCACCATCGACGGGCTCAGCGTCACCGCCTCGGAACTCTTTGACGGAAAGACGACGACGTATGACGATTCGCCGACCCTGTGTACGTCCACCACACTGAAGAACAACTCCGGCGCGCAGATCACGTTCGACACCTTTGACTGGAATCTCCAGACACCCGGAGGACTCATTAATTACACCGTTCAGTATGGAAGCGATAACCAGCTGGGCGCTGGCGGAAAAATAGCGCCGGGCGGCTCGACCAGCGGCGACGTGTGTTTCTCCAATGACGAAGCCGGTCCGGGGCAGTATGTCCTGCTTTACACGCCCCCTCTCACCTCCGACTATCAGCCGCCCTCCGGCCGTGCCGCCTGGCTCCATTTCCGGTGACGGACACCTATTGGTCCGCCAACAGGGTCTCCAGGACCAGCTGCACCGGTTCGGTGCCGGCCATGCTGCGGCGCACCACCGCGTAGATGGAGCGGACGGGAGCGGGGCGAACCACCGGGATCCGGCGGACGTTGGCGGGCAGCTGCTGGGCGCTCAGTGCCGGCAGCACCGTGATGCCGATGCCGGCGCTGACAAAGGCGATGGCGGTGGCATAGTCGTGGGCTTCGATCTGGAAGGTAGGGGTGAAACCCGCGGCCGCGCAGGCATCCAGCAGGTTTAGCCGGCACAGCCCGTGGGCGAAGTCGTTGTCCACCCACTGTTCCCCGCCCAGTTCCGCCAGCTCGATCTCCGTCCGGCAGGCAAAGGGATGATGGTCGGGCAGCACCGCCACGTAGGGGTCGTCCACCAGGTGGTGGGCGTCGAAGCCGCTGCCCGGAGTGATGCTCCCCTTGCGTCCGACCACCAGCTGGATATCGGGACGGTCCTCCGGGTCCAGAGCGACGTCGTCGCGCAGCTGCAGTTCCAGCCGGACGCCGGGCAGGTCGGTGGTCAGCCGCCGGGCCACTTCGGGCATCCAGGTGGCACCGACGGATGCGAAGTAGGCCATGGACAGCCGCCCGTTGCGTCCGGTCCGGAGATCGGACAGCATCGTCTCCGCCTCACTGAGCCGGGCCAGGATCTCTTCCGCCTGCGCTGCCACCGCCAGCCCCGCCGCCGTCGGACGCAGGCCGCGGCCGGCACGCTCGAGGAGGGTGAGGCCGGTTTCGCGCTGCAGGATCGTGAGGTGCTGACTGACCGCCGAGGGCGTGTACCCGAGGTTGGCCGCGGCGGCGGCCACGGAGCCGCTGGCCACCACGGAGGAGAAGATTCGAAGCCGGTGCACATCCAACATGCGGCTGACTCTACAGCTGTACTGAAGTGTGGATCAAGAATCGGAACTGGTGCTAAAGCCACCAGCGGGGAAGACTACAGGCATGACATCTACAGCTTCCCGCAGCGTTTCCGTTTCCAGCGGCGCCACTCCGCGCCTGTGGGCCGCGATGGCGGTGACGGTGGTGCTGTGGGCATCGGCCTTTGTCGGCATCCGGTCCGCCGGTGCGGACTACTCCCCCGGCGCCCTCACGCTGGGACGAATCGCGGTGGGGGCGGTGGCCCTGATGGTCATCGCCGCTGTGGCGGGACGACGACGCCGGGTGGCTGAAGCGGCGGCCGCCGGCGGGCCGGGCGGCCAGTCGGCGCACGGACGGCTCCGGGGCCGGATCCTGGCCCTCGTGATCGTCTGGGGGCTGGCCTGGTTCGGGGTGTACAACCTGGTGCTGAATGCGGCCGAACGGCACCTGGATGCCGGCACCGCAGCACTGCTGGTGAACCTGGCGCCCATGATCGTGGCTGTGCTCGCCGGACTGCTGCTGGGCGAGGGCTTTCCGCGGCGGCTGATCATCGGCATGCTGGTGGCCTTCGCCGGCGTCGCCGTCATTGCGGCCGCCACCTCCACCGGAACCGTCGATCCGGTGGGCGTTGGTCTCGGCCTAACCGCAGCCGTGCTCTACGGCGGTGCGGCCACCCTGCAGAAGCGGCTGCTGCAGTACGTGGACGCCGCCACCATGACCTGGATCGGGTGCCTGGCCGCGGCCGTGGCCTGCCTGCCGTTCCTCCCCGAACTGGTCCGGGAGCTATCTGCGGCGCCGCTGTCCTCCACGCTGGCCGTGGTGTACCTCGGGATCTTCCCCACGGCGATCGCGTTCACCACCTGGGGCTATGTCCTGGCGCGGTTCAGCGCCGGCCGCACGGCCGCCACCACCTATGCGGTGCCGGCCGTGGTGGTGCTGCTGTCCTGGCTGCTGCTCCGTGAGGTGCCGCCGGTTGCGGCGCTGTTCGGCGGGGCGCTGGCCCTAGCGGGTGTCGCGGTGGCGACGCTGCCGCGGCGGCGGACGGCCGCCGTCGTCGTTAGTCCTTAGCCGATCCCGTCGCGGATGATCGGGCAGGTCATGCAGTGCCCGCCGCCGCGGCCCCGGCCGAGCTCGGCACCCACGATCGGGATAACCTCGACGCCGGCGTTGCGCAGCGCCGCGTTCGTCTGGGTGTTGCGGTCATAGGTGAGCACCACCCCGGGCTCCAGTGCGACGGCGTTATTCGCGCTGTCCCACTGCTGGCGCTCGGAGGCGTAGTAGTCCCCCGCGGTCTCGACCAGGCGCAGCTGCCGGTAGCCCATCGATTCGGCGACGACGTCAACGAAGCGGCGGTCCCGCTCGTCGCGCACTTCCAGGCCCGGAGCCTTGTCGGAGGGGTGGATGGTGAAGGCATGAATGCCGTCCACGATGGCCGGATGGATGGTGGCCAGGTCCCGGTCGGCGAAGGTGAAGACGGTGTCCAGGTGCATGGCGGCGCGCAGCTTGGGCATGCCCGCGACCACGATCCGCTCGGCGGTCTTCGCCTGGAACAGCGCCTGCGCGAGCTGGGTGATGGCCTGCCGGGAGGTGCGTTCGCTCATGCCGATCAGCACGGTGCCGTTGCCCACCGGCATCACGTCGCCGCCCTCCAGGGAGGCCTGGCCCCAGTCCAGTTCCGCGTCGCCCCACCAGATTCGAGAGCCCGTGTAGTCCGGATGGAACCGGTAGATGGCCTGCATCAGCAGGGTCTCGTCGTGGCGGGCCGGCCAGTACAGCGGGTTCAGCGTCAGTCCCCCGTTGATCCAGCACGTGGTGTCGCGGGTGTAGAGGGTGTTGGGCAGCGGCGGCAGCAGGTATTCGGGCCGGCCCAGGGATTCCCGGACCAGGCCGACGTAGCCGGAGAGGTAGTCATCGGGAAGGTCCGACGTCGTGAGCCCGCCAATGAGGATCCGCGCCAGTTCCGGCCCGCTGAGTGAGTCCAGGAAGGCCCGGGTGCCGGGCACCAGGCCCAGTCCGACCCGGTTGGCGATGATCTTGCGGTCCAGCAGCCAGGTCCGCGCCTCGGGAATGTCCATGGTGGAGCCCAGCAGGTCGTGCAGTTCCACCACGTCCACGCCGCGGCTGCGCATCTTGTTCACGAAGTCCAGGTGGTCGCGCTGGGCGTTTTCCACCCACATCACGTCGTCGAAGAGCAGGTCTTCACGGTTGGTGGGGGTGAGCCGTTCATGGGCCAGCCCCGGGGCGCAGACGAGGACCTTGCGCAGTTTCCCGACCTCCGAGTACACCCCGTAGTTGGCGGCGTTTGGTGCGGAGGTGGCGGGAAACATGTGGTTCTCCTTGGAATATCCAGCCTGCTTCGCTGCAGGCTGCCGGGGTTTTGTTCGATGCGCTTTGCTGGAACGCAGCGCATATAAATGTGGAGGGGCGGACTTATTGTCCGTCCCTCCACAGTCTAGAAACTTAGTGGCCGCTTTCAGCCTGCTGGGCCTGCTTGCGGCGGCGGAGTGCCTCGTTCACGGCGGGATCGTCGAGCCCGCCCAACCATTTGAGCAGTTCGGGTCCGGCGGCCGGATTGGCGGCGACGGCGGGGCGGGCCTTGGGCTCGTCGGTGGCCAGTTCCTGCAGCCGCAGGCCGGTGGTGCCCGGGTCTTCGGCTTCGGCCAGGATCGCGACCTCGGCCGGGTCCACGTCCCGCGGCCTGGCTGCTGATGCTCCGGCATCGACGATGTCCGCCGCCGGGATGTTCATCAGCGGGGTGGTCCGCTTAGTGGACGGGGCGTTCTCGTCAGCGGGATGTTCCTGCATTTCGTTCTGCACGGGATCTCCTTTATCAGTAGCCTTACTGCCATCCTTGCAGAAGGTGGGGCAGGGTCCGAATCCGGACCCGCACGTGCCTCGTTCAAAGAGGCACTCCGGATTCGATCCCGTCCGGCGGATCTGCGGCATCGCACCCTCATTGAGCGGGCGCTGACCTATCTCCGCGAAGGCAAGCGTTCGATGGCCAGGAAAGACTTCGAGAAGGTGCTCGCTGAGAACAGCGCGTACCCGGGACTGCGCGAGCACCTCGCGGATCTCCAAGATTGAGCGGGGCAGCGACCTTCTTGTGACATTACTAGAGGCAGCACGCCTGGAACGAAGTGACTCCTCCATTGTCGCGCTTCAAGGGTTCAGGAAATTCAGCCAGGTTCAATAGTGCCCTTCCTCAACCGCCGCTTTCGCAACCGCTCTGGGAATTACAGCTAACCCACGAACGCCTGCTCGTAAAGCGCAGCTTGACTCGGCACTATTACTCCCGAGACCCGGAGAAGAACACTTCCATCGAAGTAGTGGTACGCAGTCCCGAAGGCCGGCCCCATGCTGCGCAATGTGTCCTGAATATAGGTCGAGCGGCTTTGAGCATCTTCAGCATTTGCAAAAACCTCTACCACCGCTCCGCCGTCAATGCCCGTCTGCGTGGGGTCAGCCGAAGCATCTGCAACCCACGCTGCCGTCATATACTGCCCGGGACGCCCGATCAGGTTGTTTGAGTCATTGTTTTCGGTCACTTCTGTAACCGACGAGACCGAAGGGATGGCAGCCTGAAGTCGCTCAGCAACGGTCAATGCCCCTACCGGCTCGGGCGGCACTTCAGCCGGTTCCTCAGCTGAGGACGTTGTCTCCGGACTGATTACAGTTGCGGTGGAAGGCGCCGGTTGATTTTCGGCGGATGGCCCGCCCTCCGAAGAGCAACCGGCTAATGCAATTGCACCAAGAACTAACAATCCCAAAACATGCTGCTTTCGCATTATTCCCCCAAAGTATACGAAATCTTTTCCAAAGACTATCTGGTCCCTGGGATCCCGATGACAGTTCGACAGGGATTGGTTGAGTTCATGCAGCTAAGACTGCTGTCAGATCATTGGCTCTACTACTGACGGCGTGCACCGTAGTCGTCAATACACGTCGGGCGTTGCCGGTCAGCCTGCCCTCCACGAGCGCCCTACCCGTTGGGGTCAGCTTTGTGTCTTAGACGAGGATGTGCTGAAGTTCCACATCCGAGTAGCCGGCTAGGTCCGGCTCGCAGGAAGGTCCCGTCAGACTTCGGGATGAGGATCTGTGCCATGCCATCCGGTTTAACTGGGGGTGCTCGGGCGTTGTCCAGATCGGTTGAGGGGAAGTTGGCCGTGATCCGGATTGGAGGGGAGGCGTAGGCGGCGGACGGTAACGGATGTAATAGCGTCTCTGAGGGCCCATAGCCCCCTGTTTCGACGGCGACATGCCGGAGCTTCCTCGACCGTACAATTGGCCTATACGTGCGACATCAATAATCGCTGCACGGCAGGGGCTCCGCGATGACCAGTCAAGCAATCAGTCTCCTGCCGCCAGCACAGAAAGTGGTAGCAGTGGCCGGCAACAACAACGCCAACCTGGTGTGGAGCATCGCAAATATCCTGCGGGGCACCTACAAACCCGCACAGTACGGGTCGGTGATTCTGCCCTTCACCATCCTGCGCCGCCTCGACTGCGTCCTGGAGGAGACCAAGGAAGCGGTCCTCGCGGAGCAGGAGGCAAAGAAGGACCTGAACATTCCGCTGGACACCTTCCTGCAGAAGGCCTCCGGGTACAGCTTCTTCAATACGTCGCCCTTCAATTTTCAACGTCTGCTGAATGACCCCAGCAACATCAGGGCGAACATCGAGAACTACGTCCAGGGATTCTCGGAGAACACCCGCGACATCTTCGAACGCTTCGAGTTCTACAAAACACTCGAGAAGCTCGATGCGGCGGACCTGCTCTACCACGTAACCAAGGCCTTCGACACAATCGATCTGCACCCGGCCACCATCAGCAACATTGAGATGGGCCTGATGTTCGAGGAGCTCATCCGCCGCTTCGCTGAAGCCTCCAATGAGACCGCCGGTGAGCATTTCACCCCCCGCGAGGTCATCCAGCTGATGGTCAAGCTGCTGCTGAACTACGACGACGAAGTCCTCACAAAACCGGGTATCGTGCGCAGCATTTACGACCCCACCGCCGGAACCGGCGGAATGCTCACAGTCGCCCAGGAGCACCTGCACGAACACAACCCGAGTGCCTCACTGGTCGCCTACGGCCAGGAAATCAACGACGAGTCCTACGCCATCTGCAAGGCTGACCTGCTAATCAAGGGCCAAGACATTTCGAAGATTTCTGTCGGCGACACCTTGGCCAATGATCAGAACATTGGTCAGCAGTTCGACTTTATGCTCTCCAATCCGCCGTTCGGGGTGGAATGGAAGAAGATCCAACCGCAGATCCAGCGCGAACACGAGCTGCACGGATTCGACGGCCGCTTCGGCCCGGGACTTCCCCGCGTCAGCGACGGGTCGCTGCTCTTCCTGCTCCACCTGGTGAAGAAGATGCGACCGGTGCACGAAGGCGGTTCCCGGATCGGCATCGTCCTCAACGGCAGCCCCCTGTTCACCGGCGGCGCCGGATCCGGCGAGTCCGAGATTCGCCGCTACCTGATCGAGAATGACCTCGTTTCGGCGATCATCGCCCTGCCGACGGATATGTTCTACAACACCGGCATCGCCACCTACGTCTGGATCCTGTCCAACGCCAAGAAGCAGAAAGCCCCGGGCCGTGAGGGGACGATCCAGCTGATCAACGGTGTCGAGTTCTACCGCAAGATGCGCAAGAGTCTCGGCTCAAAGCGCAAGGAACTCGGCCCGGAGGACATCAACCGGATCGTCCAGCTCTACGGAGCATTCGAAAACGACGGCGAGACCTCCAAGATCTTCGACAACCGGGACTTCGGCTACTCCACCATCACGGTCGAACGCCCACTGCGGCTGAACTTCGCGTTCACATCCGAGCGGGTCGATGCGGCCCTGGCGCAGAGACCTGTCCTCAAACTGGCGCATAATGACCAGGAGCTCCTCGAAAAGACACTGCGGTCTGCTGCCGAGGAAACCGGCCGGGTGTACAAGAATCGTGAAGAGTTCCTAAAGATTCTGAAACCTCTGCTGAACGGTACTGGCCTAAAGCTGCCGGCGCCGGTTTTCAAAGCGGTGCTCGCTGCCCTATCCGAACGTGATGAAACCGCGGACATCTGCACCGGGCCCAAAGGCAAGCCTGAGGCGGACCCTGATCTCCGCGACACCGAGAACGTGCCGCTGAACGAAGACATCCAAACGTACTTCGAGCGTGAGGTCCTCCCCCACGTTCCAAATGCCTGGATCGACGAGTCGAAAACCAAGATAGGTTACGAGATTCCATTCACGCGACACTTCTACAAGTACCTTGCGCCCCGCCCATTGGAGGAGATCGATGCCGACCTCACCAAAATCATCAGCGAGATCACGGATCTGCTTACAGAGGTTGAGCAGTGAAGGGAGTGTCGCCGTACTCGGAATACAAGGACTCAAAAATACCGTGGGTGGGCGCCATACCCAAGGAATGGAATGTCAGCCCCCTCTTTTCGGTCGCTCATGAAAGCAGGTCGAAAAATTCTGAGGACAGCGAGACCAACTTGCTCTCACTCAGCTATGGCCGAATCATCCGCAAAGATATCAATGCCGTGGGTGGTTTGCTTCCTGCCTCGTTCAGCACCTATCAAATAGTTCGACAAGATGACA
Source organism: Arthrobacter sp. G119Y2 (assembly GCF_038069765.1). Classification (NCBI taxonomy): domain Bacteria; kingdom Bacillati; phylum Actinomycetota; class Actinomycetes; order Micrococcales; family Micrococcaceae; genus Arthrobacter; species Arthrobacter sp. G119Y2. The sequence goes on along the minus strand of NZ_JBBPFS010000008.1, from coordinate 107,158 downwards.
TAGTCCTGCGATTAACGGACCTCCAGAACGATAAACGCAGCCTTCGTTCCGCCATTGTTCCAGAGCGGGGAATTATAACCTCCGCCTATCTAGCGCTGAGTCCGACTCAGGTCGGTCCTCGCTTCCTCTCATATTTACTCCGGTCTTACGACCTTCAAAAGGTCTTCTATTCGATGGGTGGCGGTCTACGCCAGTCCATGCAATTCTGGGACCTCAAATGGCTTCCCATAGTTCTGCCGTCTGTAACAACTCAAGAATCGATTGTCCATTATCTCGACCGCGAGACGGCGAAGATTGATGAGCTGACCGCGAAACAGGAGCGACTCATCGAGTTGCTGGCCGAGAAGCGCCAGGCCATCATCACCCAAGCCGTCACGAAGGGGCTCGGCCACTCAGTTCCCACCAAGCCTTCTGGCATCCCTTGGGTTCCAGCATCGCCCATCCATTGGACGGCTTCGCGAATAAAGTGGACGCATCCAAAGCAGGAATCAGGGACGAGCGTCAACGGAACGGATGTCCCCGCCGGCTCAGGACATATAGGCGTCCTTAAAACTGGTGCCGTATCCAAGGGGTACTTTTTGGCTAGTTCCAGTAAGACCGTGGTACCCGAAGACGTCGACCGGGCGACGTGCCCCGTGCGGGGCGGAACCCTCATCGTAAACCGCGCGAACACGCCAGACCTCGTTGGATCAACCGGTGTGCCAGAAACCGACATACCTACGCTTTTCCTCTCAGACAAGCTATGGCAAATCGAATTCAAAGAGGCAAATACGCGGTTCATGTACTGGTGGACTAAAACAGATGGATACCGCTCACAAATACAATTTCGCCGCGTAGGCGCCAGCTCCAGTATGCAAAACCTCTCCTATTCTGACTTTCTTACGGTCGATCTAGCGGTACCACCCCTTAGTGAGCAGGGCGAAATAGCCCGATACCTCGACGGCAGGACGAAACAACTCGATACCCTCGCGTTGAAGGCGCAGCAGGCCATTTCGCTGCTTCGAGAGCGCCGCTCCGCCCTCATCTCCGCAGCAGTAACCGGCAAGATTGACGTACGCGAAATGGCGGCCTGAGCATGGCGCTTCCACAATGGCACGGTTTTATCGACCCGGTTATCCGGATCATGGCTGACGGACAGACCCGGCGAAATGCAGAAATCCGGGCGACCGTCGCCGAACGCGAACACCTCAGCGAGGAAGACATGGCGGAAATCATGTCCTCCGGTGAGGCACGCTGGGCCAACCGCATCAATTGGGCGGTCTTCGATTCGATGAAGGCGGGCCTGCTTATCCGGGAAGCCCGCGGGCAGTACCGGATCAGTGACGAGGGGCAGACCCGTGCAGCTGGCAGCGCCCGGCTGACACACGAGACACTGATGGAGTACGAGCCGTACCGCGCGTACCAGAACATCTCCCGCCGTCCCAAGGCTGCAACTGTCAGCGCACTGCCGGGTTCCGCGGAAGACGCCAGCGCCGTCGTCTTTGAGCCCGACCCGTCTGAGACCCTGGAGCAATCAGCTGCCCAGCTGAACCAAGTTGTCATTGACGAGATCTACCGCAATCTGCTGGAGCTTTCCCCCGATGCCTTCGAGCACCTGATCCCCTTTGTAGTGCGGGCACTGGGCTACGGCACGGACCGGGAGGACAACCTCAAGCCCACGCAGCGTTCCGGGGACAAGGGCGTGGACGGCATCGTCTGGCAGGACGCCTTGGGCTTCGACCGGGTCTATCTGCAGGCGAAGAGGTATTCCGAAGGCAACAACGTCGGCGCGCCCGAGGTCCAGGCGTTCAGCGGTGCGCTCGGCCAGTTCCGGGCCACCAAGGGCATCTTCATCACCACGTCCAGCTTTACCAGCGGTGCACGGGCTGTAGCCCGGGATACCGCGCACTACACGCTTATCCTGATCGACGGTCAGCGACTAGCTACGCTGATGTTCGAATACGGAGTGGGCGTACAGGTGGACCGCACCGTCGTCGTCAAGAAAGTCGATCAGGACTTTTTCGACAAGTTCTAGGGGGAAGAACGTAATGGCACAGCACAACGAAGTGATGTTCGAAGAGGAAATCTGCCAGGCACTCGCGGCCCAGGGATGGATCTATGAGCCTCAGCGCAAGGCGAGCGAGCTTTACGACGCCGAACGCGCCGTCGTACCCGAAGACGTCATCGGCTGGCTGCAGGACACCCAGCCCCATGAGCTGGGCAAGGTCCTCAAACCCGGCGATTCCCTGGCCGAACGTACCTTGGCCGAGCACAACCTGCTGAACCGCCTGTGCAAGGTGCTGGACAAACCCGCCACCAAGGAAGCCGGCATGCTCTCCGTGCTGCGCACCGGGTTCAAGGATGTGGCCGCGAAGTTCGACATGTGCCAGTTCAAACCCGCGATGGGGTTGAATCCTGAAACGCTGGAGCGCTACGGGAAGGTCCGGCTGCGGGTCATGCGTCAGGTGCACTACTCCACGGTTGACACCAAGAAGAGCATCGACCTGGTCCTGTTCCTGAACGGGCTGCCAATCGCAACCATCGAGCTAAAGACTGACTTCACCCAAAACATCAACGACGCCGTCGCCCAGTACCGCCACGACCGCCTGCCGCGGAACGCCAAGAATAAGGAAGAGCCGTTGCTGGCCTTCGGCCGCCGTGCCCTGGTGCACTTCGCCGTCAGCAACGACGAAATCCAAATGACCACCGAGCTGAAAGGCAAGGGGACCCGGTTCCTCCCCTTCAACCTCGGGAACGGCGATCACGCCGGGAACCCGGTCAATCCCACCGGATCCGCCAGTAGCTACCTCTGGGAGCAGGTTCTGCAGCCCGACGCGTGGCTCAACATCATCGGCAAGTTCCTGCACCTCCAGGTCAGCGACAAAACCGATCCGGTCACAGGCGAACGCGTTATCAGCAAGTCGCTGCTGTTCCCCCGCTACCACCAGTGGGATGTTGTCACCAAGCTCATCGAAACGGCACGCTCCGAGGGGCCGGGGCAACGTTATCTCGTGCAACACTCGGCAGGGTCGGGGAAAACGAACTCCATTGCCTGGACGGCACACCAGTTGAGCTCCCTGCACGACGCGAAGAATGAGAAGATCTTCGACTCCGTCATCGTCGTGACGGACCGTACCGTGCTTGACTCACAGCTGCAGGACGCGATCTACCAGATCGAGCACAAGTCCGGGGTCGTTGTTCCGATCAAGGGCACCGGCGGCTCCAAGTCCGCCGAACTTGCCGAGGCCCTGATCGCCCGGACGCCCATCATCGTCGTCACTATCCAGACCTTCCCTTTTGCTGTGAAAGCGATTGCTGAGTCGAAGGCACTTCAGGGCCGCAATTTTGCGATTATTGCCGATGAGGCCCACTCGTCCCAGACCGGGTCCACCGCCAATAAGGTCAAGCAGGCACTCTCTGTTGAGGAGCTCTCCGATGTCAACGACGGCGGCGAGATCGACATCGAGGCATACCTGGCCGCAGAGATGGCCGAGCGGGCGGACGCAAAGAACATCAGCTACTTCGCCTTCACGGCCACCCCGAAGGCCAAGACCTTGGAACTGTTCGGCCGCCCCGGGTCGAATGGACTCCCCCAGCCGTTCCACTTGTACTCAATGCAGCAGGCCATCGAGGAAGGCTTCATCCTCGACGTGCTGCAGAACTACACCAGTTACAAGGTGGCCTATCGGCTGGCGCACAACGGGCGCGACTACGACTCCGAAGACAGCAAAGTGGAGAAGTCCGATGCCCTGAAGTCGCTGATGAACTGGGTGAAGCTGCACCCGTACAACATCAGCCAAAAAGTCCAGGTCATCGTCGAGCACTTCCGCGCCAACATTGCCTGGCGGCTGGACGGCAAGGCCAAGGCCATGGTGGTCACCGGCTCCCGCAAGGAAGCTGTCCGCTACAAGCTCGCCATCGACAAGTACATCGCCGACGCCGGGTACGCTGATATGGGCACGTTGGTTGCGTTCTCCGGCGAAGTGAACGACCACGTCTCCGGGACGGAATCCTTCACCGAGATCAACATGAACTCGGGGCTCAAGGGCCGCACACTGCCCGAGGCCTTCAAGACAAATGAGTACCAGATCATGCTGGTTGCCAATAAGTTCCAGACCGGCTTCGACCAGCCGTTGCTTGTTGCCATGTACGTGGATAAGAAGCTTTCCGGCGTTTCCGCCGTGCAGACGCTGTCCCGGTTGAACCGCACCGCCGTCGGAAAGGACCAGACGTTTGTCCTCGACTTCGTAAACAAGCCTGAGGAGATTCTGGAATCGTTCAAGCCTTACTTCCGTGAGGCACGGCTAGAGGCCACATCCGACCCTAACGTTGTGCACGATATGCAGAGCAAGCTGGATGCCGCGCAGATCTACTTGGATTCGGAAGTGGACGGGCTTGTGCAGGCGTATATCCGGGAAGAGGGCAACAACGTTCTCTCGGGGTGGGTTGCTCCTGCTAAGTCACGGTTCAACACCCGCTACAACGCAGCGGTCGCGGCCGGGGACAAAACCACTCAGGACGAGCTGGACCTCTTCCGAAAGTATTTGGGCTCGTTTGTCCGTGCCTACGATTTTCTGTCCCAGATCGTGAACTTCGCTGACCCTGACTTGGAGAAGCGGTCCATCTACTTCAAGCTCCTGCTTCCGGTACTTCGGGTGAACGATGCTCCGGTGGCCTTGGACCTGTCGGGCGTTGTCCTAGCCAAGTACGCGCTGAAAGACAAGGGACAGGCGCAGCTCCAGCTCGTGGATGATGACGAAGCATTTCTGAAGCCAGCGACCGATATAGGAACCGGTGAAACGAAGGACCCGGTGCTTGCGAGTTGGGAGGAGATCATTCAGCAGGCCAACCTGCCTTTCGATGGCGAAGAGCTGGACGCCGTGGCCCACTTCGTGGAGGGCGTGCGGCGCGAGCTGGTGAAGAACGAGACCCTTCAAACTCAGGCGCGCAATAACTCCCGCAGCCATTTTGGCAGCAGCCCACACCTCGAAAACGCGGTTAGCGACGCCGTCACGAACTCCATGGAGAGTCACTACAACCTGAGCCTGCAGGCGTTGGGGGACAAGACCAAGATGCGGGCGCTCCTGGCGATGCTGAGCGGGTTGATCTATGAGGAGTTGCAAAAATAGTTGCAGGCATCCAAATAACCAGAACCCTGCTGCGCATTCTGGTGACCATCACAAGTTGTACCTCAAACCACGCGCACACTTCGGGTCATGTGGCCAGAAGACCCACATCGTCTCGGTCTCAAACGTGTAAGTAGGACCACCAGGGACTCACCGATCCACAAGCGAGGCTTCTGAATCTACAGAGACGTCCCGAAGGGCGGTACCGATGACAAAAGTTGCGGTGACCCTTCTACAGCAGTGCGGGATAGAGTCTTAGAGGGAACATGCTAGATCGAGGCTAAGGACAAGGCCCAAGATGTTTGAAGTTGTGTATGGAGAAAGTCGCAATCGCTACGCGGCAAGAGCTTTGGCGAAACGACTGGATGATGTCTTGGATGAGGGGACTGTGTACCTCGGTTACCCAGTGTTAGCCACTGCCGATGAAAAGGTCCAGCTCGATGCCCTTCTTGTTAGTCGTGCGCACGGAGTCGTCGCCTTCATCTTGTCAGACACCCAACCTTTCACGAGCGACGAATGGTCGGACTTAGTTGCCGAACAAGACCGTCTATACGCTGTATTGGAAAGCCACTTAAGCAGACACGATTCATTGCGTTCCGGTCGACGACTGGCGACATCACCGAATACAGCTACCATCTTCCCAAACGCGCCCCATAACGATACAAATGAAACACCTGACGAAGGTTTTTTCGGAGCGCTAGACGAAGCTATTACGTGGCTCGAAGGGCTGACACCTGTTTCTGAGCCGATTGAACGTGCATTGCATGCGGCATTGCAAAGGGTCACCACGATAAAGCCTGCGAAAAAGCGTGCTTCGGTAGTAAAACCTACTTCGAGAGGTGCGGTCATGAAGCAAATAGAGAAGGGAATCGCTAATCTTGACCGCTGGCAGAAAGCAGCGGCGATCGAAAGCCCTGAGGGCCCGCAGCGCATTCGGGGGTTAGCTGGATCCGGCAAAACGGTCGTGCTGGCCCTAAAAGCAGCATATTGGCATTCTCAGCATCCCGAGTGGAATATAGCGCTAACATTTCATTCACGTGCTCTCTACCAGCAAATTGACGATTTGGTTACTAGATTTGCTTTTGAACATATGAACGACAAGCCCGATCCAGATCGACTACGAATCGTTCATTCGTGGGGCTCGAGCGGAAAGTCTGGCATATACAGCTTAATCGCCAGGTCTCTTGGAGAGGTGACTCGTGACTGGTCTTACGCAATGGCAACATACGGGCGAGACAACGCTTTTCAGGGTGTCTGCCGCGAGCTGCTACTAGTTGCACAGAACCGAAATATCGATCCCATATTTGATGCAGTCCTGATCGATGAGGCACAAGATCTTCCTCCAGAATTTTTCCAGCTTGTCTACCTTTTCACGAAGGAACCTAAGCGGATCGTGTGGGGATACGATGAGCTTCAAAAGTTGTCAGACGCTGCCATGCCTTCAACCGATGAGTTATTCGGCAAGGGCCCTTCAGGTGAATCACTTATTAGCCTAGCGTCCGGCGAGGGAGAAGCTAGGAGAGACATAGTCCTTCCAATTTGTTACAGAAATACCCCATGGGCATTGGCAACTGCCCACGCGCTCGGCTTTGGAGTTTACCGATCTGGAGGCCTTCTCCAGCATTTCGATGAACCTACACTCTGGAAGGACATTGGCTACAACGTTCTTCGCGGCAGCTTAGAAGAGGGAACAACTGTTACTCTAGAGCGTTCCGCGGAAAGCTACCCGTCATATTTTCCCACACTTGTGCGGCCTGACGACGCGGTTATTCTGAAGCCTTTCGTGACAGAAGCGGAACAGGATTCCTGGGTGGCTGATGAGATTGTTAAGAACTTGGCGGATGACGAACTCGAGCACGACGATATCCTCGTCGTACTGCCTGACCCTTACCGCGCCAAGTCCCGTGCACCTCGACTTATGCGGGAATTGCACGCGCGAGGCATTCCTTCACATCTTGTCGGTGTCAATACCAGTGTTGATGAGGTCTTCCAAAACGGTTCAATCGCCCTAGCTCACATCCATCGCGCCAAGGGTAATGAAGCGCCAATGGTATATGCGATCGATTCACAATTTGCGTCATCAGATTTTAACTCAGTTACACGTAGAAACAGTCTCTTTACTGCGATTACGAGGAGCCGGGCCTGGGTACGAATCACTGGATTCGGCGATAAAATGTCGACAATTACCAGTGAAGCTACTGAAGTCGTCAACAATGGCTACCAACTCAAGTTTCCAATTCCTACTAAAGCCGAGCTGGCCGAGCTACGCCATGTGCACCGAGATCGCCCTGAACGGGAGGAAGCCGCCATCAAAAAGGCCACAGACAGTTTGATGACCTTCCTGGAAGCAATCGAACGCGGTGAGCTGGACATCCAGGACCTCCCCCCCGCAGTCCGAACACGCCTGACGCGGAGGCTTAGGCGGGGAGTATCTGATGACGACGCTTAGAACGGTCCGAGACGACATCAGGAATGTGCTGGACTACCTCGTTCAAGCCGAGCTCGCCCTGTTCACCAATGAGGTCTCCATGAGTGATCCGCTCGTTTCCTTTCACACCCAAAACAAGGAAGTTCCATTTCTTTTGAACCGAGCGCATCCTGGAATAGACCAGTACCTCTCTTGGGCCGAGTCCGGTGCTTATTCCGCGATGTTGTTTGATGGGAGCCTTTTACAGGCGACCTACCAAATATCTGACGGACTAGTAGTTGGACACAGGTTGGCGTATATCCCTTGTCCCTACGATGTTGACCTGGACTTACTTGCCGAAGGCGCGCCGATAGTTGACGTAATCGATTTATATCTAGACGATATGCCCGTACTGCGTTCACCTATAAGATTTGACTACGACCCCGACGCTGCGGGGATTGGACACCCAGCGACACATATGACGGTGAACGGTACTTCATGCCGTATCGCATGCATTGCGCCATTACACATTCATCGGTTCGCAGACTTTGTTTTTCGAAACTTTTATGCAGAATTTTGGCTCGTGCACCAGTCGTTTTTTGAAGCTGCCTCCTCAAGGCATATTGGCACTAAATCACTCACTTCTTCCGAAAGCCGAATACCTCATTTTTCTTGGGACCTTAACGCTGCACCTGTCTGAGTTCTTGATTTGACGTACTCATGCAGGCGAGCGCTGACCAATCACCTTCTGAATTCACTTCTCGCTCCGTCTTTGACTCGTTCGATGCACGTGGCGGGCGAATTCGGTCCTCGGTGGGCTGGTGCGGATCACTTGGCGTTTCAGCTGCACCCATCTCTTTACCAATGTGCAGTACAGCAGCGGAACAGGGGCGCTGCCAACTAGACAGGTACGAAACCTTCTCTTGGAGTTGCGCGGTGATCTTGTCGTCATTGCTTTCAAGGACGTGCACCAGGCCACTGAGCAACTCTGCGCTTTGTTCTCCGGCATGATGTCCCCGGATATTGCCAGGCAAGCATGATTTGAAACCATTGCCGTCAGGCCCGAGGTTAAACGTCCTGCTCCCGGCGCGTTTACATTCTAGTCGTTGTTAGCGAGCCACAGCGCTGGCCTGCGTATAAACATCCGCCGGCATCGGCCGCTGGAGTTTCCAGGTGATCGCAATCGGCTTTGACCCGGTGTGGTTCATATAGTCCAGTTGCCCCAGGCAAACGTACGGCATCGTCAGACCCGACTCATCGTTTTCACGCGCACGCGTGAACAGCAGGATCTGCGTACCGGCCGCCTTGTGGTCCAGATAGCGCTGACCCACCGGGCTGGTGGGGGATGTGCTGTTCTGTGATTCCCAGTGGAACACATCCGGGCTCATCGCATAGTCCTTGTACATGATGCTGGCAGCCCGATCCTTGGCATCTTTTTCCACCGTCACGAAGAACGCGTCGGTTCGGGTGTCCTCACACCAGGCCACACCTTCCCGGTGCCGGGCCTTCCGCCCATCCAGCGCCAGGTAGCCCAGCGCAGCCAGCACTTCTTCCCTCCTGTAGGTCGCGTGCGAGTACAGGGGCACGTGTGCCAGTCCGCGGCCCAAGCCCTTGGGGGAATAACGCGTTCGTTCGACACCGAGAGCAACCAGTTGCCGGATCTCGGCACAAACCGCCGGGAAGCTCCGCAGGAAATCGAAGCCGGCGTCGTAGGAGGTGAATTTCCCGCCCTCAGGCCACAGCGCAAAAAACAGCATCCGGGCAAGTGTCTGCTCACGGAATCCCAACTCCTCGTACCGCGGAGCACCAGCGGACACCAGCAGGGTGTACGCCTTGGCGCGTTCGGGATCGTCCACACAGAGCAGCGTGGTCATACGGCGGAGCAGCAGCGTCTCCTCCGCGACCGATCGCTGTTCATCCCCGCCCAGCAAAGGCGCCGGACCGGAGCCGGCTTCGGCCAATCCCGCAGCACGGATCAGAGAAGTCCAGGATTCCCCTGTTTTCCGGTAGACGTCCTCCAGTTCGCTGCCGGACTTCCGCAGGAAGTTCGCCAGGTTATTGTCCTTATGGAAACGTATGTCTGCGATCAACTGCGGCCGGTTGCTCCGCAACTGGATAATGAGGCCGTCCGTGATGATCTGCTGGGACACCCGGTCCAGCACAATCTGGGAACCCGAGGGCAGGAAAGGGAATCCCTTCTCCACTGCTTCTTTCAGTCCCTTTCGCCGAAGTCCGGTCATGGCGTGCAGTTTGTTGTCGAACCGGAACTCCCGCCGCTGCTGACCAATGAAGTCCAGGACGGTGAGCACGGCTTTGTCTTTGGCCCGGCGAAGGCCGCGGCCCAGCTGCTGCAGGAAGATGGTGGAGCTCTGGGTGGGCCGGAGCATCAGAATGGTGTCGACTTCGGGCAGATCGAGCCCTTCATTGAAAACGTCCACGGCGAAGATGCAGTTCAGCTCCCCCTTCCGCAGCCGGCTCAGTGCCGCTTTGCGCTCCTCTTCCGGAGTCTCACCCGACACCACTGTGGAGGGGATACCTGCCTTATTGAAAACGTCGGCCATGTATTTTGCATGTTCCACGGAAACGCAGAATCCCAGCGCCCTCATATCCTCAACGCTGGTGACCGTGCGCCGGGTTTCAGCGATGATCTTGGCCGCCCGCGCATCGTTGCCGGTGTAGACATTGCTCAGCTGCGTGGTGTCGTAATTGCCGCGCTTCCATTCCAGCTGGCTGAGGTCGACGTCGTCGGCCACTCCAAAGTAATGAAACGGGACCAGCAGGTTGGCTTCCAACGCATCCCACAGCCTCAGTTCGCTGGCCACCCGGCCTTCGAAGAACTGATCAGCAACGTTGACGCCGTCGCCCCGCTCCGGGGTAGCGGTGAGCCCGAGCAGCTCTTTCGGTTTGAACCAATCCATAATCCGGCGATAAGTCGCTGCCTCAGCATGGTGGAACTCGTCAATGACGACGACGTCGAATTGGTCGGGTGCGAGCGAGTCCAGGCCCTTCGCGGCAAGAGACTGCACGCTCGCAAACACATGTTTCCATTCGGAGGGCTTGTGCTTACCAACGAAGAGCTCGCCAAAGTTGCCGTCCTGCATCACATTGCGGTACGTGGACTGTGACTGGGCCAGGATTTCCTGCCGGTGCGCCACGAACAGCAATGTCAGCTTGCGTCCGGCGGCGTCGCAGAGCCGCTTGTAATCCAGAGCGGCGATAACCGTCTTTCCGGTGCCGGTGGCGGCGACCAGCAGGTTTCGGTGGTGGCTGTGGACCTCCCGTGCTGCCTCCAGTTCCTCGAGCATGCCCTGCTGGTACGGGTGCGGCTTAACCTCCAACCCGGTGGAACCCTGCGGAATAGAGGTCTTCTTACCACCGTTGGTGGCGAGAGCGGCGTCGAGCTTGTCGCCGTCGCGGTCCGGGTCGTAAGGCTGGAACTCCGGCTGCTCCCAGTAGCTGTCAAAGGTCACTTCGAACTTCTGCAGCAGCTCCGGAGTTCCCACGGCGGACAGCTTCACGTTCCATTCCAGGCCTTCGAGCAGGGCCGGAAGGCTGAGGTTTGAGCTGCCGACGTAGGCCGTATCGAAACCGGTATTCCGGCGGAACAGCCAGGCCTTGGCATGGAGGCGGGTGGCCTGTGTCTCGTAGTTGATGCGCACTTCCGCGCCGTAGGTGCGAACCAGCTCATCAATGGCACGACGCTCTGTGGCCCCCATGTAGGTGGTGGTGAGCACGCGCAGGGGAACCCCGCGCTCCCTTAGCGTTTCCAGGGACTTGCCCAGCAACCGCAGGCCACTCCAACGGATAAAAGCGCACAACATGTCCACCCGATCCGCGGACGCCAGCTCGGCGTTGAGCTCGGAGGCAAGACTTGGGTCATCCTTGCCGTTCGTCAGCAACGCCGGCCGGCTGAAGGACGTGGACGGCCGGAAGACCTGGCGGGCAGCCAGCCCTTCCGGCGGGAACAAGGAGGTCAGCTGCTGCGGCCCGGCCTGGATCAGTGCCGCGCCCTGCAGGTCGCTGAGGATGCTGTTGGCCACTGCTACGCGATCGGCTGGCGCGGCTGCGGCCAGGGCACGCCGTGCCTGGTTGGCAATATAGCGGGCCAGGACCTCTGGTGAGAGATCATCCGCGACCGTTTCAAAGGCAGCTTGCAGTTCAGGCTGCGTCTCCATCCGAGCTGTTAGATCTTCCGTGTGCAGTAGCTCGTAGAGACCTTCCGCCAGAGGCTCTGACTCTCCCCCATGAATGTTCAGCAATGCCCAGCCCTCTTATCAATTCCAGCAGTTTCTATTCCCAACAGCCTCCGGCCACTAGTTAGGATGTCCCTCCCGACGGTCCAGGCCTGGACCTAATCACCCGCGGTGCTGGAGCCCATTGATGAAGATACCCACCCGGACAACTTGCTGGAAGATCCCTGTCGACCGACTACCCGTCATGTCCAACAAAGTTTCGTCAAACGGGCGACCAGGATGTGTATGGGGGCGTTAGATACATCAGCTCCATCGCAGGATCGACGATCGGGGCTTCGAGTCCGTCGAACTCTGCCCGGAAATCCAGGCCTTCTTTAGTTTCCACTGTTGTAATCCTAGTCAAGACCCCAATCGCCTCCCCGCGAGCTACGTTGAAAGTCCTGCCAAAGTGCTTCGTCTTTAGACTGCCAGCTTTCAGCAGCGTCCACCCTCAAACTCCCGGACGCTTATCCGTGTGATCTAACGTCGGAGCGCATACAGGGCACGTCTTGTAGGTCTCCATTCGCTCCGCGCTGGCACGAGTCATAAATTTAGGCATATCGGGGGCGTTGTCACTTCCATGCCAGTCACGTACCCGCTCCAGGTCTGCGAAGTAGGGTTCCCACGCAGCGTCGCGATCCATGAACTGGCGCATGCTTGGACATTCGGGACGATGAACTTTTCCAGCACCGGAGAGAACGAAGCAATCGCCAGAATCGATCCAACGGCTCACGGTGAGCTTCTCCCTTCGTAGCGCGGCAATTAGCTCCTGGGCTAATTCCTCGTCGCTTAGATGCCCGAGGCGCCGTACATAGTCCTCCTGCTCGTAAAGGGCCCTTGCCGCTGCCTGTTTCCTCTCATGGATGGCCCTTACAGTCTCACTCATGATGTCCTTCCGTCGTCTCCAACGCCCAGCGTAGAGGATGGTTCGATCCTTTTATGCACCCAGCCATGTTGCATCCAGACACTTCGACAAGTGCCGCCTGGTACGCACCCCGGGGCCCTGAGTGCCGGACATCGGTGCTTCGAGTTCGGCCCGGCGCGGGCGCGGACCCGTTGCGCACGGTGGAGTGATCGATGGCTCCGCCGAAGGCTCCTCCCCCGCAGCACCATAAACTCTCGTCCACCTCCAGGGCACCGCCGTCGCCCTTCCCCAGCACGCACAACAGGTTCATCGCGCCGGTGAGTGGGCGCTCCCCAGCTCCGATCGGTTGGCTTTTTGGCCGAACTTGATGATCACTGCGTACCCCAGACAGACCCCGGCTGCCACGGCACCTGTTGCAGGCCACACTCGGTCAATCCCCCCAGGGCTCAGATACCAAGCAGCGACTGTGCTCACGCTCAAGCAGAACACCGACCACCAGTCCGCTCTGCGACGGAACACGACCAGCAAAGCAGCCAAATGCACGGTAACTGCCGTGAGCAATGCCGGCAGCACGAACCACCAGCTGCCAGTTACAAGACCGGTTCCCGCCGCAGCTAGCAGTACAACGCCTTCGGCTATGGAGGTGCTGCGTACCCAGGCGAGTCCTCGTCCGGTTGGGCGCCCGCTGGCGGAAGTTTTTGCACCCAGCAACACCGAAACGACGGCGATACAGACTGCCGCAAGAGCGCACGCCGCAGCCCACGAAGGGGTTGCAGCTAGGAGAAATGTGGCTGTGTAGGAGACAGTGAACAGGACCAACAGGGTGGTTGGCCCTTGCCGTGGTCGTGATCCCTCAATCGGATCCATTTATGGTTCCCGTTCGCTTGGTAAAACGTTGGCGGTTTGGTGCTATGAAAAGGGGTGCGGTAAATCTCTGACGCAGTCGGTCGCCTTTCCAGCGAGCAACTTTGCCTGTTCGAGGGGCCGGGCGGAAGTACGAACACGTTGCGCGTGCCAGCCGAAGTCAAGTTGCGTGAGTGCCGGCGCCAAGGTCATGGTCGTGGCAAGCCCCAAATCTGTCTGGAAAGGCGCGGTTTGCACCACCCGGAATGTCTCGATTCCGGTCTTTCCGAGGGTATCCACGAGAGCCTTGGCGATGAGCTGAACGTCTAACGGCGGGCTCGAGTGGACCAAGTTCCCGGAATGGTTTTGCGAGCGTGCATCTCCGCTGTGAAGGATTGAGGAATTATCCGCCAGATGAGCCACATTGCCCAGGGCACAGGCTTCCTCCACGCGGCCGCAAAGGATGGAGTACGCCGGGTCTGAGCTGAAAACGGGAAGTAGAGGATGATCATCGATGTCACTGGCCAGCTGGGGGTTTTCGAGTAGTTCCCTCACCCGGTCACGTCGATTCGATACTAGCGATTCACGGTCGGGAGCATACGCCACAGCTTCGGTTATTGCCCTCAGAGCAGCCGTTTCGAGGTCCAGATGGGCGGCTGCCCCGAAGGCACGCACTTGTGGTGTGACGACACTAGCGACAAATACGGGAACACCCCATTCGTTCCTAAGAAACCCGAGTTCGATTTGCCAACCCAATAACCGGATCCTGGCGGTCATCTCAGCGGCGCCCGGCACGGAATCCACGGCCACAGGAATTGCCGGGATCTTGCCGTACCAGGCGTTGACGAAGGTGTCTCGCTCGATCAGTTCCAGCAAGCCGAAAAGAGTAGCTTCCGCAACCGAAGACCCTGTTGCGCACCCTGATGAGGTGCCGAGGAACCACCGTGAATAAGCGGGTGTTTCCCCGTAATAAACGGCCTCGCGGGGGACCCATACCTCCTCGCCAGTGACCAGAGACTCTCCGCGTACCCACTCGTGTTCTTCGTGCCGATCAAACAGGGCAATTTTGCCCTTGTAAGCATCAGAGGGATAGGCGTCAAAGTCAGTGGGGCTCAGTGCACGCCCGGGCAGCGCAGCAGCCGAGGAGATGATACAGCTACCGCCGTCCTGCTGAGATCCGACCAGTCGCTCCATTCCTTCGACAAGGGCAGCGCGCCGTGAATCTGCAAGTGACGCAGCTTGACCAGACCAGGTCAGATGCCGGGAACTCTGTTCTGACTGAAGCGTGGTGACCCCTGAAGCTGGAGAGAGTGTAGTCCACTCGACGGAATCGTTGATTTCAGGTGCTAACCTCGCGGCAGCAGGGTTGACCAGGCCGTTCTCGTTCCAAGCCACCATTTGAAGGCTTTTGGCCCGTAATGAAAGACCATCCACCCACTCCGGATTGTTAGCGCTCCGGCTTCGTGGGTCTTGCACCGGTGTCCCGTCGTTGCTCCACTCTGTCGTGCGGCTGTCGATCGTGACGTCGGCTCGACGGGTGAGACCGGAGCACTGGTCGATCTCCCACAGTGCCACAGCTGGGTTTGGGTTTTCCAATAGTGCTAGGTCGTGCATGGCATCAGCGATGGGACCGAGGAGGGACCCGTTCTCCGCACCACCCACACGGCGCAGCCCGGCACCCGCGAACAGGCGCACCTGAAAAAGTGGACGCGTACGTATCCAGTGGTCGGTAACTTGCCTCGATTCCGCTTCATCTCTGCCGCCGGTGTTTGCAACCACCAATGTGGAAGGAGCCGTCCAAGTGACGGATTGCTCGGACGTGCGGTCATGCAGGACCCCCTTCACCGTTCTCAGCCCCAGCGCATAGTCTTGCGGGCAATCAAGTAAAGGATGCCTCCTACGACAATGAGGTAGAGACTCGAAATCCCTGTCTGGCTCCACTCCCCGATTCCAGTCAGCAGGAAAGTGATGACTTCTCGGATATGGAACACCGGAGTCCATGGAGCACTGGATTGCACCCAGTCGGGCATGTAGTCGAGGGGCATCATAGCCCCGCCGAACACGCCAAGACCCATAACAACGATCATTGCCAGCATGGTCACAGCGGTCATGGACGGCAACACATTGGCTAAGATAACGCCCAAGGAAAAAAACATAAAGTACCCCAGCACCACTCCTGCCAGAGCCAAGGGTGCTGTTCCACTGAGTGTCATTCCCAGCCACGGGGAAACCGCTATGACCACCAGGAAGATCGCCTGAACGATCGCAATCATGCCACCCACCAGAGCCTGTGCCACCAGGATATTGCCGGCACTCACCGGGGCACTCCGCAGCACTAGCAGCATGCCGTTCTCATGCCAGGCGGCAATGTGCTGAGATCCGGCAAAAACCGCAACAAATGCTATGCCAAAGGCAACAACATTTGCGGATATCTCATTGACTGAGTTTCCGCCATCCGCGGAGGGCATGTCTCCCAATCCCAGCACCAACGCCACTAGCAGCACAGCCGGAAAGACAAAGGTGAAAAAAAGAGTCGCGAAGTCTCGGAGATCCGCCTTGAACATCACCCGGGACAGGGTGGAAGTTGTCGTGGTCATGCTTCGTAGTTCCGTCCGGTGTAGGCCATAAAGGCAGTTTCAAGGGACCCGCTAAATACTTGGGCATTTCCGGTGTCAATGCCTGCTCCCGCCAGTTCTGCGAAGGCCAGGGCAGTGTCTCCGGTACAGGCATGCAAGCCAGACATATCAACGTCAACGGACGTGATCGTTGACAGTGCGGCGACTCGGTCTGCTTGATGCACAGCAGCGGGCAGCAGAATAGTCGCCTCAACGCCTGTCTCAGCAATCAGCTCACTCGGGGATTTCGTTACCAGTACTTTTCCGGCGTCCAAGATTGAGACCACGTCACACAATCGGGAGGCTTCCTCCAGATAGTGGGTGGTGTAGATCGTGGTCATGCCCCTGAACTCGGGAGAACGCAGCAAATCGACGAGGTTGTGCCGAGCCGCCGGGTCCAGACCGGCGGTCGGTTCATCCAGCAGCAGCAACTGCGGCTCGTGCACCAATGCTGAAGCAATGGCGAGGCGTTGCCGCTCTCCTCCCGACAGTTTCTCGGCCCGGGTATTGGCGTGCCGCGCCAGGTCGAGTACCTCCATGAGACGCCCGGTCCGTGTCTCACCGCTTCCATAAATGCCGGCCAGCGCGGACAGGTGCTCCCTAACGCTGAGCTTCGGGAAGAACGCGGTCCGCTGTGGCTGCACCCCGACTTTACGGTACAGGTTCTCGTCCCGGGGCCGGGGTGGCTGACCTAGGACCCTAACCGTGCCAATGCTCGGAGGACGGAAACCCAGGATGATGTCGAAGAGCGTGGATTTTCCGGCACCGTTAGGACCAATTACACCGTGAAAGGTTCCGGTTTGGACTGTCAAATCCACGTTACGGAGGATGGATTTTCCCCGTATGGACAGGGACACATCAGAGACCTCCACAGCCACTGGATCTTGGGATAACACGCGGAACTCCTTCTTTCGGTGAGGGGCGCTGGGCGCAGGACGAAGCCTGCACCCAGCGCCGGATAACTACATCAGACGTGCCGTTACCGCATTAAGCAGTGGCGCACGAAGCCGTCGAGGAGCAGCACGAGGTGCACGTCGACGAACAGGATGACGATGAAGAGGAGCAAGTGGAGCCAAAGGCCATCTCCGAGTAGTCAACGAAGTCTTTTACCTCGAGGGTATCGACGTCGAAAGCGTCCAGCTCAGCGGCCAAAGATGCAAGGTTATTCATTTTCTTCCCCATTTTCTGTGTGTTTTACTAAATGGCTGATTCACTGATGCGAATCAGAGCAGTGCGAGCCGAATGGCCCACACGCTTGCCAGCAGGAAGCTAATGACTGTCCCTGCCAGCAAGACTGGATACACGCGCACTAATATGCGTGTGAAGCGTGGAAGTCCGCGCGGCAGCTTTCGGCGGCGGAGCAGAGTTAGAAATGCGACAGATTGGAGCTGATCTACAGAGGATAATACCTCGAGAAATCTCGTACCGTCCGTGTTTGGGAAAAAAGATACAGCCAAGGCGATAACAATAAGGTCAACGAGTACTGCAGCCCCAGAAATGTACCTCAGAAATGATCCCTCCGGTGCAAAAAAGAACAGCGACAAAGGCACCAATGCTAAGCACAATGAGACGATCGGCCCAACCGCCACTACTCGTGCGCGGCGGCTTCGGGAAAGCAAGCCAAGCCCGTCCAACTGCGTGTTTAGCATAGGAATGATGCCAAACCGCGTGATGGAGAGGTGCGCTGGTCGGCCGGCCAGCGCACGAAACGTGCCCACATGTGCAGCTTCGTGCACCACGGTCACACCAATGTTCCACACGATCGCCACCAGAAATGCAGTGACGAACCATGCAGCACTCTGCGGATGAACCACTGTTAATAAGACCGATGGTGCAGCGATAACCATGACGACCGCTGATGCGACGGCCAGAGCCAATGCAATACCTAAAACGGGTGTTGTAGTTAGTGCATCGATGGACCATCTTGTAGGCGCGAAACGACTGAACCCGTTAGCGGCTGGAGCCCAAACACCAGTGCGCGTCGTGGATCCTATGTGCGCGCGGCTGTCCAAAACGTCAACAGCTGCAGCAGCGACAGTGAATGGACGGTCGATCATTCCAAACATCATTAGTTTGTGCAGCACACCAGCGACAGCCTGCGGAGGCAAAGGCATGCCTTGCCCTGCCAATTCTTCGGAAATTTCGGAAACGGTTCGGCTTCCGTTCACCAGGTCCAAGACCATGCGCTCCCGTAACCCGATACGGAGGATGCGCTGCTGCCCCTGAACAGATGCATCGGTTAGCACTTGTTCCCCGTCCCAACGCGCAGGTCCAATTTGTGTACCCGCTACCAGCGACGGCTGCCACGCTGTGGCCGCCTGACTCGGGCTTCCTGAAAGGGGCACATTCATGTGGTCGTCTCCATAGCCTGGGAAATCTGGAAAGCGATAAACGCTTCGTCAGCAACGGAGACCATCATTCGGTTGTTGGTCATGTGTATCAACGAATGGCAGAGTGACCATGCCGCCGCCTCGATACTCTCAGGCGAACGGCGTTCATCCTGGTAATCGAACTGAAGCACTCCCTCCGCATAGAGCTGTTCCAGGTCGCTGCGGACCCGGAGATTCGTCTCAGCCCAGTCACGGAGCAGTTGCGGCATTCCTGCCAGTTCGTTGTCCGCGATGGCCGGGAGGAGAGGAAGCATTTTTAGCCGTAGGTTCGCAACAGACGAAGCATGCATACTTTGCCCGCCTTCGGTTGTGTATTCGGTGCCTTCCGCGTAGCCGGAGATCCATCTCTGGTGGTAGGCGACGAAGAAGTCCCGAACCAGCTCGCGGTCACGCAGGAAGGCACACGCAGTGACAAAGCTCAGCTGAGTGGCTATTCCCAGCAAGAGAGTGCGGACGTCCTGGTTTCCGCGCTGCATAACCTTCACCGCCATAGAGGTGGAAGCGACGAAGTGCCGCTCGGCCAGTAGCATGCACTGCTCGCCGCCGTACCGGAATATTTCGCGTTCGTAAGGCCGTCGGTGGATGGAGTTGTTAGCCATAAAGACCGGGTTTCCGTCAGCATCGAAAAACCGAGGACGGTCTGCTTCTGTAAATTCGCCCACGAAGAGTTGCTCATAAAAGCCGTATTCCGTGAGCTCCACCATCGGATGCATGGACGGCCGACGCTTCAGGTATTCCTGCACCGGAACGATGACCGCAGCATCTACGGACGCTGAATCTACACTTCGTGGCACGCGGAGACGCAGCCTTACATGACTGCCCTCAAGCCAGTAATTTATATAGAAATAGTCGCGCACAAGGCCGCGCTCAATAAGTGATTCCACCAGCGGAATGAGGCACTCGGAAAGTAAAACATTCGGCATGCCCCCGTAATAAATGTGGTAGGCAACCCACCGGTAGGCACTTTCAGACGCCAGTGTCTCTTGTAATGATTCAGGCTCTGGCTTATACAGATCTGTTGTCAACGTCTAACCCTCCTCTTCTTCGCTGAGCGATATTCCCACCATGGCCTCGGTTACCCTCTGCGTGCTGTCCAGAACACCTGCCGACTCCTCCGGATCGGGCAGCAGCTCGGTGATTTCCACGACGGCTTCTGCATCAGCTAAACGGAGTTGGCTTCGAAGGTTGGCAACGCAGAGAGCCAGAGAAGCGTCGAAATAGAAAGGTTTTGCCCGGCTCCCGCTTCCGCCTTCCAATACCCGCAAATATGCCCGGGCCGGCACCCCATGTACCGCCCAGAAGCGCGACCATGCGAGAAACCCATCAGAGGTCAGTGGATCTGCGAGAGGGAGATCAGAGGCACGCATTAGCACGGCGGCCCTCACCACCACCATTCCCCCGAGCACCATGCGTGGGCGGACGATTATCCGTCCGGATTCCGGTACCTCTTTCAGCAGGTCAGCAGGCTTGTGGCTGAGATTACCCCCCGGGGTGAGAAGTGAAAGTGACTGGTGAAGCCTCGGTGTGGCGGCACTCACCAGATAACCGGAGTATTCCGGGTGCACCAGGTCCCCCGACGATCGGTTATTGAGGGTCACACACTGGCGCTTTTCATCCCATTTCAACTCCAGATCCTCGAGGTAAACGTCATTAGGTGCGGGGCGCAGCGGGTCCCCGGGCACCCGCAAACGGCGGCTTAGCACGGGTTGATGAAGATTCAGGTTCGAGAAGACGCTGCCCCCGGTGATCTCGACCAAACTCACGTTGCGCTCCGCAGCTTTATGTTCTATGTCCTCGGTCAGCTCCCTGGCTGATGTGTCAATCGCGTGGGAGAACCGAGAGACATGGAACCCTACGCCGCCGAAGCAGTCATTGAGCACTGTAGGGCTGCCCGGGGCACCGGATCGTTGCAGGAGCAGATTCAGGTGACGAAAGGGCGCCCGGATGGTTGGGGCGTGGTCCAAACGCGTCCGCAGCTCGATCGACAGATCGACAGGTGCGCCTGCAAGGATCTGGGTAAGATCAGCGGCGTCAAGCGTAGTGGAGTGCTGAAGCGACCTAAGGTCTTCGATTAGACCGCGTCGGGATTCCTCCCAACGCCACGCACCGCCCCACCTCAGCCAAGGATCTTCACTGAGGTCTGCAGTCGGAACGCGGTCAACTGCGTAGGCCTCGTAGGAGTTCAACAATTCTGTGTGAAAGCCGCGAAGAACTTCCGCGACGTTATCCACGGGCTTCCCGGCCTCAACCATATGGAGAAAATAGCCGTTTAAAAGAGCCCTCTTGCTGTGTAGGGTATCCAAGAGATCGATGAATGAGACCAGGTCTCCGGCTCCGTAAGAAGATAACAGCATCTTGTCGACTAGCCCCGGATCGGTTGCGGGAACGATGAGATCCTCATAAACAACCGAGCGCGGTGCCGGAGCATCAATGCCCGCGGCTGCGTAGGTTTCCTCCACCAGGCTGCGCAGCGATCGCACGAGTGCGGCCCTTGCCCTGGGATCTGTCTGACCCGCAAGTGACGCAGCCAAGGACCGATACCGGTGCAACTCATCTGCTAGCCGCGACCCCTGTTCCGAACCTGAGGCAAGCTGGCCCAAAGCGTGGTCGAAACCGGCGGAATCAAAAGCATCGATTTCTCGTGCGGGTGTCACGATGGCACCCAGGCGTGCAAGGCCTGCGACGAGATCCCCGGCCCGCTCACGGCTCAACGCACCCGCCTTCACTACGTCATCCACCAGTTCACCCCAGGTGGCCTCTCCTGCGCCCAACAGTTCTGCCACCAGTTTCATAACAGCATCGGAGCGCAGCTCGACGTCGGATTCGACACAGGCCGCGTAGTCGTCTCTGGTTTCAACATCCTTAAAAGTCCACACCGCCCGGTCAACTGTCCTCACACCCTCCGCCTCGCGGGTATAGGGGCTCAAGCGCACGATGAAACCCCGCATGAGTGAATGGTCATTCGCGACCGCCGAAAGGACACGGGCGAGTGGATATACATTCCATCGAGAACGTGTGCGGCTGATTTTGGCAGCGTTGCTCCCGGGAAAGGCAACAGCCCCCAAAGTGGAAAAAGGAGTTGTCTTCGCAGCAGCGCGCAGTAAGTATGCGATCATGGAGCGCTCGGCACGTTTTCCCCGCTTGTCCACAACGTCACCCGCATGCACACCGCGGCCGTATCGCTCTGCCGCCTCGAATAAGTCCGGGGCAGACACAGCCAACCCTCGTTGGAATTCAGGCTCCTCTGCCAGACGGACCAGACGGGCCCGTTGTGAACCTAGTAAGTCCTCAAAGGAGTTCGACAAGACAGATTCGAAGGCCAACCAGACACCAACATCATTGGCGGCCGCCCCCCATACACCTGCTACGTCGTTTCGGTCATCATCGCTCAGAGCACTCAGGTGAGCCGCAACTGCGGCAGCATCAAGTTTGTAGAGGCTTCGACGAAGAGCGACCAGTTGTTTTGTATCTTGGCCGCCGCCGCGACGAGCGGCGATCAAACTGAATACTGAATCACTAATCTCGCTCCGCCCTCGCCGCAGATTACCAAGAGCGGACCAGTAGCCTTCATAATCCTTGCGCGCAGACGGATCGTTGAGCTCAGATAATGCTGTCACGGGGACACCGCCTACGCGCAGCTGCCAGTACCTATCGAATACTGCCACCGGGAATCTCATACCGAGCCCCCCGCACATAGCTCGGCGCGCACTCTGCCGCTGGGCGCGTCCCTGCCTAGCATGATCATGAGCATGGGCGCCGACTCGCCGGTGTCCATGCCGGCATGATCGGCATGGGCAGCAGCGTCAAAGCCCAACACGGTACCCGTGCCTACACCGATTGCGCTGGCTTCCGTCAGCATGCTTTGACAAGCGGCACCAACCATCGCGTTGGTGAGTCGGTAGCCCCGGACGCCATGCTCTTCCGCGGCGGCGGTTACCTCGCTGCAAAGTATGACGGTGCAGGAAGCCAAGCGGGCAATGTAATTATGTAGGAAGAACGTTCCCTCCAAGAACTGAGTCTGATCCCCCTCATCAATGAGCTGCATACCGCTGTCGTCTTTCTGAAGATAAAGGCCAGGGGCATATCCTTCGACCTTATTTACATAGACCAGGAACTGCAGGGCGGGGCGATAGGGTGAACCGGCGGTCAAGGACCTCGCGGCCTCGTGAGCTCGGGCAAGCAGGATACCCAGCTCTGCCTCAGAAATTGATGTGCCATCGAACCGGCCAAAACTTGTTTCTCGTCCCGTGAGCGCCCGCCAGCGCTCGGTCCGGTTAATGGCGACCTTCGTAAGGTCCACGGCACAAAGTGATGTACGAGCGGAATAATCCGGTTCCTCGAGTGCCATGTCACGCTGGAGCGCCTGTGTGGTCGGGAAGTCCACAGCCTCCCGATCCTTCGGGAGGGCAGGAGGCCGGTGGGAACTGGCATTCTCTGCTACCTGACTGCTTGCCAAAAGGGGTTCCGATGCCACTTCGTCCCAAGCCTGGACTGCATATATGCCGTCGTGAAGGGGGTTCAGACCCAGAATTCGGGCTATGGCCGTTTCATCAACTTCCATGTCCCAAGTTGCCGCAACACCCTCGCCTAAAACCTCGTGTATTGCACCAAAGTACGTACCGATATCCATTGAGGTTGCTTGGTAGGCGAAGTCGTTGTATTTGAATGCCGAACGCCAATAGTTGATCGTGTAACAGAGATAGCTTCCAGCGACGAAAGGGTAACCCTGCGCCCGGCGCAATTCATCCGTGCAGTCCTGACTACTAAGTTGCTCCCATCCATTGGCAATGACGGAATAGTGGTAGAGGCCCGCTGCCAAATCTCCCCCAGTACCTTGCACCAAATAGACGTCAACGCAGTACCGGCCTCCTCCGGATGCAGACCCGCGGCCCCACTTCACACTGGACACGTGAGAATGGACTTCCGGTCGATCATTGAGATTGACGCTCAATCGGAGGCTGCTGATGCCGTATGCGACGTGGCATACATCAGTCAAGGTTTGCAAGTTGGGCTGCGGACATGGCGCAAAAAGGCCAGCGCCCGGGGACGACGGAGCAACTGGCCGGAAGGCTACGTCCCGGTAGGCACTAAAGACGAGGGGCGCGGTAGCCCAGTCCACCTCCCACTTGTCATTGGGTAAGCCGGAGCGAACGCGGTTGAGGATGAGGTCCGCGTAGCGGTAAGCCGCTTCCTTCTCGGGGACATCGGACCAGGGCTGGAGCAGTTGCAAGGGAGCTCCTTTACGGGAAAGGGTGGGGAAAGACATGGGGAAAGTAGGATCCGGAATCGTAACCGTGTTCTTCGAGGTACTCTCTGCTCCGTTTAGCCAGCCGCTCCATTTTTAGGGCGCGCTGTCGGCCCCATCCGAAGTCAAGCGGCAAGAGGCCCGGCACCACAGCCTTGAAACAAGAGAATCCGTGTCTGCGAGAAAGCGTTGACGCCACATTCACGGCGATGGGTGAAAAACCCGCCTCCTCGATTCGCCTGACCGTGTCTTCCAGGTCCGACTCAACAGAGTCCCCCGCATCATCTCGGCGAGCCAAAGAGGCTAATGAAACGGGGGGCTGTCCTATGTCTCCTACAGGTGTGGGTGCAGGAGACTCAGCGGCAGCCCACCCTGTCAACCAAGCACGTGCCTCGGGCAACCCAAACAGATCCGCATGATCCTCCACCGTGCGTACGAGAAAAGGGTCCGCAAGCATAGCCTGCAATTCAGTACGACGTTGATCTGCGTGCTCCTCAACGACCTGGAAGTCGGAGGCTGCCTCGACGAGAGCGGAACGCAGGGCGCGTTCAGGGCTCGGATGCGAGCCGGCCCCCAGACAAACTCCCCCGGAGGGAGTGTCGCACACCACTATCACCGTCGGCACGGAGATACCGACCGTGGCATCCAAAAAGCGGATATTGCGCCCAACCAAGCGGAGGCGACGCAGATAGTCGAGAGACTCCGCATCGCAGATTGTCGTTTGGTCAATCACGGGAAGCGGCAGGTTGCCATACCACGCTAGTAGGAACGCGTCACGTTCGATAACCTCGAGAAGCCCGTAAAGCTGTGCTTCTGCGTCCGTTCCACCCACTGCACACCCGTTGGAAGAATCCTGGACATACACAGGCTCATCGATACGGGCTTCAAAATAAACAGTGCGCGTTGGTAAAGCAACCTGGTTGTTGTTGGAGAGATCAACGCCCAGTGTCCAGGCTCCAATCACCGGGTTTGGCAAAGGCCAGTGATCCGGATCTAAACCGAAATCTGACGGGGTGACTGTCCGGACACCTTCGGGAACCATCTTCAGAACCTCATCCGGATCGGGGTCGGCGCAACATATGCGTTCGATACCCTCCACCAGTCCGACATGCATCGAGAGCGATGACGTATCGCAATGGCCTCCCCACGCCCGGATGTAATGAGACTCTTCTCCGTACTGAACGAAAAAACCAGACACTTTGGCAGTAATCAGGGAAGTCGCGTCCTCCGTCGTCGTGGCCGAAAGGACACCGGCAACAGGGTTGGAAAGGTCTTTAAGATCCCCGCTGCGGAAGTAGGAAGCGATCGGCTTGGTCCGGTATTCACTTGGAGTGGTCTCTGCGGGTTCAATTACCTCCCGATGTGCAGCCAGGTTTTTGCAATGGGCGCGGCACACAAAATTCAAGCGATAGATTCCCAAATCGTGGCGCCCAATAGCGACCGATTGACCGGAGTCATGGCCTGGAGCGAAAGCATCCACATAGGCACCCAAGAAGGGATGTCGCGCTTCAGGATGGGACGCCCGTCGCTTAGAAGCAGGAGAACGCAAATGAAAATTGTCCATGTCACGGACCCGGGCCGTGGCACACTCCGGGCATTCTCCCCGTTTGGGCAAGACTACGTACCGATCAGAATCCGCCTGCAGCATTGTCTGTTTCCTATCAGTGGATTGCCGCAACGACGGCTTCTAGGCCGCAGCCAGCCAGTGCATCAGACCTGATTATTCCCAGATAAGCCTCGCTCGATTGGCTTGGAACATCGGCGCCCGATGCGCCATCTGTCCTTTGGTCTTGCAGCAATGCAAGCACGTCGATATCCGGCCAAGCCAGCATCGATTCGGTTTTTGTCCCTTGAGGCAGCTGTTTCAAGGACAATAATTCGATGGCGGCCGCGGCAGCGGCTGCGGACCGTGAGCCCCCGGCGGCTGCATGCCACTGCACGCTTCCTCCGTTTTCCTTCCAGATTGCTGCTACAACAGAGATTCCGGCGGCTTGACCCAAGTCAATGAATGTAAGCGAGGCTTTCGACGGCAATATGTCGAGCAGGAAATCGGTTACAGAGTCCCCCGGACTAAGAGAAAACTGAACACCGTTTGGAGCCTGCGCATACGCGTCGACACGGTATTTAACGGCGGCTTTGTCAATTGCCCGGCGGGCAGCGTCCTCAGCGGTGAGGCCAATACCAACTGCGGAGTTGCTCCCCGCAGGAGCGCCTGCAGCATAGGCACGCGACGGTCGCAGAAACGATTCAGTGAGGATCTGATACTCACGCCCTGACTCGTTCCGCAACGTCGCAACGACGTTATCGGGTTCGAGTCTCGCAACAATGTCCTCATACACCTTGGCAATCGCATCGATACGGGCATCCGCTAACGTCCACAAACTTGCACCGGTCCGTTTGCCTCCCGCCGTTGTGGATACTACGGCTACTTTGAGCGGTAATTGCTTCAATTCAGCATCATCAAACCCAGTCGCAGGCATCGTCACGTCACCGGTCAAATTCCGCCAACCGGGGTATTCGCTTGCTCGTGAGTCGCTGAGCGCCGGTGACAGTACCGCGGGCGCCGGCACGACGTCGGCGGGGCTTACGGTTGCTGGGCTTCGCTCTTCTGAGGGCAGTACGCGGTGGGCCGTGGTCTCTCCGGTAACGACGTTCAGAGCGATGGCACCCTGACTCGTTTCAGCCTCGACTGCGCCTGTAAGTCCTTTGAACGCCTCATAAGACAGCAGAGCTCCGAGCATGCGCTGGACCTGGACCGTGGCTGCACGTCCGGTAAGCGGGTCGAGCCCTTGGTCAGCTGCCAGCAGACAGTCCTCAAGGTCTGTCATACGGCCCGCACGCTGAAGGGCTGTCACGGCATCAGAGCAGTTAGGGTTCGCCTGATTTGGTATGCCCCAGGTATGTGGCAGGGCCCAAAGAGTGTCGCCGTCCGGAACGATTACCAGAAAGCGTTCAGGGTGTGCACGTTCTTGTGCCTGAAACCAGGCTAAGGCTTCAGCTGTCGGGCTCACGATGATGTGATGAGCTGGGCTGAGACCCAGTTCCGTCTCGATGCGGAGACCTGCGGGCAGCGCGCGCGAGGCTGCCGAAACGGGATCAGTGATCAGGTGCACGTTATTGTGGCCGTTAGCCAGGAGATTGCGGGCTATGGTCTCGGTAAGGGCTGATAGCCCGATCAGATGGACCGAGGTCTCTCTAAAACGAGCGAAATCGGCATGCGGAGTGTCCGAATATTGGGCAAGGAAGGCTATTTGTTCGGCATATTCGGTCCGGTCTCTGGCGTCTACCTTGTCGATATCGGTCTGCGAGATCCAGCGCAAAAAGCCCTTTTCCGTGAGCGGACCCAATAGACCCTCTACAGTGGGCCACCGCGATGCGCCTATGGCAGCCTGAAGCTCTCCTCTGCTGACAGTTCCATCCAGGAAAGGAACAAGCCGTTCGAACAGCTGATAGGCTCCTCGTCCCGAGAGCTCAAGAGACGGCCCGGGTGACGAAAGCAGAAGACCGGAATTCGTCTCCGAATAGAAAGTGTCTCGCCTTAAATATGCGCGCGCCTCTGAAGACGATGCCAATGTATTCCCCCAAATACTTGATTTCACGATTACCATCACGAATGGATTATCTCCACCCCTTTGGAATCATCTGCATGGAACTATACACACGATGCACGGTTCACGGAAGGCCTAATTTGGTCCAGCAGCAACGTGCGGATTACGCGTAGATTCTGACGTTTACTGCGCTCAGACAGCATGCGAATTACACCGGGTGAGCGGCCATGAATGCGGCTACCCGGACCCACAAGCTTTAGGGGCTCGTTGATACACGAACGTAAACCATGACCAATCACTAGAGACAACAGCATCTCGGCCCTTAGGGCAGATCGAAGCGTAGAAACCATACCCTTGGTCTGGGGTTGAGTATCCCGACACGGCAAATCCGACGTACTGTTAAATGATCCTCCCCTTCGACCCGGCTAGGCTGGCGCTACATCAATCGTGGGCCCGCCGAGGGCACCACAACGTAATGCCAGCAAGGCGAAAGTCATCAACAGGGGGATCATCCAAGTGAGTGAACCGAATCAGCCGAACAACAATCCCGGACCGTGGAATGCGCCGCAGGGTCCGGGCCAGCAGGCTCCGCAGGGTGGGCCTCAGAGCGGAAGCCCTAACCCCGGCCCTCCGGCCGGACATCCCTACCCCGGCCCCCAGGGCGGCCCCGGCTACGCGGGCCAGACCGGCCAGCCGCAGGGCTACGCATACCCGGGCAGCCCGTACGGCCAGATGGTTCCCGCCGAGGAGCCGGCCCGCCCCAAGCAGGTCAACCTGGCATTCTGGTTCCTGATCGCCAGCGCCGTTCTGGGATTGATCTCGCTGCCAATCGCCATTGCCTACATGAACTCCCCGGAGTACCTCGAGTATCTGGAGACGGTCAGCCGGGACTTGGGGCTGGAAGTTGACTCAGCTTCCCTGTCCGCCGCCATCGCGAGCAGCTCGGCTACCTCGGTAGTGTCCGGCATCATCGGACTGGCTGTCAGGGTGGGGCTTGCCTTCCTCGTTCGGGCGGGCTTCAACTGGGCACGGATCGTCATCACGGTCTTCGCTGTGCTCTCGCTCTTCTCGCTGATCGGTCTGTTTGTGACCGGACCGGTGGTCGGCGTCCTGACCCTCGCAGCAGTTGTGGCAACCATTGCCGCGATCGTCCTGCTGTACATGAAGCCCTCCGGCGAGTATTTCGCACGGAAGAAGGCCTACCGGCAGGCGCAGAAATTTGGCGGCTACCAGGCGTAATACCCACTGACCCCCGGACCGGAGATGGTGCGCCCAGCGCACCAGACATCTCCGCGCCGGGGGTCTTTTGCTGCCCGCGCTGCCCTCTTCGCCCGCCCCAGCGGACCAGACGCTGCTTCCCGTCACGGTGGGCCTGAACGCCGGCAGGGCGGGCTTTCGCTCGGCAGCCTCAAGTAGCAGCAGGCCCGCCGGGTACACCTAGACCGTGATCAGTAGGATCAGGCCCATTGCTCCCGTCAGCAGGACCGCACAGCTTGTCCACAGAACAGCGTGCACATCAGCAGGAAAGCGTTCGGCCGCGATGCCGGTGACCCGCGAGGAGTAACGGCGGCGCTGGGTAAGGTAGATGCCGACGGCGAGGGAGCCTGTCACCGTGATGAGAACGAGAACCCACAGACCGTAGTGCGGAAGCCAGCGCAGAAAAATGAGCGCGGCGGTGAAGAGCGCCATCACGGTCCGGCCCCAGGCCAGCGTGGTGCGTTCGGGCTGCAGCCCGGGATCCTGATGCACAG
Organism: Arthrobacter sp. G119Y2; assembly: GCF_038069765.1. Lineage (NCBI taxonomy): Bacteria > Bacillati > Actinomycetota > Actinomycetes > Micrococcales > Micrococcaceae > Arthrobacter > Arthrobacter sp. G119Y2. The sequence goes on along the minus strand of NZ_JBBPFS010000008.1, from coordinate 78,157 downwards.
GGACAGGTCGCCTGCGCATCAGTCCAAGAAAACCAAAATGGCTACAACCGCTGCCGTCGCCGCCCCGACCAGCCCCAGGAGCGGGACGATGAGGGGTACAGGCAACGGTCTTCCGTGCCGCATACTCGATTCCACGGAAATCCACCGCACTGCGGCACCGGCACTGATCAGCATTCCGGTAGCCACCAGGGTTACGGCCAGGACCTTGCGCAGGAGTTCGGGAAAGGCCTCGACGGCGAACGCCTCCAGCGCCAGCCCGCCGGCGAGGAAGCCCAGCGAGGTGCGAATCCAAGCGAGGAAGGTCCGTTCATTGGCCAGTGTGAACCTGGGGTCCGGTTCTGTGCCGCCGGGGAGCACCTTGCGGGTCAGCCAGCCGCGTTCATGGTCCTGCTCGGTCATTGCTCTCCTGCCAGGGGTCTCCGCCCATCGTATGCCGGTGGGGCCAGGGAGGACGAGTCTCCCCCGTTCCCCCCAACACAACGGTTGGAGATGGCCGATTTGATCAGTTTTCCCGGGCAGTCGGAAACTTAACCTTCGGATTCCTCCGTCTCGATACTGATCATCCAGCTGGTGCCGAACCTATCGGTCAGCATGCCGAACAGATCACCCCAGGGTGCCTTTTCCAGCGGCAGGGTCATCTGACCGCCGTCGAGCAGTTTGTCCCAGTAGCCGCGCAGCTGCTCGCCGTCGTCCCCGCTCAGCGAGATGGAGTAGCCGCTGCCCTCATCCAGATTCACGTTGCTGGGGGTGTCCGAGGCCATGAGCACCAGCCCGTTGTCGGTCGTCAGGGCGGAATGCATGATCTTGTTCGCCTCGGAGGGGTCCTCGGCCATGCCCATGTCCGCGAACGTGCTGCTCTCCAGGGTTCCGCCGAAGACGCTCTGGTAAAAAGCCATGGCCTCCCGGGCGTTGTCCCGGAAGCTGAGGTAAGGGTTCATGGTGGTGGCCATAGCGGTCTCCTTGTATTCCGTGGGATGGCAGTAGTTGCAGCTACGCTGCCAGATTAAACGTTGGCACAGGCGGTGAGGAAGACGCCTCCATTGATTCCGCCTTGTAGATCAGATTTCGCCTCGTAGATCGCGATGCTCGCTATTCGTCGTCCAGCACCCGGCATCACGACTTGCACCTCCGACAGAATCGCATATTGGGGAACTAGTTCTGAGACTTCTCATACGGCAGCCCCGTTCGCGACGAGACCGCCCCTACATTGGGTTGCTCGCACGTCGGGCATGATCTCGCGAGTACCCTCGGGCCTACGCAATGACCAGTAGATGGAGCTTTGCACCATCGGAGCGCTGGTTTCCGCAATACCAATCCTATGCGCGCCCCGGCCAGTCCCCACTCAATTCATGGAAGCCGCAGGTCGTCAGCTCACTCCTGTTGGCACACTAAGGACGTCCTCTGACCCGTGCCGTAGTATTTCACTAGGATCAAGGAAAGGGGAGAAATGTCAAAACGACCAGGGGTAGGAAATGAACTCCTCCAACAATTACAACGTTTGCAGGCGAGCGATCGTGCAGCGGCGTTTATCCGATCTGTTTTAGCCCCGCTTTACTCTTCAAGCGTCCTCGAAGGGGTGGTTCAGTTCACAGGGGGAGCGATGCGCCACACAATGTGGGCCGATGCGATTCGGGCATCCCATTTCTCGGTAAATCAACCCCGGAAAGCCCGCGCGATAGATTCACTTCGCGATGCTGCATATATCACCAAAAGGATTGCTGATACTTTGCCGCCTGATTCAATTGCTAGCCGGTGGTCCCTGCGTCTAGAAACGCTGGCCGCATCGCCGGACCTCCAATGCCACAACCCTTCACCAACTCACGATACTGCCTCGGGCCGGGCCCATCTGCTCGAGGTGTTCATGGCTGGCTGGGAGGGCCAGCATGGCAGCATTGAGCACCAAAGAATATGGGCACATGAAGCGGCCGTGGAGTTACTCGCGACACGCCAAAGCATAACGAATGTCATGGGGCGCTTGATGCAGCTTCTATCGTCCGCATCAGTCCTACCCAGATCCGAAGCAATGATTGCTGTACTTTGGCCAACCCCGGAGCCTTACCGTTGCTTACTAGCTTTGGAGGGTACTCGTAAAATCTCCGGCCTTGGCACACATGTATCAGTGCTTGATCCAAATGCGTCACAACTCAATCGGTGGGGCAACGCGAAGTCACGTGCTCTTGGAATGCTCGATAGGATTTCAGCCAATCATAACGATCGTGGGATCGCGCTGATTTCCCCAATCGCTCTAGAAGTATCTGTTGAATCGAACGACAGTCTGTCTGCTGCCTTACTCGCCCGAGAAATGGTTGCTGACGTGCTTGCGCCCCTGGTCGTCCAACATGGAACCTTCCAGCCGAGGTTGAACGAGTTTATCGCTACATACCACGAGGGCACCGAGAGGTTTACAGAGCATGACCTCCGCCCGCGAGACCTTGAGCAGACTACCGCAATGAACCTCTCCTGGTCATCATCATTATTGCCCGCGCTTCGAGTCTGGCAATTGGTAAGAACGGGACCGGGCAAGTTGACGACAGCGGCACTTAGCTGGGTCACTCTAGAGGCTGCAGGACACGAGAATGCTAAGAATTCACAACTCGCAAAGGTCTTGGCACTACACGCCTATCGAACCGAATTTGTGGCTTCCTACAGACGAACCGTAAGTGGAATCCTAAGCCTGCATCAGTCCTCCCGGAAGCTTCAAACACAGGTTGAGGTTCACGCTCGAAAAGCAGAGAGGCTCCTATCTCACAGCCAGAAGACGAACGCCAGAACCCATCTGCTCGAGAAGGCTGAGCATGAACGCGTTAAGTGCATCAGGATTACAGCGGAAGCCGACCACGCAAGACAAACTTTTGGTCTGGCATCCTCCAGCTTAGAGGCATATCTCGGATCTGACATCTCAGGAAATAGTAGGGACCTGCTACTGCGAAAGCCAGATAAATGGCTTGAGATCCTGATTGATACACAGCAAAGTGATAGGACGCCGACGACGAATAATATTCTCTTAGCGCTTCCCCCTGAAGGCAAGCTGAATCTTGAGTGGGCCGGGGCTTTGTTTAGCAACGCGAACGAAGCTGAGAGATTTCTCGTCGGAACTCAGCAACGAATATTGGGCCTACTTAACGCAATGTACGCGGCTCGGAACATGAACCTCCATGCGGGTCTCCACCGTATAGATGGTGCGGAGACAATTGATACCTCATCCGTCGAGATCGTGGGCCGGGTGCTTGAGGTTATCGCCTCTTGGTCGCAGCCCTCTTCGCCTATTCCCCCCACTTTAGATTCAGTTGTCAACGAACTCTCTGATCGATATGAGGCATGCTTGCAAGACCTACGAAACGGAAAGTGCCTCGCCGGGGAATCGGTTTTCGAGCTCACAGGACCAAAACACTCCGCGGCCCAGACACCGGCAGTAGCCTCCCTCGCCAATTAGGAGTTCCGCCTTGTCACAACAGGCCATCATTGCGCGAGTTTTATTTTCACAAAGCAAAGGCAGTGTAGAGTAGTATTTACAAAGTACTTGGGCATGGATTAATTACACCCTTGCGGCGCCATCAGGAGTTAATGACCTTCGGGGATAAGTTTACCCAGGAAGCCACTGCCTAGCTGTAAATCTTATGCAGGTTGTGAACGGCGTGGCAAAGTTAAATAGAGGCGAGGGTCTACAGTCATCCGACCTACGGAGACCCTCGTGACCCACGCTAACGCGCCCATGAGCGAAACCGGACGACTGCGCCTGGCACAAGTTGTTGTCGAGTCCGGATGGCCCTTGCGCCGGGCCGCTGAACGCTTCAGATGCTCGCCGGCAACAGCGAAGAAATGGGCCGACAGATACCGCTCCCGAGGACCGTCGGGGATGCATAATCTTTCCTCGTGGCCATTGTTCTGGCCGTATCAAACACCCGTTCGGACCGAGCGACGGATCGTCACCCTGCCGTTCACCCGGCGATGGGGACCGCGCCGCATCGCTCACCACCTGCACCTGGCCCGGTCCACCGTCGAGAAAGTCCTGCGCCGCGACCGCATGCCCCTGCTTTCGCATCTGGATCAGGCCACCGGATTGCCGGTCCGCTGGCCTAAACCCATCCGTATGAACACACGCTTCCCCCGGGGGCCTGGTACACGTGGACATCAAGAAATTCGGTCGTACCGGACGGCGGCGGACACCGGATGGTGGGCCGGTCCGCCGGAACCCGGAACAAGACCCGCACCGAAGCCAACCGCAGGCCCGGCTATGCCTACCTCCATCACGCAGTGGATGATTACTCCCGGCTGGCCTACTCCGAGATCCACACCGACGAGAAGAAAGACACCGCCGCCGGTTTTAGCAGCGCGCCCGGGAGTTCTTCGACGGGCACGGGATCACCGTTCTGCGGGTGCTCACGGATAACGGTTCCTGCTACCGCTCCAACGCCTTCGCGCAGGCTTTGGGACCGGGCATCAAACACAAATTCGCCCGGCCGTATAGGCCGCAGACCAACGGGAAAGTTGAGCGGTTCACCGCACTCTGGCGACGGAATGGGCGTACGCGAAACCCTATAAGAGCGAAGAAGCCAGGATCGCTAATTACGATGTCTGGCTTCATCACTACAATCATCATCGACCCCATACCGGGATCGAGGGCCTCTCAGCTATCGAGCGCGTTCATAACGTCCGTGAGAGTCACATCTAGCGCGCATTCCGCCGCCGGCTGAACCCGAAGGCCACCGCCGCCAGCAGCACCAGCCCCTTGATGATCTGCTGCCACGCGGCGTCGACGGACAGGATGGACAGGCCCTGGTTCAGCACGCCCATCACGAGTCCGCCGATGACCGCTCCGATCACGGTCCCCACGCCGCCCTGCACCGACGCTCCGCCGATGAACACGGCCGCAATGGCGTCCAGTTCAAACCCGCCGCCGGCGGAAGCCACCGCTCCCCCGGCGCGGGCGGTGCTGACTACGCCGGCCAGCCCGGCCAGGAAGCCCATGTTCACGAAGATGAAGAAGTTCACCCACTGCGTCTTCACCCCGGACATCATGGCCGCGTTCAGGTTCCCGCCCATGGCGTAGATGTGCCGGCCGAAAACGGTCCGGGTCAGCAGGAACGAGTACGCCAGCACCAGCGCCGCCAGGACAATCAGGATGATCGGAGTGCCCCGGTTGTACGCCAGCAGGTAGCACAGGTACATGATGGCCACCACGGCAATGCCGATCTTGAACCAGAAGGACAGGCTCCGCTCACGCGGCAGGCCCAGGCGCTGCAGGTCCGCGCGGGCCTTGAGCTGCTGCATGATGACCGCCACCGAGGCAATGGCCCCGATGCCCAGGGTGATGAGGTCCGGTGTGCCGGTGGTGGGCAGGGTGCCGGAGCCGATCGCGTTGAACGGCCGGGGCAGGCCGCTGACCGTGCCGCCGGTGAGCAGCACAAGGGCCACGCCGCGGAAGATCAGCATCCCGGCCAGCGTCACGATAAAGGCAGGTATCCCCACAAACGCCACCCAGAACCCCTGCCACGCGCCGATCAGGGCGCCGACGGCGAGCGAGAGGACAACGGCGCCCCACCAGGGCAGTCCCCAGTTGTTCATGGACAGCGCCGCCACGGCACCGACCACCGCCACCACCGAGCCCACGGACAGGTCGATGTGCCCGGCGATGATCACCATGACCATGCCGATGGCCAGGATCAGCACGTAGGCGTTCTGCTGGATCAGGTTGGAGACGTTGCCCGGATACAGCAGCCGTCCGCCGGTGAGGACTTGGAAGAGCAGGATGATGACGACGAGCGCGGCGAGGATGCCGTACTGCCGCAGGTCCACGCGGAGACGTTTTTTCGACGTCGCCGTGGGGCGCGGCGGGAGCGGTGCCTTCGCCTGTTCGGGAGTGGTGGTGGTCACGGTGCTTGTACTCCTTGGGGTCGGGCTGCGGTCATGTGCCGCATCAGTTCTTCCTGTGTCGCGTCGGCGCGCTGCACCTCGGCGGTGAGCCGGCCTTCGGCGATCGTGTAGATGCGGTCGGCGAGCCCGATCAGTTCGGGCAGTTCGCTGGAAATGACAATGACGGCTTTGCCCTGCGCCGCCATTTCGTTGATGATTCCGTAGATTTCAAACTTGGCGCCGACGTCGATGCCCCGCGTCGGCTCGTCGAGGATCAGCACTTCGGGACCGGAATAGATCCATTTGCTGAGCACGACTTTCTGCTGGTTCCCGCCGGAGAGGTTTCCGACGAGCGAGGACACGTTGGGTGTCTTGATGTTCATCTGCTGCCGGTAGTCGTCGGCGACGCCGTATTCCCGGTTTCGGTCGATGATGCCCAGCCGCGCGAGTTTCCCCAGGGCAGCGGCCGAAACGTTCACCACCACGCTGCCGATGAGGTTCAGTCCGTAGCGTTTGCGGTCCTCGCTGACGTAGGCAATGCCGTTGCGGATTGCCTCGCCCACGGTCCGGGTGCGGATTTCCTTCCCGTCCTTGTACACCGTGCCGGAGATGCCGCTGCCGTAGGAGCGCCCGAAAATGCTCATCGCCAGTTCGGTGCGGCCGGCGCCCATCAACCCCGCAAAGCCGACAATCTCGCCGGCGCGGACGGAGAAGGACGCGTTGTCCACGACGACGCGGTCCACGTCGATCGGGTGGTACACCGTCCAGTTCTCGACCCGGAATTTCTCCGCGCCGATGTCCGGTTCGCGCGGCGGAAACTGGGAATCCAGCGGCCGGCCCACCATGGCCCGGATGATGCGGGTTTCAATGTCGTCGGTGTCGGCGACCGGGAAGGTTTCGATGGTGCGGCCGTCCCGGATCACGGTGACCGTGTCGGCGATGGCCCGGATCTCGTTGAGCTTGTGGGAAATGATGATCGAAGTGATGCCCTGGTCGCGGAGCTGGGCGATTAGCCCCAGCAGGTGGGCCGAGTCGCCGTCGTTCAGGGCTGCCGTGGGCTCGTCCAGGATCAGGATCTTCACCTTCTTGGACAGCGCCTTGGCAATTTCCACCAGCTGCTGCTTGCCCACGCCCAGCTCGAGGACCTTTGTGGCCGGGCTTTCAACCAGGCCCACCCGCTCCAGCAGCGCTGCGGCCTCCAGATTGGTCCGGTTCCAGTCGATCACTCCGCCGCGGGCCACTTCATTGCCCAGGAAGATGTTCTCGGCGATGGACAGGTACGGGCTCAGCGCCAGCTCCTGGTGGATGATCACGATGCCGTCCCGCTCGCTGTCATTGATCGATCCGTAGCTGACTGCTTTGCCGTCCAGCGTGATGGTGCCCTCGAAGCTGCCGTGCGGGTAAACACCGCTGAGCACCTTCATCAGGGTGGATTTGCCGGCCCCATTTTCGCCGCAGATCGCGTGCACGCCCCCGCGCTCAACGTCCACCGAAACGCCGTCGAGCGCTTTGATGCCGTTGAACTCCTTCACAATCCCGTCCATGGAGAGGATGACGTCATTCATGCCGTTCTCGTTTCGGTACAGGGACAAGCGGGGCGCGGACCTGCCGCGCCCCGCTTGTCCGTAAGGAAGATCGTGAGCCTAGAGTCCGACGTCGCCGGCGCTGACGAAGCCCGAGTCCACCAGCGTGGTCTGCACGTCATCCTTGGTGACCACGAGCGGATCCAGGATGTAGGTGGGAACCACCTTGACCCCGTTGTCGTACGTTTCGGTGTCGTTGACCTCGGGATCCTCCCCGGCCACGAGCGCATCGATCATGGCTTCAACCTGTGCGCCGAGTTCGCGGGTGTCCTTCCAGACCGTCATCGACTGGCGGTCGGTGAGCAGCGCCTTCACATTGGCGGCGTCGGCATCCTGGCCGGTGATGAGCGGCCAGTCGGTTCCGGGCGTGTAGCCGGCACCGTCCAGCGAGGCTTCGATGCCCAGCGCCAGGCTGTCATTGGGCGAGAGCACGACGTCGACCTTGTCACCGCCGGTGTAGAAGGACTGCAGCCGGTTGTCCATCTCGGCCTGCGCGTCCACGGACTGCCAGCCGAGGATGCCGATGGACGTCCATTCGTCATTGCTGGCCGGGGACTTGCCGGAGGGGACCACCAGCTGGCCCTTCTCCACGTAGGGAAGCAGCACGTCCCAGGCGCCGCCGAAGAAGAAGGACGCGTTGTTGTCATCCGGGCTGCCGGCGAAGGGCTCGAGGTTGAACGGGCCCTTGCCCTCGGCCAGTCCGAGCTGCTCTTCGAGGAACTCGCCCTGCAGCTGGCCGACCTTGTAGTTGTCGAACGTGGCGTAGTAGTCCACCGCATCGGTTCCGTTGATCAGGCGGTCGTAGGCAATGACGGTGACGTCCTGCTCCTTGGCGCTCTCCAGGGTGGGGCCGAGGGTTTTGCCGTCAATGGCCGCGACCACGAGGATCTTCGCCCCGCCGGCAACCTGGTTCTGGATCTGGCTGATCTGCTGGTCGGTCTTGTCATCGGCGTACTGCAGGTCCACGCTGCAGCCCTTGGCTTCGAGCTTTTCCTCCAGGCCCTCGCCGTCGTTGATCCACCGCTCCAGGCTGCGGGTGGGCATGGAAATGCCGACGTTGCACTCGGCGGCGTCGCCTTCGCCGCCGGCATCGTTTGAGCCGGCCGGGGCGCAGGCGGACATCCCGGCTGCGAGCCCGAGGGTCAGAAAGAGGGTCGGAACATGCTTGATTCGGGTCATCATTGGGCCTTCGAAAAGGATCCGCCTGCTGCTGGGTCTTGGGCCGTCCGTCGCGGGGGTGCAGGCGGGGCCACGCTGTAGTGCTTGGGCTGGATCGGACGGGTACAACGCTGTAGCGCCACCGGGGACGGAGCGGCCGTCCCGGATTTGCAGGCGGGGACAACAATCCCACCGCGGAGGGCGGCAGGCAAGCATAGTTACCTAATTGCAACCGCAACGGCCCCTGGGTGCGCGTGGTCCTGTTGGCGGGCCCGGGCCTCTGCCTACCCCTCGGCTTGCTCGGCGGCCGGGGCTCCCCCGGTCCCCGGATCCGCTGCCCGGCGGTAGCCGCTCGGCGGCAGGCCCAGAACATCACGGAAGGCTGCGGCGAGGTGGGCATGGTCTGCGTAGCCCAGGTCGGCGGCAACGTCTGCAATGACGGCGCCGGGGTCCGAGCGCAGCCGGTCGGCTGCCTCCTGCAACCGGTAGCGGCGAATCATCGCCAGCGGAGGCAGCCCGACATGGCGCCGGGCCAGCCGCTGCAGGGTGCGGACGGAGACGCCCAGCCGATCCGCGGCCTGATCCACCCGGGTCAGCGACGAATCCGTGCGGATCAGGTCCTCCAGTCGGTTGGCCAGCCGGGCTTCGGCCACCGGAACGGGAATCTTCGTCTGGAGCCAGGACACGACGACGGCGGCGGCGCGGGCGCGGCGGGCGACTCCGCCGTCGTCGTTCCCGTTCTCGTTCTCGTTCCCGTTCCCGTTCCCGTGGGAGTCATTGGCGCCGCCGCCGGTTTGCTCTCCTGTTTCGGAGCCCATCGCGGCGAGGACGGCAGCGTGCAGGTCCGGGGCCAAATACTGAACTTCGGCGTCGCGCAGGGCGCCCGGATCGGAGGTGAAGGCAGGCACCGCGGCAGGCCGCAGCAGCACGCCCACCGCCCAGCCGCTGCCGCGCAGGTTCCGGTGTGAACTGCGGGTGGCCGGACCGGAAAGGCTGATGCCTTCGGGCCCAATGACGAGGTTCAGGGCGGGGAACGGCAGGATGTCCTGCCGCGAGACGACGCCGGCGCCGAGGTTCCATTCCGGAATCCAGAACCAGCGGACGCGGTCTTCCAGCTCGTGCGGCGGAAGCAGGCGGTGGAAGGCGGGCAGCCGTGCCGGATAGAGCAGGCCTCGTTCGTCCACGGTTTCCTCCTTCCCGGGAGGTGGCGATCCGGAGTGCTTGTCGCGAATCTTCAAGCTCGGGCTGCCGGCTTTTCCCTAGCCTGACACCATGACTACTTCAGAGAACACCACAACGTCAGAGTCTGCAGCCCGGGATCAGGGTACCGCGCCCGTTGCGGGCGTCACCGGCGCGCACACCACCAACGGTTTGCCGCACGGCTCCACCAGTCTCACACCGTTTCTGGCCGTTCCGGGAGCCCGCGAAGCCATCGAGTTCTACCGGGACGTTTTCGGTGCCCGGGTGGTCGATGTGACGGAGATGGGCGGCGTCGTCGTGCACGCTGATCTGGACTTCGGCACCGGGAGGCTGCAGCTTGGCGAACCCCATCCCGACTACGGCCTGGCGCCTCCGCCGGCCGGCGACGGTGACTGCTATTCCATGGGCCTGTACTGCTCCAGTGTGGACGACGTCGTCGCCCGCGCCGAAGCGGCAGGCGCCGTGGTCCGGGAACCGCTGGCCACCTTCGTCAGCGGTGACCGGTTCGCCAGCATCCGTGATCCGTTCGGGGTGCGCTGGTCCGTCATGACCCGGGTAGAGGATCTGTCCGAGGAGGAAAGCGCGCGGCGGGTGGCCGAGTGGGCGGCGGAGCAGCAGGGGTAGGCCCTGGGCACGCTCCCCGTCGCGGCAGCTCCTACTGGAAGTCGGCGAGCCAGAGGTCGGGCCCGAACACTTCGTACTGAATGTCCCGGGGCGGGACTCCGCGGGCGATCAGCGAACTGCGGACAGCCTGCATGAACGGCAGGGGCCCGCACAGGTAGTACTCGGCGTCGGCCGGGAGATCCACTGCGCTCAGGTCCATGAAGCCGGTGAACTCGCTGTCCGGCTGCGCGTCGCCGGAGGGTTCCAGGAACCAGGTGAGGGACGAGGCCCGGGACAGCTTGGCCAGATCCGCCTGGACCTGGTCCCGCAGGGCAAAGGAAGCGGCCGAGTTGTCGGCATGCAGCAAGGTCACCTGCCGCAGGGACGCGGACTGGGCGAGGTGGGAAATCATTCCGGCCATGGGTGTGATGCCGATGCCGGCACTGGCGAAAACCACCGGCCGGACGCTGGACTGAAGCACCACGTCACCGAACGGAGCCGAGAGCAGCACCTCATCGCCCACTTCCACCGTGGAGTGCAGCAGGTTGGAGACCTCCCCGTCCGGGGTGGACTGGCCGTGCACGCGCTTGACGGAGAACTGGCGGTGCCGGCCGTCGTCGGCGCGGGTAAGGCTGTATTGGCGCGGCTGGTGGACGCCGTCGAGCATCAGCGCTTTCAGCGAAACGTACTGTCCCGGCAGGGAGGGCAGCACGTCCCGGTCATCGGTGCGTTCGACCACGAAGGTCACGACGTCGTCGGTCTCGCGGATCTTCCGCACCACCCGCCAGGTGCGCCAGACGTCCTCGGGAGCCAGGTCCGCCGCGGAGTACAGGTCCCGTTCCGCATTGATGAGGACGTTGGCCATCAGCCAATAGACCTCATCCCACGCAGCAGCCACCTCGGCGGTGACTGCCTCGCCCAGCACGTCCCCGATGGCCCACATCAGATGGTTGTGGACTACCCCATACTGCTCGGGCCGCAGGCCGAGGGAAACATGCTTGTGGGAAATCCTCGACAGCAAATGGTCCGGCAGTTCATCGGGCTTGTTGACCAGGTAGCCGGCGAATGCCGCCACCGAACCGGCCAGGGCCAGCTGCTGCTTTCCGCCGGCCTGATTTCCCCGGTTAAACAATCCGTCCAGCAGTTCCGGTTTCTCGTTGAACATGTGCGCGTAGAAGCGCCGGGCAATTTCGCCGATATGCTCCCCCACCACGGGCAATGTTGCCTCAATTACCGGGCGGGATGTATCTGACAGCACTTCGGGCTCCTTTGCCGCATTGTTCGTGGACCGTGGAAATTGCCCAGGCCCAAGAGGTTCGGAATCCGCAGCGCATTATCTGCATCAAAGAGACCGCGACCGGAAAACCCGTTTCCGGATATCACAGTACCCTCTGTTCTACGTGTTGTAGAAATTGGGCGGGACGCTACTCCCCGGACGGCTGGCCGCGAACGGCGGACCACTTCTCCCCCAGGGCTGCATCGGCCAGCGGCTGCCAGTTGTTGGTCTGCAGCAGCGAGGCCACGGTGTCCCGGTTGATGTCGAGTTCCTGGCCTTCCGCCGCCACAGTCGGGAAGCAGACCCACAGCACCCCGCCGGGCTCCACGGCAGCGGCGGCGCCGGTCAGATCATGGGCCAGGTCAGCTGCGGTCCCGACAAACAGAATGACGACGTCGGCCGGCATGCGCGCGCCCGGCTCGGCCACAAGCGCCTGCTCGGGCAGGTACGGTGCCACCTCCGGACGGTCCTGCGCGCCGTAAACGGTAACCCGCTGCGCGGCGGCAACACCGAAGGGCTGGGCGGAGGAATCAGCAGAAGACATGGGTGGAACTCCATTTCACGGGCGTGAGGCGGTCTGGGCAGGGATGTCCGGCGGGCACGCCGACCAGCCGGTTGTTCCCATTCTTTCAGGTTCCGGCATCGGTGCAGGTCACGGCGGGTTTCGACCGCGCCGGGAGCTTAGTTCCTCCGCGGGGGACCGCTAAGCCAGCAGCACCCCTACAGCTTCCCGCCGGCACCGGAGGGCGGCGATCCCGCTGGCAACGGCAACCAGGAGCATTGCGCCCATGGACTGCAGCCCGGTGAGGGTGTCCCAGGCCAGGGCAAGCGTCAGGCTGACGCTCACGGCAAGAACTCCCGCCGCGGCCGCGAGTGTCCCCCGGGTGCGCAGAGCGAGCGCGATCAGGGCCAGACCGTAGACCGGGCTGAAGACGAGGTCGAAACCGATCAGGGGAACGGAAAGCACCGCCAGCCCGGTCAGTGCGGCCAGGGCTCCGCGCTGCCGGCGGATGCCGTTGCGGCCCTCGGACGCCGCGGTGAGCAAGTAGGCGCCCAGGATCAGGAGAGCAGGGACGGCACCCCACAGCAGGAAAACCGGATAGGCCGGCGTGAAGGGGCTGCCGATTTCCCGAACCGCAATCCGGAGCACCGACAGCAGCGACCCTGCGGCAGCCGCTGCCAGAAGCGAAGCATCTGCAACCCGGTCGGCTCTGTGCTCGGCGGGGACGGCCGGAACGGACATGTTTGGATCCTCTTCGAGTGGTACGGCGCTTTGGCCGCTTATCCCGAGCACCCTACACGCACCGGAATCCGGTAGGCAGAATATGCGCAGGCGGGACGGCGCCTCCCGTCGGCCCCTCCCCTAAGGGGGCTCCCATGGCACCCTCATCTCCACGCAGCGTGATTGTCACCGGCGGCAGTGGAAGCGCTGACCCTGATTCTGGCCCGAGAACTGCGCGGGGCGGAACATCACGGTCAATGCCGTACCCCCAACGCTTGACCTGCTTCAGTTCCGGCTCAGGCGACGGCACCGGCTCGGATTCACCCTGCGCCCGAGGCCCAGAAATACCATCCCTGAAAAAGGATCCAGATCAGCAGCTGGGCGAGGAGAAGGAAGAATGTCACGGCAGACAGCACAAGTCCGGTGATCGCCGCCGCCGTGGCCATCGACATATTCCTCCTTCCGATAATGAGGGCGGCAACGGCCAGGGCGATCCCCACGGGCCCAACCACAAGCGCCAACCCCAGGGCTGCGATATCCACCACGCACAGTACGCCCGCGACCAGCGAGCCAGCTGCCAGCCATCTCACGGTCTTCACCCGCTGCGGCGGCTGCGGGTAACCGGGAGGATGCGCGTGACCCGGCCGCTGCCGAAAAGTGGCAGGTGCCATTTCAGGGGGTCGAGGCAGCGGCGGATTACCGGGCTGCGGCTGTTGTGAATCCTGCGGATAAGCCGATTCGAACCTGTTGTCCATGTTTCCCCCAAGAGGTGGGTGTGCGCGGCTTCCGGCCTCAGAACGAAGTGATTGCAAGGCCGTCGCAGCGCCGTTTCCTCATTGTCAGCGACACCGGCTGACTTCGGGCAGACAGCTCAACAGTTGGGGATAACTTCCGCCCCTCCTAAACGGGACCCCGGTCCTTCCAACCGGAGGAGCAGAGGGCTGCGCCCGGGCCGGTACCATCGAAGGGGCGAATCTCGCTGTGCGTGTCCCGGCACAGGCACCGCCATCCACCCCCAGCTCCAAGGAATCCAATGCCGTTGAACAAGAAATCACTCACCGGCGACGGGTTTACCGGTTTCCGGCCCATCATGTCTTTGGACGTGAACCGGATTCCGCATCGTCAGGGAATCTTTGTTCTGCTGCGGCCCGCTGAATTTGAACCGCGGTTCCTTGCCGTCAGTACGGCCGGGGTTTTCAAGAAGAAGAACCCTTCCCTGTCGCGTACCGAGCTCTCCGCGGAATGGGTTCCCGACGCGGACGTCCTGTTCATCGGCAAGGCCGGCGCCGGCAGCAAGGGCAACCGCGGGCTCCGCCGCCAGATCTCGGAATTCCTGGATTTCGGCAACGGAAAGCCGCCGGGACACTGGGACGGCCGGTTGATCTGGCAGCTAACTGATGCGGAGGACCTTCTCGTGGCGTGGAAGGAGCTGCCCGCGGAGGAGCTCAACGCAGCCCTGGCTGCGTATCACGCACAGTTCCTCGGGCTACACGGCCGGTTGCCGTTCGCCAACCTTGTACAGGCCCGCACCTAGGGCAGCGACGAGATATCGCGCCAGCCTGCGCGGTGGGGGCCACGGTCGAGGCAGCCGTCTGGGCGGCGCACCTACCGGCGCACCTTCCGGCCGCGGACGCAGCAGGAGCCCGGGATAAAAGTCCCGAGCTCCTGCCGGTGCGAGTGCAGAAGAAGGCTAGGGGGTGGTTTTCACCCGGTCAACCGCATCCCCGCACCGTTCGCGGTTCACGCTCCTCCCGGTGCTCGGCGGGCAAATCCTGTTGCCTGCTCGAAGGCCCGTGCCACCTGCAGCAGGACAAAATCTTCCCCGTGGTTCATCACCATCTGCAGCCCTACCGGCAAACCCCCGCTGCTGAACCCTGCGGGCATCGACAATGCGGGCAGCCCCGTCGCCGAAATCAGGCAGGCTGAACGCATCCAGTCCAGATATGTCGTCAGCTCCTCGCCGTTGATACTGGTTGGATAGCGCAGCTCCGCGTCGAAGGGCAGGACCTGCGCGGCGGGCGCCAGCAGAATGTCATACCGGCCAAAGAATTCCTGAACCGACAGATGCAATCGGGTCCGCGCCGCGGCAGTGTCAACCACATCCTGTCCGGTCAGGGACCAGCCCTGTTCCACGTTCCAGCGGATCTCGGGTTTGATGCTCTCGGGGTGCTCCCGCACCGTGTCCCCGAGCATCTGGACGAATTCCAGGGCGCGCACGTTCCTGAACACTGTGTCTGCATCCTGAAGATCAGGGCAGGCCTGTTCCACCCTCGCGCCGAGTTCCTCAAACACTGCCAGTTGGGCTTCAAGCACCTTGAGCACTTCCCGATCCACCGGAACGCCCAGCCCGAAGTCCGGCGTCCAGCCGACCCGCAGGCCGGACAAATCCCGCACCAGCGGCCGGGCAAAATCCTCGGCCCGGACCGCACTCTTTGACGGTTCGGCCGGATGCGGGCCGGCCACCGCGGTCAGCATCAGTGCTATGTCCGCGACATCCCGGGCCATTGGCCCGCTGCGGCCCAGCCAGCCCCACAGGTCCCGGACGGGCCACGCCGGAACCACGCCGGCCGAGGGCCGGAAACCCACCACATTGCAGAACGACGCCGGTATGCGCAACGATCCGCCCATGTCGCTGCCGTCGCTGACCGTTTGGATCCTGGCCGCCAGCGCCGCCGCTGCCCCGCCGCTGCTGCCGCCGGCGCTCAGGTCCGGAGCATAGGGGTTGGTGGTGGTTCCGAAGACCTCGTTGAAGGTGTGCGACCCGGCGGCGAATTCCGGCACGTTGGTTTTGCCGGTCGTCACCGCCCCGGCTGCCTTCAGCCGCGCGATGATCAGGTCATCGGCGTCGGGTATGAAGTCCCGGAACAGCGGCGAACCCTGAGTGGTGCGCATCCCCTTGGTGTTGTGCGTGTCCTTGTGGGTCATGGGCAATCCGTGCAGCGGCGGCAGCGGGTGGTCGCCGGCGGACGCGGTGACCTGGTCGGCAGCCGCTGCACGGTCGCGGGCGCCCTCCGGGTCGAGCGTGACCACTGCGTTGATGGCCGGGTTCACCTCGGCGATCTGGTCCAGATGTGCGTCCAGGGCTTCGCGGGCCGAGACCTTCCGGGAGCGGATCGCAGCGGTGAGTTCCACAGCGGTCAGGGACTGCAGCTCCCGGGATGATGCCGACAGAGCCACGGCTAGGCCCCTGCTCCGCCGACCCGGGTCCGGATCGCGGCCAGTGCCGCGGTCAGACCGGTTTCCAGAGTGGGTTCGGGCGCCGGTGCGAATTCCGGATGGTGGTTGCCCGGTACCGGGGTTTCGCTGTTGAGCCTTTCGGAAAGGGTGGAGCCGAACATCCAGTACACCGAAGGCACCCCGATCGCGTCGGCCAGCAGGCCGAAGTCCTCGCTGCCCATGACCGGGGGCACATCGCGGACGTTGTCCTCCCCCAGCGCGGAGCGCAGCTGCTCCGTTACCTCGGCGGTGGCAGCGGGATCGTTGTAGCAGCGGGGGAAGCTCGAGATTTCCTCGATCACCGGCTCGGGCGCGCCGGAGGCTGCGGCTTCGGCTGTGATGATGCGGCGCAGGGCGGTGAGTACCTGATCGCGCACCGCCGGCTCAAAGGTGCGGACGTTGAGCGTGAACTCCGCGCTGGCGGGAATGATGTTTTCCTTCAGGCCGCCGTGGAAGGTGCCCACGGTGACCACCGCTGACTCCCGGGGCGGGACCTCCCGCGAGAGGATGGTCTGGATCCGCACGATCATGTGGGCGCCCAGCACGATGGGATCAATGGACTTCTCCGGCTGCGAACCGTGGGCCTGCCGTCCCAGTACCGTGACTTTCCAGGAGTCTGCCATGGCCATGGCGGTGCCGCTGCTGATTTCCAGGCCGCCGGCCACACCCGGCCACACGTGCTGGCCGTACACCACCTCCGGCTGCGGGGCCTTTTCCCACAAGCCGTCGGCCAGCATGGCACGGGCACCGGCAGCGGTCTCTTCGCCGGGCTGGAAGATGAAGACCACGGTTCCGGACCAGCTGCCGGTGCTTCGGGCCAGCAGCTCGGCGGCGGCCAGGGCCACGGCCATGTGGGTGTCATGTCCGCAGCCGTGCATCACCGGTACCCGGGTCCCGTCTTCCAGGGTGCCCTCGGCCGTGCTGGCGTACTCCAGTCCGGTGTTTTCGCCGATGGGAAGCCCGTCGGTGTCCGCGCGGAAACCAACCACGGGTCCGGGGCCGTTGCGCAGTACCCCGACGACGCCGGTGCCGCCGCAGAGGAAGGCGTCCAGTCCCAGCTCCTCCAGGCGGCCGAGCAGGAATTTGGATGTATTGGTTTCCTGCATGGACAGCTCCGGGTTTGCATGCAGGTACCGGTAGGTTTCCTGCAGCTTCTGCTGATCGGTTGTGCTGTAACCGTGGCTGGCAAGAATGTCATTGGTCATGGGATGGGCCTTTCGGAGACGGTAAGGGGTAGGAGTAGGAGGCGGGCGGGAACAAGGGCAGGCGCGGGGTCAGTTGACGAGTTCAGGTGCCGCTCCCGCGGTTTTTCGATCCCGGACCCACCAGGCGAGGGCAGCGGTCAGCAGCACCGTAAGCCCGGTGGAGAGCTTGGCCAGGGCCGGGACCAGCGGTACCACCACAAAGACGACAACCAGGGCCACGGCCACGGCCACCAGGGTGATGCGCGGCTGCTTGGCGGAAACCACCAGCTGGACGATCACGGCGCCAATGATGGACGGGAAGATGTAGAGCCGGGCCACGTCCATGACCTGGACGGGAATCAGGGTCAGGAGCCAGGTGCCCAGCAGGCCGACGAAAACCAGCATGGAGAAGACGTGGACCATGGCAGCGCCGCAAATGGCCATCAGGGCCGAGAAGTCCGCTTTCTTGGTGCCGGGCCTGGCCCCGATGGTCGCCTGGGCGACCATCGCGGAGGGCAGCAGCTTGTTGGCGATGTTGCCGATCATGAACGCCTGGTACATGGCTGCGGGGCCCAGCACCGGGTAATAGGTAATCGGTTCAACGAACCAGAGCACAAAGAAGGAGGCGCCGACGGCGAGCGCGGCGGTCCAGACCATGGTGCCGGTAATGCCGAGATCGGCGAAAAACACCAGGTAGGCGGGGCCGGCGAGGGACAGCAGCAGGGCGGCAAGCATGGTGAGCCGGCCCCAGCGGGAGGTGGTCTTGTCGAAACGGGCAAGGCTGGCGGCGGAATCGGCGGCCAGTGCAGATGTTGACATCAGGTTCTCCTCGAACAGTCGTTGGGGCGCGGGCTAGGCGGCGAGGCCGGAGGTGTGGGCGATGTAGGCGATGACCAGCCCCAGGACGATGGAAATCCCCAAGCCCCACTCCCGCAGCCAGGGTGCGTTCAGCTTCTTCGCCAAGAAGAGGCACATCCCCATGACAATGGCGGAGGCCACCACCGTCAGGACGTGCACGCTGCTCTTGGGCAGCTCGGCGATGCCCAGGCTGGCGAAGGCACCGAGCAGGGCCGCGGTGGGGATGATCGACATCAGGGCCGGGTTGACGTCGCGCAGCTTGCTGTCTCCGCGCTTGAGCAGCGGGGTAAAGATCAGGCAGCAGACCATCCACATGGCACCGGACAGGCTCATGGCGGTGAACGCGACGGCGTAGACGGTCTGGTTGTATCCCTCGCCGCCCAGGACAGCGTCCATGGTTCCGGCCGCAATGCTGGCCGACGCCGTTTCAGTGGCGGCCGACCCGACAAGCCCGATCCTGGTCAGCACGGCGGGTGTGCCGAAAAGGGACAGCAGCGCGATGCTCACGAGCACCACGGCCAGTGAGGGGCCGATGGCTGCCACGGCCCCTGCGCGGAAGGACGCTTTGAGCTCCGCGGGGCTGATTTCTGCGGCCGGTCCGGCGGCGGTTGCTGCCCGCATATAGATCAGGCTCTGAATGATGACGACGGCAAATACCGCCAGCGCGAAGACCCACAGGATGGGGATGTTGGCAATTTCCAGGATGTCCGTTGAGCTGCCGTTGCGCGGCAGGATGAGAAGTGACGAGCTCATGGGGGTTGGCTCCTTCAGTGCGTGCGTGGAGGGTGGGGGAAGTGGTGCGTGTCCAGCCGGATCAGGGTGTCTGCGAGCACCCTGACGCCGGTGGCGATCTGCCCGGTGGCAGTGAATTCCTCGGGGCAGTGGCTTTTGCCGTTGGCCGAGGGAACGAAGATCATTCCCATGGGCGCCAGCGCAGCCATGTGGACGGCGTCGTGCGTGGCGCCGCTGGGGACGGGAAGCCAGGAAACACCAGCTGCGTCGCAGGCGGCGGCGGCCAAATCCTGGACTCCGGGTGCTGACCGGACCACCGCGTTGTCGGTGGTCCAGCTCAGGTCCGCCTCGACGCCGTGCTGGCCGGCACGGGCGGCGATCTCCTCGGCCAGCCGGCGGCGGGTGCCGGTTAACCAGGATTCGTCGACACTGCGTACTTCGCCGTGCAGCCGGACCAGTGAGGGAACCACGTTGGGCGAGCTGGAAGCATTCTCCAGCCGGGTGACGGTGGCGACGCCGTGTTCGGGTGCGCCGCAGCCTTCGGCCCTGATGGCCAGAACGGCTTCCGCCGCGGCGACCATCGCGTCCCGGCGGTCGTCCATGGGACGGGTGCCGGCGTGGTCGGGGGTGCCGGTGAAGCTGGCGACCAGACGTTCGATTCCGGTGATCGCTGTGACGATGCCGATCTCGGTTCCGCGGGCCTCCAGCACCGGGCCCTGCTCAACGTGCAGTTCCAGGTAGGCGTGCGGCCGCCGTGTTCCGGTCCAGGCTGCCCTGCCGAGCAGGTCCGAAGGGTCCAGGCCGAAGTCCTCAAACGCGGATGCCAGGGTGCGGTCCGAGTAGTCGGTGCGGGCGAGGTCCCGGGGCGTGAGTTCCCCGGCCAGGGCTCGGCTGCCGAGGCAGCTAAGGCCGAACGGGTTGGACTCCTCTCCGAGGAAGTCGACAACCAGCAGGTCCCGGCCGAGGACGGTCCCCGATTCCCGGAGGGTTTCCACCGCGGCCAGTCCGCCGAGGACGCCGACGACCCCGTCAAACCGCCCGCCGCCGTCGACGGTGTCCGTGTGTGATCCGGTGACCAGCGGCGGGGCCGCCGGGTTCCTGCCGGGCAGGCGGCCGATGATATTTCCCGCATCATCAACGTGAACCTGCAGCCCCGCGGCGCGCATCTTGTCGGCGACCCAGTGACGGGATTCCCGGTAGGACTCGCTGAAAACCTCGCGGGTCCACCCGGGCCGGCCGGTACTGCGGAATTCGGCAAGATCCGTGAGGGCCGAATCCAGCCACTCGGTGGCGCCGGCATCAGCTGTATAAAGACCAGGCACTCGTCCTCCTAAATGCAATCGATTGCGCAACTGCCAAAAAAACACCCCGCCGGGGCGGGAGTGCCCGGCTGCACGCCGGGGTTGGGCACTACCCTCACATGCCGAACCCCACTAGTCCAGATCTTTTAAGGAATTACCTGAATATTTCGCGGCCTGATTTCGCCGTGTAAATTCTTGAATTCTTTTCGGTTAAATTGCCGGTTGCGGCCCGCGGTCGGGTCTAGACTTGCTCTTCCGGCAGGAGCCCCCTGCCCGTTGTTCCATAACCGCTTCTCCGGGAAGGCCCGCATCATCGGTGCAAACAGTCAGCGGCGTCCCTCACGTCCGGCCACGCTGGAAGACGTTGCCCGGTTGGCCGGGGTGCATCCGTCCACTGCGTCCCGTTCCCTGGCCGAACGCCCCGTGCGGATCAGTTCCGCCACAGTGGAGCGCGTCCGCGCAGCCGCCCGCACTCTGAACTACCGGCGGGACACCGCCGCCGCGGCCTTGCGCACCGGCAACTCCCGCCTGATTGGAGTGCTGGTTCCCCGGCTCACCGATATTGTCCTGGCCACTATGTACGGCGGGCTGGATGCCGAAGCCGCGGCCCAGGGCTATGGCGCCGTGGTGTCCAACGGGCTGGATGACCCCCTGGTCCGAACCGAACGGCTGGGTGCGCTGTTGGCACGCCGCATTGACGGCGTCATCCTGGCCGACGCCCGGCAGGGTGACACCTTGGCCGACGAGCTGGCAGCCGGCGCCGTCCCCTATGTCCTGGCCATGCGCACCCTGCCCGGCCATGTGTCCGTCAGCACGGATGACGCCGAGGGCGGCCGGTTGGCCGCGCGGCATCTGTTGGAGCTGGGCCACAGACACGTTGGTGTAGCTGCCGCCGACCCCCTGGCCAGCACGGGACGGGACCGCACCGCGGGGTTCCGCGAAGTGTATGCGGCCGCCGGCTGGCCCGTTCCGGACGCCCGGGTAGCGGCGACGGGTTTCGGCGTCGCCGCCGGACGCCGCGCCGGCACGGAACTGGCGGCCGTGGAACCGGCGCTGTCGGCTGTTTTCACCGTTGACGACTACACCGCCGTCGGCGTCATGGGGGCCATGCGCGACGCCGGACGCACGGTCGGCGCCGACCTGTCCCTGATGGGCTACAACGATGTGGGGCTGGGGGCTGAACTCCCCGTGCCCCTGACTTCCGTCCGGTCAGACATCGACTCCATGGGCCGGATAAGCGTCGCCCTCCTGATGGACCGGATCGCGGGCCGCGAGGTTTCCTCCGTACTGTTGCCGCCCGTACTCGTTCCCCGGTCATCCACTGTGCCCGTCCGTCCGGGCGGCTAATCACGGCTGGACCTCACGGCGGCAAAGGGGTTGACTGGTGCCCATGCCCCTTACCGGTGAATATGCCCCCAGTTCCAGCAAACGAGCCCGCGAGCAGGCGGAGCTGATCGAAAGTTCCGGCGGAACCGAGGGCACCACCCTCGGCGGCCGTCCGGTCATCCTGCTGACCACGGTCGGTGCGAAGTCCGGAAGGCTGCGCAAGACGCCGCTGATGCGGGTGGAGCACAACGGCGACTACGCCGTCGTCGCTTCCCTGGGCGGCGCTCCCAAGCATCCCGTCTGGTACTTCAATATCCAGGCCAACCCCCATGTGGAGCTGCAGGACGGACCGCAGAAGTGGGACATGCGCGCCCGCGAAGTCACCGGCGAGGAGAAGGCCGCGTGGTGGGAGCGGGCCGTCGCCGCCTATCCCCCGTATGCCGACTACCAGGCGAACACCGACCGCGAGATCCCGGTGCTGGTCCTGGAACGGATGGACTAGCTTTACAACGCATACGACGACGGCGGAACCGCTTGGGCTCCGCCGTCGTCGCATTCTGCTGCCGAGAATCGATCTTCCTTTGCCCGCAGGCCTTAGTTGCCGGACCGCTTCACGTACTTGCCCCGGGGCTCGCCCACCATCCCGCCGTTGCCGAAGACCTGGGCGCCGCGGAGGTAGGTGTCGGTTACTGCGGCAGTCAGCTCGAAACCTTCAAACGGGGTGTAGTCCTGAGTGGAGAGGGAATCCTCTGCCCGGACCGTGTACTGCACGCCGTCGTCCACCAGGCAGAAGTCCGCGTCATAGCCCACGGCCACGTCTCCCTTGCCCGGCATCCCGTAGCGGTCCGCCGGATTTTTCGAGACCAGCTCGGCGATCCGGTTGTAGGACAGACCCCGCTTGCGTCCCTCGGAGATCATGCCGGGCAACAGGTATTCCGCGCCGCCGAAACCGGACTTCGCCAGGAACACATCATCACGGGGATCGCCGAACTTGGTTTCGTCCTTGCAGCAGGCGTGGTCGGACGTCACCCAGGAGAAGTTGCCGGCAAGCAAGTGCTCCCACAGGGCCTCCACGTCTTCAGGCGAACGCAGCGGTGGATTGACCTTTCCGCCCATATTTGCCGTGTTGTAGTCCGCCAGCAGGTGCCCCACGGTCACTTCGCGGCGGAAATTGATGTGCGGGAACGTCTGCTGCATCATCATGGCCGCTTCGATTGCCTTGCGGGAGGACAGGTGCAGCAGATTGATATTCGGGAGCTCGGTCTCGTACGCCAGGTAGGAGGCAATGGTGATGGCCAGCCCCTCCGAATGCGGCGGGCGGGAGGCGCTGTACGCCTCGAGTCCCTTCAGCTCCCCTTCGGCCTCCACCATCTTGGTATAGGCCCGCATGATCTCAGCGGTTTCGCAGTGCAGGGAGAGGGAAATCTGGTCCGCGATGTCAGCGTACTTCGGGTCCCGGCGCGCCTTTTCAATGGCACGCATGACGAATTCGAAGTGAGCGTAGTCGTAGGAGTCCTCCGGCGGAATCATCAGGAACTTGCCCTGGTCACTGGAGCTGCCGTGCAGGCCGTGGATGCCGTAGAACATGAAGATCTTGAACGAGGGCACCCCCATGTCCAGCAGATCGGGAATCTCCTCAATGTGTTCCTTGAGGATCGGGGCCACGTGGAAGCCGTAATCGATGTAGGCCCGGCCGTCCGCTGCTTCAAGGATTTCCGGGAAGATCTCCTTGTAGGGGCCGGACTTATTGAGGTAGTAGGCGCCCGTCCGGATGTACGTGATGCCGCTGGTGACACCGCCCTGGGCACTGGCCCGGCTCTCGCTCTCCGTGTCCTCTCCCAATTCGTTGTAAATGCCCCAGTGCTGGTGCACGTCAACGACGCCGGGGAACAGGTGCTTGCCGCCGCCGTCGACCACTTCAGCGGCACTTGATGCATCGATGTTCGCCTCTACGGCAGCGAATTTTCCGTCCTTGATGGCGAGGTCCAGGGCTTCGGCGCCGTCGCCGCCGGGCCGGACAACCTGGACGTTCTTTACCAGCAGGTCATAGTTGCTCATGGTTTCCTCTTTCTACTGTGGGGTAAGTCAGTTGGTGGTGCCGTGCGTCGGAAGTCCGCCGGCATCGGCTTCGGTCAGATCCTGGAACAGGACGGCCAGGTCGGTGCAGTCCTGCAGGGTGCGGCAGCTTTCCCGCAGGCGTTCCCGGGCGGCCGGGGCCAGCGTGCGCCGCGCGTTGTCCTCAAATTTGCGGCCCAGGTCTTCGAATCCCAGCGGCCGCTGGGGTCCGCCCCGGGTGGTGAGGACCTTCTCGGTCACCGTCCGTCCGTCGGCCAGACGCGCGGTCAGCACGGCGGGGAACTGCATCGGGAAGATGGCCGTGCATTCCTCATCGGCCACCACCTCCACCCTGGCCATGATGGAGCGGCGCAGCTCATCCTGCGCCAGCTCGTCCGTGTAGTCGTCGAGGCCCACTTCAAGCCCTCCGCCGCCCAGCAGCCCGGCGGCCACCGCATACGGGCCGGAGAACTGCGCCATGTAGCCCGTCTCCGGTTTCTGTTTTACGGCCAGCGGTTCCCCGATGGTGCGCAGGTTCGGCGCCGGTACCCCGAGGGTGAAGGACTCGACGTCATCGGGCAGTATCCCGGCCCGGCGCAGGGCCGCAGCGGCATCCACCGCGGCGTGGGTGAAGTGGTTGGCCGGGTACGGCTTGAAGAAGATGTCCTGCACCTGCCACCGCTCCCCCAACCCGTCGGTGATTTCGGCAGGGTTGAACTGCCCGTGCAGCCAGGCCTGGAAGAAGCCGAAGCGTCCTTCGAGCACGGTCGGCGGGCCGGTGAGGCCGTAGCGGACTAGGTCCACCGCGCTCACCGCCGAATGTGCGGCCCAGCCGCAGTGAATCCGCTTGACCGTTCCGCCGGTGCGGTTGGACTCGATGATGCCCGAGGCCATGGAAGCAGCCACCCCCAGCGCATCGGTGACCCACTGGGCCTTTCCGTGCAGGGCTGCGACTCCGGCCGCGGCACCCATCGCTCCGCAGATCGAGGTGGCATGCTGGCCGTGCTCGAAGAACGTGGAGTTCTTGGCCTGGGTGTCATATCCGGCCATCCCCAGCCGGACACAGATCTCCAGCCCGACGGCGATCGCACGGATGGCATCCCGGCCGTCTTTTCCGGCGGCCTGAGCCGCAGCCAGCACGGCGGGGATGACACTCGCGCTGGGGTGCAGCACGGAGGGCAGATGGGTGTCGTCATAGTCCAGGGAATGCGCCAGGACACCGTTCACGAAGGCAGCCTGTCCTGCCGGCAGCAGGTCAGCGACGCCGACGGCGGAAGCCGCCGTCGTGCCGCCCTGGTCGGCGGCCCAGCGGCGGGCTGCCCTGCTGGTATCCAGCGGTGCTGCGGCCGCAGCGATGCCCAAAATGTCCAGCACCCGTGACTTGACGCTTTCAATCACCTCGCCAGGCAGGTCCTCATACCGGACACCGGCGGCGAAGTCACCCAACTGCTGGGCCAGTGTCCGTTCTCCCCCGGTCATTTCTCCCGCGCTCATGCGGTCACCAGCGCCAGCGGACGGACGGGTGAACCGGTGGCGCCGTAGATGTTCAGCGGCACCAGCACAAAAGTGAACTCGTAAAGCTGCCGTTCGGCCAGTTCCTCCAAATCGAGGGCCTCGATGATGTAAATCCCGTTTTCCACCAGAAACACCCGGTGGGCCGGAAGGGACGAGTGTCCCCCGCCCGGAGCCAACCGCTCGAAGGCGATGGAGTCGGCCCCTGCCGCGTGGATACGCTGGCCGGCCAGCCACTGTGCTGCCGCCTCACTGATTCCCGGAACCCCGGAGTCCTTGCCGACGAAGGGGGTTCCTTCATCGAACTTCCGGCCCCAGCCGGAACGGATCAGCACCACGTCTCCCTCGTGCAGGTCCACGCGCTGGGCGTCCAGGCAGCCCTGCAGGTCGGCGACGGTGATTTCGTATCCGCCGTCCAGCACCTCTCGGCCCAGGAAGCCGGCGGCGTCAAGCAGAATGCCGCGCCGAACCATCGGCTCGATGGTGTGGACGCCGTGCTCCACATATTTGCCGCCCAGGCAGGACTGCCCGGCGTCGGCTCCGCCAAAGAGCAGGCCGTCCTGGCTGACGTGGGCGAGCGCGTCAATGTGGGTGCCCACGTGCGTTCCGGTGCTGATCATGTCGTTGGCAGCGCTGCCGCCGTCGGCCCGGACCATGTCGCCGTGCCGGCGGGGCAGCGTGTGCCAGAACTGGGGATGGTTGGGAGACTGCGGCATGCCGACGCGCAGCTGCCGCCCCAAATCCACGGATGTGATGCCGTTCTTAACCGCATCCAGCAGTGCATCGCTCATCTGATAACTTCACTTTCCCTCAATGTCCGGACGTCCTCGTCCGTGTAGCCGATTTCGTTCAGGATTTCCGCGGTGTCCTGGCCCAGGCCGCGGCCCGTGAACCGAATCTGGCCGGGGCTCTTGCTGAGCCGGAACATGACGTTGTGCTGCAGGACCGGGCCTAGATCCGGGTCTTCCACTTCGAGCAGCATTTTTGTTTCCCGGATGTGAGGATCCTCGACCACATCACGGGCGTCGTACACGGCGGCCACGGCGGCGCCCGCTGCGGAGAAGGCCGCCAGTACGTCCTCGCGGCTTCGATCGGCGATCCAGCTGCCGACGTAGCTGTCCAGCTCTTCCACGTGTTCCACACGGGTGTTGCCGGCGGCGAACCAGGGCTCGGCGATGACTTCGGGGTGGCCCACCAGTTCCATCACCCGCTCCGCGATCCGCTGGGCGCTGGTGGATACAGCCACCCATTTGCCGTCCTTCGTGAGGTACGTGTTGCGGGGCGCGTTGTTGGTGGACCGGTTGCCGTGTCGCTGCCCAATCCGGCCCAGCTGCTGGTACACGGTGGGGCTGGGCCCCACTGCGGTCATGATCGGTTCCAGGATGCTCATGTCCACGGTTTGCCCCTCCCCGGTCGTATCCCGGTGGCGCAGCGCCATCAGCACTGCCGAAGACGCCGCGATCCCGCAGATGCTGTCCGCCAGCCCAAAGGCCGGCAGAGTGGGCGGCCCGTCTTCGGGCCCGGTCAGGTGTGCGAAGCCGCTCATGGCCTCGGCCAGCGTGCCGAACCCGGGCAGGTCCTTGTAGGGGCCGGTCTGGCCGAAGCCGGTCAGCCGCACCAGAACCAGTCCGGGGTTCAGCTCGCTGAGGACTTCGGGGCCCAGCCCCCAGCGCTCCAACGTTCCGGGACGGAAATTCTCCACCACCACGTCGGCTGTGGCCGCGAGACGCCTGAACACTTCAGCGCCGTCGGGAGTGCTCAGGCTCAGGGCAAGGGTGCGCTTGTTCCGGGAGATTTCCTTCCACCAAATGGAAACCCCGTCTTTGCTTTCGCCGTGACCGCGCATGCTGTCACCCATTTTCGGGTGTTCAATCTTGATGACCTCTGCGCCGAAATCGCCCAGCATCTGGCAGCACAGCGGTCCGGCCAGGATGGTGGACACGTCCAGGACCCTAAGCCCGTTCAGGGGACCGGTGTCTGCTGCTGTTGACTGCCGGCCGTCCGTTCCGGCCAGATCAGGGGGTGGTGCTTGCTCGCTCACGTTGTCTCGTTCCGTTCTGGGTGTCGTTGCAGTTCTCGCCGGTGCCACATCCGCGGCCTCTCCGGTCACCGAGTCTCCCGTCATGAGGACTCCGGCGCCGATGCTGATGCGGCCGCGTGTTCGGCGGCCAACAGGGCCAGCCCGAGGGCCGGCAGCAGGCCGTTGCCGGCTAGGTACCCTCCCGCGCCGTGGCCGGAGATGCCGTTCGCCGCGCCGCCTGAGGCGTAGAGGCCGGGGATAGCGGCGCCGTCAATCTTCAGGACCCGGGCGTCACCGTCCACCCGGAGCCCGCCCTGGGTGTGGAACAGTGCGGGCTGGACGGAAATTGCACCGATTCTTCCGGTCAGCGGCGCCTCAAAAAAGGTCCGCCCGAAGCTGTCTGGTGCGTCTCCTGCGGCAATGCGCCGGGTCTGCTCCAGCGTCCGTTCCAAGCCCGCAGGATTAATTCCTGTGGCCGCAGCCAGCCCTGCGGTGTCTTCGGCCCACTTCAGTGCCCCCGATTCGACGGTTGCCCGGAAATCGGCGAAACTCTCGCAGGCATCAAAAATGCGTTGATCCAGCACAATCCAGGCCTGCCCGTCCGCGTGCTTCAGCGATTCGAGCGCGTATTCGGAGTAGCCCACGGTCTCGTTGCCGAACCGCTGCCCTTCCCGGTTCACCAGGAATCCCCCATGCATGACGGTGGCCCAGCCGGCCAAAGAGGCCGAGGCCGTGGCGAGCGCGGCATGTCCCTGGTATGCATCCAGATACGCGGTATCGGCGCCAAGTCCGGTTCCGATCCGCAGTGCGTCCCCTCGGGACTCTTCACTGCCGTAGTACTGGGCCCCGGCAATCTCCGGGAGGTGCTCGCGGACCAGGTCGCGATTGTTGCCGAATCCATTGGTTGCCAGCAGAACCGCCTTGGCCGGAATCTCTTCAGTGCCGTCGGGAGTGGTGACAACGACGCCGGTCACTGTCCCCGCTTCCGTGGTTACGTCCACCAGGCGGGCCGGAGCATAGAGGTCAATCAGCGGTTCCGCTGCAACGCGTTCCCAAACCGCATCCAGCAGGGCCGTGCCGATCCGGCCGGGCACGGTGTGGCAGCGGTAGCTGCTGTGGCCGGGATAGGAGAAGTCGGTGACCAGCGTCAACGGGAGCTTGAGGTCGTCGGCCATCCATTCGACCAGGCGGGCGCTGACACCGGCCAGGGCCTCCGCCAGCACAGGGTCGGCGGTCCCCTTGGTTTTCGCCATGATGTCCGCAACGAAGGCTTCCGGCGAATCGTCCACTCCGGCCTCGGTTTGCCAGCGTGAACCGGCACCGGGAATCATCGCCGTGGACATTGCGGTGTTGTTTCCGCGCCGGAAGTGTTCATTGGTCTCGACAACTAGGACCGACAATCCTAGTTGGGCCGCACGCAGGGCGGCAATCAGGCCGCCGCCTGCTCCGGCCACCACCAGGTCCGGTCCCGGGAATTCTTCCTCGCTCATAGTGTGTGTCCTTCCATCCCGATCAGTGCGTGCAAGTTGTTGAGGACGGCAGCGGCATTCTTTTGGCCTTCCAGGCTGCGGACGAGGCGGTCCAGGCGTTCCGCCGGTTCCGGCCCCAGCAGCCCCGCGACTTTGGACCGGATGCTGTCGCGGTCCAGCGGGAAGTGGTCAACGTCGCCGCGCGGGTTGGCTGCCTCCGCTGCGGCAACCGTGCCGTCGGTGTAATGGAGTTCCACCCGCGTTCGCCGCTGGTCGGGAAGCAGCCGGTCATAGTCCGGGGAGGCCGTTACCGTGACCTTGGTGCTGAGGGCGCGGGCGGCGTCGAAATTCGGATGGTCCGGGTTCATGGTCGCCGGGGAGATCTCCCCCTGCAGGAGGGCGTTGGCAACCACAAAGGGGAAGGAAAACATGGCAGCCAGCCGGTTGCGGGGAGTCCCGGAGAACAGCGGGGCCGCCAGCGAATGGGTGACTACCTGAACCTCGGTCAGTGCTGCGGGGTCCAGCTGCTGCGGCCGCAGCTGCAGCGCGAGGTCCACGGCGCCGTGCGTGTACGAACAGGAGGAGTGCAGCTTCGCGTAGCCCTGGGTGAGCAGCCAGTCCCGGCCCAGCCCGCGGGTCAGTTCGGCCGGGTTCAGCGATCCGACGAGCGTGCCCAGGGTTGCGGCAGCCGCGCCGTCGTTGCCCGCCAGACCTGCAGCGGCAAGCCGCGCGGCGTTGAGTCCGGCGAGGTTGGCTCCGGCGGCCCACAGGTTACGGGTGAACTGCCCGTCAAGCACCATGGCCCAGGGGGCGGCCTGGGCCAGCCCCGCGCCGGCGTCAATTGCCGCCGCCACCTGCTCTGCGGGCAGACGGCGGATGAGGGCAGCGGCGCAGGCGGCTCCGGTGGCGCCCCAGTGTCCGTGGGTGTGCCAGTCCGAATTCCGGTTCAGCGCCCGGCCGAAGCGTGCAGCTACCTCGTATCCGGCTGCCACTGCCGTGAGGAATTCGGTTCCCGAGACAGCACGGGGGGCAAGCTGCGCGGCGGCCATGGCGGCAAAAACGACGTGCACGGCGGGATGACCCTTGGCATGTTTATTGCCTTCGTCCAGTTCCAGTTCGCAGGCAGCGACGGCGTTCAGGAAGGCTGCCGTTTCCGCGCTGGTGTTCAGGTCTGTGCCCAGCACCGGGCTGGCACCCGGGCCGGCCGCCCAGGCCGCGGTTAGTGCCTGCATTTCCGGAGTGCGGCCGCCGGCAGTGCTCACGCCCCACAGATCTGTCAGCATCAGATTCAGCCGTTCGCGCGCGGCTTCCGGTATGTCCTCATATTCAAGGCCGGTCGCGAACGCCGCCAGTTCCTCCACCGCTGCGGCCACTTCTGCCACAGATCTGGGCAGCTCCTCCCGGCGGAGCGCCACGGTCATCCCGCTGCCCTTCCGGCCAGGATGTTCCGCTGCCGTTCAAGCAGACCTGCCAGCTGAAGTGCCAGGGCGGTGGGGTCCACCAGGACCGGTCCGCCGCTGCTGCGTTCAGCTAGGTTTACGGCCGAGCAGGCGTTGAGCACGTAGTCGGCGGTCAGGGACTGCAGTGCGCGCTCCACTGCCGTGGACCACGCGGCGTCGTCTGCGATGTCCGCCAGCGCCAGCCCGAGCACGGACACCGGCTCGTGCAGCGGGCCGGTCCCGTAGCTGGCCAGTTTGCGTTCCAGTTCCCGTGCTATGGCTTTGTTCCGGGCAACGGCGCCGATACTGGCACCCGTTGCCGCCAGGAATCCCGTGCCCAGCCGCAGCAGTCCCAGGACGGGCCTGGCCTGCACGGGCGCGCCCGGCCCGACACCGGGATCCAGGACGCAATCGGGCAGGAACGCGTCGGCATCACGTGCGTCAACGGCTTTAAACCAGGCGGTCACCGCCGCTTCGGAGGCCGCGACGTCGTCGTCGTTTTCCAGTGCCCGCGGAACTTCCGATCCTGTCCCCAGAGGATGCAGCCGGACGCTCACGTTTTCCGGTGCCAGCCGGTCATAGCGGTCCTGGCGGCGGGCCAGTTCCTCGTCGGATACGGAGATGGGGGTCACTGCAAGAATGCGCATCGTGTCTTTCCTTTCAAGGGGCCGGGGGTGACGTGCCGTCACATGCCCAGATAGGCCTTGCGGACCTCTGCACTGTCAGCGAGTTCCGCCCCGCTGCCTTCCAGCACAATGGCTCCGCTTTCCATGACGTAGGCGCGGTCGGAAATCGCCAGGGCCTGTGAGGCGTTCTGTTCCACGATCAGCACGGTCACGCCTGTGTCGCGGATCTGTGTAATGGCATTCAGGACCTGGGCCACGAGGTTCGGTGCCAGCCCGATGGACGGTTCGTCGAGTGTCAGGCAGGCCGGCCTGGCCATCAGGGCGCGCCCGATGGCCAGCATCTGCTGCTGTCCGCCGGACATGGTGTCAGCGCGCTGGGTGCGGCGTTCCTTCAGGATCGGAAACAGCTCAAACACCTGGTCCAGCGAGGCAGCGATGCTTCCCTTGGGCTGGGTGTAGGCGCCCATGGTCAGGTTTTCGAACACCTGCAGGTTTCCGAACAGGGCACGGTCCTGGGACACGTGCACCAGCCCGGACCGGACCAACCGGTCCGCCCGGGTGTTGTGCACCGGCTCACCCTTGAATTTGATGCTCCCGCTGGAGGTGTTGATCAGCCCCGCAATGGCACGCAGCGTGGTTGTCTTACCGGCGCCGTTGGCCCCGATGACGGAGACAATCTCGCCCTCGTTCACGTTCATGGTCAGATCGTGCAGGATTTCCAGCCGCCGGTAGCCGGCTGAGACGGCGTCGAGTTCCAGGATCATGAGTAGTCCTCTCCCAGGTAGGCGTCGATGACCAGTTGGTCGGAGATGACTTCTTCGGGAAGTCCCAGGGCCAGCTGCCGTCCCTCGTGCATCACCAGCAGCCGTTCGGACAAGGCCATGACCGCGGCCATGATGTGTTCCACGAACATCACCGTGACCCCGTCGGAGTGGATGCTGCGCAGCAGATCGATGATGGGCGCCCGTTCGGTGGGCACCAGCCCGGCGAGCACCTCATCCAGCAGGATCATCCGGGGTTCCAGGGCCAGTGCCCGGGCCAGTTCCAGCCGCTTCAGGCCAGCAGTGGGCAGGGTGCCGGACATGGAGTACATGTACCCGTCCAAACCGACACGTTCAACGACGGCTGCCGCGTGTTCCCTCGCCTTGTGCGGCGAGCGGAACTTCACGTGCGATGCCACGGTGACGTTCTCCAGAACGGTCATGCTCTCGAACGGGCGCATGAGCTGGAAGGTCCGGACCAGCCCCTGGGACGCTACTTTGTCCGCCGACCATCCGGTGATGTCCACGCCGTCGAACACCATGCGGCCGGACGACGGCGGCAGCTGGCCCGACAGGACCGAGAACAGTGTCGTTTTGCCGGCGCCGTTGGGGCCGATAATTCCAAAAAACTCGTGCTCAGGAATCTCAAGGGTGGTTTCTCCCAGTGCCTTGAGGCCGCCGAAGGACTTGGACACACCCTCTAGTGTCAGCAGGCTCATTTGCGCATCCTTTCGCGGATGGTTCCGTAAATGCCCTTAGGCAGGAAGATGACGATCACGATGAGCAGGACCGCATAGACGGCGACATCCAGCCCGCTGGTGCCCTGCAGGAATTCAAGGAATTCCGGCGGGTTGCGCAGGAGATGGGCAATAACCTCCGACAGCGGACCCACCACGGCGGCGCCGATCAGCGGCCCCCACACGGTTCCCACTCCGCCGATCACCGCGGGGATGATCGCATCGGTCGAGACATGGATGCCGAACGCCTGTTCCGGTCCCACGAAGAGGTAGTACTGGCTGTAGTAGGCACCGGCCACAGCGGTGATGGCGCAGCTCATGGCCACCGTGATCAGCCGGTACTTCATCACCTTGATGCCCAGCGACTCTGCGGCCGTCGCGTCGTCACGGATGGCCTGGGCAAACTGCCCGGCGCGGGAGTGGGCGAAGTAGATGGTGGAGGCCATGGCCAGGCCGAGGATGACCAGCGGTATCCAGAAGTACAGCTTGGAGTCCTGGTCGAACTGCAGCATGGCCCAGGATTCTTCGGGGAGCAGCGGCAGGTTGATGCCGTCGGTCTTGTTCAGGAACTCAAGGTTCTGGCTGAGCAGGTAGAACATCTGCGCAAAGGCGAACGTGGCCAGCGCGAAGTAGGAGCCTGCCAGCTTGTAGCGCAGGCAGAAGTAGGCGATAGTCAGCCCGACGCCGGCTGAGAGGACGGCGCCGATGATCATGGACAGCCACGGCGAGACGCCGAACTCGCTGAGCAGGAACGCGTCAGTGTAGGCGCCAACGCCGAAGAACACGGCGTGGCCGAAGCTGAACATGCCGCCGTAGCCGCTCATCAGGTTCCACCCCACGGCCATGATGGCGAAGATCAGGGTCCGGACGGCCACCGGGCCTGCCGATTCCGGCAGGATGAACGGCACGAAAAAGAGCACGGCAAGGACGGCGAGGAGGAAGAGATACTGGCGTTTCGCGCCTCCGTCTGTGCGCAGGGGCAGCTTGGGTGCCTGCGGTGCGGAGGGCAGGGTTGCGTCGGTGGTCGTCATTGTTTGGCTCCGAACAGTCCCTGGGGACGCAGAAAGAGAATAAGGACGAAGATGCCGAACACGAGGATCAGGGACCCGCTGCCCGGTAGATAGAGGGACCCGACGGTCTGGAGGACGCCGATGAACAAGCCGCCCACCAGTGCTCCGGGGATGCTCCCGAGTCCGCCGAGAACCACGATGACGAAGGCCAGGGTGGTGAACTGTTCGCCCGCCGACGGCACCAGTGTCGTGAACGGAGTAATGAGTCCGCCGGCCACAGCCACCGAGGCGGCTCCCAGGCCGAAGGTCACTGCGTAAACCCGGTTGACGTTCACCCCCACCAGGGCTGCTCCGGTTCCGTTGGCCGCCACCGCCCGGATTGCCAGGCCCATTGAGGTTTTCTTCAGGACCAGGGTCAGCGCGGCGGCAACAGCCACCGCTCCGAGGAAGGCGATGATGCGCTGGGTGTCGGCCTGGGCTCCGAGGATTTGGATACTGCCGCTGATGGGCGCATCCACGCTCTTGGGCCGGCCCCCGAAGATCATCAGCAGCACGTTCACTATCAGCAGGGACAGGCCCAGGGTAACGAGCAGCGGACGGTCATGGCTGGCGTCGCTTGTGAGCCGGTTCAGCAGCATTGACTGCACCAGCCAACCGAATCCGAACAGCAGCGGAATGGTGAGCACCACTGCCACGTAGAGGTTCAGGCCCAGGCTGCTTTGGAGCACGTACACCAGGTACATCGAGAGAGTGAGCATGGCACCCTGGGCGAAATTCACGATGCCCAGGACACCGAAAATCAGTGTCAGCCCGAGGGAGACAAGTGCATAGACTCCGCCGAGCAGCAGCCCTGATACCAGGTACTGGGTCACGAGGGAGGGTTCCCGGTCACCCAGCAGGTAGAGGAAGGCCAGCCCGACGACGGCGATGCCGCCGATGGTCAGGGTAATGCGGGTGCCGCCTGCGGTGAGCGGGTTCGGACGTTTAGCGGCCGGTGCCGCCGGTGCTTCTGTAGTGGTCATGGGGGTCTACCTTGGGTTTAGTTGCCGGAGCCGGTCGGGAAAACCAGCTCCGCGGTGGCGAACTCCTGCGGGAATACCTGTTCCACGGCCCCGCCGAGGACCTGCATGACGATCACCGTGGCGTTCTTGTTTTGGCCGTTCTCGTTGAATTCGATGGGCCCGTCGAAGGCCAGCAGCGGATCATCCAGGCTCAGCCCGGAGATCGCCTCGCGAAGTGCTTCCGGATCGTCCGATCCGCTTGCTTCAAGTCCTTCGGCAATCACTTCCACCGCCTGGTAGGACAGCATGGAAGCCGTTTCCATCGGCTTGCCGTACTTCGCCTGAAAACGTTCGCGGATGTCGGCCGCCCGGTCGCTGGTGGCGCTGTAGTGGTAGTTGGCACTGAGGATTTCGCTGCCTGCCTCGCCCGCGGCCGCCGGGAAGGAGGTGTCGTCAAAGGCTCCGCTGGCGATGCCGAAAACAGCCTTGGTCTCGTTGGCCATGGAACCTACGGCTTTGGCCACCAGGAGGTTGTCCGGGTAATACCCGGTGACCGCAATAATGTCGGGGTTGGTGGCCAGGGCCTCGCTCACCTGTGTGGTGGCGTCGGAGAAGTTGCTGCCAGCGTAGGTGACCTCCTTGGTGACGGTGATGCCTTGCTTTTCGGCTTCCTCCTGGAAGGCATCGAAGACGCTGTCGCCGAAGGCACCCTCAATGTGGATATAGGCCACGGAGTCGATGGGCTCACCGGTCTGCTCTCCCATGGCGGCCAAAGCCTGGGCGCCGGCCTGCCCCATACTGCTGGCATCAGGCTGGATGCGGAAGGTGTTCTCATACCCCTGTTCCAGGATCTTGTCGTCCACTGCAACGTCAATGACAAAGGGAACCTTGGACCGCTCAGCTACGGAGGCAACGTTCTGGGTGACATCCGACTGATAGGTGCCGACGAGAGCTACGGCGCCTTCGCTGATGAGGCGCTGTGCTTCGCTCTGTCCCACCTGCGCCTCCCCCTGGCTGTCGCCGTCGCTGAGCACCAGCTCGGCTCCGTCCAGCGATTCAATGCCTCCGGCGGCGTTGATGTCCTCAACGGCGAGTTTGGCCCCGTCGTTCATCAGCCCGCCCACCCCGGCAAGGCTTCCGCTGAGTGGATGGACGGACCCGATCACCACGGTCTCGGCACTGTCTCCGCTCCCTGAACTCTCGGATGAGCATGCCGCCAAACCGACCAGGCTGACCGCCAGCACTGCCGCGGATAGGGTTTTTCTGTTCATTGTGGGATTCCCTTCATAAACACTTACGAGGACGGTTCCGCTGAGGGGAACACCCGACCGTCCTAACGTTCCGGCTAGCGGTCCCTCGTGGGATGGGTTGCGTGAAGCTTTGACCCATTGTGCACGGATGTGACCTGGATTACTAGGCGGAAATCAAAAGTTAACGCGGCTGTAGCATTCCGCCAAGCGGAACACTCGGGTATCGTGATGTTCCGGAGAGGATAACCATGACGTTGAAGAACGCCGCAGAGCAGGCACCCACGGCCGGAGGAACGGAGGCCGCCGACAGGGTGGCCGACGTGCTGCTGCTGTTTAGCAGGGCCGAAGGAGCACTGGGAGTCTCGGAGATCGCCAGGACCCTGCAGCTCAGCAAGGCGGTGGTGCACCGGATCCTGCAGTCGCTCAGCGCCCGGGGACTGCTGACCACCTTGGATGCCTCCGCCAGTTATGTCCTTGGCCCGGCTGCCATCGGCATGGGCAACAAAGCCTGGAGTCAGCTCGACTTCCGAACCCTTGCTGCTCCCGTCCTACGGCGGCTGCGCGACGAGACGAGGGAAACCACAACTCTTTCGGTGCTGACCAACCATTCGCGCATGTACCTGGACCAGTTCGAGAGTCCGCAGGAAATCAAGATGGTGGTGGATATCGGCGCACGCCATCCACTTCACTCCGGAGCCTCCAGCCGAGCCATTATTGCGTTCCTTCCGGATGCCTATGTCGATGAAGCGGTGACCGCACTCCAAAGTACAAAGTCCGACTTCCGGGAAGCGGATTACAGGCAGCTGCTGGAGACGGTCCGCCGGGATGGATACGCAACGTCCTTCAATGAGCGGGGCATTGGCGCAGCCTCAATTGCCGCACCGTTTTTCGACCGGACCGGCAACGTCTTGGGTTCAATCAGCTCCTGCGGGCCAATTTTCCGGTTCGACGCCGTTGACACCGAGGGGCACGCGGCCAAGGTGGTGGCCGCGGCCCGGGAGATATCCGATCTGCTTGCCCGTTAGGCCCCAAGACCAGTTAGGACACCATGCAGCGCAGCCAGCCAGTCCTCCCCCGTTCCTTCCTCTACGTGCCGGGAAACAAACCCGAGCTTTTCGCCAAAGCCGCAGCAGGTCCGGCTGACGCCGTCATTCTGGATTTGGAGGACGCGGTCCCCGTGGACCGCAAGGATGAAGCGCGGGCGGCAGTCGGGGCATGGCTCCGGGACGAGGCGCAACGCAGGGAAGCCCGGTCGGGCACTGAGCCGGCGCAACGGCAGTGGGTGCGGGTAGCCCCGGAGAACCTGGCTGCTGATCTGCACTCCGTCGCCGGGCCGGCCCTGGACGGCATCTTCCTGGCCAAGTGCAGCGCGGGCACGCTTCGGAAAGCGGCAGAATTACTCACCGATCTGGAAGCTGAAGGGGTCCTCTCCCCGCGCGCCGTCGGAATTATCGGCCTTATTGAGGATGCCTCAGCCCTGGTTGATCTCACATCTGTCACCGATTGCAGCCGGCTGGTGACGCTGGCCATTGGAGAGGTGGATCTGATGGCCGACCTGCGGATGGCGCGCAGTGCTTCCACGGAACCGGCGCTGGACTCGATCCGCAGCCGCATCGTCCTGGCGTGCGCGGCGGCGGGATTGAGCGCACCGGTGGCACCGACGTCGACCGCTATCCGGGATCTGGACGCCTTTGAGCAATCCGCCCGCAAACTGCTCGATCTGGGGTTCCGCTCCCGCACAGCCGTCCATCCGACGCAGGTGGACGTCATCAACCGCGTCTTCACCCCCAGCACGCAGGCGGTGGCCGCCGCCCGGGAAGTCCTGTCCGGTTTTGATGACAGCGGCGACGGTGTGACCTTGGACAGCAGCGGCCGCATGGTCGACGCCGCCGTTGTCCGCGCGGCCAGGGAAACCGTCAGTAGGGCCTCGCTGTTCTGATCCCGGCTTAACGCCCCCCCTCTAACCTGTATTTTGCTGCCGTTTTGACTCAAACGGAGGGAATCCACCGACCGCCAGCGCCCGGAAGCTCACGGGACCAGGACGACACTGCCGCACACCCGGCCGGATTCCAGCCGCAGCATCGCCTCGGCCACGTCGGCCAGCCGATACCGACTGTCGATGCGCGGCACCACCTCGCCTGCCTCGATCATGGCGGAAACGCGTTCAAGGTCTTTACCGTTCTCCCGGCACATCAGCCCCGTCAGCCGGCGGTTGCCGAAAAGCGACAGGACCGCACCACCGGCCTGCCGCTCGAAGATGGTCCCGGTCAGCCGATTGCCTCCCTCCCCGCCGGCAAGCACTGCCGTGCCGCCGGGCGCCAGTGCGCGGCGCAGGCGGGCCGGGGACGGGTTGCCGCCCACGTCGATAATCGCGTCGAAGCGGGGCCCGGCGGCGGCGAAGTCCTCCCGTGCATAGTCAATCGTCCCTGCCGCACCAAGCGACCGGACAAACTCCGCTTTGCCGGCACTGCACGCCCCGGTCACCTCGGCCCCGGCCGCCCGGGCCATCTGCACTGCAAAACTGCCGACGCCGCCGGCCGCTCCGAGCACCAGGACCTTCATCCCCGCGGCCACCCCTGCGGCGTCCAGGGCCTGCAGCGCAGTCAGCCCTGACACCGGAACCACTGCCGCCTGCACAAAGTCCAGACCGGTGGGCTTGAGCGCCAGCTTCTCCTCGGCTGCAGCGGAGAAGCCGGCAAAGGTGCCCCGGCCGATTCCATACACCTCATCCCCGACACGGAAACGAGTGACGGCGGCGCCGACGGCGGCCACGGTGCCGGCGAGGTTGTGACCCATCACCGGCTGCCGCGGCCGGCGCAACCCGACGGCCGCGCGGAGCAGATACGGTTTGCCCGTCATCATGTGCCAGGCGCCGCGCGCCAGCCCGGCGGCGCGTACCTGCACCAGCACCTCTGCGTCCCCCAGCTGAGGAAGCGGACGCTCGGCCAGACGCAGGACCTCCGGGCCGCCGTACCCGATTTGCAGCACGGCGGGGGCTGCAGCCGGCAAGCTGGCCGGCAAACCGGCCGGCGACGAAACGGCAGGGGCGGCGGGCAGAGTGGCGGACGGAGTGGACGGAGCGGAGGGGTCAGACGATACAGCGTTATTGGAGGTGCGTGACGTGCGGGACATAGCGGGTCCTTTCGAGGAAGTTCCTTCTGCAACACATCAGCCTTACAAAGTAAGAGCGACCGTACCTTACAAAGTAAGGCAGCGGTAGACTGCCCGCAATGACTTCCACAAACGCTTCCGCACACCCCCGCCAGCCGCTGACCCGCGAGCGGGTGCTCCAGGCTGCCGCCCGCATTGCGGACGACGGCGGACTAGGCTCCCTGACCATGCGCTCCCTGGCCTCGGATCTGTCGGTGCAGCCGATGTCGCTCTACCATCACGTGGCCAACAAGGAGGACATCCTGGACGGGCTGGTCGACCTCGTCTTTGACGAGGTGCAGGTGCCCTCCGAAACGCCCGGCGGATGGCGTGCAGCCATGGAGGCCCGCGCCCACGGCATGCGGGCGGCATTGTCCCGCCACCCGTGGGCGGTGGGTCTGATGGAAACGCGCACGACGCCGGGCACCGCCAATCTGCGCCACCACGACGCCACGCTCGGCGTGCTGCGCCGGTCGGGCTTCTCACTGGACGCAGCCGGTCATGCGTATGCCCTGCTGGACAGCTACATCTACGGTTTTGCACTGCAGGAGGCCGGGCTGCCGGTCGGCGTGCCCGATGCGGATCCGCAGATTGTGCAGGCCATGGCCCGCTCCATCCCGGCCGGCGAGCTGCCCTACCTGGCGGAGATGGCGATGGACCGCGCCATGCAGCCGGATTACAGCTTCGGTGCCGAGTTCGCGGTGGGCTTGCGCATCATTCTGGACGGCCTGACCGGACTGCCAACGCAATAAACTACCCGGATTGTTGAACAATCCAACGTGATCGCGCACACTGTAGGGATACCAACTCCCACCAGAGGTACGGAGGCCAGCATGCCGGTCATTGATCTGAACAGCGACGTCGGAGAGTCCTTCGGCAACTGGAAGATGGGCGACGACGCCGCCGTCTTC
Organism: Arthrobacter sp. G119Y2; assembly: GCF_038069765.1. NCBI lineage: Bacteria > Bacillati > Actinomycetota > Actinomycetes > Micrococcales > Micrococcaceae > Arthrobacter > Arthrobacter sp. G119Y2. The sequence continues at coordinate 38,704 of NZ_JBBPFS010000008.1, read as the reverse complement.
GAATCCGTTTCCAGCGCGAACGTGGCCTGCGGCTTCCACGCCGGAGACCCGTCCACCATCGCGCAGACCTGCCGCGACGCCGTCGCCGCCGGAGTCACCATCGGAGCGCACGTGGCATACCGGGACCTTGCCGGCTTTGGCCGACGTTTCCTGGACTGCTCCTACACGGAACTGCACGACGACGTCCTCTATCAGCTGGGTGCCCTGCAGGCCATGGCCCGGGCGGCAGGCGGCGAGATCAAATACGTGAAGCCGCACGGCGCCCTCTACAACACGATCGTCCGCCACGAGGTCCACGCGCAGGCCGTCATCGACGCCATCCGCACCTTCAACAAGGACCTGCCGGTCCTGCTGCTGCCCGGCGCCGTCGCCCTGGACAAAGCTGCCGACGCCGGCCTGCGCGGTGTTGCCGAAGCCTTCGCCGACCGCAACTACAACCCGGACGGAACCCTGGTGTCCCGGCGCGAAGCCAACGCTGTGATTCACGACGCCGACCAGGTCACCGCCAACATGGTCCGCCTTGCGACCGAAGGCACCATCACGGCCCTGGACGGCACGGTCATCCCCATGAACGCCGCGTCCATCTGCGTCCACGGCGACACCCCCGGCGCAGTCGCGATGGCCCGGGCCGTGCGCACCGGCCTGGAAAACGCCGGTGTCACCATCCAGAGCTTCGTATGACGTCCTCGCCCATCGCCGGCATCCGGCCCGCGGGAACCCGCGCGCTGCTGGTCGAGCTCGCGTCGCTGGCCGACGTCACGGCGCTGGACGCCCAGCTCAAAGCCCATCCGCTGCCCGGCCAGGTTGATGTCCTCGCCGCTGCCGGAACCGTTCTGGTCCGCTTCGCCGGACGGCGTGAGACGGTTGCCGCGGCCGCCGGGATTCAGGCGCTGGATCTCGCCCGCGCTGACTCCCCGGAAGCCCGCACGGTCACCATCGACACCGTGTACGACGGCGCCGACCTCGCCGAGGTTGCCCGCCTCACCGGCCTCTCGGAGGACGCCGTCGTCAAGGCCCACACCGGCAGTTCCTGGCTGGGCGGATTCGGCGGATTCGCTCCCGGCTTCACCTATCTGACCGGCGGGGATCCGGTCCTGAACGTCCCCCGCCGCGACAGCCCGCGCACCGCGGTGCCTGCCGGGTCCGTGGCCCTGGCCGGCGACTATTCGGCGGTGTATCCGAGGGAATCCCCCGGCGGCTGGCAGCTGATCGGCCGCACCAGTGCCGTCATGTGGGACCTCAACCGCCCCGACCCGGCCCTGATCCGCCCCGGCGACACCGTCATCTTCAATCCCGTCCGCGAACTCGTCGAATTATCCCATTCAGCGGCTGAAGCGGCTGTAACGCGGGCAGAAGACGGAGTTCGGGATTCCGTGAGCCCCGCATCGCCGAGCGAGGAACGAGCGAGCAGCGAAGGATCAGGGTCCCCTCACCGAGTTTGCGAGGCGGAGGGAGGATCCGAAGCGCTAAGGGGTGATGGAATCTCGCACTCTGTCTTGGAAGTAACCGCCCCCGGCCTGCAGTCGCTGATCCAGGACCTGGGCCGCCCCGGGTATGCGGATCTGGGCGTCTCGGCCTCGGGCGCCGCCGACACCCGCTCCGCCCGGCAGGCCAACCGCCTCGTCGGCAACGCGGCAAACGCAGCGGTGATCGAGAACCTCTTCGGCGGCCTCGAACTCACCGCGCACGGAGACGTCGTCCTGGCGCTGGCCGGAGCCGAGCTGCCCGCTGCCATCGTGTCCCCGGACGGCGGGCGCGACCGCCCGGCTCCCCTGAATGCTCCGTTCGCGCTGCTCGACGGCGAGATCCTCACCCTGGGCGCCCCCTTCCGCGGAGTCCGCAGCTATGTGGCCGTCCGCGGCGGCATAACCGTCCAGCCCGTCCTGGGCAGCCGCAGCACCGACTCGATGAGCGGCATTGGACCCGTGCCGCTGGACGCCGGAAACCTGCTGCCGGTCGGCGGCGTCACGGGCACGGCCCCCGTCGGCTCTCCCGAACCCGGCAGCCTGGGCAGCGGCGGCCGGCCGGGAACCCTCGGTGACGGCCACACTCCCACCCTGCTGCGCATCACCGCCGGCCCTCGGCAGGACTGGTTCGGCCCCGGCGCCGCCGACGCCCTGACCGGCCACACCTGGCGCACCACCAACGAATCCAATCGGATCGGCGTGCGTCTGACCACCGACGAAGACGACGGCGCCGCCCACCCGCTGGAACGTGTCCGGGACGGCGAGCTGCTGAGTGAAGGCGTGGTCGCCGGCTCGCTGCAGGTCCCGCCGTCGGGCCTGCCGGTCCTGTTCCTCGCCGACCATCCGGTGACCGGAGGCTATCCGGTGATTGCCGCCGTCGTGCCCGAGGACCTGCCGGTGGCCGCCCAGCTGCCGCCGGGCCATCCGGTCCGCTTTCTGTTCGTGAACCCCGATACCCTGGCGCCGCTCTCCCCCGACGCGGCCGCCGCCCTGTTTCCGGAAGGAACCCCATGAAGAAGGTCCTGATCGCCAACCGCGGCGAGATTGCCGTGCGCGTGGCCCGCGCCTGTGCCGATGCCGGAATCGGATCCGTGGCCGTCTACTCGGACCCCGACGCCGATGCCCTGCACGTGCGGCTCGCCGACGAGGCGCTGCCCCTGCACGGCTCAGCCTCCGCCGACACCTACCTGAACATTCCCAAGCTCATCGAGGCGGCGCAGAAAGCCGGGGCCGACGGCGTACATCCCGGCTACGGGTTCCTGTCCGAAAACGCCGACTTTGCGCAGGCAGTGCTCGACGCCGGCCTCACCTGGATCGGACCGGCGCCGCAGGCCATCCGCGACCTCGGGAACAAGGTCACCGCCCGCGACATTGCCGTCCGCGCCGGAGCGCCGCTGGTGCCCGGCACCGAAGGCCCGGCCGAAAGCGCGGAGCAGGTCCGTGCCTTTGCCGAGGAGCACGGCCTGCCGGTGGCCATCAAGGCGGCCTTTGGCGGCGGCGGGCGCGGCATGAAAATCGCGCGCCGGCTCGAAGACATCGAGGACGCGTTCGAGTCCGCCGTCCGCGAGGCGGTGTCCGCATTCGGGCGCGGCGAGTGCTTCGCCGAGCGGTTCCTGGACAAGCCCCGGCATGTGGAGGCACAGGTGCTGGCGGACACGCACGGCAACGTCGTCGTCGTGGGCACCCGCGACTGCTCCCTGCAGCGGCGGAACCAGAAGCTGGTCGAGGAGGCCCCGGCACCGTTCCTGACCGATGACCAGCGCGCCACCATCTCCGCCTCGGCCAAGGCCATCTGCCGCGAGGCCGGGTACACCGGCGCCGGCACTGTGGAATATCTGGTCTCCCCCGACGGGCTGATCAGCTTCCTGGAGGTCAACACCCGCCTGCAGGTGGAGCATCCGGTCACCGAGGAAACCACCGGCGTCGACCTGGTCCGGGAGCAGTTCCGCATTGCCGACGGACTGCCGCTGTCCTTCACCGAAGATCCGGCGCCGCACGGGCACGCGTTCGAGTTCCGGCTCAATGCCGAGGATCCGGCGCGCGGCTTCCTGCCCGGCCCGGGCCCGGTCGAGGCCTTTGAACCGCCGACGGGCCCGGGCATCCGGATGGATTCCGGCGTCCGCTCGGGCTCCGTGGTGCCCGCGGAGTATGACTCGCTGATGGCCAAGCTCATCGTGTGGGGCGAGGACCGGCCGCAGGCCCTGCGCCGGGCCCGGGCCGCCCTGGATGAGCTGGTAATCCGGGGCGTGCCGACGGTGATTCCCTTCCACCGGGCCGTGGTGCGGTCCGAGGCGTTCAACCGCGCAGACCGGCTCGGGGTGTACACAACCTGGATCGAGTCCGAGTTCGCCGAACCGCTGGCAGCCTCGCCGGAAATTGCCGCGTCGATGCCGGGGGCGGAGAGGGAGATCATCACGATCGACGTCGACGGCCGCGCCGTCGCGCTCGGCGTGCCCGCGGCGCTGCTGAACGCGCTGCGTGCCGGCGGCGGGGCCGGTTCCGCGGCTCCTGCAGCGGCGGCCGCGGACGACGGCGGGCTCCCCTCGCCGATGGCCGGGAACCTGGTGAAATGGCTGGCCGACGACGGCGCCGGGCTGGCCGAGGGCGATCCCGTTGCCGTCCTGGAGGCAATGAAAATGGAGACCACCGTGCGCGCTGACCGCGCTGGCACCTTCACCCGCGCCGAACTGGAACCGGGCTCCGCCGTCGCGCGCGGGGATTCCCTGGGCCGGATCGGCTCCTAATTCGTCCGGAGTACCGGCCGTCCCCCCCCTCCGGCCGGTGCTCCGGATCTCTTTCCCTGCACCGTCACTGCCTGTCCGCCCGCTAGATTAGGGAGATGCTTGTGAACCTGGGGGACATCACCACCGAACGCTCCGACCATGCGAACACCACGGTGTGGGTGGCAGAAGTGCTGCGCAGCCGGATTGCTGCCGGTGAGCTGCCGCCGGGCACCAAGCTGTCCGAGCAGCAGCTCGCCGCCTCCATGCAGGTTTCCCGCAATACCCTGCGCGAAGCGTTCACCATGCTCAGCATCGAATCCGTGGTCACCCGCTTTCCCCACCGCGGAGTATTCGTGTCCGCACCGGACGCCGCGGCAGTGCGGGAGATCTACCGGGTGCGCCGCATGCTCGAGCCCGCCGCCGTGCTCTGGGGGGCCGAGCTGGATCTGGAGCGGCTGGAAGCCGTGATCGCTCAGGCCCGCAATGCCAAGGCCCGCGGTGACGTGGCGGAAATGGCAGCCGCCAACCAGGCCTTCCACGAGTCGCTGATCGCCATGTCGGGCAGCCTGCAGCTGCAGCAGATGATGGGCCGGGTGCTGGCCGAGATGCGCCTGGTGTTCCATGCCATGAGCGCCCAGCCGGATTTCCATACCCGGTATGTGGAGGAAAACGCCGGGTTGGTGGAGCTCCTCCGGAACGGCCGCCGGGCCGAGGCTGCGGATGTGCTGCGCGGCTACCTCGACGCCGCGGAGGCCGAGCTGCTGGAGCATCTGGGCGCCTAAGCGGTCCTTCCCGAGCCGGACTTCGTCTACGCTGTCCCGTTTCAGACCAAATAGGTGCTGTCCCGGGCATCGGTGATCAGCATGTGCCCGGGCGCATGTCCGATAGCCAGCGAGGGTTTGGACTCCATGACCGCGGCCTGGGGTGTGACACCGCAGGCCCAGAACACCGGCACGTGGCCGTCCGGAATCTCCACGGCGTCTCCGAAGTCGGGCCGCGACAGGTCGCTGATGCCCAGCTCCTCCGGGTTCCCGACGTGCACCGGTGCGCCGTGCACGGACGGGTAGCGGGCGGTGATGCGGACGGCGTCGGCCACCCGTGATGCAGGCACCGGGCGCATCGACACCACCAGCGGACCGCTGATATCGCCGGCGGGTTCACAGCGGATTGACGTGCGGTACATGGGGACATTGGTGCCCTGGTCAATGTGCGCAATCCGGACCCCGCCCTCCTGCAGGGCAGCCTCAAAGGTGAAACTGCAGCCCACAATGAACGTCACCAGGTCATCGCGCCAGTAGTCGGTGATGTCCGTCGGATCGGCCACCTTTTCGCCGTCGACATACACGGTGTAGCGCGGCAGGTCGGTGCGGATGTCGCCGCCGGCCAGCAGCGGCCCGGAGGTTTCACCGGCGTCGAGCACCCCAAGGATCGGGCAGGACTTGGGATTGCGCTGGGCGAAGAGCAGGACGTCAAAGGCCTGCTCTCTGGGCACAATGATCAGGTTCGCCTGGGCGTAGCCGGCGGACCAGCCCGCCGTGGGCGTTACGAGACCGGCACGAAAAAGCGCGCGGGCTTCGGCCGGGGACAGCGCAGCGGTGTCGAGTGCTTCCGCCGCGGGAGTGTTGGGTTCACCGTTCATGGTCATGCGGGTCCTTTCCCAGAAATTTCAGCAGCCGGTTACCGCCCGGTTACTGCCAGAGGGCTGCCAGGCCGGAGAGGGATTTCCAGCCCAGGAACAGGGTCAGCAGCCAGGCAAGCACGCCGATGCCCAGTAGCCACTTCGGGTAGGCGTAGCCCCGCAGCAGGTCCCGCCGCCGCCAGGCGGCGTACAGCAGGATGCCGAAGCCGAGCGGGAGGATGAGCCCGTTGAAGGCACCAGCAAACACCAGCAGGGTCTGCGGTGCCTGCCCGAGCAGCAGGTAGGCAGCAGCGCAGAAGGCGATGAAAACCACCGTGATCAGGCTGCGTTTGCGGTCGCTGGTTGCCGTGGTGGTGACGAAGGAAACCGAGGTGTAGGCGGCTCCGATAACCGAGGTCAGGGCAGCGGCCCAGAACACGATGCCGAACATGCGCAAACCAATTTCGCCTGCGGCGGCAAAGAAGGCGTCGGCGGCCATGTTGTCCCCGCTCAGCGCCACGCCGCTGGACACGACGCCCAGGATGGCCAGGAACAACAGCATGCGCATGATGCCGGTAACGATGATGCCCAGCAGTGAGACCCGGGTGATGTCCTTGACGTGCCCGGGGCCCGTGGTGCCGGAGTCGAGCAGCCGGTGCGCGCCGGCATAGGTGATGTAGCCGCCCACCGTTCCGCCGATCAGGGTGGTGATGGTCAGGAAATCCACCTCGGCGGGCAGCACGGTGTTTTTCAGTGCTTCCCCCACCGGCGGAGCGGCGACGATGGCGACGTAGAGCATCAGCAGGATCATGACGGCGCCGAGCAGCACCACTATCCGGTCCAGGGCCAGTCCCGCCTTTTTGGACAGGAACACGAGGATCGCAACGGCGGCCGAAATGATGCCGCCGATCTTTGGATCCAGCCCGAACATGGCATTCATGCCCAGCCCGGTACCGGCGATGTTGCCGATGTTGAAGACCAGCCCGCCCACAAACACCAGCGCCGCCAGCAGCCAGCCGGCGCCGGGAAGCACCTTGTTGCCCAGCGCCTGGGCCCGCAGACCGGAGACGCCGATGATGCGCCACACGTTCAGCTGCACGGCAATGTCCACCAGGATCGACACCAGGATCGCGAAGGCGAAGGCCGCCCCGAGCTGGACCGTGAAGACAGTGGTCTGGGTAATGAACCCCGGGCCGATGGCACTGGTGGCCATAAGGAACATTGCCCCCAGCAGCGCTGTGCGCTTGGCGCTGGGTTTGGCCTTCGGCTTCCGGGGTTTGGCCACTTGGGGAGGCAGGGCTGTCATATCGGTTCCGATCACTCGAAGAAATGTGGTCGCGGCCACAAGGACTTCCAGCAGTCTAAAGGTTGTTCAACAATCCTTCCTGCATTGTGTTCAACAATCCCCGGAGTTTTACTTGTTGTTTACAACTGCCCCAGCACCCTACGACCAGAGGTCGCCCAGACCGGCCAGGGAATTCCACCCCAGATACAGGGTCAGGAGCCAGGCCAACACCCCGACTATCAGCAGCCACTTCGGGTAGTTGTAGCCGGCCAGCAAGTCCCGGCGCCGCCATGCCGCCCAGAGCAGCACCGCGAAACCCAGAGGCAGGATCAACCCGTTGAACGCACCGGCAAACACCAGCAGCGTCTGCGGCGTCTGGCCCAGCAACAGGTAGGCAGCGGTGCACACCGCGATGAACGCGACCGTTAGCAGGTTGCGGGTCCGCGCCCGTGTGGTCAGGTTGGTGACAAACGAAACCGACGTGTAGGACGCGCCGATGACCGAGGTCAGGGCAGCAGCCCAGAAAACGATCCCGAAAAGCCTAATGCCCACTTCCCCGGCAGCAACTCCAAACGCTTCAGCGGCGTAGTTGCCGCTGGTGAGCACCGCACCGCCGGCGACGACGCCAAGAATCGCCAGGAACAGCAGCACGCGCATGATTCCGGTGACGATCACCCCCAGCAGGGAGGCCCGGGTGATGGACCCGAGGTTCTCGACGCCGGAGTTTCCGGCGTCCACCATGCGGTGCGCTCCGGCATAGGTGATGTAGCCGCCCACGGTGCCGCCGATCAGCGTGGTGATGGCCAGGAAATCCACCTGGTCGGGCAGCACCGTGTTTTTCAGCGCCGAGCCCACCGGCGGATTGGCAACTATGGCGACGTACAGCATCAGCAGGATCATGAGGGCGCCCAGGAACACGACCACGCGGTCAAGGGCGAGCCCCGCCCGTTTGGAGAGAAATATCAGGATGGCGAGCAGCGCGGAAAGGGCGCTGCCGATCTTCGGGTCCAGTCCGAGCATCGCGTTCAGGCCCAGTCCGGTCCCGGCGACGTTGCCGATGTTGAACACCAGGCCGCCGACAAACACCAGCACCGCGAGCACCCAGCCGATGCCGGGGAGCACCTTATTGCCCAGCACCTGGGCGCGCAGCCCGGAGATGCCGATGATCCGCCAGACGTTCAGCTGCACCGCTATGTCCACCAGGATCGACACCAGAATGGCGAAGGCAAAAGCCGCACCCAGATTCACGGTGAATACCGCGGTCTGGGTAATGAAGCCCGGGCCGATGGCGCTCGTGGCCATCAGGAACATGGCGCCGAGAATGGCGGAGCGCTTGGCGTCCGGTCTGCGCCGCGGCTTGCCGCCGCGCCGCCGGCCGGCCGCGTTCGGTCCCGCGGCACTTGAACCTGCGGCGCCCGGTCCTGACGCGCCGGGCGGAAGGTTGGATCCGTGCGGGTCCTCTTCGCCGGGGGATGTTCCGTCGCGCATGTGCTCCTCCGATTCGTGGGAGGTTCTCCAGTGACGCGGCCAGTGTATGGCGCGCCCGGGCCCGCGTGAAGAAGCAACCGTTCGGACCCCGGACGGTTCCGGGACTGTCCTTCAACCGCTGCGGGCGATCAGAGCCAGGGCCTCGGTCTCCCGTCCGGCAGTCACGAGGGCGGTGAAGTACATGCTGAAGCTCTCCTGCGCCAAATAGCTGCTGAGTCCGTGGCCTGCAACCGGCTCAAAGGACCGCCCGGCGGCGGTGACCTCATCCGAACTGAAAATCCTTGCGCCCCAGGACTCCTCCACCGGACTCACTCGGGCGGCGCCGGGGTTGAGCGTCACCACGGCAACGACTTTGCTGACTGCGGTCCCCGCTTCGGCGAACCGGTCCTCGGACGCCAGCGTGACATAGACATCGGCCGCGCCGTCAGTGGCCAGATCCACGTTAAGGTCCTGGGCGGAAGCCGGCTGGACTCCGGCGGAAGCAAGCAGCACCGCGGAGGTGACGCGGTACTGGGTCTGGTCCAGCGCCAGGGTTGCCATGGTGGTTCCGTAGGAATGGGCCACCACATGGACGTCCGGAGGCGGGCCCTCCCCGGCAGAGCGGGCCAGGTACAAGCCGTCCAGTGCCGCGGCCAAGGCCGGAGCCCCCTTTTCCGCGCTGGCCATGCCGCCCACGGTGGCTTCAGTGGGCGGTTCATAACCCATGTACGCCACCACTGCCGTGGATGGGCCGTGGATGCCGGTCCTGCTTTGTTCCCGGGCGAGGGACTGCGCACTGTCCGCGAGCGCAGGTGCACTCTTCGCGGAGGTATTCATGCCCGGCACCAGAAAGGAAATGCCGGCGGCAGTGTCCAGCCCCTCCCCCACGCTGACGGCGGCCAGGGGAACAGTGGTGCCGGGGTCGAAGGAAATCAGCTGCCGGGTTTCCGGTCCCGGGGAGTCCAGCGCCGCGAGCAGAGCGGTCACCGCCCGTCTGCGTTCGGACTGCCGGAGCCGCTCCAGTTGCCTTTCGGGGTCGTTTTCCGCGCCCCCGCCTGCCGCCGCCCGGCCCGGATTCCGGACCAGGTCCCGGTGAACCGCGGCCAGGACCCTGCGGTTGGCGGAGTCGCGGACCTTGTACGGGGCTCCTTCCAGGTTTCCCACCAGTGCGGGGAGGGCAGCTGCCAGGGCAGCCTGCTGGGGCCCGTTCAGTTTCGCCCAGAAGTTGATTTCTTCGTGCGGGCTCATGCCGGCCAGAAACAGCCGGGCATCCGGTTTCCGGCCCAGCTCGGCCAGCAGCTCCGGACTCAGCAGGGACAGCTGCGCATACAGCGCCCTAATGTCTTCGGGCGTGGCATCCGGGGCCGCCGCGTTGGCAAAGGCCGCTTCCATGTCGCCGCGCAGGGCGGATGACAGATCCATTCGGTCCGACGGAAAGGTGGCAACCGCGTCCGGGGCGGAACGGGAAATCCTGGCCAAGGCTCGCAGGCAGTCGCGGTGTGCCTGGTCGAAGCGCGCAAACAGCGCCGCAGCCCGGGCCCGGAGCGGTTCCGCCACGGCCTCCCGGACTGCGTCTTGGGCACCCCGCGACGCGCCCTCCCTCCCCATGTCCTCCAACTCCCCTTCCAGCCGCAGGGAGGCGGTTTCGATGTCGGATTCCAGTGCCCGCCGCTGCGCTTCGATGCTGGTCAGTTCGTGGCCAAAGCGGTCAAGGACCGAACCAAACTCACCGTTGGTTTCCACGTATTCCCGGGTGTGGGCCAGCGGAGCGTCAAACGCCTGAAGAACAAGGCCCTGCTCCGGTGCGGAATAGATGCCCCCGAGCCCCTGCCATTTGGCGCCGGCCGATTCGACGGCTTCTTCGAAGGCCGCGGCTCCGTCACGGACTTCCCCTGCCAGGGCCTGGATCGGTTCGCCGTCGGGCAGTATCCGAAGCTCGGTCAGCTCGATGTGGAGGTGGTCCGTCATTCCACTGGCCTCAGGTCCAGGGGGCCGCCGTACCGCGGCATGCGGTAGTTCGGCGGCAGGGAGGCGGCCAGGCGCTGGGTGTCACGGACCATCTGCTCGTCACCCTGCAGGTATTCCGTTACGGCTTGGGCGACGCCCTGCACCGCGTTGTTGCACCGGGTCATGATGGCCGCCATGTCCCGGCCCAGCACCCCGGTGCAGATGCGTCCGGCGGCTTCGGCGATCTCGGTGCAGACGCCCAGCGCGTCCTGAAGTGCATGATCCTGCTCTGACAGCAGTCTCCTGGCCCTCTCCAGCTCATCGAGGTCGTGCCGGGTGTCGCGCAGCAGAGCCTGCACCGATGCCACCTGAATATCCATTTCCATGTGTTCCTCCTTGAATTCGAGGAACGTTACGGGCCACGGCTGTGCCGCGGAGGAACAGGGCATCAGCTGTGGAAGGGCCCGGGATCCGATCAGCGCTGATCCGGGAGGTGGAGGAAAATGCCCGCTATCCGTCGGTGTTGTCCGGTACATAACGCCCGTAGGTCGGCTCGGCGAACCCGGGGATGGCTCCCGGGGCCACAAGCCGGCGCTTTCGGACAGCGGCACGCGAGCGAACCGTTCCCACGGCCTGCCGCACTCCCACCCGTACGGCGGGCCCGTGCCCCGGCAGCAGCAGCGAAGCGTCCAGCTTGCCGAGCTGGCCCAGCGAGCGCCGGGCGCCGTCGTCGTCGCTGTGGAACATGGAATCGAGCATCTGCGGCCCCCGGTGCCGGCTGAGCGCGTGGCCCGTCACCAGCGCATCGCCCGTGGCAACCGCATGGGCCGCGGGCAGATAGAACGCCGTATGGCCGGGCGTATGGCCGGGGGTGGGCACCGCCACGGGCGAGCCGGGCAGGGCCGCCAGTTCGTCGTCGTTCCAGGGTGCTGCGGTGGGCACCGCCACCCGTCCCGCACCGCCGGCAACCAGCACATGCCAGGTCCAGTGCAGCACGGACGGCTGCCAGATCCGGCCCAGGATCTGCGCCGCGGAGACCTGTTCCCGGTCCTGCCCCAGCACGTAGGGATGTTCGGGCGCACTGCACAGGACGGGATGCCCGTAGGCGGCAGCGAAGTAGCCCGCCGTTCCCGCGTGGTCCACGTGGGCGTGGGTGACCAGCACGGCCGCCGCATCCGCCGGGTCAAGTCCGGTGTCGCGGATTGAGTCCAGGACCAGCGGCAGATCCCCCGGATACCCGCCGTCGATCAGCGTAAACGCGTCCCCGGAGCGCAGGATGATCCAGTTTGAGGCCGGCCCCTCCACGAAGAAGACACCCGCTGCCGGTTCCGTCACTGCGTACTTGGGTGTGCCGCCGTACTTTGGTGTGCCGCCGTACTTTGGTGTGCCGCCGCGAACTCGCATCCCCTGTACCTCCTCTACAGAGATATAGTCCGCCCGCTGCCGTACCGCAATCCCCGGGAATGCCGCGCTCCAGCCGGAGGTTGTGCCGGCATGGACACCTCTGACACTGTTTCCGAACCGCTGCCGCCCGTCCGCCAGCTGCGCCTGGTGATCGCCGCCGAGGATTATGAGGCCGCCCTCGCCTTTTACCGCGACGCCCTCGGCCTCCCCGAGCAGGAGGCCTACTCCGGCGGCGACGGCGCCGAAGTCACCATTCTGGACGCCGGCCGTGCCACGCTGGAGATCTCCAATCCGGCGCAGGTGCGGCTGATTGACGGGGTGGAGGCCGACGGGCGGCCCAGCCTGAAGCTGCGGGTGGCCTTCGAAGTCGACGACGCGCGGCGGGCGACGCGGGCAGCGGTCGACGGCGGCGCGGAGCTGGTGGCCGACCCGCGGGAAACCCCGTGGCGGTCGCTGAATTCCCGGCTCAACGGTCCCGAGGGCCTGCAGCTGACGCTGTTCGAGGAACTGGACTGATTCCCACAGCTACCCTGCTGCGGGTTGTCCCCCTGGCCGTTCCCCTGCACCTGGACCTCCACCTGGACTGAGCGGTGCGGTAAGCCGGGGTTTTGTAAGCTGGAGGGGTGCTCCGATCCCCCGCCGCCTCCATGACCGCAGGTGCGGGCCGTTTCGCCCCGAGCCCAACCGGAGATCTGCACGTCGGCAACCTCCGGACAGCCATTCTTGCCTGGCTGTTTGCCCGGTCCACCGGGCGGAGTTTCCTGCTCCGGGTGGAAGACCTGGATCCCGAGCGCTCGCGGACCGAGGCAGGGCAGCTGCGTGACCTCACCGCCGTCGGGCTCACCTGGGATGCCGCCCCGGTGCGGCAGTCGGAACGCACGGATCTTTATCTGCAGGCCATCGGACGGCTGGCCGAGCAGGGCCTCGTGTACGAGTGCTTCTGCACCCGCAGCGAAATCGCCGACGCACCGCGCGCTCCCCATGCCCCGCCCGGCGCCTATCCCGGAACCTGCCGCCATCTCAGCGAAGACGAACGGGCGCGACGGCGGCAGCTGCGTCCCGCCGCACTGCGCCTGCGCAGCGGGGTCGGGGAGTTCACGGTAACCGACGTGCTGCACGGCAGCTTTACCGGACCGGTGGATGATCTGGTGCTCCTGCGCAATGACGGCGTTCCGCCCTACAACCTCGCGGTGGTTATCGACGACGCCGCCCAGGGCATCAACCAGGTGGTCCGCGGCGGGGACCTGCTCAGTTCCACACCGCGGCAGGCCTACCTGGCCTCGCTGCTGGGCCTGCCTCCGGTGGAGTACGTCCATGTTCCCCTGGTCCTTAATCCGCGCGGCCAGCGGCTGGCCAAGCGCGACGGCGCCATCACCCTCGGCGCGCTCGCCGGCGCCGGCATGGACACGGACGGTGTGCGGAACCTGATCCTGGCCTCGCTGGGTTTGCCGCCCGGCCCGCTCGACGACGCACTCGCCGCCTTCTCCGTGGCGCGGCTGCCCCGCGAGCCGTGGGTTTTTGAAGCACCGTTCCCGGCTACACGCGCCCCAGGTGTATCCCCAGCGCCAGGATAAAGGCCGCCAGCCCGATAACGCCGACGATGGCGGCATCGCGGCGGTGGTGCAGCCAGAGCCAGGACGGCCGTTTCGTGAAGAAAGCATAGAGTCCGGTCAGCAGCAGGATCAGTCCGGCCATTCCCACGTATCCGGGCAGGCCGGACGCGACACCCTGGGCGATGACCAGAAGCAGCATGATGAGCCCGAAAACGAAACTGCCCCAGTGAAAGGCGGGTTCGCCGCGCGGATGTGAAGGTGTAACCGAACTGGTCATTGCTGATCCCAACCGGAGCCGCCGGCACCCGGCAACCGGGGCCGGGGCTCCTCGACTAAGCGCGTAGCTTGCTCGTTCCATTCTCCGGGCCGCCGCTGCGGCTGGGAATACCGCACCCCGGCAGGACCGCTTGAACGAGCTAAGCAGCAGCCCGAAAAAGACTTCACCCGCCACCCTTGACCTCTCCCGGGCAACGCGCGTAGCTTCGTAATCAACCGAAAGGTTGAACAACCAGCACCTTGATTACAACGACAGAAGCTGACCGACTGCATGAAATCCAACGGCGATGACCCTCTCCTGGACAGGGCCTTCCTGGCTCTGGCCGATCCGGCCCGCCGCCAGATTATTGCCCGGCTGTCCCGGGGCCCTGCAACGGTCAACGAATTGGCGGAACCCTTCGAGATGTCCAAGCAGGCCGTCTCGAAGCACATTCAGGTCCTTGAGCAGGCACAGCTTGTCACGAGAAGCCGTGACGCCCAGCGCCGGCCCGTCCATCTGAACCCCGCACGGTTGGAGGCGCTCACCGCATGGATCGGCCAGTACCGGCTGGTCCGCGAGGAGCAGTTCCGCGGCCTTGATGCCGTGCTTCGCAGCCAGGCCGCTCCCGGCGGCCGCCAGGCAAAGGATCCATCATGACCAACGCTCTGGAGCTCAACGTCCCTGACGGACTTCCCTTCATCAACTTTTCCCGCGAGGCGGACTATCCGGTTTCCCAGGTCTTCCGCGCCTATGAGGACCCGGATCTCATTGTTCAGTGGCTCGGTCCGCGGGGCATGAAAATGGAGATCGAACACTATGACTTCCGCACCGGCGGTTCCTACCGCTACATCCACACCGGTCCGGACGGCGTGCCGTACACGTTCAGCGGCATCTTCCACACGGTGCGGGAGAACGAATTTGCCGTCCAGACGTTCGAGTTTTCCGGTTATCCCGACGTCGTAAGCATTGAGTTCATGACGCTGGAACAGCTCGACGGCGGCCGCACCCGCATCAGCGCCCATTCCGTCTACCCCTCCATGGAGGCCCGCGACGGCATGGCTGCATCCGGCATGGAAGGCGGCGTGGCCGAGGGCTTTGACCGGCTCGACGAGCTGCTCGCCCAACTCCAGGAAGGCGCTCTGCAGGGAGAAGGTGCACCGTGAGCAATCCGCTGACTGTTAATGCCCCGGAGGGAACGCCCTTCGTGGAGTACGAACGGGAGTTTGATTTTCCGGTGCACGAAGTATTCCGCGCCCACGTGGATCCGGAACTCTACGCGCAGTGGATCGGTCCGCGCGGGCTGAGCACCAGCATCGACGTATTTGAGCCTCGTCCGGGCGGCGCCTACCGCTTTGTGCAGGCAGGGGACGACGGCGCCGAGTACGCCTTCCGCGGAGTGTTCCATTCCGTCCGGGAGAATGAATTCCTGCTCCAGACCTTCGAGTACGAAGGGTATCCGGACGCCGTAACGCTCGAATACGCTACGTTCACGGAGTTGCCCGGCGGCAGGAGCAAACTCGCCGGCCGCTCCGTGTTCCCCACGCTGGAGGCCCGGGACGGTTTCGCTGCCGAAGGCATGGAAACCGGGATGTCCGAGGGCTATGACCAGCTCGACGAAGTCCTGGGCGGAAGCCGGGCCGGAACCTAACCGCATAACCGCGAGCAGAAGGTAGGAGCACTCATGGACTGGACCTTGGAGGTGGTGGTCCTGCCGGTCAGCGACTTGGACCGGGCCGTCACCTTTTACCGGGACCGGATTGGATTCAACCTGGATCACCGCACCGTCAACGGGGACATGGATTTCGCGCAGCTGACACCGCCGGGATCGGGCTGTTCCATCGTGATCGGCAATCTGCCGTCCCAGCAACAGATGGAGCCCGGATCGATGAGCGGCATGCAGCTGGTGGTCTCCGACGCGCGGGCGGCCCGCGAGGAGCTGGTTGGCCGCGGCGTGGAAGCCAGTGAAGTGACCGTCATTGACCCGCGCGACGGCGGAACGTTCTTCGGTTTCTCGGATCCGGACGGCAACACCTGGGCCGTGCAGGAAATGCAGGTCCGGGCCGAGCAGCCGCTGATCCCCCGCAGCACTTCGGACCCCTGAGGGGCGGCACGGCCGTTCCGGATTTCCCGGAGTCCGCTTTCCCGGGAGCCCCTTTCCCGAAGTCCGCTTTCCCCAGGGTCGCTAGTACAGATAAGGGGCGTAAAGTCCGATCTTGACCCTGTTATCTGTACTACCAACAGGAAACACTACCAACAGGAAACACTCCCAACAGGGGCCGCCCCGGCTAAAGCGTGCGCACCACCCGTGCCGGCGAACCGACCACCACCGAGTTCGCCGGCACGTCCCTGGTCACCACGGAAGCAGCAGCAATGACGGCGTTCTCACCAATCGAGACTCCGGGCAGCACGGTCGCGTTGGATCCGATCCACACGTTGCGTCCGATGACGATGGGCGCCGGATGCATGTCAGTGCGGCGGGCGGGGTCGAGATCGTGATTGAGCGTGGCCAGCACGGTGTTGTGGCCGATGAGGCAGTCATCCCCGATGACCACCCCGCCCTGGTCCTGGAACTTGCATCCGGCATTGATGAAGACGCGTTTTCCGATGGTGGTGTTCTTTCCGAAGTCCGAGGAAAACGGCGGAAAGACAGTCACGGTTTCGTCGATGTCCCTGCCGGTCAGCTGCGCCAGGAGTTCCCGGACCCGGGCCGGTTCCTGGTACCCGCTGTTCAGCTCGCCCGTGATGCGCAGTGCTTCCTGGCTGACCTGGTGCATCGCCGCGTGCAGCGGGGAACCTCCGGTGATGGTCCGGCCGTCGTTCAGTGCCGCGAGAAGGTCCTCGAGGTCCATGGTGTCCTTTCGATCAGCTGTCCCTCGGACTTTAGCCGTGCAGCACCTACCCCCGCAGCACCCTAACCCTGCAGCGCGCCGGCAAACCACCCGGTAATCGTGGTCGGATGCGTGATGGCGGTCCCGACGACGACGGCGAACGCCCCCGCCTCCAGGCAGGCGCGCGCCTGCGCCGGGGTATGGATCCGGCCCTCGGCGATCAGCGGCACGCCCAGGTCCAGGGCCGCAATCTCGGCGAGCAGTTCCAGGTCGGGGCCGTCGGTTTTGTCCCGTTCACCGGTGTAGCCGGCGAGGGTGGTGCCGATCAGGTCCGCTCCGGCGTCGGCGGCGGCCTTCGCATCGGCAGCCGATCCGCAGTCGGCCATCACCAGCACCCCGGTCTGCTCATGCAGGGCGGCGATTGTACCGGCGAGGCTGCGTCCGTCCGGCCGGGGCCGGCGGGTTCCGTCAATGGCGACAATGTCCGAACCCGCCGCAGCGCAGGCCAGCGCATGCTCGAGCGTGGGAGTGATGAAGACGCCGTCGGCGCCGTCTTTCCACAGCCCGATCATCGGCACATCCACGGCAACGCGGGTCTGCTCCAGGTCCCGGATGCCCTGGATCCGGACAGCTGCGGCCCCGCCGTTGACGGCGGCCTGCGCCATCTGCGCCATGGTCCGCGGATCACGCAGCGGCTCCCCCGGATACGCCTGGCAGGAAACGATCAGCCGGGACTGCAGGGTGGTCAGGTCAAGCATGGGAGTTCTCCAGGGGTGGTGCGGTCGGGGCAGAAGCAAGGCGGTCAAAGGCAAGTCTGGCGGCTCCCACCAGTGCGGCGTTGGTGCCGAGGGCAGCCGGAACCACGGGCAGTCCGTCCAGCGGGTCCATCAGCTCGGCCCGCAGCGCCGCCCGGAACGGGGCCCACCACAGATCACCGGCCTCGGCCACGCCGCCGCCGATCACCACGACGGACGGATCCAGCACGTTGGCGAGCCCGCCCACGGCTTGTCCGGCGGCTGCTGCACCGAGTGTGAAGGCCCGGACGGCGGCAGGATCACCGGCGGCGGCGCGGGCAGCGACCTCCCGGGCTGACCCGGCGCCGGAGGCAGCCTCACCGGCCAGCCGCCGGTACAGGTTAAGGATGGAGGGTCCGGAGGCAATCGCTTCCACGTGCCCGGCCCGGCCGCAGCTGCACGGCAGCGCCCGGCCGCCGTCGTCGTGCGCGTAGGGCGAGGCCAGATGCCCCACGTGCCCGGCCACTGCCCGCGCGCCCAGATGCGGTTCGCCCGCCAGAATCAGGGAGCCGCCGACGCCGGTGCCCACCGCCACGAGCAGGCTGGAGTCCGCGCCGGCCGAGGCGCCGAGCCAGTGCTCGCCCAGGTTGTGGGCGTGCACGTCGTTGACCGCGTAGGCGGGCAGTCCGGTGTGTTGGGCCAGGTGCGCCGCCAGCGGAGTGCCGGCCCAGCCGGTGAGGGAATCGGTGGCCGAAACCACCGACCCCTCCCGGGAGTCGATGACACCGGCCGAGCCGATGCCCACTGCCGCCGGCTCCAGCCCCAAGGCCCGGGCCCGTGCCAGCAACATGGTAACGAGCCCGACGGCGGTGGCCAGGATCGCCGCCGCTCCGGCGGTGGCCGGGGTGGGGCGGGACTCGACGGCGTGCAGTGTGCCGCCGGCGTCGACAATGCCGGCGGCCGTTTTGGTGCCGCCCAGATCCACCCCGATGACGCAGCGCCGGGCAGGAGGCATCAGTTTGGCCGCAGGCATGGCTAGATCAGGCCGTTGCGCTCAAGGATGGTCCGGATGGCGGCTGTTTCCGCGTCGTTCAGGTTCACCATCGGTGCGGACATGATGTTGGTGTCGATGACGCCCATCAGCATGAGTGCGGTCTTGAAGGCGCCCAGCCCGGCAGCTCCGCCGGAAACGCGGCCCGGGGTGGGGGTGTAGACAATGTTGAAGACGTCCGCCAGGCGGTCCTGTTCGGCTGCGGCGGCAGCAAAGTTGCCGCCGGCAGCGGCGTCGTACAGCCGGCGGTAACCGGCCGGGTCCACGTTGCCCAGGCCGGGCACGACGCCGTCGGCGCCGCCGAGCAGGGCGCCGTCCACCACTACTTCATGGCCGGTGAAGATGGAGAAGTTGTCGATCGAGCGTGCGGCGAGGACAAGCTGGCGGAAGGACACGTCGTCGCCGGAGGAATCCTTGACGCCGGCAATCACCTGGTCCCGGCCCAGCTGGATGAGCAGGTCCAGCGGCAGCTTGTAGTTGGTGCGCACGGGCACGTCGTAGGCGAAGAGCGGCACGTCGAGGGCAGCGTGGATGCTGCGGAAGTGGGTGTCGGTTTCCTGCGCGCTGGTCAGTGCGTAAAACGGGGACGTCACCACAAGTGCGTCGGCGCCCAGGCCCACCATTTTCCGGCCTTCTTCAATGACGCGGTTGGTGGTCTGCTCGGAAGCGCCCACGATCAGCGGAACCTCACCGGCATTGACGCCGGCAATGGTGCTGACCACCAGGTCGCGCTCGTCGTTGGTCAGGTACGGCACTTCGGCGGAGGAGCCCAGGACAAACAGGCCGTGCACGCCTCCCTCGAGCAGGTGCTTGGTGACCCGGGTCAGGGAATGGGTGTCGATGCTGCCGTCAGCGGCACGCGGGGTGACGACGGGCGGGATGACGCCGGTGAACCGGCGGATGGGCTGAGAGGCCACGGATATCTCCAAAGTGCTGGTAATGGTTGGTGCGGTGGAACGGGGTGAAAAATCAGGGGTGCAGCAGGCTGGGCGCGGCGCCCAGGAGCTTGCGGGTGTACTCGTCGCGGGGGTTCGCGAAGATGCCTTGGGCCGGCCCCTCTTCGACGATCCGGCCGTAGTACATGACGCAGATCCGGTCGGAGACGTAGCGGACGGTCTGGATATCGTGCGAAATGAACACCATGCCCAGGTTCAGTTCCCTCTTCAGGTCTGCCAGCAGGTTCAGCACCTGGGCCCGGACGGAAACGTCCAGGGCCGAGGTCGGTTCATCGGCCACGATGACCGCCGGGTCCAGGGCCAGGGCCCGGGCAATGGCCACGCGCTGGCGCTGCCCGCCGGACACCTGGTGCGGGGTAACTTCGGCGGCGGTGTAGGGCAGGCCCACCAACGCCAGCAGGTCCTTGACCTTCGCGGCCCGCGACCGCGCGTCGCCGATGCCGTGGACCTGCAGCGGATCGGTGAGGATGTCCTGGATGGTCATCCGCGGATTCAGTGCGGTGGACGGGTCCTGGAAGACGACGGCGACGTCCTGGCCGAAGCGCTTCCGGTCCGAGGCCCGGCGGGTGCTGATCGGCTTGCCGTGGAACAGCACCTGCCCGGCGGTGGGTTCCTGCAGCCCCACCAGCACGGAGGCCAGCGTGGACTTGCCGCAGCCGGATTCCCCCACCACGCCCACGGTTTCCCCGCGGCGGACGGTGAAGTCCACGCCGTCCACCGCCTTGACGATGTTGGGCCGGAAAATCGATCCGGTCCGGGTGCGGTGGTGGACCTTGAGTCCGCGCAGTTCCAGGACCGGGGTGTTCCCGGCGGACGTCTCTGCGCCCGTGGAAACGGCGCCCGTGGAATCTGTGCCCGTGGAATCTGTTCTCAGGGAATCGGTGCTCATGCTTGTCCTTCGGCACTGGTACCGGCGGCGGCCAGGGCGGCGCCGTCGTCGTTGTGGCTCTCGGTCAGGTGGCTGGCCCAGTAATGCTCGCCCTCGCCCACCCGGACAAAGGAGAGAACCTGGTCCGGATCGGCGTCCGGGCGCAGGGACCGTTCGGCAAAGCGGTCTCCGGCCGCGAACTCGCGCGGCGACGGGACGGTGCCCTGGATCTGGTGCAGGCGGTCGGCGTCGGATTCGATCGACAGCACGGCGCCCAGCAGGCCCCGGGTGTATTCGTGGTGCGGGTTGCGCATCAGCTCGGAGGAATCCGCGGATTCCACCACCTGCCCCGCGTACATCACCGTGATCCGGTGTGCCAGGGACGCCACCAGGGCCAGGTCGTGGCTGACGAAGACCATGGCAAAGCCAAGTTCCTCGCGCAGCTCGTTGAGCAGGTCCACCACCTGTTTCTGGACGGTGACGTCCAGCGCGGTGGTGGGCTCGTCCGCCACGATGATCTTCGGTGAACGGGACAGGGCCATGGCCACGAGGACGCGCTGGCGCTGTCCGCCGGAGAGTTCATGCGGGTAGCTCTTCAGCGTCCGCTCCGGGTCCAGTTTGACCAGTTCCAGCAGCTCGCGCGGGGACTTGCGGCCGTTGCGCCGGGTCAGCTGCAGCAGCTGGTCCTTGATCAGCATGGACGGATTCAGCGAGCTCAGTGCGTCCTGGTAGACCATGGCGATCTGCTCGCCGCGCAGTCCGCGGTAGCGCTGGTCGCGCTCGCGCTTGTCGTTGGTCAGCAGTTCCTTCCCGTTGAAGGTGATGGAACCGGAGAGCACCGCTGTGGGCGGCAGCAGTCCCATGATGGCCAGTGAGGTGATCGACTTTCCGCAGCCGGACTCCCCCACCAGTCCCATGGTTTCGCCCTCGCGGACGGTGAAACTGACGCGGTCCACAATGGCGGTGTCGCCGTAGCGGCCGGGGAAGCGGATGGACAGGTCGCGGACTTCGAGGATGACCGGCGCGTCGGCGGAAACGGCGGGCAGCCGGTCGGTGCGGCGCTTTTCCACTTCGGCCAGCAGGTTCAGTTCCTGCGCCAGTGCGGCCAGGGACCCGGGCTGGTTGATCCGGGTTCCGACGTCGGCGTCGTCGCTGAGGACGGTGGCATTGGGTTCCACCACCACACCCTCGGCGGCGGCAGGAGCGACGACGCCGGCGGGTGCGACGACGGCGGCAGCGGCCGGAGCGGGAACGGCAACCGCCGCGTCCTTCACCGCCGCGTCCTTCACCGGCGCGTCCTTCACCGGTGCCGCACGGCGGGGCCGCGGGTTCACCATCGCGTCGGTGAGGCCTTCGGCGAGGATGTTCAGCGCCAGGACGGTGAGCAGAATGGCGATGCCGCCAAACGTCGTCGGCCACCAGGCACCGCTGAAGACCACGTTGCGGCCGTCCGCCATCACGTTTCCCCAGGACGCCGACGGCGGCTGGACGCCGGCGCCGAGGAAGGACAGCGAGGCTTCAAGGATGATCGCATCGGCCACCATGACGGTGGCGAAAACGAGTACGGGGGCTGCGGTGTTGCGGACCACGTGCTTGGTGAGGATGAACAGGCGGCCGGCTCCGATGACGCGTTCGGCGCGCACGTAGTCCTCGCCGTACTGGGCCAGGACATTGGCGCGGACCACCCGGGCGAGCTGGGGCGTGTAGACAATGGCAATGGCGAAAATGATGACCGGAACGGTCGAGCCGAAGAGGGCCACCGAATGGTCCTTGAGGGCAAAGAGCAGGGCGGCGGCCAGGGCGATGCCGGGGAACGCCATCATGATGTCCAAGACACGCATGATGCCTTCATTGACCCACTTGCGCGAGGTCGCTGCGAGTGCGCCCAGGGTTGCGCCGAGGACGACGGCGACAAGTACCGATCCGAGGCCGATGGCGGCGGAAACCCGGGCGCCGTACAGCAGCCGGGAAAAGACGTCGTAGCTGTTGCCGTCGGTGCCCATCAGATGCTCGCCGCCGGGCGGAAGCACCGGGGCACTGGATTCGTTCTCGCCGAACGGAGCGAGCATGGGCCCGGTGACGGCGATGAAGGCCACCAGGACCAGGAAGCCCAGGGCGAGTTTGGAGCTGAGGTTGAGGGAGGTGAAGCGGGCACCGGAGGAGGCGAGCCGTTCAGCGAGTCCGTTGCGCATGGTTTATACCGTCCGGATCCGGGGATTGATGAGCACGTAGAGGACATCCACCAGGATGTTCACGACGACGAAGGCCACGGCGATGGTCAGCACGGCGCCCTGGACGAGGTTGGTGTCCGAGGTGTTCAGCCCGACGATGATCAGGTCTCCCATGCCGTTGAGGTTGAAGATCTTCTCGATCACCACGGCGCCGCCGAGCAGGTAGCCGATGCGCAGGCCCAGGACGGTCACCGGCGTGACCAGGGCGTTGCGCAGGACGTTCCGGGCCACCACGGTCCGGTACGGCACGCCGTTGCCGATGGCGGTGCGGACATAGTCGCGGTCCAGCTCCTCTACCATCGAGGTGCGCACCACCCGGATGAGGGACGCGGAGACCGGCAGGCCCAGAGCCAGGGCAGGCAGCGCCATGGAGTACAGCCAGCCGACAAACCCGTACTGGTCGGCCCAGTCCAGGCCGCCGGTGGGAAAGATGGAGCCGGCGGGCAGAGCAAACCACTGGATGAGCAGGATGGCCAGCCAGAACGACGGCGTCGCGATCGCTGCGATGGAGAAGACGCGGATGGCCTGGTCCGGCCAGCGGTCCCGGTACAGGGCGCTGGTCACGCCCAGCACCAGGGCCAGGAACACGGCCAGCAGGATCCCGAGCAGGGTCAGCTGCAGGGTGACCGGGAACGCGGCCGCGATCTTGGACGCCACGGACTCCTCCGGCGGGTTGGTGAAGCCGAAGTCCAGCCGCACCACGCCGCCCAGATACCGCAGGAACTGGACAAACAGGGAGTCGTTCAGGCCGCGGTCCTCGCGGAAGGCATCCTTGGCCTCTTCACTGGCGTTTTCGCCCAGGACGGCGGTGGCCCGGTCTGCCGGGATGACTGACAGGACGATAAAGACCATGATGGTCACGCCCAGCAGCATGAACGGCAGTGCTGCCAGCCTGCGGCCCAGCAGGCGCAATAGTGTTGCCATGTTTTATTTCTCCAAGGTGGTGCGGGGCCGGGCTGCCGGACGCGGAGCTCGCGGGGGGACGTCCCTGCGTCCGGCAGGCCGGGGTCTTACTTCCGGCCTACGCCTACGAAGGAGAGTCCGGTGGTCGGGAGGGGCTGGAAGCCGTCAAGCGTTCCGCTGTCCCAGGCGGTGGGGAGCTGGCGGTGGAACAGCGGGTACAGCGGCACCTCTTCGGCCACGATGTCGACGACGGCGGCGTGCAGCTTCTTCGCCTCCGCCGGGTCCAGCTGCACGGCCTCGTCCAGCTTTGCCTGGACCTCCGCGTACTCCGGGGTTCCGGACCAGGCCATGCGGTTCTTCGCCCAGGTGTCGCCGCGGTAGAACCAGCTCAGCAGCAGGTCACCGTCGTTGCCGAAGACGGAGGGGTCGCCTGGGGCGATCAGCACGTCGAAGTTCTGACCGCCCACCTTTTCCGGGGCGTAGACAGCGGCCGACTGCAGCGGCTCCAGCGTGGTGGTGATGCCGATCGCGTCCCAGCTTTCCTTGATCAGAGGAGTCACCTTGGTGACCCAGCCGGCGTCGGTGGAGGTGAGCGTCAGGCTCAGGTTTTCCATTCCGGCTTCCTTGAGCAGGGCCTTGGCCTTTTCCGGGTCGTAGCCGTAGACGGTGCCGGCCTCGGTGTAGGAGGGGTGGCCCTTCTGGAAGTAGGAGGTGGCGGCAGCCGCGTTGCCGAGCAGGGCCTTGGAGATGATGTCCTCGGTGTTGGTGGCGTAGTGCAGTGCCTGCCGCACCCGCTTGTCGGCGAACTTTTCCGACGCGCAGTTGAACATCATGAAGAGCAGCCCGAAGGACTGCACTGATTCCACGTCCAGCTTGGCCTTGAGCTGGTCCACATCCAGGTAGGGAATGTCCTCGATCGCCTGGGTCCGGGACGGGACAGCGGCCACGCGTGCTGCCGGGTCCGCCAGCAGCAGCCACGTCATGTCGGTGACCTTGGCCGGATAGGAGCCGTTGTATTCCTCGAACTTCTTGAAGATGATCCGGTCTTCCTTGACCGCGGAGACAAACTTGTAGGGTCCGCTGCCGACCGGTGCCAGGTCAAAGGCGGCCTGGTTTGCGGCCAGGGCCTTGGGAACCACCTTGACCACGGAAATGCGCGGGCCGAATTCAGCGAAGGGGTATTTCAGCTTGAACTCCACCGCGTCGCCGTCGGCGGTGACGGAGGCGATGAAGGGGACAAAGCCGGCGAAAAGTGACTTGTTGGCCGGATCCAGGACCCGCTCAAAGGAGTAGACGACGTCGTCAGCGGTGACGGGCTCCCCGTTATGGAAGGTGGCACCTTCCCGAAGCGTGACCCGGTAGGTGGTTTCGTCGACCTTCTCCGGTTCGGCGGCGGCGAGGGCGAGATACGGTTCGCGGGTGGCCGGGTGCAGCTCGGTCAGCCCTTCGAAGATGTGCAGGTTTGCTGCGACGGGGGTGGCACCCGTGGCGGTCATCGGGTCGAAGCCGGTGGAAAGCGAGTAGGAAATACCGGCCTCAATGGAATCTGCGGCGGCGCCGGTTGCGGTGCCGGCAGCTGAACCGCCGGGGCTGCAGGCCGCGATCGACCCCGCGAAGGCTGAAGCCGCGCCCAGGACGCCGGCAATTCGGAGGAAGTCTCGGCGGCTTGCGCTCCGGAGGAAACCGGTGCTTGCTGAAGTTGTCATCAAGGTGCCTCACCATTCAGGGGGTGTGATGTGGATATCGGACGTAGGACATCCCATGCGGGTTGAGTAGACTGTAGGCTGAATCACAAGCGGGGGTCAAGCACGTCACATTTGTGACCCGGCAGAACATCCACGGCGCTGCTCTGCGCGGCCGATCCCTGTGAAGATTGCCCGAAGACCTTTTTGACGGAGGAGTTCCGATTTTGGTGAGCGACACCCCAGCGCCGATGCCCGGCACGGCGGACCATTCCTTCCCCGCACCCCCTGCCCGCTTGGAAGCCAGGCCGCCGCGTTTCAGTGCGCAGGCTCGGCTGGCGGCCCTGCAGAGCGACATCATGGAGCTGATTCTGGACAGCAAGCTGCAGGCCGGAAGCCCGCTGCCCACCGAGGCGGAGCTCTGCTCGGCACTGGGCGTGGGCCGCAATACCCTGCGGGAATCGCTGAAGGTACTGCAGGCCCTGGGCGTGGTGGAAATCCGCCACGGCTACGGCATGTTCGTTGCTCCCACCAACTTTGATGCTCTGACCGCAGGGCTGAGTTTCCGCGGACGGCTCTCGCTCAGGCAGCAGGGCAAGGAAGCACTGGAGCTGGTGGATGTCCGGCAAACCCTGGAATCCGGACTGATCGGCCAGGCCATGAGCCTCATGACTGCCGCGCATCTGGCGCGCATTGAGGCCACGGTGGAGGAGATGGAATCACTCGCCGACCAGGGCCGCGCCCTGGCTGCCGTGGACTCGGAGTTCCATCGGCAGCTTTTCGAGCCGCTGGGCAATGAACTGCTGACCCACCTCATGTCGGTGTTCTGGGATGTCTACAGCCGGATCCACGCCGAGGCCGGCATGAAGGCTGCCAGCCTGCACGCCACCGCACAGATGCACCGGGAGATCTTCGAAGCCGTACGGGCCGGGGACAAGGTGCTGGCCTCGGAGCGGATCAACAGCCATTTCGACGGCATCCGTGAAGCTATTGCCGAGCTGGTCAACCGATGACCGCAGCGCAGGCAGCTACCGATTCGAAGGAAGACACAATGAAGGTTTTGACCCTGGACAGCAGGGAAGCAGCCGGGGCTGCGGGAGCGGCCCTCGTGCGGGACTGCGTGGAGGCCAAGCCCGACGCCGTGCTCGGTTTTGCCACCGGCTCCTCCCCCCTGCCGCTCTATGACGCCCTGGCGGAATTCGGCCTGGATTTCTCCCGCGTCCGCGGTTTCGCCCTGGACGAGTACGTTGGTCTGCCACCGGGAGATCCCCGCAGCTACGCAGCAGTTATCGACACCGAGGTGGTCCGGCGGCTGGGCCTCCGGCCGGGATCCGTTCGTGTTCCCGATGTCGCCGCCGCCGATCTGGACGAAGCTGCACGGGACTATGAGCGGGCCATCCGCGCTGCGGGCGGCGTGGACCTGCAGATCCTCGGCATCGGCCACAACGGGCACCTTGCCTTCAACGAACCCGGCGCCGCACTGGATTCACGCACCCGCGTGGAGCAGCTCGCCGAACGGACCCGGCGCGCCAACGCCCGCTTTTTCGACTCCCCCGATCAGGTGCCCACCCGCTGCCTGACCCAGGGCATCGGCACCATTCTGGATGCCCGGGAGCTGCTCCTCATTGCGCACGGCGCCGACAAGGCCGACATCATCGCCCGGGCGCTGCAGGGACCGGTCAGTCCGGACTGCCCGGCCTCCGCCCTCCAGCTGCATCCCCGCGTCACCGTGCTGCTGGACCGGGCTGCCGCAGCCGGACTCCCGACCGGGTTCGCAACCGGGTCCGCTGCCGGTGAGGGCGGACAGTGACCGCCCTCGCTTCCCCGCCCGTCACTGTTCTTCGCGGCAGGGCACTGGTGGGGTCCGAGATCTTGGCGGACAGCGCCGTCGCCGTTGCCGGAACGGGAATCCTCTACGCAGGGCCCGAGTCCGGGCTGTCCGCTGCGCTGTCGGCAGCCGGCGTCCCGGCCGGGAATGAACCCAACACCATCACACTCACTCCCGGGCAGCTGGCCGTTCCCGGACTCGTGGACCTTCACTGCCACGGAGGCTACGGCGTCGACTTCCCCTCCGCTGACGCTGCCGCTGCCCGCACCGCGCTGCATCGGATGCATGCCGCCGGAACCACCACCGTGCTGGCCAGTCTGGTCACCGCTGCCCCCGCGGACCTGCTCTCCGGCCTGGAGATGCTCGCCGGGCTGGCCTCGGCCGGCGACATTGCCGGCATCCATCTGGAAGGGCCTTTCCTCGCTGCGGCCCGCTGCGGCGCCCAGGACCCGCACTGGCTGCGCTCCCCCGACCCGGATTTCGCCGGGGAACTCATTTCCGCAGGCGGCGGTCACCTGCGGACCATGACGTATGCCCCGGAGCTCCCCGGCTCCGATGAACTCGTGGACCTGCTTGCCGCGCATTCGGTGGTGCCGTCGGTGGGGCACACCGCTGCAGCAGCTGACGCCGCCGGCGCCTCCCTGGCACGGGCAGCCGCCGGACTGGCGGGCCGGGTTCCGACGGTCACGCACCTGTTCAACGGCATGGACCCGATCCACCACCGCTCCCCCGGCGCCGTCACCGCAGCGTTGCGCGCGGCCCGTGCCGGGACCGCCGTCGTGGAGCTGATCGCCGACAACATCCATCTTGATCCGATAGTCGTCGCCGCGATGTTTGAACTGCTGGGGGCCGAGAATATCGTGCTGGTGACGGACGCCATGGCGGCGGCCGGACTCGCCGACGGATCGTACCGGCTGGGGCCGGCCGAGGTCCGGGTCCGCGGCGGTGTGGCCCGGCTGCCCTCCGGCTCCCTTGCCGGCGGCACCGCCAGCATGCTGGATCTGGTGCGCAACGCCGTGGCCGCCGGGGTACCGCTGGAGCTCGCCCTGCATTCCGCCACCGAGGTTCCCGCACGGGTGCTCGGCAGGACCGGACAGATCGGCACGCTCGCCGCAGGCGCCGCCGCCGACGTGCTGCTGCTGGATGCCGGCCTGCGTCCGGCCGGCGTGATGCACCGCGGCACCTGGATTACCGCGGCGTAGCCGCCGCACGGGCCTGGCTATGCCTCGCGGAGCACCACGACGTCCTTGGGCGCGAGGGTGATCTGCTCGCCGGCGGCAAGAACCCGTCCGGTGAGAAGATCGGTGCCCGCGGCATGCGCCTGGACGGTGACCGGGGTGTCAGCGTGGTTGAGCAGGAAGGACGTGCGGACGTCCTCGAGCGACCGGACGGTGAATTCCAGCTCGGGTTCGTCGGCGTACGGGCCGATGAGGCCCTGCTCGGCGAGGACGGACCGGAGAATGGACGAAAGCCCGTTCTGATCCAGCAGGGTGCCCACATACCAGGCGGCCCCGCCGGCCGGGAACGGCTTCCTGGTCACGGCGGGCCTCCCGGCGTAAAAGTCATCATTGTAGGTGCCAACCGCCTCGGCTCCCTCGGCAACGAGGATTTCAAAGACGCTGCGCGAGGTAACGGTCCGCTCCCCTCCGGCGCCGGACAGCGAGATCCGGTTCACGACGTCGTCGGGCAGCGAATCAGTCTCCTCCACGCGCACTCCGAACAGCGAAGCGAGCGGCCCCGGCACATCGGTGAGGAAAGCGTTGGTGTCCTGGTCCACCCTTCCGGAATGAAACGTGGAGACAACGGATCCGCCGCGTTCCGCCACCGCCCGGAGCCGCTCCGCCGTATCACCCTTGATCATGTGCAGCAGCGGGGCGACGACGACGTCGTATCCGTCGAGCGGCGCATCCACCGGGACAACATCGAGTTGGACGCCCGCCTCCCAGAGGGCACGGTGATATGCAAGGACAACCTGGGGATAGCTCACCGTGCGGTTCAGGCCGTCGGTCATCTCGGAGGCCCACCAGCTGTCCCAGTCGAACAGCAGTGCGGCCCGGGCCGGGGTGCGGGCGCCGAGGACGGCGTCTCCCACCCGGCGGAAGTCCGCCCCGAGTTCCGCCACCTCGCGGAAGGCACGCGTGTCAGTGCGCCCGGAGTGGTCCAGCACGGCTCCGTGGTACTTTTCGCAGGCGCCGCGTGACTGGCGCATCTGGAAATACAGCACCGCGTCCGCTCCGTGGGCAACGGACTGCCACGACCACAGCCGCAGCACCCCCGGACGTTTTACGGGGTTGATGTCACGGCTCGCCGTGATGGTGGGCGTCTGCTCCATCACCCAGAACGGATCGCCGCCCTTGAGCCCGCGCATGAGGTCATGCGTGAACGCCATCCGTGCCTCGGACCGGTCGGTGGGCGGATAGTTGTCCCACGATGCGAAGTCCAGTTGTTCAGCCCAGCGGTGGTAGTCGATGGGCCGGTACATGCCCATGAAATTGGTCGTGGCGGGGGTCGAGGCGTCATGCTCGCGGATCGCGGCCTTCTCCTCCACGAAGTTCTGCAGCATCGCCTCTGACATGAACCGGAGATAGTCGAGGGTGATCCCCTGGAAGGCCGTGTGGTTTTGGCCGCGCCAGTGCTCGCTCAGTGCGTTCGGCGGAACAATCTCGTCCCAGTCGGTGAAGGTGTGGGACCAAAAGGCCGCGTTCCATGCCTCATTAAGCCGGTCCAGGCTCCGGTAGCGTTCCCGGAGCCAGCTGCGGAAGGCGGCGGCACAGTTGCCGCAGTAGCAGGCGCCTCCGTACTCATTCCCGATGTGCCAGGCAACGAGCTGGGGATGGCCCGCGTACCGTTCGGCGATCTTCCCGGCCAGGCGGGCCGAAAGCCTGCGGAACACCGGCGAGCTCGGGCAGGCGTTGTGCCGCTGTCCGTAGACGTGCCGGCGGCCCTCAAAGTCGGTGCGGTTCACCTCCGGATGCCGGTGCGCCAGCCACGGCGGAAGTGCCCCGGTGGCGGTGGCCATGACGAACCGCCGCCCCGAGGCGGCAACGCGGGCGACGACGGCGTCCAGCAGGGTGAAGTCGTAGTCGTCTTCGCCCGCGGAAATCAGTGCCCAGTCGAAGACGCCGAGGGTGAGAGTGTCAATGCCGGCAAGATCGAAGGCGGCGTGGTCCGCTTCCCAGACCTTCGGCGGCCACTGCTCGGGGTTGTAATCACCGCCGTACAGCACCTTGTTCTGCAGGACGGGGCGGATAGGGCTGGTGCCGCTCACGCGATGTACTTCTCCTCGATGTCCGTGGTCAGGGTATGGGCGTTTTGCAGCACAACCGCCGCAACGATCGACGCCAGCGCGATAAGGGCGAGTTCGGACCCCACGCCGACGACGCCGGCGCACGCAATAACGATGGCTGCGGCCCCGATGGTGGCCCGGTGAGAGGACCGGACCAGACGAAAGGCGAGGCGGAGGATGTCACGGGTGCGGAAGTTGTAGAGCGAGTTGATCACCATGGCGTGAAGGGCGGCCACGGCCACGAGGAGGAACACTGCGCCCTGC
Organism: Arthrobacter sp. G119Y2; assembly: GCF_038069765.1. Classification (NCBI taxonomy): domain Bacteria; kingdom Bacillati; phylum Actinomycetota; class Actinomycetes; order Micrococcales; family Micrococcaceae; genus Arthrobacter; species Arthrobacter sp. G119Y2. The sequence goes on along the minus strand of NZ_JBBPFS010000008.1, from coordinate 8,354 downwards.
GCGGCGCCTGCGAGCACCAGCGGCAGCCCCGGCGGAATCACGGAGTCCAGGAAGGCGACGTTGATGCCGAGGATGGCGATGACCGTCAGCACCAGCCACCACCAGCGGAGGGTGCTGGCCGCGTTGAGCCGGTACCCGCGCCAGAATGATTGGGCAGGCGCCAGGTGTTCCTCGCCGGTGCTGGCGCGCCACGCGAAGATCACGGCGGCGAACGCAGGGCCCGCCGGAAGGAGGCTCAGTGCGGCGAGGGGTGCGTTTGAAGGATCGGGGGACAGCGTCACCAGCAGGACCAGCCCGGGCGACGCAGCTGCCAGAAAGAGGATTTCCAGAACGAGGACCCGGTAGACGGCGGCCGTGATCTGGCCCAGCGTGCCGGACGTCAGGGTGTCTGTCGTTTGGCTCATTGTTGCTCCTTCTGGGAAAAAATGCCGCGGTCACCGGGGCCCGGCGAGGGCCCCGGTGACGGCGTCTGCTTGCTGCCGGTATCTGTATGTTGTCGTGCGGTCTACTTGCTGTCGGCGTAGCGGTCGTAGGCGGTGTTCACCAGGTCGATGTACGTGCCCATGCCCTTGCCCTCAAGTTCAGCGACGTAGCTGTCCCATTCGGAGAGATCACGCTGGCCGAGAATAAACTGCAGCGTGGCCTGCTTGGCGGTATCGGAGAGGGGCGTCTCCAGCAGGGTGGCCTGCTCGCGCTCCGCTTCTTCCAGCGGGAACGGCGGAGCCAGCGGAAGGACGTCCTTCTCCTTCATGATGTCCTGGAAGGCCAGTTCCTCCTCGGAGAACGTTGACTGGAGCAGGTCCGTCGTTCCGCCGTAGGCAAAGACGCCGCCGCCGAATCCAAAGTCCTTCTGCAGGTGCTTCGGTGCACCCGCGTTGAGGCTCACGTAGTCGACGTCGGCGGCCAGTGTCCGCTTCCCGTCCGCGTCCTTGGTGAAGGTGGTTCCCTCAACGCCCCACTTGGCGAATTCCATGCCCTCTTCCGAGTACCAGAGCCAGTCAATGAACTGCATCATGGCGGTGAAGTTCTCACTCTCGAGAGCCTCGGCGTTAATCATGATGCCGTTCTCGAGAAGGCTGGTTCCGGCCACAACGTTGCCTGCCGGTCCCGCCGGCAGCGGGATCTTCGAGACAGTGGCGCCCGGGACGGTATCGCTGAGGGCCTGCCGGTAGTCGTTCACGAGGGTCTGTGCGTTGGTGCTGATCGCGAAGGACTTGCCGCTCACGAACTTCTGGTTGGCTGACTCATCATCCTGTGTGAAGCTCTCCGGATCGATCAGCCCGTCCTCAACCAGTCCGGCCACATACTCAACGAACTCGCGGTACTCGTCGGTTGTCCCGGTGAACTCGAATTTCTCGTCGTCTTCATTCCAGGATGCCGCGTTCCAGCCCCAGCCGGCCGAAACGCCGTAGGTCATGGAGATGATGTTCAGGAGGCTGTCGCCCTGGAACCGGTCCGACAGCGGGTAGGAATCGGGGTTCGCGGTCTTGATTGCCGTCAGGACCTCACGGAATTCGTCCCAGTCCTTCGGATCCTCGAGTCCGAGTTCCTCCATGACATCGGTGCGGACCGCAATCGTGTAGTCCTGCCAGACGGCCTCGTGGACTCCGGGCAGCACATAGAACTCGCCGTCAGCCTGGCGGAGCCCCTCGATGTTGTCTTCAAGCCCCCAGTTTTCGATTTTCTCCGAGAGGTTCGGCATCAGGTCGAGGTACTTCGAGACGGGGAGGATTGCGCCCGAGGACACGAACGCCTCTTCCTGGCCGGGGTACGTCTTCGGAATGATCATCGGAGCGTTGCCCGCACCGACGATCAGGCTGCGTTTCTGCTCGTAGTCACTCATGGGAACCACTGTGGGTTCCAGGGTGACGTTGGTCCGCTCGGTCAGCTCTTCCCAGAACAGCCAGTCTTCCTTGAGCGGGTAGTTCGGGTGGTCGCTGAACAGAATTGAGAAGTCGAGGGCTTCCGTGGCTTTGAACTGGTCGCCGGCTTTGTAATCCGCCATGGCACCGGCATCTTTGCCGGCAACATCGGCGCCGTCGGCTTCGCTGCTCGACGAGCACGACGTGAGTCCGGCGACAAGGGCGACCAGCGCTCCTGCCGCAAGGACCTTCCTGGGTGTGGACAGCATGTCTTTCCTTTCGTTGCCGACAGGTCGGCGTTGAGGGGCGGTAAACGGGAGGTGCCGAGCCGTCAGCCTTTGACGGAACCGAGCATGACTCCCGAGACGAAATACCGTTGGACAAAGGGGTAGAGGCAGAGGATCGGGAGCACGGTGAGGACCATCGTGACCGATTGGATGTTCGAGGCGACCTGGGCGAGGTCCGAGCCGCCGGCTGAAGACGACGCATTGGATGCACCGGCTATGAGGTTTCGGAGATAGACCGTGACGGGGAAAAGATCCGCACGGTCCATGTAGAGGAAGGCCTGGAACCAGGCGTTCCAGAAGGCGACGGCGTAGAAGAGCACCATTGTTGCCATGACCGCTTTGGACAGCGGCAGGACAATACGGAACAGAATGCCGAAGGTGGAGAGACCGTCAATCTGGGCGGCTTCCTCGAGTTCTTCCGGAAGGTTCTCGAAGAACGATTTCATCACCAGCAGGTTGAAGACGGAGATGGCGTTGGGAAGCACTATCGCCCAGAGCGAGTTCGTCATGCCCAGGCTGGAGATGAGGACGTAGTTGGGGATGAGCCCTCCGTTGAAGAACATCGTGAAAACCGCGATGCCGATGAGGAACTTGCGGCCGCGCACCCGTTTTTTTGACAGCACGTAGGCGTAGCACGTGGTCAGCACCATGGCGATGATGGTGGCCACCACTGTGTAGACCACGGTGTTCTTGTAGTTCGTCCAGAACAGGGAGTCGTTCAGCACCAGCTGGTAGGTGGTGGTGTTGAACCCCTTGGGCCACAGGTTCACCTGGCCTGCCCGGATGGCTGACTCGCCGCTGAATGACTGCGCAATGATGTTCACGAACGGGTACAGCGTCACGCCGACGACGCCGAGCAGTGCGATGGTGTTGAAGACCTGGAAGATCCGCTCACCCCGGCTGGAACGGACGCGGCGGGGCTTCTGCTCCGGCTTCTTCAAGTCGGTGGGTGCTTGGGCGGTGGTTACCACAGGCTTGTCCCTACTGTTCGGCGGGAAATCGCATTGGCGGAAAGAATCAGGGTGAGGCCGATAATGGCTTCAAACATGCCGATCGCTGCGGCGTAGCTGAAGTTGTTGGCCTCCAGCCCGACCCGGTAGAGATACGTGGAGATCACGTCGGCAGTGGGATAGGTGAGCGGGTTGTACAGGAGCAGGATCTTCTCGAACCCGACGGAGAGGAACGTGCCGATATTCAGCACCAGCAGGGTGACCATAGTGGGGCGGATGCCCGGCAGCGTGACGTGCCAGGTCTGCTGCCACCGGTTCGCTCCGTCGATACGTGCGGCTTCGTAGAGCGCCGTATCCACGCCGGTCAGGGCGGCCAGGTAGAGGATGGTTCCCCAGCCCACCGTCTGCCACACCTCGGACGAGACGTAGACGGTGCGGAACCATTCCGGTGTCTGCAGGAAGGGAATGGCGTCCCCGCCGACCGCCCGGACAATCTGGTTCACCGTGCCCTCCAGCGAGAGCAGCTGCATGAGCATTCCGGCAATGATGACGATCGACAGAAAGTGCGGCAGGTAGGAAATCGTCTGCACAAAACGCTTGAAGTACCGTGACCGGACTTCATTGAGCATCAGCGCCAGGATGATGGGGAGCGGGAAGCAGAAGAGCAGCGTGAGCGAACCGATGGCGAAGGTGTTGGCGAACACGGCCCAGAACGTCGGGTCGTTGAGGAACATCTCCACATAGCGGAATCCCACCCATTCTTCGCCGAAGATATTGCCGCCGGGCCGGAAGCGGCGGAACGCGATGACGTTTCCGAGCATCGGCACGTAGCGGAAGATCGCGAAGAACAGCAGCGGCAGAATGACGAGGACGTAGAGCTGCCAGTCGCGCCGCAGGCTCTTGCTCCACGGCACATGACCCGTCTTCGGATGGAAGGGACGGCGTCTCTTTCGCGGCGCAATCTCGGCGGACATGCCGACGGCGGCTGCAGCATCGGGTCCCGTTGCGCCGGCGCCGGTGGTCGACACACCGGTTTGGTTCAGGCTCACAGCGCCCCCTCGAGTTCCGGCCGGATCGCCGTGGTGACGGTGCTGACGCTGGTCAGCGCCCGGTCCGCTCCCACCCGGCGGAGACCGCCGACGAGCTGGAGCCCAACGGCTGTGTGGATGTCATCGCTGGAGCGGGCCACGCGCAGTTCAACGGCTCCCGGCTCGACGATCAGTTCCCCGTCGAGGCCGGTGAACGCGGTGAGGTCTGCCGGGACCGTCAGGGCGACGCGGACGGACTCCCCCGGTTCCAGCTCCACGCGGGCAAATCCGACGAGCCGCTGTATCGGCCGGGTGACCTGGGCGGCGGCATCATGCAGATACAGCTGGACGATGTCCGCCGCCTGCATAACGCCCGTGTTGGTTACTGTCACTTCGATGGTGACCTCGCCGTCGACCTCCCAGTCGGAGCGGCCCTCCACTTCGCGGACGCCGCTCCACTCGAAGCTGGAATAACCGATTCCGTGCCCGAAGGCGAAGGCCGGGGAAGGGTCCAGGTCGGAGACCCCGGATTTCGCTCCCAGCGGGGCGGTCAGGTAAGTCCCCGGCTGCGACCCCGGGTCGCGGGGAATGCTGACGGGCAGGCGTCCGGACGGTGAGAACCTGCCGCTGAGCAGGTCGGCGACAGCCCGGCCGCCCCGCTGGCCCGGGAAGAATCCCTGCACGACGGCGGCTGCACGGGAGGGTGCGTCACCGAGGGCATAGGGGCGGCCGGCAAGGAGTACCACCACCACCGGCGTCCCCGAGTCGAGGAGCGCCGCGAGCAGCTCCGACTGCACTCCGGGCAGTTTCAGGTCGCTCGCGTCGCAGCCTTCGCCGGAGGTTCCCCGGCCGAAGAGCCCGGCGCGGTCGCCAAGGACGACGACGCACACGTCGGCTTCGCGGGCCGCGTCAACAGCATCCCCGAAACCTTCCCGGCCGGGGCCGTCAACGGTGCAGCCCGGCACGTGGGTGACTTCGGAGAAACCGGCACGGAGCTCTTCGAACACCGTGGGGATATCGATTCCGACGGGAGTCTCCGGGTGTTTTCCGCCCACATGCACGGGAAACGAGTAGCAGCCGAGCATGGCCATCGGGTCATTGGCGAGGGGACCCACAACGGCGACGCGGGTTCCGGCTGCCAGTGGCAGGACCCCTTCGCTGTTGGCCAGAAGGACCAGGGATTCACGAGCCATCAGCTCCGCCAGGTCCCGGCCCTCCGCGGTGTCCAGCTCCAGCGACTCGACGCCGGCCGGGAGAGGAGACCAGTCCTCGTCGAGGAGACCGATCGAAATCTTCTGGGTTAGGACCCGGAGTGCCGCGCGGTCAATCAGGGCTTCCTCGATGCGGCCGTCTCTCACGCCCTCGAGCAGCGGCGACCCGAAGGTGTCGACTGTGGGGAGTTCGACGTCGACCCCGGCATTCAGGGCAAGCCCGGCCGCAGCCGTTCCGTCTTCGGCGACGCGGTGCAGCCGTTCCAGGAAGCGGATGCCGAAGTAGTCGGCAACGACGGTTCCGTCGAAGCCCAGGCGGTCGCGGAGGATTCCGGTGAGGAGGGCTTTGTCCGCGGCGGAGGGCACCCCGTCAATTTCCGTGTAGGAGTGCATGACCGAGCGGGCTCCGCCGAGCCGGAGGGCGGCCTCGAACGGGGGAAGGAGGACGTCGGAGAATTCCCGGGGCCCCATCGATACGGGAGCGAGGTTCCGTCCGGCCCGGCTGGCCGAGTAGCCCGCGAAGTGCTTCAGGGTGGAGATCATCCCCGCGCCCTCGAGGCCCTTCACATAGGCCGTACCAATGGTCGCGACGAGGTAGGGGTCCTCGGAGATGGTCTCTTCAGTGCGGCCCCAGCGGTAATCGCGTGCCACGTCGAGGACCGGTGCCAGGCCCTGGTGGATGCCGGCGGCACGCATCGATCGGCCGATGGTGTCCGCCATGCGCTGGATCAGTCCGGGATTGAAGGTGGCGCCCCATGCAAGGGGAACGGGATATGCGGTGGCACGCCAGGCGGCAAAACCGGCGAGGCACTCCTCGTGGACAAGGGCCGGGATGCCGAAGCGGCTGCGCTCCACAAGGTGTTCCTGAGAGAGCGCAAGTGACTTTGCGGCGGCAACGGGTTCCACCGGCGCCGTACCGAAAGGCCTGGTCAGCTGGCCGAGTCCATGTTCGGTGACAGCGTTCCAGTCGATGGGGTCGGCCGCCAGGTCCTGTTGGAGCGGGGCTACTCCTCCGCCGGAACTGTCGGCCCCCACCCACACGCCCACCAGCTGGGCGGCCTTCTCCTCAAGCGTCATCCGGGAAACGAGATCGGCTGCGCGGTCCGCAGGAGACGCGGACTCGTCACGCCAGAGCTCTTCGCTGCTCGAGCGGGCGATGCGTGGCATATGACTCCTTTGTCAAACAATCGGGTAAGCGGCTGCCGACCCGAAGAAGACAAAGTTCCCCGTGCACCACAGCGGCGTAGCACTAAAAGTTTCGAAAACAGTTGCGAAAAGCTTGCCTGAACATTAGCGCGTTATTGGAAGGTGTCAAGGGTTGGATTTCCGCTCTTCCAAAATCCCCCGGAACAGCGGGTGGAATTCTCAGTATTTGGGAGGTGCAACCGCGAAACGGAGTGCTACGGTAGCAGGATTGTTTTCGAAATACAGACGAGGAAACCCATGCCCATCGATACCCCGGCCCCTGCTGCTGCCGGCTCCGGCCGAATGACAATTTCCGCAATCGCAGCTTCCATCGGCGTCTCGGTTCCGTCGGTATCGAAAGTGCTCAACGGACGTTCCGACGTCGCCCCGGCCACGCGGCGCAAAATCGAAAAAGCCCTGCAGGACCACAACTATCAGCGCAATAGCCGTCAGACCGGTGCCAGCGCCGCCCGGCTGATTGAGCTGGTTTTCCATGAACTCGATTCCGCCTGGTCCATTGAGATCATCCGCGGTGTGGAACAAGCCGCGCGCCGCAACGGCATGGGTGTCGTCCTCTCGGATCTGGGCGGTCACCACAGTCCCGACCAGCGCTGGATGCGGGAGATCATCGCCCGCCGTCCGCACGGCATCATCCTCGTCCTGTCGACCCTCACCCCGGAGCAGAAACGCCAGCTGGAGACACGCTCAATCCCCTACGTGGTGCTGGACACCAACGGTGAGACCATCGTCGGGGCGCCGGCAGTCGGTTCCAACAACTGGCAGGGCGGGCTGCTGGCCACCAGGCACCTGCTGTCACTGGGTCACCGCAGGATCGCCATGGTCTCAGGGCCCGAGGACGTACTCTGTTCACGCGCCCGGGTGGACGGGTACCGCGCAGCGCACTCTGAAGCAGGCGTTCCCCTCATGGAAGACCCCATCAGGTGGGGCAACTTCACCGTCAACGGCGGGTACGAGCACGGCCGCGAACTGCTCTCCCGCCCGGACCGCCCGACAGCCATCTTCGCCGGCTCGGATATGCAGGCCCTTGGCGTGCTCCGTGCGGCCCGTGAGCAGGGCATCGATGTCCCCGGACAGCTGTCGGTGGTCGGTTATGACGACCTGCCGCTCGCGGCCTGGGTGGACCCGCCGCTGACCACCGTGAATCAGCCGCTCCTGGAAATGGCCGATGCCGCAGCAACTATGGTGCTCGGCATCGCCCGCGGCACCGATCCCAAGCCACGAAGCATTGAGCTCGCCATTGAACTCATTGTCCGGGACAGCACCGGGCCGGCCCCCGTTTAGCCGTTGCGCTGCCAGCCGGGCCAGGGGAAGCACCTTTCTGCCATCTCGGCGGAGAGGAACCCGGGGACCGGTTAAACAAGTAAGGCCCGCACCATCACTGGTACGGGCCTTACTCTCTCAACCGAAATATTGTCCGGCGGTGACCTACTCTCCCACATCCTCCCGGATGCAGTACCATCGGCGCTGTGGGTCTTAGCTTCCGGGTTCGGAATGGGACCGGGCGTTTCCCCCACGCTATGACCGCCGTAACCCTTCCACCCGCACCACCCCCAACAAACCCGGGGTGAGGGGAAAACAATGGTCACAACAAGAAACACACCCCCACCAACCGCTGCATAAGCGGCCAACCAGGCGTGTATTCCCCATAGGTGAATACAACATTCTTCATTCTACGGCACCCGCCCCCTGTTAAGAGAGCGATGGTGCCGGTTCCAGGAGTGACAAACCACACGGGTTTGTTATCCGGGAACCACATAGTGGACGCAAGCAGCACATGATCTAACACAACCCTTTATACTTTGGAGGACCG
>NZ_JBBPFS010000007.1:0-179896 GCF_038069765.1 Arthrobacter sp. G119Y2 | reverse complement strand
CGCCAGCGTTCATCCTGAGCCAGGATCAAACTCTCCGTAAATGTGTTACAGACACAGGGCCGGAGCCAAGGAAAATTGGCTGCACGGTCCTGCACTAAATTCGAAACCAGCTAAAAAAGTCCTCCGCACCCACGGGGTGGGCGGAAGAACCAGTTCAACCAATTAAAATAAATTGGTATCAATAAACTTGGCACACTATTGAGTTCTCAAACAACAGACTGCTTCCGGCACCGGCAGACTCAGATCCAGGGGATCTTCCGCTCTGCGTCGCTCCGGAGCAACTTTTCTATCTTACCGCTCTGTCCAGAGGCTGTCAAAACGGCTGCTCGTCCGTCCGGCGAACCGGGTGGAACCGTAGGCTCCGTGACGCTCAGCTGTTCTCGTTGCCTCGATCAGTGCGGGTATTAACTCTAGCACGATTTTGGACGGGTATGAACCGCCCCGAAGCCTGCGTTTGCAGCAGGTCCGGGGCGGCCCCCTTAGGGTCCGTCGGCTAGATGTCCTTCGGCTTCAGATACAGCACGCCCAGCGGCGGGATGGTCAGTGTTGCCGAGGCAGGCTGACCGTTGCAGGCACCCTCCAACGCGGTAACAATGCCCATGTTGCCGACGCCGGAGCCCCCAAACTCAACCGCATCGGTGTTCAGTGCTTCCACCCACTCGCCCGCCCACGGCAGGCCAAGCCGGAAATTCTCGTGGGGTGTGCCGGCAAAGTTGGCAATGCACACGAGCGGGTTGCCCTGGTGGTCGTACCGGATGAACGACAAGGCGTTGCGGGCGCCGTCGTTCTCATTGATCCACTGGAAACCCGCCGGCTCATTGTCCCGGTCGAACAGGGCGGGGGTATTGACGTAGATTTCGTTGAGCTGCCGCACCAGCAGCTGCACGCCCTTATGCTGCGGCGTATCCGTCAGATACCAGTCCAGGCCGTACTGCTCGGACCATTCGGCTTCCTGGCCGAACTCCGTGCCCATAAAGATCAGCTGCTTCCCCGGATGCGCCCACTGGAACGCCAGGTATGCGCGCAGGTTGGCCAGCTGCTGCCAGCGGTCCCCGGGCATTTTGCGCAGCAGGGATCCCTTGCCGTGCACAACTTCGTCGTGGCTGATCGGCAGCAGGAAATTCTCCGTGTAGGCGTAAACCAGGGAGAACGTCAGCTTGGCGTGGTGGTACATCCGGTTAATCGGGTCCTCGGACATGTACTCGAGCGTGTCGTGCATCCAGCCCATGTTCCATTTCAGGCCGAAGCCCAGACCACCGCTGCTGGTGGGCTGCGTGACGCCGGGGAACGCCGTGGATTCCTCGGCGATCATCACGATGCCCGGGACCCTGCGGTAGGCGGTGGCATTGACTTCTTGGAGGAAAGAAATGGCCTCCAGGTTTTCCCGCCCGCCGAAGGCGTTGGGCCGCCACTGATCCGCAGGACGTGAGTAGTCCAGGTACAGCATGGACGCGACTGCATCGACGCGCAGGCCGTCGATGTGGAACTCTTCCAGCCAGTAGATGGCATTGGCCACCAGGAAGTTCCGGACCTCGCGGCGTCCGTAGTCGAAAATCAAGGTGCCCCAGTCAGGCTGCTCGCCGCGGAGCGGGTCCCCGTGTTCGTACAGCGTCTGGCCGTCGAACTTCGCCAGCGCCCATTCGTCCTTGGGGAAGTGTCCGGGAACCCAGTCGAGGATGACGCCGATACCGGCCTGGTGAAGCTTGTCGACCAGGTAGCGGAAGTCGTCCGGGTGGCCGAACCGGGCAGTGGGAGCGAAATAGGACGTGATCTGGTAACCCCAGGACCCCCCGAACGGGTGCTCGGCAACCGGCATGAACTCCACATGGGTGAATCCCTGCCAGGTCACGTATTCCGCGAGCTGGTCGGCCAGCTGCCGGTAGTCCAGACCGAGCCGCCACGACCCCAGATGCACCTCGTACACGCTCATTGGCGCATTGTGCGGGTCACGGGCAGCCCGTGCTTCCATCCATTCGGAGTCCTGGAACGAGTAGGTGGACTCCACTACGCGGGAGCCCGTCAGCGGCGGCACCTCAGTGCCCTGCGCCATCGGGTCAGCCTTCTCCCGCCAGACTCCGTCGCTCCCGAGGATTTCGTATTTGTAGCGGGCTCCGGGCTGCACATCAGGAATAAAGATTTCCCAGACGCCGGAGCCGCCCAGGGAGCGCATCGCGTTCAGGGTGCCGTCCCAGCCGTTGAAGTCGCCCTTTACGCGCACCGACTGGGCGTTGGGTGCCCACACGGCAAAGCTGACACCGTCGATGTCGCCGAGGACGGACTTGTAGTGGTGCAGGTTGGCCCCGAGCACCGTCCACAGCTTTTCATGCCGGCCTTCACCGATGAGGTGCAGGTCGATTTCCCCCAGCGAGGGCAGGAAGCGGTAGGGATCGTCAAAAAGCTGCGGCTCCAACCCTTCGTAGGTGACTTCGAGCCGGTAATCCGGGACCTGGCCGGGGCGGTCAGCGGGAAGGGTGCCGACCCAAATGCCGTTGTACTCGTGCTCAAGATCAACCCGGCCCGCGGGTGTCACGGCGGTGACTGCTTCGGCCAGCGGACGCAGGGCCCGGATGGTAACCAGTCCCTGGTCATCGATGTGGGCCCCGAGGATGGCATGGGGCTGGTGGTAACGACCTTCGGAAACGGCCTGCAGGATATCGGCGGACACCGGCAGCGGGTTGCGGTGCACCGGCGCCGGGTTTGTCTCCGCCGGAACGACGGCGTCGTTCGACGGTGCGGGTACGACGGCGTCACGAGGCTGCGCGGGCAGCGCAGCTTCCGGTGACGCAACGGCGCCCGGCCGCGCAGGAAGCGCTGGTTCCGGCGTGGAATTCCTGGCTGCAGAATTCTTGGCTGAAGGATCGGGCCGGGGGGTCTTGTTCACTGTGTTCTCTTCCTGGCTGCTCGTCCCGTGGGCTTGCTTGCGTGCCTGCTCAAGAATCTGCCGGACGGCAGCGACAGGCACGCGAATCCAATCGGGACGGTTGCGGATTTCATAAACAACTTCGTAAAGGGCCTTGTCCAGCCACAGGGCAAGGTAGAGCGGGTCGCTGCGGTTTATCTGCGTGCCGGTTTCCTTCTCGTAGCCGCGCAGGAACGCTTCGGACGCTGTGGCTGCCCAGCGCGCGGCCTCCAGTCCCCGTCGCTGCTGTTTGCGTGACCCGGAGACAGCGGTTCCGTCAGCGCCGTCGACACCTTCGACCATCGCGACGCCGGCGGCGTAGTCGATGGAACGGAGCATGCCCACCACATCCCGAAGCGGGACGTCGGGAACGCTGCGTTCCGCGGCCGGCCGCAGCGGCTCGCCTTCAAAGTCCAGGACCATCCAGCCGTGGCTTCCGGATTTCAGGACCTGGCCCAGGTGGTAGTCAGCGTGGATGCGCTGAAGGTTGGGCAGGGTCTGGAGATCGGCGATCTGCTGGAGCAGGTACTCCAGCGGTTCGTCGTACTCCCCCACATAACTGCGGGCTTCCTTCCAGGCCCAGCGGATGCGGTTTCCCAGGGATTCCAGAAATTCAGCCCGTTCTGCGGCCGTGGGAGGCTGGCTGCCGAAGGCCTGTGCCAGCTGCCGGTGAATTCTTCCGGTCACTGCCCCGAGTTCTTCCGCCTCGGCGGTGAACTCTGTGCTGCTCAGGGCAGCTGCGGATGCCGTGCGCCAGGCATCCTCGCTGTTGGGGATGAACTCCCGCAGGACGCTCAGATGCCCGGTGACCCACGCATCGCCGTCGTTCGCCTGCGGATCCCGCCAGCTCCCGGTGACCCAGCCCAGGGTGGCCGGGACATCGCGGGAGCCCGCGGCGGTGAGTTTGGCGCTGACCTCCACGTCGGGGCTCTCCCCGGCTGCCAGGACCCGGTAGAACTTCAGGATCAGCTGACTGGGCTCAACCGGAACCACCACCGACGTGTTGGACTGCTCGCCCTTCATGAGTTTGGCGGGCACGGTTTCCGTGAATGGCGGCCAGTCTTCGAAGCCGCCGAGGGCGACGCCGTGGGTGTGGCCGTCAAGGGATGCCGACTGCTCACGCATCATCTCCAGCCACGCGGTAACAAACACGGGATCAGCGGCGCCGTCGTACAGCCAGCGCTCCCCCGCCTGCTGGTGCTGTGCGCGTCCCAGCAGGGAGGCAGCCAGCTCCGGAACCTCGGAGCTGCGGTAGCTGACGGGCACGCTGATGATATCCGTGCGGTGCCCCGAGCTGACGGCAACGATGTGCACCTCCAGCTCCGCGAGCCCGCTGGGGTCCTCCAGCCGGATACCGCCCACCCGGTCCAGAGTGACGTCGCGCCCCTTGGCAGGGAACCAGCGCTGCTGCGGGAGCCAGGCTGTCAGGAGTTCGGGCAGGGACGGCATCAGCTGGGTCATTTCTTCACGGCCTCCGAAATGGGAATCACGGGAATCGCTTCGGTGAGGGGCGACGACATATTGGATTTCGGCGATCGCAGCCGCAGCCAGTAGAAGTCATGGCTGCCCAAAGTCAGAGTCACCGAACCGTCCGCCCCGAAGGCCGGGAACGGGGTTCCACCGAACGCATCACGCAGGCCCCTGCCGGCAAATTCCGGCAGGCTCACTGTTGCTGAGACGGGGTGCTGGGACAGGTTGAAGATGCAGAACATGACTTCACCGACTTCACCCTCGGGGTTGTCCGCCGGCAGTTCGCGAAGGAACGCCAGGACGGATTCCGCCTCGGTGGGCACGTTCCGGTAGGAGCCCAGGCCGAACGCGGGATGGGTCCGGCGAACCATAATCATCTGCCGGATCCAGTGCAGCAGCGAGCTGGAGCTTGCCAGCTGCGCCTCCACGTTCACGTGGTTGAAGTGGTAAACCAGCGACTGCACCACCGGCAGGTACAGCTTGCCCGGATCAGCAGTGGAGAAACCGGCGTTGCGGTCGGGGTTCCACTGCATGGGCGTCCGGGAGGAATCCCGGTCCTCCAGCCAGATGTTGTCGCCCATGCCCAGCTCATCGCCGTAGTAGAGGAAGGGGCTTCCCGGCAGCGAAAGCAGCAGCGCATGGATGAGTTCGATTTCCGACCGCGAATTGTCCAGCAGCGGGGCAAGACGCCGCCGGATGCCGATGTTGGCGCGCATCCGGGAGTCGGGGGCATACCAGCCGAGCATCGCCTGGCGTTCCTCGTTGGTCACCATCTCCAGCGTCAGTTCGTCATGGTTGCGCAGGAAGGTTCCCCACTGCGCACCCGCCGGAATGTCCGGGGTTTCCTCCATGGTCTGGATGATGGGCGCCGCCTTCTGGTCGCGCAGGGCGTAGAAGAGGCGGGGCATGATCGGGAAGTGGAAGGCCATGTGGCATTCCGCGCCCGTCTCGTCGCCGAAGTACTCCACAACCTCGTGCGGCATCTGGTTGGCCTCGGCCACGATGACCCGGCCGGGGTAGTTTTCGTCCACCATGGTGCGCAGATCCTTGAGGAACCGGTGCGTTGCCGGCAGGTTCTCGCAGTTGGTGCCGTCCTCTTCAAAGAGGTACGGGATGGCGTCGGCGCGGAAGCCGTCGATGCCTTGGTCCAACCAGAACCGCACGACGTCGAAGATGGCCTCAACGACTTTGGGGTTCTCGAAGTTGAGGTCCGGCTGGTGGCTGAAGAAGCGGTGCCAGTAGAACTGGCGCCGCACCGGGTCAAAGGCCCAGTTCGATTCCTCGGTGTCGACAAAAATGATGCGCGCATCTTCGTATTTCTGATCGGTGTCCGACCACACGTAGAAGTCTCCGTAGGGGCCGTCCGGGTCACTGCGGGATTCTTCGAACCATGGGTGCTTGTCCGAGGTGTGGTTCAGCGGCAGGTCAATGATCACTCGCACGCCGCGGGCATGGGCCTCCGCCACCAGGCGCTTGAAGTCGCTGATCGTGCCAAACTCGTCCAGCACGTCGTAGTAGTCGGAAATGTCGTAGCCGCCGTCGCGCAGCGGGGACTTGAAGAACGGAGGAAGCCAGAGGCAGTCCACGCCCAGCCACTGCAGGTAATCCAGCTTGTCGATCAATCCGGTGAAGTCACCGGATCCGTCTCCGTTGGCATCCGCAAAACCACGGACGAGCACTTCATAGAAAACTGCCTTGCGATACCAGTGAGGGTCATTGGTAAGCCCGGGAGCATGCAGCTGAAACGGGTTGGGCACTAGGAGTTCCTCCGAACTGACAGAATGTGGGCGGGCTCGATATGGGCGTCCAGCCGGACGTAGTTGTGTTCTCCCCAGCGCCAGCTCTGGCCGCTGATGAGATCATCCACCCAATAGGTTCCATCCTCGTTGAAGTCCTGCGGGTCCAGATGCAGGCCCGCCAGATCCAGCGACACGGTGCACTCACGCGCACTGTGCGGGTCTGTGTTCACCACAATGATCAGCGTGTCCCTGCTTGACGGGTCTCCGGGCCTGAGCTGCTTGTGTTTTGAATAAACGATGGTGGCCTCGTCGGTGCTCGAATGCACCGTCAGGTTCTGCAGGTCCCCCAGCGCCGGATGGGAGCGGCGGATTTCGTTCAGGCGGGTGATGTAGGGCGCCAGGCTGCGGCCTTCAGCCTCTGCCGCGGCGAAATCACGCTGCTTGTACTCGAACTTCTCATTGTCGATATATTCCTCGGCGCCGGGGCGGGCCACGTGCTCGTACAGCTCGTAGCCGGCGTAGACCCCCCACAGGGGACTGGCAGTGGACGCCAGGGCTGCGCGGATCTTGAATGCCCCGGGACCGCCGTACTGCAGGAACTCGGTCAGGATATCCGGCGTGTTGACGAAGAAGTTGGGGCGGAAGAACGCCGCCGTTTCCGAGGATACCTCCGTGAAGTATTCCTCGAGTTCTTTGCGGGTATTGCGCCAGGTGAAGTAGGTGTAGGACTGCTGGAACCCGGCCATGCCCAGCGCGTGCATTACGGCAGGCCGGGTGAACGCCTCGGCAAGGAAGATCACGTCGGGGTGCTTGTCGTTGACGGACTTAATCAGCCATTCCCAGAACTTCAGGGGCTTGGTGTGCGGATTATCCACGCGGAAAATCTTTACTCCGTGGCCAATCCACATGAGCACGATGCGGAGTATTTCCTCCGACAGGCCGGTGTAGTCGTTGTCGAAGTTCAGGGGATAAATGTCCTGGTACTTCTTCGGCGGGTTCTCGGCGTAGGCAATTGACCCGTCCACGCGTGTGGTGAACCATTCCGGGTGGCTGCTGACCCAGGGGTGGTCCGGCGATGCCTGGAGGGCAAGGTCGATCGCCACCTCGAGGTTCAGTTCGCGGGCAGTGTCAACGAAGGCGTCGAAGTCTTCAAACGTACCCAGATCGGGGTGGATGGCATCGTGTCCGCCTTCGGATGCTCCGATGGCCCACGGCGATCCCGGGTCCAGGGGCCCGGCGACCAGCGTGTTGTTCGGGCCCTTCCGGTGGGTCGTGCCGATCGGATGCACCGGAGGAAGATAGATGACGTCGAATCCCATGCCGGCTACCCGCTCCAGGCTGCGCGCAGCCGTCCGGAACGTCCCGGAGGTCCATTCGCGGGTGGTGGGGTCCAGCACCGCGCCTTCGGACCGGGGAAAGAACTCGTACCAGGAGCCGCGGCCGGCCCGTTCGCGCTCTACCAGGAGGGGAAAACGCTCGCTGCTGGTGACCAGGTCCCGGATGGGTTCCTTCTCGAGCACCGCCAGGACGGCGTCGGAACTGCCCGCGGCAAACCGGTCCTCGACGGGCAGACCGGAGTCGGCGAGGGTGTTGGCGGCTGCGGTAAACACAGCGGCGTCCTCAGCGCTTCGCCCGGCGGCTGCGGCGGTAAAGAGTGCAGTGCCCTCGGCGAGCATCAGCTCCACGTCGACGCAGGCGGCGATCTTCACCTCGGCGTTGTGGTGCCAGGTTCCGTACACGTCCGCCCAGCCTTCGACGGCGAAGCTCCAGTTGCCGGTTGATTCGGGCCGAAGCAGTCCTCCCCAGCGGTCCAGTCCAATGCCGACGGGGTGCATGCGGACCCGCTGGACCTCCAGGCCCTCGGGGTCGTACAGGACAGCGCTGACTCCCACGAGGTCATGGCCTTCACGGAACACCGTGGCCCCGACGACGAGGTCTTCACCGGGAATGGCTTTGGCCGGGATGCGGCCGCATTCCACCACCGGGGTCACATTCATGATGGGAATCCGGCCGAACCGGAGTTCCTCAGCGGACAGGTCTTTAGATGGCTTCGCACTGGAACTGGTCACAGACTAGACGTTAGCGACAATCGGGACAGAATGCTAAGGCAACGTACTTTCCCGGTGTTTTCCTGCAGGTGGCACCGCGTATTGCGCTATTCCGGCAGTGCGGGGCGCGGACGGCAAATCTGGAGGTCATTTGACCGATTGTTTGGTGCATCCATCCCCTTTGGCACCGGGTTTGCGCTAGCGTAACCGGGGTGAAGGCAATTCGAAGGTTTACCGTCCGAACAGTCCTCCCCGACAGTATTGCTCCGCTGAGCAGGCTGGCCTCAAACCTGCGCTGGTCCTGGCATGAGCCCACTACGCGGCTCTTTGCTGACCTCGACCCGGCCGCCTGGGTGGCGAGCGGACAGGATCCGGTCAAATTCCTCGGCTCCGTCAGCCGCGCCAGCCTTGAGCGGATGGCAGCCGATACCGGCCTCGTGGAGCGCATCCAGGAACTGGGTGCCGACCTTGACGACTATCTGGCGGCTCCCCGCTGGTACCAAAGCCTGGGTGAAGATGCGCCGCGGTCGGTGGCGTATTTCTCGCCGGAATACGGCATCAGCGCTGTCCTGCCGCAGTACTCCGGCGGCCTGGGCATCCTCGCCGGCGACCATCTCAAGGCCGCATCCGATCTGGGTGTCCCGCTGATAGCCGTCGGGCTCCTCTACCAGGCCGGCTACTTCAAGCAGGCACTGTCCCGCGACGGATGGCAGCTGGAGACTTACCCGGTCCTGGACCCCAACGGGCTGCCGCTGACGCTGCTGCGTGAAGAGGACGGAACGCCCGCACGCGTGAGCCTTCCGCTCCCCAACAACCGCCGGCTCTCGGCGCAGATCTGGCGTGCCGACGTCGGCCGTGTTCCCCTGCTCCTGCTGGACTCGGATGTGATCGGCAACGACGACGCCGCCCGCGGCATCACGGACCGCCTGTACGGCGGCGGCGGCGACCACCGGCTGCAGCAGGAACTGCTGCTGGGCATGGGCGGCGTCAAGGCGCTGCGTGTGTATGAGCGCCTCTCCGGCACCGCCGGACCCGAGGTTTTCCACAGCAACGAGGGCCACGCGGGCTTCCTTGGCGTGGAGCGGATCCGGGAACTGATGGATAACGGAATGGGCTGGGAAGAAGCGCTGACTGTCAGCCGCTCCAACACCGTGTTCACCACCCACACGCCGGTGCCTGCCGGCATCGACCGTTTTGACCAGGCTCAGATCCGGCATTTCTTCAGTGCCGGCCTGGCGCAGTCCGTACCCACCGACAAGGTGCTGGGGCTGGGAGCCGAAAGCTACGACGGCGGAGACCCCTCCAAGTTCAACATGGCGGTGATGGGCCTGCGCCTGGCGCAGCGCGCCAACGGGGTGGCCAAGCTGCACGGGGAGGTGTCCCGCGAGATGTTCTCGGGCCTCTGGCCGGGATTCGATGTCTCGGAGGTTCCGATCACCTCGGTCACCAACGGCGTCCACGTTCCGTCCTGGGTGGATCCGGAACTGACCAAACTGGCCCGCGAGAAATTCGGCGTGGCCACGGTCCACGACCGCGACTGGGGCCGCGCCTACGAAATCGGCGACCAGGACCTGTGGGACCTGCGCCGGCGGCTGCGCTCGAACCTGGTCACCGACGTCCGCCGGCGGGTACGTTCCGCCTGGCGCAAGCGCGGCGCCACCGATCCCGAGCTGGCCTGGACCGAGAACGTCCTGGATCCGGACGTGCTGACCATCGGCTTTGCCCGACGCGTGCCCACCTACAAGCGGTTGACCCTGATGCTGCGCGATCCCGCCCGCCTCAAGGCGCTGCTGCTGCACCCCACGCATCCCATCCAGGTGGTGGTGGCGGGCAAATCACACCCGGCGGATGAACAGGGCAAACGGATGATCCAGGACCTGGTCCGGTTTACCGATGACCCCGAGGTGCGCCATCGGATTGTATTCCTGCCCAACTACGACATTGCCATGGCCCGCACGCTGTTCCCCGGCTGCGACGTGTGGCTGAACAACCCGCTGCGGCCGCTGGAGGCATCCGGCACGTCCGGAATGAAGTCCGCGATCAACGGCGGCCTGAACCTCTCCGTCCTGGACGGCTGGTGGGACGAGATGTTCGACGGCGACAACGGCTGGGCGATCCCCTCGGCCAATCCCACCAAGGGTGCCCACACCCGGGAGGTCTACAACCCGGAGCAGCGCGACGATCTGGAGGCGGCGGCACTGTACGACCTTCTGGAGAACGCCGTCACGCCGCTGTTTTACGGCAAGGAACCTCCCGCCCAGGCGGGGGCAGCAGGACCGTCCGCGGCCTCATCCGACGGGCTGCCCGGCGAGTGGCTGGAAATGGTCAAGCACACGCTGGCCGATCTTGGCCCGGCGGTGTCCGCGAACCGCATGCTGAAGGAGTACGTCAACCGGTTGTACCGGCCCGCCGGACAGTCCGGCCGCGCGGCTTCCGCCGACGGTTTCGCAGCGGCCAAGGACCTGGCAGCCTGGATCACGCGGATCCGCGACGGATGGTCCGGTGTGTCCGTGGAACACGTGGACTCCATCGGCATCACCGATGATCCGCAGATTGGCGACCAGCTGACGGTGCAGGCCTACATTTCGCTGGGATCACTCCGCCCGGAGGACGTCAGCGTGGAGGTTGCCTACGGCAAGGCGCTGGAAAATGACCACCTGAGCGACCCGCGGAGCGCGGAACTGGAGCAGACGGAGGATCTGGGGTCCGGACGCCACCTGTTCTCGGGGACGATCGGCATCGAGCAGGCCGGCCCGTTCGGCTATACGGTCCGCGTGCTCCCGGTGCACTCCGGCTTGGCTTCCAAGGCTGAGCTGGGGCTGGTGGCAAACGCCTAGGCGGTTGGGGCAGCTGCCGCGCTTCGGCCGGAAACCTAGGCGCGGTACAAGCTGACGGAGTTGGCCGGAAGGATGTCCTTGTCCCCGCCTCGGCGCTGCCCGCCCGCGCCTGCCTGCCCGCCGGCAGCCGTGCTCAGGAGCAGCTCATAGGAGTGGTCTCCGTCGCGGACAGCGCCGGAGCCGCGGAGCGCTTCAGCATCCGGCAGGACAATTTCGGCATCTTCCAGCGATCCGTTCAGGACCAGCAGTCCGCTCAGTTCCCCCGCTGAGGAGCCCACCAGCAGCTGGACCACGCGGGTGCCGGGATCCTGCCATTTGTCCTGCGGCATTGGCTGGCCGTCGGCGTCAAACCAGAGCAGCGAGGTTCCGCGCGCGTCGGCGGGGAAACGGTACGGCTGCGAGGCAAGGAAGTACCGCCGCAGGCTCAGCAGGGTGCGGGTGAAAGCGAGCATCTGCTCAGCGTCAGCGTCCAGATTCCAGTGCACCCAGGCCAGCGGGGAATCCTGGCAATAGGCATTGTTGTTTCCGTGCTGGGTCCGCCCCAGCTCGTCGCCCGCGGTGAGCATGGGAACCCCCAGCGACATCAGCAGCGTGGTCATGACGTTGCGGGCGCTCTGCGCCCGGCGGGCGTTGATGCGCTCGTCGTCGGTGGGACCCTCCACTCCGTGGTTGTAGCTGCGGTTGTCGTTGCTGCCGTCCCTGTTGTCTTCACCGTTGGCCTCATTGTGCTTGCGCTCGTAGGAGGTCAGGTCTGCCAGGGTGAAACCGTCGTGGGCAGTAACGAGGTTGATCGAGGAGAGCGCCGTCCGGCCGGAGCCGGCAAACAGGTCGGCGGAACCGGCCAGCGAACCGGCGAGCCGGGCCACGGAGCCGCCCGTTCCGCCGGCGGCAAGCTCGGCCTGGTCACGGAGCCAGAAGTCCCTGGTGGTGTCCCGGAACCGGTCGTTCCAGTCAGCCCAGCCCGGAGGAAAGTTGCCGGTCTGCCATCCGTCCGGGCCTATATCCCACGGCTCGGCAATGAGTTTGATCCCGTTGAGAGTGGGGTCCGCCGCAAGCGCAATGAGAAAGGGGTGCCTGCGGTCAAACCGGCCGTCCGCGTCGCGGCAGAGGGCAGGAGCCAGATCGAAGCGGAATCCGTCCACCTGGTACTCCTGAACCCAGTAGCGCAGCGAGTCCAGGGCCAGCTGGATCACCCGCGGTTCACTGAAGTCCAGGGTGTTTCCGCAGCCGGTGGTGTCCACGTAGCGGCCCTCGCCGTCGTGCCGGTAGTACCGCTCATCGCCCAGACCGCGCCAGCTCAGTGCCGGCTGGTCCTTTTTGCCCTCGGCCGTGTGGTTGTACACCACGTCGAGGATGACCTCGAGGCCGCCCTCGTGCAGGGACCTGATCATTCCTTTGAGCTCGTCCTGAACAGCCTTGGCGCCGGCATCACGTGCGGCGCGGGTGGCGTATTCCGTATGCGGAGCGAAGAAGCCCAGTGTGTTGTAACCCCAGTAGTTGGTGAGGCCAAGGGCCCGCAGGTGTTCTTCGTCGGTGTGGAAATGGACCGGCAGCAGTTCCACGGCGGTCACGCCGAGGCGCCGGAGATAGTCCACCATGACCGGGTGCCCGAAGCCGGCGTAGGTGCCGCGGAGGTCTTCCGGGATGTCCGGGTGGAGCATGGTCTGCCCGCGGACGTGCGCTTCGTAGATGACGGTGTCCCGCCAGGGAGTGTGCGGCTGCCGTGAGGAGCCCCAGTCAAAGGCCGAATCAACATGCACCGAGAAGAACAGCGGCACATCCCCCTCGCCGGGCACCTCGTCAATCCCCCGCCCGTACGGGTCCAGCAGCAGCTGGAAGCTGCCCGGCTCACCGGGCAGCTCCCGGCCCTGGGGCCAGAACCCGTAGCGGGCGCCGTAGGCGAGCCCGGCAACCCGGCCGTGGTGGATCCCCGCCACTGATTCGCCCAGGGGCTCGGAGGCCCAGACTCCCGGCGCTTTCTCGAAGTGGATTTCCACTGCGGGCAGGCCGGGAGCATAAACGGACACGTTGACGGTTCCCGGCACCTCCTCGATGCCGGGAACCGTGTTCCGTACGCCAAGGGGGAAGGGCCGGGATACCCGCCGTGCGGCGGCCTGGCCCTGTGGATCACCAATCAGGTCTGCCATGCTGCCTCTCGGATGACTCCGCCGCGGATCAGGCGGAACGCTGCCGTGATATCTCGTACAAGCTGATGCCGACGGCCATGGAGGCGTTCAGGGATTCCATAGCCGAGTCAATGGGGATGGAAACGATCTGGTCGCAGTTCTCGCGAACCAGACGGGACAGGCCCTTGCCCTCGGAACCCACCACAATGCAGATCGGATCCTTGGCCAGGACGATATTCGGCAGCGACACGTCGCCGTCGCCGTCCAGGCCCAGAACAAAGATGCCCATCTTCTTGAAAGCCTTCAGGGCGCTGTTCAGGTTTCCGGCGCGGGCCACGGGCACGCGGACAGCGGCACCGGCACTGGTCTTCCACGCCGAAGCGGTCATGCCCACGGCACGCCGTTCCGGCACAATGACGCCGTGGGCGCTGAATGCGGAGGCGGAGCGGATGATCGCACCAAGGTTGCGCGGGTCGGTGATGCCGTCCAGCGCCACGAACAGCGGGGCGTTGCGGATGTGGCCCTTTTTCCAGGCCTCAATGGTTTCCTGGGCGAGGTCCATCGGGTCCGCGTAGTCGTACGGCGGGATCTGCAGGACAAGGCCCTGGTGCACGGCCTCGTTGGTCATGCGGTCCAGCTCGGGCTTGTGCGTTTCCATCACGGGCAGGCCGCGGTCAGCCGCCATCTTCAGCGATTCACGGACGCGGTCATCCATGTCGATCCGTACCGCCACATGCAGTGCTTTGGCGGGGATGCCGGCGCGCAGGGCCTCGACCACGGAGTTGCGGCCGGTGACTACTTCCTCCGCCACCTTGCCGCGGACATTGGTTCCGCTGCGCCCGCCGGCGGCCCGGGTGTCGCCGGCGCCGCGCTTGGCTGCCGAGCGTTCTGCGAGCTGCTTGTTCTTGTACGCCTTGTGGTAGGGGCGCTCTTCAGCCTTGGGTGTGGGTCCTTTACCCTCAAGAGCCTTGCGGCCCAATCCACCGGTGCCCCCGCTGGGGCCCTTTTTGGCTTTACGCATTGCGCCGGGACGTCCGTTGTTGGCCATCGATTACACCTTAAACCTAGAAGAAAGCATTACTTCTAGTTTACGCAGGCTCCCGGGCGGCCGCTGTCCACACTGCGGAAGTGTACTCCCAAAGCTAAATACACGCCCCGACCGCCGCCCCGGCGGCGGGCGGATCAGCCGTCGGTGAGCGTCCAGCGCGCTCCGTCCGGCGTGTCTTCCACTGCGATGCCGGCAGCGGTGAGGGCATCCCGGATGGCGTCGGCGCGGGCCCAGTCCTTGGCGGCCCGGGCCGCATTCCGCTCGCGGAGCTGTCCCTGGATGAGGGTGTCCAGGGCAGCGTGCTCCGCCGAGTTGCCGGCGGCCGGTTGCTGCACCGCGTCCAGACCCAGGGCCATGGTCATGGTGAGCACTGCGTGCAGGGCGTCCCGGACTGCTTCGGTGTTTCCCTCCGCCAGCGCGGTATTCCCGGTGCGGACCGTATCGTGCAGCACGGCCAGAGCCTGGGGAACGTTGAGGTCATCGTCCATCGCCTCGGCAAAGGCAGCCGGCATGGACCTGGAGCTCAGGACAAAGCCCTGATCCCCGGTTCCATAAACCTTCGCGTGGGCTTTATTGATGAACCCGTCAATACGTTCAACAGCGGCTGCGGCTTCCTGCAGCGACGTCGGCCGGTAGTCCAGCACGGACCGGTAATGTGCCTGGCCCAGGTAGTAGCGCACCACCCGCGGCGAGGCGTCGGCCAGCATCTGTGAAGGACTGACCGTGTTGCCGATGGACTTGGACATCTTCTCGCCCTCGAAGGTGACCATGCCGTTGTGCATCCAGAAGTTGGCAAAGCCGTCTCCGGCTGCCTGCGACTGCGCCATCTCGTTTTCGTGGTGCGGGAAGCGCAGGTCCAGGCCGCCGCCGTGGATGTCGAACCGCGGCCCGAGGTACTTGGTGACCATGGCCGAGCATTCCAGGTGCCAGCCCGGCCGGCCCTTGCCCCAGGGGCTGTCCCAGGCGGCAGTTTCCGGCTCGCCTTCCTTGTGCCCCTTCCACAGCGCGAAATCGCGCGGGTCGCGCTTGCCCCGGGGGCCGGCGTCGGGCGCTGCCTGCATGTCATCGATGTTCTGGCGGGTCAGCGACCCGTACCTGTCCCAGGACCGGACGTCGAAGTACACGTCCCCGGAGTCATCCAGGGCGGGATAGGCGTGGCCGGCCTCGATAAGCCGGGAAATGAGCGCGTGCATTTCCGGAATATGCCCCGTGGCGCGCGGCTCGTAGGTGGGCCGCTGGACGCCAAGGATGTCGTACGCCTTGGCGAATTCCTGCTCAAAGCGGTAGGCAAGGGCCCACCACTGCTCGTCGGGAACGACGTCGGCCGATGCCTCGGCACCCGCCGAGTCCGCCGCCTTGGCCAGGATTTTGTCGTCAATGTCAGTCACATTGCGGACCGTGGTGACCCGGTAGCCGCGGAACTGGAGCCAGCGGGTCAGCTGGTCAAAAACGATGGCGGAGCGGATGTGGCCCACATGCGGCATGCCCTGCACTGTGGCACCGCAGTAGTACAGGCTCACCTCGCCCGTTTTGAGGGGAACGAAGTCACGGACCTGCGCAGTTGCGGTGTCATAGAATCTCAAGCTCACCGCTCTAGGCTATCGCCTGCCGGGGCATGCGAACTCAACCGGCGGGCAGCAGCGGGTTTTGCACCTGCACGACGACGGCGGTGGCCACCGCGGCGATCCCCTCGCCCCTCCCGGTAAAGCCCAGGCCGTCGGTGGTGGTCGCCGAGACGCTGACCGGGGCGCCGGCCGCACCGCTGAGGATAACTTCGGCTTCAGCCCGGCGGGGGGCGAACTTGGGCCGGTTGCCGATCAGCTGAACTGCTACATTGCCGATTTCAAAGCCGGCGGCGCGCACGATCCGGGCCGCTTCCTCCAGCAGGGAGAGCCCCGAAGCGCCGGCATACTCAGGTCGGTCGGTGCCGAAATGCGTTCCCAGATCGCCGAGCCCGGCAGCGGAGAACAGGGCGTCCGCCGCGGCGTGGGCCACGGGATCTCCGTCGGAGTGCCCGGCCAGGCCCCGTTCGCCGTCCCACAGCAGCCCGGCAACCCACAGCGGGCGCGGCGCGTCATCGGGAGCGAAAGCGTGGACGTCAACACCGATTCCGGTGCGGGGCAGATTTACAGCAGGCATCAGTCAGTCCTTGGGGTTGGCGTGGTTGCGGGCCAGCACCGCTTCGGCCAGCAGCAGGTCGAGCGGGGTGGTGATCTTCAGCGACAGTTCAGATCCCTCAACGACAAACACGGGTGTGCCCAGGGACTCCGCGAGCATTGCATCATCGGTCACCGCGGCGGCCTGCGCCTCGGTGAACCCGCGGGCAGCCTCATGGGCACGGCGCAGCAGTGCGGCCTCAAAACCCTGGGGTGTCTGCACGGCGCGAAGAGTGGAACGGTCGGGGGTGCCGGTGACCATCCGCGGCGCGATGCCCGCCTGTCCGGACGCGGTAACCGCCGTGGTCTTGACGGTGTCGGTAACAGCCACTGCCGGAATTACGGCGGCGGCTCCCGATGCCAGCGCGTCTGCGACCCGGCGGAAGACCTCCGGCGGCGTCAGCGCCCGGGCTGCATCGTGGACCAGGACCGCGTCGAGATCCCCGGGTAGGGCCTGCAGGGCGGCGCGGACGGAATCTGCGCGGGTGGCGCCGCCGTCGACCACGGTCAGCGAACAGCTGACGGCTGATTCTCGGCACAGGGTCCGCATGACGGTATCCCCCGCGGGAACGGCCACGCTGACCGCTGCAGCGACCCCGGAGGCTTCAATTCCCTGCAAGGCATGGGCGAGGAGGGCAGTTCCTGCCAGGGGCACCTGGGCTTTGGGGATGCCGTAGCCCAGCCGCTGCCCGGAACCGCCTGCTACGAGGATGACACCAATCCGCTGTTCGCGGGAAACTGTTGAAGACACCCCTTCAGCCTAGTGCCCGCCCGGCGGGGCAGCCGCAGGGCGGCCGGGGCTCCGCGTCAGCACCGCCGTAAAGATGCACGGTAAACAGGCCCTGCGAAGGCACACGCTGCCTGCTTCCGGGCCGGGGATCCTCATGCTTTAAAGACAAAATGCCGGTCCCTCAGGACCGGCAGCGTGCCTTCGTGCTGTGCTCTTGTTCCGTGCTACTAGCTTGCCAGGACCTTGTCCAGGACAACTGCGGCCTGGTCCTCGTCCGTCTTTTCAGCCAGTGCCAGCTCCGAAATCAGAATCTGGCGGGCTTTCGCAAGCATTCGCTTCTCTCCTGCAGAAAGTCCGCGGTCATGGTCGCGGCGCCACAGGTCACGAACGACCTCTGCCACCTTTACCACGTCACCGGACGCAAGCTTCTCCAGGTTTGCCTTGTACCGGCGCGACCAGTTGGTGGGCTCTTCGGTAAGCTCGGCGCGCAGCACGTCAAACACGTGCTCCAAGCCTTCCTTGCCCACCACATCGCGCACCCCAACGAGGTCAACGTTCTCAGCCGGTACTTCTATGGTCAGATCACCCTGTGCCACCTTAAGCTTGAGATACATTTTCTCTTCGCCCTTGATGGTCCGCATCTTGATCTCTTCGATCTTCGCGGCACCGTGGTGAGGGTAAACAACTGTTTCGCCAACCTCAAAAACCATGTGGACTTTCCCCTTTCCCAGCCTCTAGTTTACCATGGGTGCGACACGCCGAGAAGAGTTTTCGCAGGTCAGGTACCTGATCGTGATCCGCCTAGGTATTATCCGACCCGCTCCCCGTGTTCCCACCTGCGGCGATGGCTTGGCGAAGGTCCGTTTCGAGTCCTCCGCTGAGCGCCGGAAATCCAACATTTAGGCCGTTTGCCGATAGGCTAGGCACAAAAGATAGCCTCAGGTCGCAAGACCGCAATACCCCAGGAGTTTTGTGCTGTGAGATTCACACCCAAGAACCGGGCGCAGCGCGCAGCTGCCGCCGGTGTAATTGCGCTGGCCGTACTGGGAGTCTCCAGCTGCAGCGCAGTGAACGAGCAGGCAACGGTGCGCGAATACTCACCGTCGGACGGCATCGTGGAAAACGTCGGTGAGGTGGAGCTGCGAAACCTCCTGGTGGTCAGCAACGGTGACGGCGAGGCCGGCCGCGTGCTGGGCACAGTGGTCAACGCGTCCCCCGAAGACGTCGAGTTCTCCCTGGCCATGGGCGGAACCACGCTGGAGTGGACCATCGAGTCCGGCGACAAGGTCATCTTCGAGGACGCCGCTGCCGACCAGACAACGGTTCCCAACGTCGATGTCCTTCCGGGCACCGGGCTGCGCGCGGATGCCAGCGACGGAGCTGAGACCGTGGAGCTGAACGTTCCCGTCGTTGACGGCACGCTGGAGGACTACCGCGAGTACCTGCCGACGCCCTCCGCCACACCCATGGACACCGCCACGATGGTCCCCTCGGACCAGGCCACCGACGTCCAGCAGGACACCGGGATCGACACCGGCACTGCCACCACGGAACCCACGGCACCTGCCGAATCGCAGTAAGCTCCCTGCCGCGGAAGCCCGCGGAGAAGCTCGAACGCAAACAGAAGGGACCCGGCCGAACGCCGGGTCCCTTCTGTTTGCGGTCTCTGTGCCGGTTCCCGGGATCAGGTTTCGAACTTGTACCCCAGCCCCCGCACCGTCACCAAGTGCCGCGGAAGGGAGGGATCCGGCTCGATCTTTCCCCTCAGCCGTTTTACGTGTACGTCCAGGGTTTTGGTGTCGCCCACGTAATCGGCACCCCAAATCCGTTCGATCAACTGCCCCCTGGTCATCACCCGGCCGGAGTTGCGCAGCAGCATCTCCAGCAGTTCGAATTCCTTCAGCGGCAGCGGAATATCCGCTCCGTTAACCGTGACCACGTGCCGGTCCAGGTCCATGCGCACCGGACCTGCTTCCACTGTTGGACCGGACGCGTCACCGCCGTCGCCCCGGCGGCGCAGGACCGCCCGGATCCGGGCCAGCAGTTCACGGGAGCTGTACGGCTTGGTGACGTAGTCGTCCGCGCCGATCTCGAGGCCGACCACCTTGTCGATCTCCCCGTCCAGGGCAGTGAGCATAATGACCGGCACATCGGAGCGCTGGCGGATCTGCCGGCAGACCTCCGTGCCCGGCTGCCCCGGCAGCATCAGGTCCAGCAGGATCAGGTCTGCGCCGCGCCGGTCAAACTCGGTCACGGCGTCGGTGCCGTTGTCCACCACGCAGACCTCGAATCCCTCCCGCCCGAGCAGGTAGGAAAGGGGGTCGCTGAACGACTCCTCGTCTTCGACTATCAGAATCCTGGTCAAGCACTGACTCCTTGTTCCTGGCTGCCGCCGGCCGGCGCCGCCCTGCCCCTGGGGGTGGCCGCGGCACGTTCCTGCGGGCGCACCGGCGCAACTTCCGCAGACTCCATTTCCGGCAGCCTAACGGTAAAGGTGGACCCCTGCCCCGGCTGGGACCAGAGGGTGATTTCTCCTCCGTGGTTAGCCACCACGTGTTTGACGATGCTCAGGCCCAGGCCGGTTCCCCCGGTGTGCCGGGACCGTGCACTGTCAATCCGGTAAAAGCGTTCGAAGATCCGCTCCTGGTCGTCGGGGTGGATTCCCGGCCCCTGGTCCGTGACGGCAACCTGTGCCATGCCGTCACGGGAGCGCAGTCCTATCCCCACCCGGCTCCCTTCCGGCGCGTACCGGATGGCATTGTCGATCAGGTTGCGGAAGGCGGTGGTCAGCATCTTCGCGTCCCCGTAAACGGCCCCTTCAACGGCGCCGCCGACGACGACCGTCGTGTTTCTGTTCTCCGCGGGCAGACGGTTGGCCTCCACCGCATCGGCGACGAGCCGGTTGATGTCCACCTCGCGGGCCCGGTCCACCATGTCGGTGCTCTGCAGGCGTGAGAGTTCAATGATGTCCTGCACCAGGGCGGTCAGCCGGGAGGACTCCTTGCTCATTCTCGCGGCGAAGCGACGCACGGCCTCTTCGTCGCCGGCGGCATCGTCCAGCGCTTCGGCGAGCAGCGAGATGGCACCCACGGGGGTTTTCAGCTCATGCGAAACGTTGGCGACGAAGTCGTTGCGCACCTCTTCGGTGCGGGCAATCTCCGTGTGGTCGTCAGCCAGGATCAGGATGTATTCCTCTCCCACCGTGGACACCCGGACCTGCAGGATGGTGGTTCCCTGCCCCAGCGGGCCGCGCTGCAGCTCCAGCTGCCGTTCCTCAATGACGCCGTCACGCCGCACCCGCGCCGTCAGCTCCAGCAGTTCGGGCGGAACCAGCGTGTGCCCGCGGACAAGGCCGAAGGCATAGGCTCCCGGGCTTGCCCGGACCACGCCGTCGACGGCGTCCACCACGATGTAGGCCCGCCCGATTGCGGCCAGCACCTCAGCCGCGCCGTCGGGGATGGCCGGCTCGTCGCCGGCCGCCAGTTCCCGGCGCTGGTGCCGGGACACCACATAGCCAAGCACGCCGAACACTCCCACGGCCAGGCCGAGCACTCCGGCAACCAGGCCCAGCAATACAGGATTCACTCTCCTAGCTTAGGCTGACGGCCGGGCCCCGGGGTGACCCGCGGTGGCATAAGTCCCCGCGTTAAACTAACGTTCATCTGAAGATGCCCAACGGTTAACCCGCTGCTGAAATCCTGCCAATGCGGCTGTGACAGGCAGCTAAGGGACGTTGGACGAGTGCTGTACAAGTGAAAGGACCCGAAGTGCGTAAGGTTTTTCAAGCCGAGCTTCATCAGATTGGCGAAGAGCTGACCCAGATTTCCGAGCTCGTCACCGAAGCGATGCAGAAAGCCACCCTCGCCTTCGAAGGTGCGGACACCGAGCTGGCGCAGGACGTCATCGCCGCCGATGCGCGGATTGATTTCCTCCAGAATGACCTCGACGAGCGTGCCATCGACATCCTCGCGCTGCAGGGCCCCGTCGCCAGCGACCTGCGGATGATCGTGGGATCACTGCGAATGAGCGCATCGCTGGAACGGATGGGCGACCTCGCCCGCCATATTGCCCAGCTGGCACGCCTGCGGTACCCCGAACAGGTTGTTCCCGAACCGATGGTGGACACGTTCAGCGAAATGGCGCGCCTGGATATCCGTATTTCAGAGCTGCTGACAGAACTCCTGGAGACGCGCAACCTGGATCTGAGCACCGAGATTTACGCCTGCAATTCCCGCATCAACGAGCTGCATGCGGGTGTTTTCAAGGCCGTGGCCGCTCCTGACTGGCAGGTGTCCGCGGTCAGCACGGTGGACCTGACTTTGGCGAGCCGCTACTTCGAACGCTTTGCAGACCACGGGGTTTCCGTGACGCGCAAGGTGAACTACCTGGTCACCGGGGAATGGCAGCCACTGTCCGAGTCCAGCCGGTAGGCGCCCGGCGGAAGGAACAGGCATAACAGGAAAGGGCGGCCCCACGGGGCCGCCCTTTCCTGTTATGCCTCGACCGTACCGGGACGGACGCTACTTCTTTTTGCCCTGATTGGCCACAGCCTGGATAGACGCTGCTGCAGCTTCCGGATCCAGGTAGGTGCCGCCGGCCTTCACGGGCTTGAGATCCTCATCCAGTTCGTAAACCAGCGGAATGCCGGTGGGGATGTTCACGGCGGCGATATCGGCGTCGCTGATGCCGTCCAGGTGCTTGACCAGCGCGCGCAGGGAGTTGCCGTGCGCTGCGATCATCACCGTCTTGCCGGACTTGATGTCCTGGGAAATGTCGGATTCCCAGTACGGCAGGAAACGCTCCAGGACGTCCTTGAGGCACTCGGTCCGGGGCAGTTCATCCTGCGCCAGATCCGCATACCGGGGATCGTGCGCCTGGGAGAAGTCGCTGTCGTCGGGCAGGGGCGGCGGCGGGGTGTCGTAGGAACGGCGCCACAGCATGAACTGCTCCTCGCCGTACTCCGCGAGGGTCTGCGCCTTGTCCTTGCCCTGGAGCGCACCGTAGTGCCGCTCGTTCAGGCGCCAGCTGCGCTTCACGTCGATCCAGATGCGGTCCGCGGCCCCCAGGGCAATGTTGGCCGTATTGATGGCCCGCTGGAGACGCGAGGTGTACAGGATGTCGGGCAGGATGTCGGCTTCCACCAGCAGCTCGCCGCCGCGGAGGGCCTCGGCCCGGCCAAGGTCCGTCAGATCCACGTCCACCCAGCCGGTGAACAGGTTCTTTTCATTCCATTCGCTCTGGCCGTGGCGCAGAAGGATCAGTTTGTAAGTCATATATGTCATGGTAACGGAGGACCCGGCGCCGGGGCAGGCCGGCGGCCCGCTGCGGATGCCTGCATGCCGTTCCCGCAGAACAGTCCCGCGCACGTCCGTCAGCGGTGCCCCTCATGCAGCCCGCGAGGTCCGCGTCCTGAGGCACACCGCCCGGCCAGTAACATTGTTTGGTGCAAAAACCGCAAAAACCCGTAGGAAATGTGACCAGGGGCACTACAAACCCTAATAGGCTCCGGCGCGTGGACCGCTGGCTGGCCGGTCCGCAGGGCTGGCGGCTGCGGCGAGCCGCAGATCCCCTCATCGTTGACCTTGGCTACGGCGCCGCTCCCACCACCGCCGTCGAACTCCACACCAGGCTTGGCCGCATCCGTCCGGATGTCGACGTCGTGGGCATCGAGATCGACCCCGTGCGCGTCCGCTCGGCGAAGGCGCTGGAACGGAACGGGCTGTCCTTCCGGCAGGGCGGTTTCGAGCTGCCGGTGGACGGGCGCCGGCCGGTCATGGTCCGCGCGTTCAATGTGCTGCGGCAGTATTCCGAGGACGAGTACGGGGCTCACTGGGATATGGTTCGGTCCCGGCTGGCTGACGGCGGGATTTTCGTTGACGGGACGTGTGATGAAATCGGCCGCCGCTCAACGTGGGTGGAGCTGGACTCCGGCGGTCCGCTGTCGCTGAGCATTTCACTGCGGTTCGGCGCGTTTGTGCTGCCCTCTGATGTGGCCGAGCGGCTGCCCAAGGCGCTGATCCACCGCAATGTTCCGGGCGAAAAAGTCCATGCCCTGCTTCAGGCCATGGACACCGCGTGGATCCAGGCCGCTCCGCAGGCTTCCTACGGCAACCGGCAGCGCTGGCTGGCCATGTGCGCGGCCCTGCGCGCTGCGGGGTGGCCGCTGCTGACCGGCCCCGCGCGGTGGCGCCTGGGCGAGATCACCGTGGCCTGGGACGCCGTCGCACCGGCCTGAACCGGCCTGAACCGGCTACCAGCGGCCGTAGGGTCCGGAAGATCCCCGGCCGGTGCCGCTGACTGAGGGCTTGACGTCAGCCAGGTAAACGCAGGCCGCCACGAGTCCCGCTAGGGTAAACGGCAGCAGGGAGCCGGGGCTCAGCGTACCGAGGATGCCCACGGCAGTCGCAGCTCCGGTCATGCCCATCCAGAAGCCCTTGGTCCGTTTGCCGGTGGCCTCAAAAATCGCAGGCTTGCGCCGTACGGCATCGGAAAACGCCCAGAGCGCAATCACCAGCGTGGCCAGGCCGAGGGCCCGGTAGAACAGCGGCTCGAGGAGGAAGACGTAAATCACTGTTTCAGCCTACCGTGCCAAGGCCTGGGCGAGGTCGGCCCAGAGGTCCTCGGCGTGCTCGATGCCCACCGAAAGCCGCAGCAGGTTCTCCGGAACGGACTGCGGCTCCGCCGGCTGGCGGCGGCGGCGCTCGATCAGTGATTCCACTCCGCCCAGCGACGTGGCCGGCAGCCACAGACGCACGTTCTCGGCCACGGCCTGCGCCGCAGCCGCCCCGCCGGCAACTTCGATGCAGAGAATCGACCCGAAGCCGTCCATCTGCTTTGCGGCCCGCTCATGCCCCGGGTCGCCGGGCAGCCCCGGATAGCGGACGGCCTCCACCGCCGGGTGCACAAGCAGCCGCTCCGCCAGGATTCCCGCCGTGGCCTGCGAGCGCTCCACGCGCAGTGCCAGGGTCCGCAGGCCGCGCAGTGCCAGCCACACCTCAAACGGACCGCCCACGGCCCCGTGCAGTGACCGGTAGCTGTGCAGGCGGGTCCGCAGTTCCTCGCTGGAGGTGGCCAGTGCGCCGAGAACCACGTCCGAATGTCCGGCCAGATACTTGGTCACCGAGTGGAGGACGACGTCGGCTCCGAGCTCCAGCGGGCGGGTCACCATGGGAGTGGAGAAGGTGTTGTCTGCGACAACCAGCGCACCGACGTCGTGGGCGGCGGAAGCCAGGGTCTCGATTTCGGCAACCTCGAGCATGGGGTTGGTGGGACTCTCCACCCACAGCATGCTGGCCGGACGGGAGTCTGCCTCTTCTGTGCCGGACCCGCGCAGGGCGGCCGTCACTGCATCGGTATCGGCGATGTCCACGGTGCGGACGGTAAACCGCCCGTTGGCAGCCTCTTCCTCCGCCAGCAGCAGCGAGCCCTGGTAGCTGTGCCGCGGCATCACCAGGATTCCGCCGAGGGGAATCAGGGAAAGAGCGGCCGCCACCGCCGCCAGCCCGGAGGAATAGACCAGCGCAGGAAGCGCGGCACCTTCGAGCTCGGACAGCGCCGCTTCAAACGGATCCCAGGTGGGGTTGGAAAAGCGGCCGTACACGCGCTCGCCGCTGGCGGGGGTACCCGCGCCCTGGAAAGTGGAGGAAAGCACGATCGGCGGATTGACCGGAGCATCGGGTCCCCGCTCCGGCCTGCCGGCCGATACGGCGACAGTCTCACGGGCGAGGTTGGCGGAATGGGAGTTCGGCTCAGGGGTCATTGAAACAGCCTAGTGCGCGGCGGAAACACGTGCCATTGTGTCGTTCCCGCGGGTTCCCTGCACGGCGCTCTAGACGAACTTGCCGCCGGGCGTCGGGTCCGGGTCGCCGGGCTGCCGGAGCGAGACGATCGCCAGGACCAGCATCAGCACCGCAGCGAAAGCTATGGACGCCCCGTTGAACCACAGGTCCAGCACGAACCCGATCCCGCCGCCTCCCGCAAAGCCGAGCAGCACCAGGAAGAAGAGCCCCGACCAGAAGAGATTGGGTTCGCCGTTGATCCCCTTCCTGGAGAATGCGGCCTGCATCAGGAAGTTGAAGGCCATCTGCACCACAAACGTCACGGCCACGGCGCCGTAGAGCATGCCGTGGTTCTTGTGGAAGGAATTACCCATGCCGCCGGCCACGAAGCTCACGCCGTACGCGATGAACCGTGGATCCAGGTCGGTCAGCGCCGCCAGCAGGGTACCGATGACAAGGAGGGCAAACAGGGAGAACAGCATGCCGGGGGTAAAAGACCTGCCG
This sequence comes from Arthrobacter sp. G119Y2, assembly GCF_038069765.1. Classification (NCBI taxonomy): domain Bacteria; kingdom Bacillati; phylum Actinomycetota; class Actinomycetes; order Micrococcales; family Micrococcaceae; genus Arthrobacter; species Arthrobacter sp. G119Y2. Next base: position 154,561 of record NZ_JBBPFS010000007.1, on the reverse strand, counting down.
CTGCGCAGGAAGGCCGTCATCAGGACCCCGGACAGCGCGGATCCCACCCCGAAACACAGCACGGAGACTATGGCCGGCACGAACCTTCCCCAGTCTCCGTCCACCAGGTAAAAGCCGCTGGAAACCACGTTGCCGGACTGGACGGTGGCGAAGGTGTCTGCATGGGCCAGCGTCCAGGCGTTGAGCAGCCCGGCGGTGAAGGCGAGCAGGAAGCCGATGAACGGCTGTTCCATCAGCGGAAACCGGATGACCTCCGGATGCTTGTACACATACTGCACGCCGGCAGGGGGTGTTGGTGGAGCACTCATGGGCTCGCTTCTTTCCGGAGAGGATGGCCGGCGGGCGAGTGCCCCGTTCGCCGCCCGCGCTGCTGTGGCCGCTTGTGTGATGCCCGGACGAACCGGACACTGCTCCGGCTTTGCCGTCAGCCCACCTACTTCACGGTAGGCGGGCGCTCGCGGGTGTGTACACACAGGGGACTGATTCCACGCCGCACGCGGGGTGAATTCGACCGAGCTGGGCGGGGCCCTTGGCTCTTCGCTGACTTCCGTGGCGGATCAGTATGCCCGCGTGGCTGCCCGGCGCAGCGCAGCCCTTTCGGATCTCCTCAGCCAACTCGCCGGGCCCTTGGAGCAGGCCCCGGCGGCAACGGCTTCCCAGCCGAACTAGGTAGGCTAGGCGGGTGAGTATTTCCAATTCCCCCGCCCGCCCTGCCGGCCTGTTCATTACGTTCGAAGGCGGCGACGGAGCCGGCAAGTCCACCCAGGCCCAAGAGCTCACTGCGGCGCTGGAAGCAGCGGGCCGGACAGTTGTCCGCACGCGCGAGCCGGGAGGAACCCCGGTGGGCGAGCAACTGCGCTCGCTGGTGCTGGAACACGGCAACGGGGAGATTGACGCCCGCACCGAGGCCCTGATTTTCGCGGCGTCCCGGGCCGCCCATGTGGCGCAGGTAATCCGGCCGGCCGTGGAACGCGGAGATGTGGTCGTGTGCGACCGCTATATCGACAGTTCCGTGGCCTACCAGGGCTCGGGGCGTTCCCTGGGCACCGACGAGGTCCGGCAGCTGAACGTCTGGGCCACCGAGGGTTATTCGCCGGACCTCACCGTGCTGCTGGATGTCGATCCCGAACAGGGCCGGCTGCGGCGCACCGCTCACCAGGCACAGGAAGACCGGCTCGAATCCGAACCCGATACCTTCCACCTGCGCATCCGCAGGGCTTTCCTGGAACAGGCCCGGAACGATCCCGCGCGCTACCTGGTGCTCGACGCCGGCCGGCCTGTGGACGAACTGGCGGAGGCCATCCTGGCCCGGGTTCAGGAGCTGCTGCCGTGAGCGTCTGGGACGACCTGCAGGGCCAGGACCCGGTAGTGGACCAGCTGCGGCGCGGAGCCGCGCAGTCCACCCCCAACCATGCCTGGCTGTTCACCGGCCCGCCGGGCTCCGGCCGGTCCAACGCGGCCCGCGCTTTTGCCGCTGCGCTGCTCTGTGACCAGCCTGATCCGGCCGCACGCGGCTGCGGAGAATGCAAGGCCTGCCGCACGGCGCTGGCCGGTTCCCACGCCGACGTCACCTCCGTCACCACGGAAAAGGTGACGATCAGCATCGTGGAGGCGCGCGAGCTGGTGCGCAAAGCCCAGGACAAGCCCTCCACCGGCCGCTGGCGCGTCATCATTGTCGAAGACGCCGACCGCATGCAGGAACGCAGCACCAACGTGCTGCTCAAAGCCATCGAAGAACCGCCGCCGCGGACCATCTGGCTGCTGTGCGCTCCCAGCCCCGGTGACGTTCTGGTCACCATCCGTTCGCGCTGCCGGGCGGTCAGCCTGCGCCTGCCTCCGGTGGAGGATGTGGCCGAGCTCCTGGTCCGCCGGGACGGCATCGACCCCGATGTTGCCCGCGACGCGGCCCGGGCCGCGCAGAGCCACATCGGCATCGCCAAGCGGCTGGCCACCGACGAGGGTGCCCGCAGCCGGCGCGAGTCCATCGTGCGGCTGCCGCTGTCCCTGCGCAACGTCAGCGGAGCCATGAAGGCTGCCGCCGATCTGGTGGCCCTGGCCGAAGCCGAAGCCACCAGTTCCTTTGAACAGCGCGACGCCGCTGAACGCCGGTCGCTGCTGGCCTCGCTCGGTGCACCCGAAACCGGCACCGTTCCCCCGGCCATCCGCAGCCAGGTGAAACGCTTGGAAGAGGACCAGGTGCGCCGGGCGAAACGGTCCAAGAATGACTACTTTGACCGGGCGCTCACGGACTTGCTGTCCTTCTACCGCGATGTCCTGATGCTCCAGCTCGGCAGCGGGGACAGCCTGGTGAACGAGAACCTGCGCCGGGAACTGACCGAATACGCCTCGCACGGCTCACCGGAACAGACGCTGCTGCGCATGGAAGAAATAAACGTGGTCCGGCGGCGTCTGGTCTCCACGAACGTGGCCCCGCTGCTGGCCATCGAGGCCATGGCGGTTAGCCTGTTATAACGGTGTCCGGCCATGCCCCGGCCGCTTCCCCAAAAACACCCATTGCCACCAGGAGCAACGATGACCCCAGCCAGCCGCCGCTTCCCCCGACTCGCGCTGGCTGCAGCGTCCGCCGTCGTCGTGCTTGCCGGCATGACCGCCTGCACCGGTGAGAACCCGGCGGAGGAAACCAGTGCCGCGCCGCAAGCCGGCACCACCTCATCCGCCGCGGCGGAGGTCATCGGCGACGTCCCCGAGGACCTGCTGCCCTACTACAGCCAGGAGGTTAGCTGGGGCGGATGTGAAGCCGGCGTCGCCGACCAGTTCCGGTGCGCCACGGTGGAGGTGCCGATGAACTATGCGGATCCCGGCGGGGAGAGCATTGACCTCGCTGTCATCCTCGCCGAGTCCGACGGCAGCGCGCAGGGGACCATCCTCGTCAATCCCGGCGGCCCCGGCGGCTCAGGGTATGACGCCGTCAGCGAGAACCTGCAGGGAATCACCACCGACCGGCTCCGGGAGAACTTCAATTTTCTCGGTTTCGATCCCCGCGGCGTCGGCCGTTCCACACCCGTTCAGTGCCTGACCGACGAAGAGCTGGATGAGGAGCGGTCCGAGTATCTGGACCCCTCCACCCCGGCCGGCCTTGCCGCTTCCCGGGCCAGCGCCCAGGAACTCGCGGACAAATGCGCCAAAAACTCCGGACCGGTTTTGGGGTTTGTGGACACCGAGAGCGCGGCCCGGGACATGGATATCCTGCGTGCCGTTGCCGGTGATGAAAAACTGAATTACCTGGGCTTCTCCTACGGAACCTTCCTCGGAGCGACCTACGCCGAGCTGTTCCCCGAGACCGTGGGTCGAATGGTGCTGGACGGCGGACTCGATCCGGCGGCGAGCAACGAGGAAATCACGCTGGGCCAGGCGGAAGGCTTCGAAAAGGCCATCCGGGCGTATGTCGAGGATTGCCTGTCCTCCGGCAGCTGCCCCCTGTCCGGCACGCCGGAGCAGGCCATCGAGACCATCCGTGCGCTGATCGCCTCGGTGGAAGCGAGTCCGATGACCGCGAAGGACGGCCGGATGGTAACGGTCTCCACCTTCGTCAGCGGCTTCATTCTGCCGCTGTACAACGACCAGAACTGGCCCGTGCTGACCCAGGCCCTCGAGGCCGCCCTGCAGGGGGATCCGTCGCTCATGCTGCGGCTGGCCGACCTCAGTGCCGACCGGGATCCTGACGGAACCTACGCGTCCAACAGCACCGTGGTCTTCAGCGCCATCAACTGCCTGGACTATCCGATGACCAGCGACGATCAGCAGATGCGCAGTGATGCCGAAGAACTGGAAAAGGCATCCCCCACCCTCGGGAAGTATCTGGGCTACGGCGGCATCACCTGCGAGGCCTGGCCTTATGACGCGGTGAACGAACCGCACGAGATTCACGCTTCCGGTGCCGATGACCTGCTGGTTATCGGAACCACCGGAGATCCGGCCACACCCTATGAGTGGTCCGTCTCCCTCGCCGAACAGCTGGATTCCGCTACCCTCGTCACCTGGGAAGGCGAAGGGCATACCGCCTACGGCCGCGGAGACGAGTGCATCGCCGACACGGTGGACGACTACTTCATCGACGGCACGGTTCCGTCCGAGGACAAGGTCTGCTCCTAGGAACTGTTGCCCCAAACTGCCCAGCCGGGTTTTCCGGCCGGGCAGTTTGCCTTTGCGGGCACCGCCGTCGTTGTCCCCAGGCGCCGTCCGCTTTCTGCTGGCGCGATGCCTGGGTGACGGGGCTGTCGGGGCTGTCGGGCCCGTGGTTCTTCGGCAGCGCCTTCAGCCGCCGCCCTTTGGCGTATTTGTTCAGCCGGTCCCTGCTGGAGGACAGGTTTGACCGGGGCGGCACGAAACTGGTCCAGCTTTTACGTCGGCTGCTTCCGGTGCCCCGGCCCACCCGTTTTGACCAGCCGCCCGATGGCATATAAAGTTGTTCCTTGTGGATTCTGGCCGTTAGCGGACCGATGAAGCCCGCCTCCTTAGCTCAGTTGGTAGAGCGTCTCACTCGTAATGAGAAGGTCGCCAGTTCGATTCTGGCAGGAGGCTCCAGAGGAAAAGCCCTCGGAATTCAATTTCCGAGGGCTTTTTTGCGTCCGCAGCCGGCCACCCGGGCCACTGGTATGACTCGCAGGGAGACACGCGCCCAACACGGCCAGCGCGGTAGCCCGGGTTGTTCCCTGCCGTTTCCGTCCGTCTGCGGTCCTCTCAGCCTATTCCCCCGTCCTGAACACAGAAAGGCGCATGTCCCGCCCGGCGGGACATGCGCCTTTCCTCCGGTCCGCTATGCGCCGGGCAGATACCGGGGCGGAGCTGGCCTGGGCCGGCCCGGAGACCGACTCAGGCCTAGAGGACCCAGTGGCTTAGGCGAAGTCGGCCGTGGCCGGGTCTGCTCCGTAGCGGGTTCCGTTGTCGAGCGCGTTGATGGCTTCGATGTCCTCATCGGAGAGCTTGACGTTCAGCGCCTCCCAGTTTTCCTTGATCCGGGACTCCGTGACGGACTTGGGGATCACAATGCTGCCCAGTGCCAGGTGCCAGGCGATGACCACCTGGGCCGGAGTGGCGCCGTCGTACTTGGCGGCAATTTCGGCCAGCTTCGGATCTTCGAGCAGGCCCTTGCCGGAGCCCAGCGGGGACCAGGACTCGTGCAGGATGTTGTGCTTGGCCTCGAAGGCGCGCAGCTCGGCCTGGTTGAGGTAGGGGTGCGTCTCAACCTGGTTCAGGACCGGGACAACGCCGGTGGCGTCGATGATTTCCTGCAGGGCTTCAACCGTGAAGTTGCAGACACCGATGGACTTTACGCGGCCCTGCTTCTGCAGTTCGATCAGGGCCTTCCAGGTGTCCACGTACTTGTTCTGCTTGGGCTGGAGCCAGTGAATCAGGTAAAGGTCCAGGGTTTCCAGACCGAGGCGCTCCATGGAAGCGTCGAAAGCCTTGAGAGTTTCTTCGTAGCCCTGGTCCGCGTTCCAGACCTTCGTGGTGATGAACATGTCCTCGCGCGGAACCGAGGTGGCGGCGATGGCGCGGCCGACGCCGGCTTCATTGCCGTAGATCTTGGCGGTATCGATGTGGCGGTAGCCGGCGTCGAAGGCCTGCCCCACAACCTTCTCGGCCACCGAATCCTCGACCTGCCACACTCCGTAGCCAAGCTGGGGAATGGTGTTGCCGTCATTGAAAGTCACAAGCGGTGAAGTAGTCATTCGCCTATCCTTGCAAACCGCCGGCTGAAATCCGCTTTCCGTGACGCCTCTATGCTGGACGCGAAAAAAACGTCCGCCCTATTCCCGATCTGCGGAAAATTCTTCAGGTATTTTACGGTGCGCCGACGGCGGCTTTCAGGGCCCGCTCGGCCTCCAGCACGTCTTCGGCCACCAGCCGGGCGCGGCGGTGAACATTCTCCAGGCCGGCGGACGCAAACCCCCACCGCTCGCCTTCCAGCCGGGACATGGCCGCCGCCTCGGCGGTGGCCGCCAGGGAGTTGCCGCTGCGCGAGAGCGCCCGGTGCACTGCAATCAGGGAGCCGGGGATGTCCTGGCCGTCGCTCGGCAGGCGCCGCTGCGCGGTGACGCAGACTTCCCGGACCCGGGGCAGCAGCTCGGCCAGTCCGTTGGCGACGGTCACCAGCTCGTTGTACACGGCGTCGTCTTCCACGCCTTCCAGCATCTGGTGGTAGCGGTCCAGGCCGCGGGTGAAGCGGTCATGGGCGCGGCGCCACACACCTTTCCCGAGCTGGGTGTCGTCCTTCCGCCCCTGACGGGCGGCTGCAAAAAGTGCCATTGGTCCTACAGGTACTGGCCGGGACCGGCATGCGGCTCGGGATGGGCGGAAGAGGGACGGGATTGTCCGGCGGGATCGGCGCGCCGGGGCTCGCCGTTGTCACCGATGACGACGCCGGGCGCCAGCACCGTGCCGGGCGGCAGCTGTCGCAGCTGCAGCCGGGACGCCATCTGCTGGTTGGCCGTCTGCTGTGCGGCTATGGCGGTTTGGATGCCGCGGAACAGCCCTTCGAGCCAGCCGACCATTTGGGCCTGCGCGATCCGCAGCTCGGCGTCGGTGGGCACGGTCTCATCCAGGAACGGAAGATTCACCCGGTGGAGCTCCTCGACCAGTTCGGGGGCAAGCCCGTCCTCCAGTTCCCGCAGTGAGCGTTCATGGATTTCGGCGAGGCGGTTGCGGGCGGCATCGTCCAGCGGAGCATTACGGACTTCTTCGAGAAGCTGCTTGATCATGGTGCCGATCCGCATGACTTTGGCCGGTTCATCCACCAGATCGCGCAGCTTGGCCGGGCCGGAGCTGCCCTCTCCGCTGTGCCCGTGACCGCCAGGGCCTCCGCCGCCGTCGGGTACGGCAACTCCGTCCCCACGAGAGCTCCCCGGAGAGCCGTCACCGGCAGTCCGGGATTTAACGGGCGGATTGCTTGACGGCGTGTCATCGGGGCGGCCGCCGGAATCGTTGGAGCTTGATGAAGTGTCGGAACCGGGCGCAGGCGCTACATCCGGCCGGGCGGCGGATCCGTTCTCGTCAGTCATGCGTTAATGCTCTCATGGTTGGGGTTCAAAGCCGGGTGCCGGGTCAGCTTTCCAGCTCCTCCGTCCGCATTTTCGCGTATTCGCCGTCCGGACTCAGTCCCGCCACCTGCTGCCCTGCGTTGAGCTGGCCGGCCGTGTAGTGCCGGTCATCGAATTCCGGCCCGCCCGCATGTTCTTCTTCCGGCAGGTTGATGTCGTCAGCCAGATGCCCGTCCTCGCCGACCGGCTCCGGGGCGGGCAGGCTGATGTCTTCCCGCAGGTGCTCGTCCTGCGGCAGGTCATTCGAGTTCTTGTGCTTTCCCATGATCCACCGTAGGCACCGGCCCCGGCTGCGCTCAAGGCCTAGTTACGAAACGACACAAACCCCGCGCCCTGCATCAAGAGACGACGACGGCGGCACCCGGGCAGGTGCCGCCGTCGTTTCCGCGGGTGTTCGATCACGGGAACACCCGCCGCGCCGGGCTCCTCAGGTGCGCTAGCAGCAGCGGCCCTCGGGGCTGGAGTCCTGACGGTCCATCTTGTCCTTCCAGAACTCCCGCTCACTCAGCAGCGGTCCGGTGCAGCCGGTGGACTCATGGAAGGCGACGTATTTGCGGTACGCGTCCTCCCCCATGACATCCCGGAAGAACCGCACGAAACCCCGCAGTCCGTCCTTTACCGTCCCGGTGCTCATGAGTGCGCCTTCCTGACAACCTTCCGGTCCGCGGGCAGCGCGTCCCACTGCGCCTGGAGCTCCTTTTCCGCCGGCGTCGCCAGGAAGCCCGCCGGGGCGAACATCCGGGAGGGAACGGCCGGATCTTCGGCGCTGGGAGAACCGCCGGCGCGGAACGAGCGGATGCTGGCAATGACCGCGGTGATGATGACGATGATTGCCAGCGTCACAAACACAATGGACAGCGTGCCCTGGATGAACGTGTTCCGGACGACGGCTTCCATGGCTTCCACCGTCTTCGCGGTGCCGAAGCTGGTCTCGCCCCGGTCCAGAGCTCCCTTGAAGGCATTGTGCTGCGCCCAGTAGCCGACAGCCGGAACCGGGCTGAAGATCTTGTACATCGAGGCGGTGATGGTCACCACGGACGCGAAGGCCAGCGGCAGCACCACAATCCAGATGTACTTGAATACGTTCTTCTTCGCGAGGATGGCCAGGCAGATGGCGAGCGCAATCGCCGCGAGCAGCTGGTTGGCGATGCCGAAGAGCGGGAACAGGGTGTTGATCCCGCCGAGCGGGTCCGTGACCCCCATGATCAGGATCGAGCCCCAACCTCCGACCATGACGGCCGTACAGATCCAGGCTCCCGTGCGCCAGCCGGTATCCCGGAACTTCGGGATGAAGTTGCCGATGGAGTCCTGCAGCATAAACCGGGCCACGCGGGTGCCGGCGTCAACGGCGGTGAGGATGAACAGGGCTTCAAACATGATGGCGAAGTGGTACCAGAACGCCATCATCGAGGAACCGCCGATGAGGCTCTGCATGATCTGGGCTAGGCCGACGGCGAGGGTTGGTGCGCCGCCGGTGCGCGACACGATGGATTCCTCCCCCACGTTTGAGGCCATGTTGGTGAGCATGTCCGGGGTGAGGTTCACGCCGGCAAGTCCCAGGCTGTTGACGAACGCGACGGCGCCTTCCACCGTTCCGCCGGTGGCGGCTGCGGAGGAGTTCATGGCGAAGTAAATGCCGCGGTCAATGGAAATGGCGGCGACCAGGGCCATGATGGCCACGAAGGATTCCATCAGCATGCCGCCGTAGCCGATGAAGCGGGTCTGGCGTTCCTTTTCGATCATTTTCGGCGTGGTGCCGGAGGCGATCAGTGCATGGAAGCCGGACAGGGCACCGCAGGCAATGGTCACGAACAGGAACGGGAACAGCGGACCGGCCACAACCGGGCCGTTGTCGGCAGAGGCAAATTCGCTGATCGCCGGAACGGTGATTTCCGGGCGGACGATGATGATGGCCACCGCGAGCATCACGATGGTGCCCACCTTCATGAAGGTGGAGAGGTAGTCGCGCGGCGCGAGCAGCAGCCAGACCGGAAGCACAGCGGCGATGAAGCCGTAGATGATGATCCCCCAGGCGATGACGGTCTTGTCCAGGGTCAGGGCGTCACCCAGTGCGGTGTCCGCGATCATTCCGCCGCCGATGATGGCCAGCAGCAGCAGAACAAAGCCGATGACGGACACCTCGGTGACTTTGCCCGGGCGCAGGAAGCGCAGGTAAACGCCCATGAACAGTGCAATGGGAATGGTCATGCCCACGGAGAAGACACCCCACGGGCTTTCCGCCAGGGCGTTGACGACCACCAGGGCCAGGATGGCGACAATGATGATCATGATGGTCAGTGTGGCGATCAGGGCCGCGGTTCCGCCCACCCGGCCCAGCTCCTCGCGGGCCATCTGGCCCAGGGACCTGCCGCCGCGGCGCATGGAGAAGAACATGACCAGGTAATCCTGGACGGCGCCGGCCAGGACTACGCCGATGATGATCCAGATAGTGCCGGGCAGATACCCCATCTGTGCGGCGAGGACCGGGCCCACCAGGGGGCCGGCTCCGGCGATGGCGGCAAAGTGGTGTCCGTACAGCACCCGGCGGTCGGTCGCGGCATAGTCCTTGCCGTCGGCCTTGTACTCGGCGGGGGTGGCGCGCCTGTCATTGGGCTGCAGGAGCTTGCGCTCAATGAACTTGGAATAGAAGCGGTACGCGATGAAGTAGGTGCAGACTGCGGCGAAGACAAACCAGATGGCATTGACGGTTTCCCCGCGGACCAGTGCCAGCATGTACCAGCTGACCCCGCCCAGCAGGGCGATGCCGGACCAGACGGCGATCTTCAGCGGCGTCCAGCGGCGGTCTTCGGCCTCAGCCGTTTCGGGGTCCAGCGCAACCGGCGGAAGATCGGGATCCTGCACCAGGACGTCACTGTCCTCAGGCTGTCCGGGGGCGGCCCGGTGCCGGCGATTCTCACTCATGGGGGTCCCTTTGCTTGCGGTAAGAACTCGGAAAGGCCGGGCAGTGAGACCGGCCCAGGAGACGGAAAACCCGCACTCTTGCCACCGAGATTAGCAGTGCACCTGTGATGTGCTCCACAAAGTCCGGACACGGTGCCCGCAGGGCGCGCCGCAGCACCGGCGGATGCCGCCCCGCGGGACCCCGGGCGGCGTATCCGCCGGTTGGTTCCGGCGTTCAGATCAGGCAGGCAGCCCGGCTCAGGTGGTCAGGAGGATCTTGCCCGTGTGGCGGCCTGAATCGAAGTACTCGTGCGCCGCACCGGCGTCGGCCAGCGGGAAGGTCTTGTCCACCAGGGGACGGATTTTCCCTGCTTCCACCAGGGGCCAGACGTATTTGCGGACGGCCTGCATGATGGCGGCTTTCTCCTCAGCTGGCCGGGACCGCAGCGTGGTTCCAATGACCGCGAGCCGCTTGCGCATCACCAAGTTGAGATCGATTTCAGCCTTGGTGCCGCCCTGCAGCCCGATAATGACCAGCCGTCCCGAGACCGCCAGCGCTTCGAGATTGCGCTGCAGGTACTTTGCGCCCATGACATCCAGAATGACGTCGGCGCCGCGGCCGCCTGTGGCTTCACGCACCCGCTCGACAAAGTCCTCATCCTTGTAGTTGATGAGCACCTGTGCGCCGAGGGACCGGGCCAGTTCCAGTTTTTCGTCCGAGCCGGCCGTCACCATGGGCACGGCACCGAAGGCGGCCACCATCTGGATCGCCATGGTGCCGATGCCGCCTGCGCCGCCGTGGATCAGGACGTGGTCCCCCTCAGTCACTCCGGCTGCCATGAACAGGTTGGAGAAGACGGTGGCCGCTGTCTCGGGCAGCGACGCCGCGGAAATGAGGTCCAGCCCTGCCGGAACCGGAAGGACCTGGCCTGCCGGAACATTGACCTGCTCGGCATAACCGCCGCCCGTCAGCAGGGCGACGACGTCGGCCCCCACCGACAACCCTTCCACACCGTCTCCGACGGCGGCGATCCGGCCCGAGACCTCCAGACCGGGGTACTCCGAAGCGCCCGCTGGCACCGGGTAGTGCCCCTGCCGCTGCAGCACGTCTGCCCGGTTCAATCCGGCAGCCGCCACATCGATGAGCACTTCCCCTGGTCCCGGGACCGGCGCGGGCACATCCTGCACCTGCAGTGCGTCCGGGCCTCCGGGCGTAGTGATGACAACTGCTCTCATTCTGTCCTCCACGGGGTGTGATCAGATTTTGGTGAATTGCACCTTTCTGCCAGACTACTAGTGGGGAAGGTTGTCCGAGCGGCCGATGGAGCTGGTCTTGAAAACCAGTGTGCGGTAACCCCGTACCAAGGGTTCGAATCCCTTACCTTCCGCAATTGGGGCGGAAAACGGTTTGTGTCTAATGTCCCCCGGGGCGCCGCAGTCCGTATTCCATCCAAAAGATAAGGCGTATCAACTTCCGGAAACGGAAGCTGATACGCCTTATTTTTATGCCCGGAGGCTATTACCCTCCCGCATTGTTTCCAGAACGCCGTTGAATACACCGCCCGCGGCCCGAGCTTTGGCCGCCCTCGGCCTAGCCGAAAGTCCGACCCTCACGCCCGGACACCTTCAGGTCACCCATTCGTAACCTGCGCCACATAGTATTACCCACGTCACTCGCGTTACCCCCCTCGCTGCCGGCTGCACGGCAGCATTTACCGTCGGCTGGTTCCAGCTGACCTAGGAGCATGAGGCATGAGACCTTCAACCTGGAAGGCGGCCCTGGGAGCAACCCTCTCGGCCGGCCTGCTGGCGGCACCGATGACGGCGCTTCCGGCCTACGCCGAGGACAGCGCTGCAGCTGTCCCCGGCATCATCATCAACGAGGCATACCTGAGCGGCGGCAGCGCCAACGCACCCTTCGCCAACAAATTCGTTGAACTGTACAACCCGACGGATACCGATGTGAGCCTGGAGGGCTGGTCCCTGCAGTACCGCTCCGCGGGTTCGACGGCGGCGCCCACCGGAATCGGCGCCCTCGCCGGCACCATTCCCGCCGGCGGCCACTATCTGATCTCCGGAGCCTCGAACGGCGCTGCAGGCGCCCCGCTGCCGGCCGCGGATGCGAGCGTCGGTGCCAGCTTCAGCGGCTCGGGCGGCACCCTCATCCTGTCCAACCAGGCAACCCGGGTGGATCCCCTGCCCGCCGGCTCCGTCACCGGGCAGCCTTCAGTGGTGGACCTGCTCGGCTACGGCAGCTCCAACACCTTCGAAACCGCTGCCGCCGCGGCACCGGCCGGAAACGCCGATCCGAAGTCCCTGAACCGGACCGGATTCACCGACTCCAACAACAACGCCGCTGACTTCACGCTCAGTGCCGCTGTCACCCCCACCGGTACCGGCGGAACGGTGCCGGGCGAACCGGACCCCACTCCAACACCGGACCCCACCCCCACGCCTTCCCCCACCCCCACGGCTCCCGTTGACCCGGCAGACCCCGTGGCCATTGCCGAGATTCAGGGCACCGGGGACGCCAGCCCGCTGATCGGCCAAACCGTCACCACCCGGGGCAAGGTCACCGGTGTCTATCCCACCGGCGGCTTCAACGGCTATTACCTGCAGACTCCGGGAACCGGCGGAACCCTCGATCCCGCCAGCCACACGGCGTCGCACGGCATCTTTGTCTTTTCCGCGGATACTGTCGGCTCCGTTGCTGCCGGTGATTACGTGGAAGTCACCGGAACCGTCGGCGAGTACTACGGGCTGACCCAGCTCACGGTTGCAGCTGGCAACATGTCCCAGCTCAGCGAGCCGGCCGAGGAGGTCAAGCCCGCCAGCGTGGCCTGGCCCGCCTCCGATGCCGAGCGCGAAACCCTGGAAGGCATGCTGCTGGCACCGCAGGGAAGCTTCACCGTCACGGACAATTACTCGCTGAACCAGTACGCCGAAATCGGCCTGGCTGCCGGTGACTCTCCCCTGGTCCAGCCCACTGCTGTGGCTGCCGTGGGCACTGCAGAGCATGCCGCCGTCGTCGCCGACAATGCGGCACGGGCAGTGAAGCTCGACGACGGCGCCAGCACCAACTTTCTGAGCGCCGCCAACCAGGGAATTCCCCTGCCGTATCTGACCCCGGAAAACCCGGTGCGCATCGGCGCCGCCGCCGCCTTCACCACCGGCGTGATCCTGGACTTCCGCAACAGCGCCTGGAAGTTCCAGCCGCTCACCGCCCTTACCGCAGCCAATGCCCCCGAGGCGACACCGGCGTCGTTCGAAGCCACCCGCACCACGGCTCCAGAAAGCGTGGGCGGCAACCTGAAGCTGGCCTCCTTCAACGTGCTGAATTACTTCAGCACCACCGGAGACAGCATTCCCGGCTGCACCTACTACAGCGACCGCGCCGGCGCACCGCTGACCGTGCGCGGCGGCTGCGATGCGAGGGGTGCCGCCAACGCGGAGAACCTCGAGCGCCAGCAGGCCAAGATCGTCGCCGCGATCAATGCCCTCGGCGCCGACGTCGTTTCACTCATGGAGGTGGAAAACTCCGCAGTCTTCGGCAAGGACCGCGATGATGCACTCGCCAACCTGACGGCCGCACTGAACGAGCAGGCACCGGGCACCTGGGACTACGTCCGCTCCCCCGCTGCCCTGCCCGACGACGAAGACGTGATCCGCACCGCCTTCATCTTCCGCACCGCAACAGCCGAGCCCGTGGGCGACTCCGTCATCCTCAACGACGAAACGGTCTTCTCCAACGCCCGCGAGCCGCTGGCCCAGGCCTTCAAGCCCGCAGGAGGCGAGGACGGCTCAGCCATCCTGGCCATCAGCAACCACTTCAAGTCCAAGGGATCGGCGCCGGACTCCGGCGAGAACGCCGACACCGGGCAGGGCGGCTGGAACGCCGACCGCGTGCGCCAGGCGCAGGCTCTGACCGCCTTCGCCGACACGGTTTCCGAATCCGCCGGCACGGACAAGGTGTTCCTGCTCGGCGACTTCAACTCCTACGCCGCCGAGGATCCCATGAAGGTGCTGGCCGACGCCGGCTACGTGAACCTGGGCAAAGCCACCGGGAAGCACTCCTACGCCTTCAGCGGTTTGGTCGGCTCCCTCGACCACGTGCTCGGATCCCCGGAGGCGGCCGAGACCGTCACCGGAGCCGACATCTGGAACATCAACTCCGTGGAATCCGTGGCGCTGGAATACAGCCGCTTTAACACCAACGTCACCAACTACTACGCACCGGACCCCTACCGCTCCTCGGACCACGACCCGATCCTCGTTGGACTCGACCTGAGCCTGGCCGGTACCGAGACCGAAGAACTGAACCTGCTGAACATCAATGACTTCCACGGCCGGATTGACGCCAACACCGTGAATTTCGCCGGAACCGTTGAACAGCTCAAGGCCGCCGCCCCCGACGGCAGCTCGGTGTTCCTTTCCGCCGGCGACAACATCGGCGCCTCCCTGTTTGCGTCGTCCGTACAGCAGGATGCGCCCACGCTGGATGTCCTGAATGCGCTGGGCCTGCGGGCCTCTGCCGTGGGCAACCACGAGTTCGACGCCGGTTTCGAGGACCTCACAGGCCGGGTGGACGCCGCCGCCGATTTCCCGTACCTCGGCGCCAACGTCTACCTCGAGGGCACCACCACGCCCGCGCTGGATGAATACACCCTCCTGGACGTCAACGGGGTTTCCGTAGCCGTCATCGGCGCCGTCACCGGTGAGACACCCACGCTGGTCAGCCCCGGCGGCATCGCCGAGCTGGAATTCGGCGATCCGGTCGAGGCAGTCAACCGGGTGGCCGAGCAGCTTCAGGCCGAGGGTCTGGCTGACGTCATCATCGCCGAGTACCACGAGGGCGCCGGCAGCGGCACCCCGGACGGCGCCACCCTGGAACAGGAGCTCGCCGCGGGCGGCGCCTTCACCGAGATTGTCACCGGCACGTCCGCCCTGGTGGACGCCATCTACACCGGCCACACGCACAAGCAGTACGCCTGGGATGCCCCCGTTCCCGGCGTCGACGGCAAAACCCGTCCCGTGCTGCAGACCGGCTCCTACGGAGAGTTCATCGGACAAATCCAACTGGACTACAACCCGGAAACCGACGAGGTCCTCTCCTACACGGCAACCAACGTTCCGCGCACCACGGAAAGCGCCGATGCGCTGGTCGCCACCTACCCCGCGGTGGCCGAGGTCAAGTCCATTGTTGACGCGGCGCTGGCCTATTCCGCGGAGGTCGGCAACGAGCCCGTAGGATCTGTCACCGCCGATATTACGACGGCGTTCAACGGCACCGTCCGCGACGACCGCGGCTCGGAATCCACTCTGGGCAACCTGGTGGCGGACTCCCTGCTCAGCACACTGGCCGCACCGGAGCGGGGCGGCGCCGAAATCGGTGTCACCAATCCCGGCGGCCTGCGGGCCGAGCTGTATTACGGCGACGATGGCGTCATCACGTACGCCGAAGCCAACGCCGTGCTGCCGTTCGTCAATAATCTCTGGACGACCACCCTCACCGGAACCCAGCTGAAAACGATGCTGGAGCAGCAGTGGCAGCCGGAGGGCGGCTCACGTCCCTTCCTCGCGCTGGGGCTTTCCGACAACGTCACCTACACGTACGACCCGGCCCAGGCCGCGGGCTCCCGGATCCAGACGGTCACCGTCAACGGAGAAGCCCTGGACCCGGACCGTGCCTACCGCGTGGGAACGTTCAGCTTCCTGGCGCAGGGCGGTGACAACTTCAGTGTCTTCACCGACGGCACCGATACCCGTGACTCCGGGCTCGTGGACCGTGACGCGTGGATCAGCTACATCGAAGCGAACAGCCCGCTCTCGCCGGACTTCGCCCGCCAGGGCGTAACCGTGCAGGGAGCTCCGTCCGCTGCAGCTCCCGGCGCAGCAGTGTCCTTCACCGTCTCCGGCCTGGACCTGACCTCACTGGGCAGCCCGGCGAATTCTTCGCTGGCAATCAGCTGGGTTGATGCTGCCGGTGCCGCCGTTACCCTGGGCAGCGCCGCGGTGGCCTCGGGTACGGCGACCGTGAACGTCACCGTTCCGGCAACGGCCAGCGGTGCGGGCACGCTCGTACTGACCGCGGATCCCTCCGCAACCACGGTCACGCTTCCTGTGACAGTGGAAGCACCGCCGGTGCCGCCCGCTCCGGTGTGTGTGGCTCCGGTTCCGCCGCACGGCTGGTGGGATATCCGGGGCTGGATTCGGTACGCCCTGGAATGGGCAAGGTATCTGATCTGCCTCAGCGGCCGGTAGTTCTTCCGCTGACATGAAACGGCGCCGCCGGGAGTCCTGCTCCCGGCGGCGTCTTTCGTTGAGGGGCCACGCTCCTCCACGTCGGCGGGCAGAGCCTGGGCACTGCGGGAAACGCTCCCCTGATCTTGGTAAATCCCCCGCCCGCAGATATTCTAAGCATGCTTACTAACTTATGGATATCGGGGTCCGGAGAAATGGTCCCTGCCGGATCACAACCGATCCCGACCTCAAATTGAACACAATCCGAGTGAGTCAGGAGTGACCTTGCCAGAGCCGCTGTTTACCCTCGACAACACCAAGCCGTTCCGGGATCAGGCCATACCCGGCCACAACCGGTGGCACCCGGACATCCCGCCGGTCGCCACCGTCCGTCCCGGCGAAACCTTCCGGGTGGACTGCCGGGAATGGTTTGACGGCCACATCCGCAACGACGATTCCGCCGGCGACGTCCTGACGGCACCCTTCCACACCGGGCACCAGCTCAGCGGCCCGTTTGAAATAGCCGGCGCGAAGCCCGGTGACCTGCTGGTGGTGGACATTGTCGACGTCGGGCCCATCAGCGAGGGGACGTCCGGACCGCTGGCCGGTGAAGGGTGGGGTTACACCGGAATCTTTCCGCGCACCAACGGCGGCGGCCTGCTGACGCACCGGTTCCCCGACGCTTACAAAGCGATCTGGGACTTCAACGAGGGCACCGCGACCTCCAGGCACATTCCTGAGGTCCGGCTGAAATCCAAGGTGCATCCCGGCGTCATGGGGACCGCGCCCTCCGCAAAACTGCTGAGCCGCTGGAACCGGCGCGAGGCCGCCCTGACGGCGCGCAACCCGCTGCGCGTTCCGCCGCTTGCGCTGCCGCCGCTCGCCGAAGGAGCCCTGCTGGGCGGGGTCGAGCAGGACCGGGCCGCCGAAGTCGCGGTTACGGCCGCGCAGACCGCACCGCCCCGGGAGAACGGCGGAAACCAGGACATCAAGAACCTCACCCGCGGCACCCGGATTTTTTACCCGGTCTACGTTGACGGCGGCATGCTCTCGGTCGGTGACCTGCACTACTGCCAGGGCGACGGCGAGATCACCCTCTGCGGGGCCATTGAGATGGGCGGCTGGATTGACCTGCACGTTGACCTCATCCCCTCCGGCATGCGCACCTACCACTTGGAGGACAGTCCCGCGTTTCTGCCCGGCGATCCCGAGCCCCGCTACGAGGAATGGATCTCCTTCTCCGGCATCTCGGTCACCGGCCGCGGACGCCAAAAGTACCTGGATGCCCGGCTGGCCTACCAGCAGGCCTGCCTGCACGCGATCAACTACCTGACCAGTTTCGGCTACACCCCCGAGCAGGCCTATCTGTTGCTGGGCGCCGCCCCGGTGGAAGGCAGGCTTTCGGGAGTAGTTGATTTCCCCAATGCCTGCGCCACGGTCTACATCCCCACGGCCATCTTTGACTTCGATGTCAGGCCTTCCGCCGGGACCCCGCATCAGGTCAGCCAGGCAACCCCGCTGCCGCATGCACCGGCGTCGGACGTTCCGCGGGAAAAGACCCTCCGTGCCGTGCCGGTGGCCAAGCGCGCCCTGCTCCCTGAGGCATCCTCCATTGGCACCTATCTGGCCGGCACTGCACGGCATCTGCTCCCCGAGACCCTCAGCCGGCGGCTCGGCGGAAAGAGCCGCGGGCAGCGCTGACTGGCGGAGGACGAGGGGCGGGGACGCACCTGCACCGTTACTGCCGGGGGTCCGGATCCCTGGGCGACTCGCTGCCCATGTCAGCGGCACCGAACAGCTTCACCGCCGGATTGTCCGTCTCTTCATTCGGCCGCGGCTGAAGCTCCGGGTGGTGCAGGTCCAGCGCCGGGCGCTCCGAACGGATCCTCGGCAGGGACGTGAAGTTGTGGCGCGGCGGCGGGCAGGAGGTTGCCCATTCCAGCGAGCAGCCAAAGCCCCACGGGTCGTCAACTTCCACCTTGCGCCCCCGCCGCCAGGTGATGAACACGTTCCAGAAGAAGGGAATCAGTGAAGCACCCAGGAGCATGGACGCGATAGTGGACAGCTGGTTCATGCCGGTGAACCGGTCCTCCACCAGATAGTCCGCATACCGCCGGGGCATGCCGGACACTCCCAGCCAGTGCTGGATCATGAAGGTCCCGTGGAAACCGAGGAACAGCATCCAGAAGTGGATCTTGCCCAGGCGCTCGTTGAGCATCTTGCCGGTGAACTTCGGCCACCAGAAGTAGAAGCCGGCAAACATGGCGAACACCACGGTGCCGAAGACCACGTAGTGGAAGTGGGCAACCACAAAGTACGTGTCGGAAACCTGGTAGTCCAGCGGCGGCGAGGCCAGGATGATGCCGGTGAGTCCGCCGAAAAGGAACGTGATGAGGAACCCGATGCTCCAGAGCATCGGGGTTTCAAAGGTGATGGAACCCCGCCACATGGTGCCGATCCAATTGAAGAACTTCACCCCGGTTGGAACTGCAATCAGCATGGTCATGAGCGCGAAGAAGGACTGCATGACGGCGCCGGTGACGTACATGTGGTGTGCCCAGACGGTCACGGAGAGGGCTGCAATGGCCAGGGTGGCAAACACCAGCCCCTTGTAGCCGAAGATTGGTTTACGGCTGAAGACCGGCAGAATCTCCGAGACAATTCCGAAGAACGGCAGCGCGATGATGTAGACCTCGGGGTGGCCGAAGAACCAGAACAGGTGCTGCCACAGGATGGATCCTCCGCGCTCCGGGTCAAAGATCTGCGCTCCGAACCGGCGGTCCGCTCCGAGGGCGAACAGCGCCGCGGCCAGGGGCGGGAAAGCCATCAGGATCAGAATGGCGGTGACGAGGGTGTTCCACGTAAAAATGGGCATCCGCCACATCGTCATTCCCGGGGCGCGCAGGCAAATGATCGTGGTGACAAAGTTGACCGCGCCAAGAATCGTTCCGAAGCCGGACAGGGCCAGCCCGAAGACCCAGAGGTCGCCGCCGATGCCGGGAGAAAACGTGGTGTTGGACAACGGCGCATAGGCCGTCCAGCCGAACGACGCCGCCCCCTGCGGGGTGATGAAGCCGGCAACGGCGATGGTGCTGCCGAAGAGGAAAAACCAGAAGGCCAGGGCGTTCAGGCGCGCAAATGCGACGTCGGGAGCACCAATCTGCAGCGGCATGATGACGTTCGCGAATCCGGCGAACAGCGGCGTAGCGAACATCAGGAGCATGATCGTGCCGTGCATGGTGAAGAGCTGGTTGTACTGCTCCTTCGTCTGCAGAATCTGCATGCCCGGTTCAAAGAGTTCGGCGCGGATGATCAGCGCCATGACACCGCCCACGCAGAAGAACATGAACGACGCGATCAGGTACATGTAACCGATCGTCTTGTGGTCGGTGGAGGTGATCCAGTTGACGACGACCCGCCCCTTGGACAGGGGAACCACCCTCGGAGGTACAAAGGTTCCGGATTCATCTGTGGAGTATTTGAGCGTCGACATTGGATGCCATCCCCTTGGGTACACCGGCCAGATCATCGTGCCCACGGCCGTCCCCCCGGAATCCGCCGTGGCTTGTATCGTAGGTCTCCTCTTTCCCTGCCGTCCAGAGACAACAGGCGATGGCTCCCCGCCCGCCTGCCATCACAACCCGGCTCTGCGGGAATGAAACGGCGCAGAACCCGGTTGCACCCGGGACAGACGTCGAGATTTCATCAAGGAGAGAGCTCATGACAACACAGGTTGAGTCGACCACCCCCGCCCTCACCGACTGGATTCCCTCGCAGCAGTACATTGCCGGACAGTGGCGGGACGGAAGCTCCGAACGGGTTCTCACCGACACCAGTCCCTTTGACGGCACGGAACTGATGAGCATCCGCCAGGCTTCCCGCGAGGACCTGGACGAGGCCTACACCGCTGCGGCCAAGGCCCAGCAGGAGTGGGCAGCACAAACGCCTTCTGCCCGCCGTGCGGTTATGGAACGTGCGGCTGAGATTTTCGACGAGCGCCGTGAGCAGATCATCGCCTGGCTCGCCGCCGAGTCCGGCAGCACCGTCATCAAGGCCACCATTGAGGTGGAGTCCGCACGCGCCATCACCAAGGAATCGGCCACCTTCCCGCACCGGGTCTCCGGAAAAATCCTGGAGTCGGACACGCCGGGCAAGGAATCCCGGGTGTACCGCGGACCGCTGGGCGTTGTTGGCGTCATCAGTCCCTGGAACTTCCCCCTGCACCTCTCCCAGCGCTCGGTGGCCCCGGCGCTGGCACTGGGCAACGCCGTCGTGCTCAAGCCCGCATCCGATACCCCGGTGACCGGCGGACTCATGCTCGCCAAGATCTTCGAAGAGGCAGGCCTGCCTGCGGGTGTCCTCAGCGTGGTGGTGGGCGCCGGTTCCGAAATCGGCGACGCTTTTGTTGAGCACCCGGTTCCGGGCTTCATCTCCTTCACCGGATCCACTCCGGTGGGCAAGAACCTCGGCGCGCTGGCTGCCAGCGGCCCCACCCTGAAGCACGTGGCACTGGAGCTCGGCGGCAACAGCCCGTTCGTGGTCCTGGCGGATGCGGACGTGGACCAGGCCGTCAAGGCGGCCATCATGGGCAAGTTCCTGCACCAGGGCCAGATCTGCATGGCCGTGAACCGGATCATCGTCGAAGACGCCGTGTACGACGAATTTGTGGAAAAGTTCGCCGCACACGCCAAGACGCTGAAATCCGGAGATCCCCGGGACCCGCAGAACACCGTGGGCCCGATCATCAACGCGAAGCAGCTCGAAGGGCTGCAGAAGAAGATCGAGCTCGCCAAGGAGCAGGGCGCACGCCTGGTCGTCGAGGGTGAAACCAACGGACAGGTTCTCTCCCCCTACGTTTTCGCCGACGTCACCAAGGACATGGAACTCTTCCAGGAAGAGATCTTCGGTCCGATTGCCGGGATCATCCGCGCCGCCGATGCCGAAGACGCCCTCTCGCTGGCCAACGCCACTGACCTGGGGCTCGCCAGCTCGGTCTTCACCTCAAATCTGGACGCCGGGGTCCTGTTTGCCCGCCGTATCAAGGCAGGCATGACCCACGTCAATGACATTCCCGTCCAGGACGAGGCCCACGTGGCTTTCGGCGGCGAGAAGAACTCCGGCCTGGGCCGTTTCAACGGTGAATGGGCGATCGAGGAATTCACCACCGACCACACCGTCACGCTGCAGCGCGAACCCCGGCAGTACCCGTTCTAATCCGGTAGCGTATCGGCCTCGGCAACGAGCTGATTTGCACGACGGCGGCCCGCACCTCTGAGGTGTGGGCCGCCGTCGTCGTTACCGTGTTGCCCGTACCGAGTTGCCGTACCGTGTTGCCGTCCCTGCCGGCGGACCCGGGGGCACCCGTTCTCATCTGCCTTCACATCTGAGAGGATGCTGCACCAGCACCAGCGGGAAGAGGAGAGCCACATGCCGGCAAGCAGGCAACACACGGTGGAGAACGACGGCGCCCGGCTGGCCGTCTTCGAGTACGGACTGCCTGCGGAACCGGGGACACCCACGGTCCTGCTGGTCCACGGCTATCCCGATGATCACACCATCTTCCGCAGCGTCATCGACGATCTGGCCGCCGATCATCATGTGATCGCCTACGACACCCGCAATGCAGGGGCTTCCCGGCTTGCCGCGGACGCTGACGCACCAACAGCCGAGGTTCCGCCGGGGAACGGTGGCAGCCCGCTGGCGCCGTACCGGCTGCCGGTGCTGGTTGAGGACTTCTACGCCGTACTGGAGCAGGCCGGCGGACCGGTTCACGTGGTCGGCCACGACTGGGGTTCGATCCAGTGCTGGGCCGCCGTTCGGGATGCCCGCGCCGCCGGCAGGATCCTCAGCTTCACCAGCATTTCCGGGCCGGACATCGGGCACCTGCACCGCTGGTTTTCGCAGTGCGTCCGCGATCCGCGCCGGTGGCTTCTTGCCGCAGGGCAGGCGCTGCGGAGCACTTATGTCGCTTTCTTCCAGCTTCCGGTCCTGCCGGAAGCCCTGTGGCGCGTGCTGGGACCGCGCTATGCCCGGCGGGCCGGCACCACCGCGGAAACCGCCACGGACAATGCGGTCCGCGGCCTGCAGCTCTACCGCGCCAACCTGCTGGGATCGGGCGTCTCGGGCCGGTCACCGCTGCCGCGCGTCGAGGTTCCCGTGCATGTGCTGGTGCCGCTGCATGATCCGTTCCTCTCGCCGCGGCTGACGGACGGACTCGGCACGGAAGTCCGGGACCTGCGGATCAGCCCGGTCGACGGCGGACACTGGTGGCCCACCGAAAACAGCGTGGCGTTCTGCCGGATGCTCCGGCGGTTCACCGGCGGCGGTCCGGCCCAGTAGCGCTTGACCCTGACGCTGCGTCAACCTGCAGACTGTGGGGCATGAGCAAAAACTTCAACTCCTTTGACATCAGCCCCGTCCCCGCACCGGGACCCGACGCGGTTCCGCCGCCGGTATACCGCGGCATTTACGGCATGCCCATGTTCGTCACCGTGCCCACCGAGGACCTGGCGGCATCGGTGGACTTTTGGATTCACGGTCTGGGTTTTATCGACCTGTTTACCATTCCCGGCCAGCTGACCCACCTGCGCCGGTGGGCGTTTCAGGACGCGCTGCTTGTCCCGGCCGACGGCGTAGCCGGCCGCCCCTCGCTGACGGTGAGTTTCGCCTGCGTGGAAAGCGAGATCGAGGGCATTGCCGCGGCGTGCACCGAACTCGTGCCCGGATGCGTTGACGGTCCGCGTTTCACCCCGTGGAACACCGCGGACCTGGAGATCACCACGCCGGAGAACACGCGGGTCATCTTCACTGCCGGCCGGGCACTGGATCCGTCGGGCGGGCAGGCCGATTCGCTGCGCTCAATGGGCATAAACGTCCCCAACCCCTGAGGAGTTTTTCCTACCCGGGCGGGGCCGGGACCGTGTCTTCCATGGGAATATCGTCAACGCCCAGGCGGCGGAGTGCCCACGGGCCCAGTACTGCACCGGACAGGATCATGGCCGCCGAAACCAGGCAGGCTGCCTGCCAGGACACGTAGTCATAGACGAAACCCGCCGCCAGTGCGCCCGCCGCGGCGCTCAGCAGCCCCACCGCCGTGTAGACGCCCATCGCGCTGCCCACACTGTCCGGCACCGCTTCGGCCACAACCGCCTGTTCGATGGGCATCAGCACGGCCCAGGCCAGCCCGCTCAGGATCCACAGGGCCGCGATCATCACCGGACTGGACGCCCAGGCCAGGGAAGCGGCAAAGGCCGCGCTGGCTACGGAAGCAGCTATGACGGCGCGCCGGCGTCCGGTCCGTACAACGACTTTGTGCAGCAGCGGAGGCAGCACGGCCAGGGCGACGGCGCCGGGCAGGAACACATAGGCCGTCTCAATGACCCCGAGCCCGAATCCGCGCTGCAGGTGGAGCAGCAACAGGATGGACACGGCCGCTTCAGCCGCCGCAGTAGCCCCGGACGCGATCAGCATCGGCCGCACCCGCCGGGTTACTGCACGGGTAGTCATCTCGCGGCCACTGCGGCCGGCGTCTTTGGGAGCGGTGCGGGACGGACTGGCGAAGAGCATCACGGCGCCGATCAGGCACGCACCGGCGCAGGCCAGGAGGACCGGCTCAAAAAGGTCGGTTCGTCCCAGCAGCGTCAACCCGGCGACGAACGCCACCCACGTTCCCGTTTCCTGCACCGACATCAGGCGGGCGAACGCTCCGGAGTCCACTGCCAGGCGTTCACTCACGATCGCGCGCAGCGAGACCCACAGCAGGGCTCCGCCGACACCGCCGAGCCCCGCCGCGGCGTAAGCTGCGGCAAGGCTGTCGGCAACCGCGTATCCGCAGCAGGACAAGCCGTAGATGAGGGCGCCAACGCCGGCGAGCGTCCGCCGCTCCCGGGTGTCGGCCAGCCGGCCCGCAACCGGACGCACAACCACGGAGACCAGCAGTTCCGCGGCGACCAGCAGCCCAATCTGCGCCGCTTCCGCTCCGAGGGCCAGGCCTGCCCAGAGCGGGATCAGGAAATCGATCAGGGCAGCCGGGCCGTTGGTGAAACCGGCGGCAAGCAGCGCTGCCCCATGACGGCGTTTCGCCTTTTCAGTTCCCCGGGACACCGCACCAGTAGACATCGCCCCAGTATGACGCTGCCGGCCGGAAAATGTGCGAGCCGCGCTGGGCGAACTTAGCCCCGGGGTGTTCCGCCGGGAAGGGTGGCCGCCAGCTGCCGGCCGTCCGCCGTGCCGGCACCGCTGCTGCCGCCTCCGCGGGCCGCCGAAGCCAGCAGTGCGGCGGCGATGTCATCCGCATCGCGGACCGTACGCGCCCCGGCCCGGGCAGGAGATCCTGCCTCTGCGGCAATGGCTGTCCCCCACTGGACCGATGACAGCTGCAGCCCCAGCACGTAGAGGTCTTCCTGCGGATCGCCGCTGATGCCCACCGGCCGGTACGGCGGCAGCGTCACATCGAGTCCGGGCGTCACCACTGCCGTGCCGTCGGCGGCCATCATCACCTTGGGGCGGGCAAGTCCGTCCCGGAGCATGCCCCCGAGCAGCGGCGAAATGTTCCGGTCCACCCGGTTGGCGGGCATCATTGCTTCCACCAGGGTTTTTGCCGCATATTCAGTGCCCGTCCACGGTGAAGCTCCGGTGAACACTCCGCGGGCTTCATCCACGTCAAAGCGCGGATCGGGACCGACAAAGTGCACGAGGCCGGCACGCACCAGGGCTGCCAGCTGTTCGATCCGCTCCGGCGGCGGTCCGCTCGCCAGGCCTTCCACGAGCGGCTCAAACCAGCCGCGCAGTTCGGTAAGCCAGGACGCTTCGGCGAGTCCGCCGTCGGCCACAATGGTTTTCAGCACGGTGCGTCCGGCGTTGAGCGCACCGATAGCCATCTTCAGCGGGTCGTCCTCGCCCGCGGCGGAACCGGCGGCGTCAGCCTCCAGATAGGCGAGGACGGCGTCGTCGAGGTCCTTTGCCCCGGCATAGGGGCGCCGGCCGAGCGGCTGGGCCAGCGCTTCCAGATTGGTGCGCCGGTGGGCGGGGACAAACCGGTCCAGGACTTTTTCCTTCGCCGCATCCCACTCCGGACCGGGCAGGTCCAGGGCGGCACGCAGCTCGTCCAGGAATACGGCGGCCGGAGCCGACAGCTCATCCGGAGCCACCCGTGCCAGGGTGGAGTAATACGCCCAGACGGCATCCCGGTGCAGCAGGGGCCACAGGTCATGGTCGAAGCCGGGCAGGATGCCCTCGTTCCGAAACACGGCCGCGGCCTCTTCGGTGAAATAGCGCAGCTTCACACTGCGCGGCACATACGTGTCCAGGCGGGCTTTCGCCCGGTACGGCGTCCCGCGGCGCGAGGCTGCCACCAGAATGGGCTCGCGCCCGCCGGCTTCGTACCGCAGCGCACGGCCGGCCGGCTGTCCGCTGGGCACAAAACGTCCTCCGCGGCCCACGGTTACCTGGATCATGATGTCGAAAAAGTTGAGGCCCAGACCGCGCACCAGCACCGGTTCGCCGGCCGGAAGCACGGAGAAATCCACATCCGAGGGCACAGCAGGGGGAAGGTAGCGCAGGTTGTGCCGGTCGGCGGCGTCGCGCAGCCGGTCCTGTTCGGCACTGAGGGCGGCGGGCAGGTGGCCCAGGGCGAGGACGACGGCGTCTGCGGCCAGGGTGCCTTCCCCTGCCGCCTCCAGCGTCCAGCCCGGGCCGGACCCACGCCTGGCCAGGCTGAGGACTTCGGCCCGTACGTGCTGCAGCTGTACTCCCGCAGCAGCAGCCGCCTCCTCGAGGCGGGCGTAGGTCCACTCCAGGTACCGCCCGTAAAGCGCCCGGCTGGGAAACGCGCCGGCAGTGAGTGCGGCCAGTTCTTCCCGGTCCCCGGCAGACAGACCGGAGTGGACGCCGGTGTCCGGATCGGCCATCAGGATTCGCCACTGGTCAAAGGAGAGCCCGGTGGGAGAGGCTGCCAGCTCCGCGGCCGTAGCTCCGGCCGGAACGACCGTGGGAAAAAGAGAGGGGGTGTTCATCAGGAACAGGCGTGACTGCCCGGTGCGCCACACGTGGCCCGGGCCCGGGTTGAACGGATCGATGACGGTGATGCCCAGCTCTGGCCTGTCCTGCGGCGCCAGCGCAAGATATCCCGCCAGTGTCCGCTCCACTACAGAGATTCCACGCGGACCCGCTCCTATCACGGCCACCTGAAAGCTCTGTGTATTCGTCATGCCTCAAGAGTATCCGGCCCGTACCGCGGGGCCACCATGCCGGAACAGTCAGCCGCGTCGCCCGGCGCTGTTGCCCGTCCGGGCATTGGCGTACCATCGCATCACCTTGGCCGGACTCCCGTTTGGAGGAAACGCCCTCATGCCGGTTTCGCGGGATGTACAGGATTTACTGCACGACATTGAGCGCGCCCTGCAGGACGACGGGCCGGTAGCGGTCGGGACAATGTTCCGGAGTCCGGCGCTGCGGACCGGAAAGAAGGTTCTCGCGTTCCTCGGTTCGAGTTCCGGGGACAGCCTGATCCTCAAACTCCCCCGGGCACGCGCCGCAGCTCTGCAGGCCGAAGGCATTGCCGGCCCGGTGACGATCGGCAAGCGGACCATGCGGGAATGGGTCGAGGTGCCGGCGGGGACCGACTCCGATGCGACGCTCACGGCCTGGACGGCTTTTGCCCGGGAAGCACTTCTCTACGTCCGCAGCATCCCTGCCTGAGACACGTCCCGACGCCGTTTTCGAAGTCCGGGCGGCCGGCGTGACGGGCGTCCTAGGATGGGCACATGACTTCCTCGACTTCCGATCTGTCCGCAGGCCCCTCCGCTGATGACGAATTCCTGTGGCTTGAGGATATTTACGGGCACAGGCAGCTGGACTGGGTTCGCGGTGAAAACAAAGTCACCGAGGATCTGTTGGCGGAAACCGGATTCGAGCAGACGGAAAAGCGGCTGCTCGAAGTCCTCGATTCCACGGACCGCATTCCCATGGTGGCCAAGCGGGGCGAGTACTACTACAACTTCTGGCGCGATGCCGAGCATCCCAAGGGCCTGTGGCGGCGCACCATCTGGGAAAGTTACTGCTCCGAGGATCCGCAGTGGGAAATCCTGCTGGACGTGGACGAACTCAGCCGCACCGAGGGCACGGAGTGGGTCTGGGGCGGATCCGCATTCCTGCGCCCGTCAGACGGATCAACGTACCGGCGTGCCCTGGTGGTCCTCTCCCCCGACGGCGGCGACGCCGCCCGCTACCGTGAGTTCGACGTCGTCGACCGCGGGTTTGTGCCGGACGGATTCGACATTCCGGCCGCCAAGAACCGGATCAGCTGGGCCGGGCCGGACGTGTTGTACGTAGGCACCGATTTCGGTCCCGGTTCCATGACTTCCTCCTCCTACCCGCGCACCAGCCGGATCCTGCGCCGCGGCATGGCCCTGGCCGATGCCGAGCCGTATTTCGAAGTTCCCGAGGACCACATGATGGCAGTGGTGGCCCGCGACCAAACGCCCGGTTTTGAACGGGACCTCGCCGTGGACATCGTCGACTTCTACAACAGCTCCACGTTCCTGCGGCGGAACGGGCAGTGGGTGCGCCTGGATGTTCCCCTGGATGTGAATGTTGATGTGCACCGGCAGTGGCTGGTGCTGCGCCCCCGCAAGGACTGGGAGCTCGACGGCGTCGTGCATTCCGCCGGTTCACTGCTGGCCGCGGATTTGGAAGATTTCCTTTCGGGCAACCGGAAGCTGGCCACTTTGTTTACGCCTGATCCTGCAACGTCCCTCCAGTCATGGAGCTGGACACGGGACCAGCTGCTGCTGAACCTGCTGCGCGATGTGTCCTCCGAGATTTCGGTGCTGGACCCGGCCAACGGCTGGAAGGCGAAGGTCCTGGACGCCTGCCCGCCGCTGCACACCGTGGACGCATACGGCGTCGACGACGAAGACGAGGAAGCCGGCAACGACTACTGGCTGGTCAGCACCGGGTTCCTGACGCCGTCCACTCTGTCCCGCGGAACCCTGGGCAGCGCCGGCGGTTCCGCTGCAGTCGTGAAGGAGTCGCCGTCGTTTTTTGACTCCTCCGCCTGCACCGTGGAACAGCACTTTGCCGTGTCAGCCGACGGCACCCGGGTGCCGTACTTCCAGGTGGGACCGAAGGACCTGGTGCTCGACGGCGGCAACCCCACGCTGCTGAACGGCTACGGCGGTTTTGAACAGGCGCTGACGCCTACCTACAGCGGCGTGGTGGGTCGCGGCTGGCTGGAGCGCAGCTTCACCGATGACGGCGGGGTGAAGCGTTCGGGCGTGTACGTGCTGGCGAATATCCGCGGGGGCGGTGAATACGGACCCGACTGGCACCGCGCAGCACTGCAGGAAAACAGGCACCGCGCCTATGAGGATTTTGCCGCCGTTGCCCGGGATCTGACGGACCGCGGCGTCACCTCGCGGAAGCACTTGGGCTGCACGGGCCGCAGCAACGGCGGACTGCTGGTGGGCAACATGCTCACCACCTATCCGCACCTGTTCGGCGCCGTGTCCTGCGGCGTGCCGCTGCTGGACATGCGCCGCTATACCAAGCTCTCCGCCGGATACTCGTGGATTGCCGAATACGGCGATCCGGATGATCCGAAGCAGTGGGAGTTCGTGAAGACCTTCTCCCCCTATCACCTGCTCAAGGAGGACGCCGACTACCCTCCCACGCTGATTTGGACGGCCACCAGCGACGACCGCGTCGGCCCGGTGCAGGCCCGGAAAATGGCCGCGCGCATGAAGGCCATGGGGGTGCAGAACGTCTGGTTCCATGAGGCCCTTGAGGGCGGCCACGCCGGAGCCTCGGACAACCGCCAGGCGGCCCGCATGTACGCCATGTCCTACGAGTTCCTGTGGGAGGCCCTGACCGGCCGGTTGGGCTAGCTCCTGCGGCCTATACTCGGCACGGTGGACAGTGAACCGGTGCAGCGGAGGGAAGCGACGGCGGACGAGGCCAAGGCGGTGGCCCATCCGCTGCGGATTCGGATCCTCCAGGTCCTGCGCGGGGAGACCCTGACCAACAAGGAAATCGCCGAGCGCCTGGGCTCCACGCCCGGGGCGACACTTCATCATCTGCAGCTGCTGACCGAACACGGGTTCACCGCTGCGGAGCCGGTGCGTGCCGGAGCCCGGAACGCGAGGGAAATCCCCTACCGGGCAACGGGCAAGACACTCGGGCTGACCTTCAATCCTGCGCTGCCCGAATCCGCGCTGGTGGGTCCGGCGATCCTCGAGTCGGCGTTGGAGAACTACCGGCTGGCACCGGAGTCGGGGCGGCACTCCGAAACCAGCGTGACGCTGTACCTCTCCGACGCCCAGCGCTCCGACTTCCAGGGCAGGCTCTCTGCCCTGATCAGCGAGTATGCCGGCACCCGGCACGGCGAAGGTGTGCAGAAATATGGATTCTTCTCCGCCATGTACCGCGCCGGCGTTTCGGAGCCCGGAAACGCGGCACCCGTTTCCGAAACTCCGGCTGCTTCCGGGATGCCCGCCGACGGAGATCTGCGTGAACCATGACGCCGTGCGCTCCGCGTACGGCCCGAGGGCGCTGGAGTACCGGACGGCAGTCGGCAGCATCGAACACACCCATCCCGCGGACCGCGAGCTGGTTGCGGCCTGGGCAGCCGGGCTGAAGGGGCCGGTTGTCGACGCCGGGTGCGGCCCCGGTCACTGGACTCGGTTCCTGGCCGAACACGGCGCCCGGGTTGAGGGCCTGGACGTGGTTTCCGAGTTTGTGGCGCTGGCCGCGGAACTGTCTCCGGGGTTTCCGTTTCGTGTCGGCTCGCTGGAGGATCTGGGGGTGGAGGACAGCTCGCTCGGCGGGATCTTCGCCTGGTATTCAATGATTCATCTGGAGCCCGCCGAGCTCCCGGCTGTCCTGGCGGAATTCGCCCGTTGCCTGCGTCCGGGCGGGGCCCTGCTGACCGGATTCTTTGAAGGTCCTGAGGTTGAACGTTTCCCTCATGCAATGATGCCGGCGTACTACTGGCCGGTGGACGAGCTGGTCTCAAAAGTGACGGCAGCAGGGTTTGAAGTGCTCGAAACCCATCGACGGGCCGACACCGGCCGGCGCCCCCATGCCGCGGTGGCTGCACGCCGCCTCGGACGGACGTAAGGCGGAGGGCCCATCCGGCCGTTCCCTGACGTTTTGCTCTTACCCGTCCCTTATGGGTAGTCTTGTCAGGCTGGCAGCGGAAGCTACCAGAGAGCATTTGGAGACGTGCCAGAGCGGCCGAATGGGCTTCACTGCTAATGAAGTGTGGGCCTAAAGCCCACCGGGAGTTCAAATCTCCCCGTCTCCGCGCTAAGACCCCCGGGCAACCGGGGGTTTTTTTGTGCCCGGATTTTTATGCCCTGAGGCGGCCGTGCTCCTGTCCCCCGGACTGCTTTCCGGACTATGTTGTTTCCCGAACTATGTTTAGGCCAGTCAGCAGACAGCTCCTTCGCTGCTGCTCCGCCAACCTGAAGGATGTTCCATGGAAATGCGCTTACTGGGCCGCAGCGGCACCGTCGTCAGTACCTACGCCCTCGGAACCATGACGTTCGGCAATGAATCCGACCAGCGGGTCTCGCATGACCTGCTGAACTCCTACGTGGAAGCCGGCGGCAACTTCATTGACACGGCAGATGTCTACACCGCCGGCACCTCCGAGGAAATCATTGGCCACTGGCTGCAGGCCCGGCCCGAGGCCGCCCGGAATGTAGTTCTTGCCACCAAGGGCAGGTTTCCCATGGGCGCAGGCCCCAACGACCTCGGGAATTCCCGCCGGCACCTGCGCCAGGCACTCGACGCATCGCTCAAACGCTTGGGAGTGGAGCACATTGACCTGTACCAGCTGCATGCCTGGGATCCGCTGACCCCGCTGGAGGAAAGCCTCGGCTTCCTGCAGGACGCAGTGACCGCCGGCAAGATCAGCTACTACGGGC
This sequence comes from Arthrobacter sp. G119Y2, assembly GCF_038069765.1. Taxonomy (NCBI): domain Bacteria; kingdom Bacillati; phylum Actinomycetota; class Actinomycetes; order Micrococcales; family Micrococcaceae; genus Arthrobacter; species Arthrobacter sp. G119Y2. The sequence goes on along the minus strand of NZ_JBBPFS010000007.1, from coordinate 123,432 downwards.
TCTCCAACTTCACCGGCTGGCAGCTCACCAAGGCAGTGTTCACCGCGCGGGCACACGGCTGGAATGAACCGGTGACCCTGCAGCCGCAGTACAACCTGCTGGAACGCGAAATCGAGGCCGAAGTAGTTCCTGCAGCGCTCGACGCCGGACTGGGCCTCTTGCCCTGGTCACCGCTTGCCGGCGGCTGGCTCACCGGAAAGTACCGCAGGGAATCGGTTCCGGCGGGCAAAACCCGGGTGGGAGACAATCCCACCCGCCAGTTCCAGGGATGGGACCTGCGCAGCAACAACGACCGTACATGGCAGATCCTTGATGCGCTCAAGGCCGTTGCCGCAGCCCACCAAGCCACTCCCGCCCAGGTTGCCCTCGCCTGGCTCGCGGCACAGCCGGGTGTGACCTCGGTGATCCTCGGCGCCCGCACCGTCGAACAGCTCGCCGACAACCTTGGCGCGGCCTCACTCCGGCTCTCCGACGCGGAGCTGCAGCGGCTTACCGACCTCAGCCGTCCGGCGGTGGGCAACTACCCCTACGGGGCCGATGGGCTCAACCAACGCTCACGGCAGTACTAGAAGTCTTCCGGCCTCAGGTTCTTAACCCACTTGCTGATTTCATCCTCTTCCGGGGTGGCCGGCTTCTTGCCTGCAGCCCCGCCCTGCTGACCTGCAGGTGCAGCGGCGCTTTCGGAACCGGAGGCACCGCCCGGTCCGGCATCGGAGGCTTTGGCTGAGCCGGAGGCGCTGCCCCCTGCCGTTCCCGCCCCTGCGGAGCCGGCAGGACCCGCAGCCGCTGTCCCGGACGGGCCGGACGCTTCGGATGCTCCGAACGCTTTGTCGCCGTCGTTGGCGCCGGGCGCATCCGTGCTGTCGCTCCGGGCTGCGGGAGTTCCCTGTTCCGGCCCCTCCGGGCCCGCCCCGGCGGGAGCGGGCGCATCAGCCGCGGTTCCGGCCGGACGCGGCGGCTGGAACGGCTGAGGATGCATGGCCAGGTTCTCCACCGCTGCAGCGGAGGCACGGACCCCCAGACCGGTGAACTGTGCATAAAGTTTGACGGCGGCGATGGGGTGCCCCTGGGCAATCGCGGCATACACCTGCTGGTGCTGGACGGCGTTGAGCCTGGCGTTGGCCTCGCGGGCCGCTTCAGCCGACGTCCGCGTTCCGGCCGGTGCCGCCTTGGCTCCTGCCGGCTTTCGGGGTGTCTTTTGCGGCTTCACTGTGCGCTGCCGGTCTTCCTGGCCGCCGTCTGTTACGGCTGCCTCTCCGGAAGCGGAGCTTTTCCGGCGCTGAGCCCGAACCACCACGAAATTCACCACGACAATGGCCACGACAAACAGAACAATCACCAGAAACTCCATACCTTGATCCTAGCTTCGCTCACGGTGCCCGCGCCTTCCGCCCGGTATATTGACGTGCAGCCCCGGCCGCCGAACAACGGAGACGACATGAGCCCGAACACTTCCCTGCGTTCACTGCGGGTGCACATATCCGGCGGCATCGCTGAAGTCGAGCTCACCGGCCCCTCCAAGGGCAACGCCATGGGGCCTGATTTTTGGAAGGAACTGCCCGAGGTTTTTGCTGCCCTCAGTGATGATGACAGCGTGCGCGCCGTCCTGCTCTTCGGCTCCGGCGGAAACTTCAGCTACGGACTTGATCTGCCGGCCATGGCGCCTGTTTTCGCTCCGATGCTTGCCGCCGGCGGGATGGATGCACGGCTCCGGGAAGATTTCCGACGCCGGATCAGGGATCTGCAGGAAGCGGTCAGCTCCCTGTCGAAATGTTCCAAGCCGGTGATCGCCGCAGTGGACGGCTGGTGCATTGGCGGCGCAGTGGACGTGATCACTGCCGCTGACATCCGCATTGCTTCCCCCGCCGCCACCTTCAGCGTGCGCGAAGTCAAGGTCGCCATCGTCGCGGACCTGGGGTCCCTCCAGCGGCTTCCCGGCATCATTGGGGAAGGCGCAGCCCGGCACCTCGCGCTGACCGGGGAAGACTTCGACGCCGACCGCGCCTACAGCTTGGGCCTCGTCACCGAAGTGGCCGACGACGTCGTCGGCCGGGGCCGCGAGCTGGCCGCCGCCGTTGCCGCGAACCCTCCGCTCGTTGTCCAGGGCGTAAAGCACGTGATGAACCACGGGCAGGAAGCCTCAGTGCAGTCCGGCCTGGACTATGTCCAGCTGTGGAACACTGCGTTCCTGGCCAGCCGCGACTTTAGGGAAGCAGCCACGGCCTTCGCCGAACGCCGGCCCGCGGCCTTCACCGGAAACTGACTCCGGCAGAGGGGCCTGCTCCGGCCCGATTCCGGTGTCCGCGCACGTGTCCGGGGCTGCCGCCCCGGGCGCTTAAGATAGTCGGGTGGCTGTTACCGATGAAGCAATAACCAAGATCAAGGAAATGCTCATCAGCGGGCAGCTGAAGGCCGGTGACCGGCTGCCGCCGGAAAATGAGCTGAGCGATCAGCTGGGCCTGTCCCGAAGCTCGCTGCGCGAGGCCGTCAAAGCACTCGAACTGATCCGGGTTCTCGACGTCCGGCGCGGCGACGGCACCTATGTGACAAGCCTGGAGCCGGGACTGCTGACCGAAACCATGGGTTTCATGGTGGAGATCCATCAGGAATCTTCAGCGCCGGAACTTCTGGAAGTGCGGCGCATTCTCGAGCCCGGGGCTGCCGCCCATGCTGCCGCGCGCATCAACGCCCGCGGTCTGGCTGCGCTGCGGACCTGCCTGGACTCGGTTCCTGCGCAGGCATCGGCAGTCCAGCTGGCCGCCCATGACTTCGCCTTCCACTCGCAGATAGCCCGGGCTTCCGGTAATCCTTACCTGGCGGGGATGCTGGATTCCCTCACCGGCAGTGCCCTGCGGCTGCGAACCTGGCAGCGGATCGTCGAAGCCGGAGCGGTCTCCGCCGTCCTGGGCGAACATGCAGCCATCCTCGAGGCCCTGACGCTCGGTGATGCGGACCTGGCCCGCTCCCTGATGACGGTCCACGTTGCATCCGCTGAGCGCTGGCTGCGGCGGCCGCCGGCAGAAGCTCCGGCAGCGCAGCCGCCTGTTTTCCGGCCCGTTCCGATGCGCCTTCCTGACCCTCCTGCAGCGAGGGCTCAGGCCCCGGCTGGGGAAGTTGTTCCGGCACGGAAATCTGCTGCGGCTGCGGCTGAGATTCCGGTACTTGTTGAGGATCAGGCGCTGGAGGGTCAGGCGCTGCCTGAGATTCCGGCCCCGACTCCGGCACCGGCACCGGAGGCAGCGGCGGAGCGGTCCCCGAAGCCCGCGCTGAAGCGCACCAAGGTTCTCAAACGGCCCCTGACAGCAGGCAGCTCCCCGGCGCCGCGCAGCTTCCGGGCAGAGAGCGCCGCCCCGCACCAGCCCTCGTCCCCGCAACAAACCCCGCCCCCGCAGCAAACCCCGCCTCCGCAGCAGCGCTCCGCCCCGCGCCAGCCCTCCGCCCCGGACAAGCTCCCGCCCCCGCAACAACTCTCGTCCCCGCAGCCGGCCCCAGCCCCGGAGCAGGCTCCCCCCGCGGCGCCGACCCGCCGACCGGCGCCGCAGATTGCCCGGATCGCCCCCGAGCCCGCCCTGTACGAGCTGTTCGCTATGCCTTCAGCGCCAGCACAAAAGGCAGCACGGAAGCCGCGCCGGCCTGCCTGAGCACCCGGCCTGCTTCGGTGAGGGTCCAGCGGCTGTCAGCAAAGTCATCCACCAGCAGAACCGGACCGGGATTGGCAGCAAACCAGGCGGCTCCTTCTTCGGGAACCGCAAACTGGTCCCAGACCGAAGCCAGGCGGAACGCACTGTTTCCTCCGGAGCCTCCCGTCGGCCCGCCGTGCGGGAGCTGCAGCGCCCCGAGATACGGGATGCGGCCAAGGGATGAGATGCCCTGTGCGAGCGAGCCGACCAGCTGCGGACGCGACCGCGACGGAATGCTGACCACTGCTACCGGCCGTTCTTCCCAGCCCCATTGGGCGAGCACCTGCACACAGCCCTTGAGCAGTGCTTCATCTGCCGTTGTGTCTCCGGCGTCCGGGGCGAAGATCTCCCGCAGCCGTCCGCCCCAGCCGAGATCCGTCAGGCGGGCCAGCGCGCGTCCGGTGGACAGCGCTGCTTCAGGCTTGATCTTTCCCTTCACCGGCACGCCCAAGCGGTCCATGCCCGAGGGGTACATTCCCCGCGGGTCAACATCCACGCCTACCCGGCTCAGTGCCTGGTCCGCATGATCGGTGGCCTCGGCGGCAACGTCGCCGGAGAACCAGCGGCCGGCACAGTTGTCGCAGCGTCCGCACGGGGCTGCGGCCGGGTCATCGAGCTGCAGGGACAGGAATTCCATCCGGCATGCCGTGGTGCTCTCGTAATCGAGCATGGCCTGCTGTTCCTTGACGCGCGCCGCTGAAATACGCTCGTACCGCTCCCGGTCATAGCTCCAGGGCTGTCCGGTGCCGCGCCAGCCGCCGGACACCCGTTCCACGGCACCGTCCACGGCCAGGACCTTCAGCAGCAGTTCCAGTGGCGAGCGCTTGAGGTTTACCCGGGTTTCCAGGGCGCCGGTGGACATGACCGACCCCGATGCAAGCTCCGCCAGTACGGCGCTGGCCGGGCCCTCCGCAGGCATGGAGGAGGTGGCAAAGTACTCCCAAATGTCCTTGTCCTCGGTCCCCGGCAGCAGCAGTACATCGGCGCTGGGGGTGCCGCGGCCGGCACGGCCCACCTGCTGGTAGTACGCCACCGGCGAGGAGGGTGCTCCAAGGTGGACCACAAACCCCAAGTCGGGCTTGTCGAAGCCCATGCCCAGTGCACTGGTGGCCACCAGGGCTTTCACCTCGTTGTTTTTCAACGCCGCTTCCGCCTGCTCCCGGTCTGCAGGGTCCGTGCGTCCCGTGTAGGCCAGAACCGGGTGCCCGGCCTTCTGCAGGAGCTTGGCGGTGTCTTCGGCCGCGGACACCGTCAGGGCATAGATGATGCCGGATCCGGGAAGCTCGTCGATGTGTGTCAGGAGCCAGCCCAGCCGCGCCTTCGGCGTGGGCAGCCGCAGCACTCCGAGTCGCAGGGAGCGGCGGGCCAGCGCTCCGCGGATGGTGAAAACGTCCTCGCCGCCGGAAGCCAGCTGCTCCTCGACGTCCTTAACGACCCGGGAATTTGCTGTGGCCGTGGTGGCCAATACCGGCACGGAGGCCGGCAGCTGTTCGATCAGGCTGCGGATGCGCCGGTAGTCAGGCCGAAAATCATGTCCCCAGTCCGAGATGCAGTGTGCTTCATCAATCACCAGCAGCCCGGAACGGCGAATCAGTTCCGGCAGGTGGGTTTCCCGGAAACCGGGATTGTTCAGGCGTTCCGGCGAGACCAGCAGCACGTCCACCTCGTCCGCCTGGAGCTTGGCGGAAATGTCCTGCCATTCCAGCTGGTTGGCTGAGTTGATCGCCACGGCGCGGACTCCTGCGCGGGCTGCGGCCGCCACCTGGTCGCGCATGAGCGCCAGCAGCGGCGATACGATCAGCGTTGGCCCGGCTCCGCGGGCACGCAGCAGCAGGCTCGCCACAAAGTACACCGCGGACTTGCCCCACCCGGTGCGCTGGACCACCAGCGCCCGCCGGCCGCCCGAGACCAGTGCCTCGATGGCTTCGTACTGCCCCTCATGAAACTCGGCGGCGTCGTTGCCGACCAGCGCCCTCAGCAGACCGGTTGCTTCGGCCCGAAGTACGGGGTCCGTCCCTGCCGGGCCTCCGTGCAGGCCGCCGTCGTTGCGGGGCACTGTTTCCTGCTCGGCGGACGAAGGATTTTGAGTGTCTTGCTGGGATTCCATACCTTCCACTATTCCAGCCGCGGCTGACGATTTCCTCCAGCCCGGGAAACGCCTGTGGACACCGCCGGCTGCGCAGCGGGCCTGTGGATACCGGCCAAGAACCGCGCAGATCGCCGAAAAACCGGGAGGGCGAAAGCCGGAGGAGGGAAAGCTGGCCTATAGACTGTCGGGGTGACTAGTGCATTCGATCTTTCCGCGTCCTTTAAGGCCTACGATGTCCGCGGCGTCGTAGGAGAGACCATCACCCCGCAGATCGTCAAGGCTGTCGGCGCCGCTTTTGTGGACGTGCTCGACCTTGCCGGTCAGACCGTGCTGGTGGGCGGCGACATGCGCCCGTCCTCCCCTGAATTCATCAAGGACTTCGCCGCCGGAGCCACCATGCGCGGCGCAGATGTCCTGCTGCTGGACCTCATCTCCACCGATGAGCTCTACTACGCCTGCGGAGCCCTCAATGCTGCGGGTGCCACCTTCACGGCCAGCCACAATCCCGCCCAGTACAACGGCATCAAGATGTCCAAGGCCGGAGCCGTGCCCATCTCCTCCGAAACCGGCCTCTACGACATTCAGGCAAAGGCAGAGCAGTACCTGAACGAGGGCACAATCCCCGCCGTCGAGGCGCCGGGCCGCATCAGCGTCCGGGACATCCTGAAGGATTACTCCGAGTACCTCCGCAGCCTGGTGGATCTGGGCGGTATCCGTCCGCTGAAGGTTGTGGTGGATGCCGGCAACGGCATGGCCGGCCTGACCACCCCGGCCGTTCTGGGCGACACGATGCTGTCCGCCCTTCCGCTGGAAATCGTCGACCTCTACTTTGAGCTGGACGGGTCCTTCCCGAACCATCCGGCCAACCCGCTCGAGCCGGAAAACCTGCGCGACCTGCAGGCCGCCGTCGTCGAGCACGGCGCGGACCTGGGCCTGGCCTTCGACGGCGACGCCGACCGCTGCTTCGTGATTGATGAAAAGGGCGACCCGGTCAGCCCATCGGCAATCACCGCCCTCGTGGCCCGCCGTGAAATTGCACGCGCCAAGGCCGCCGGTGAAGCGACCCCGGTCATCATCCATAACCTCATCACCTCCCGTGCGGTTCCGGAGCTGGTGGAGGCCGACGGCGGCCGTGCCGTCCGCACCCGCGTCGGCCATTCCTTCATCAAGGCGCAGATGGCCGAGGAAGGCGCTGTCTTCGGCGGCGAGCACTCCGCGCACTATTACTTCCGCGACTTCTACAACGCCGACACCGGCATGCTGGCAGCCATGCACGTGCTTGCCGCGCTGGGTGAACAGACTCTGCCGCTTTCGGATCTCGCCCGCGAATACGAGCCGTATTTCTCCTCCGGAGAGATCAACTCGGAGCTCTCGGACGTTCCGGCGGCGGTTGCCCGCGTCCGGAATGAATTCGAGCGCGACGGCGTCACCGTGGACGCCCTCGACGGTTTGACTTTCACCTCAGATGACGGACAGTGGTGGTTCAACCTCCGCGCGTCGAACACCGAACCCTTCCTTCGGCTGAACGCCGAAGCCGAAGACCTCCCCACCATGGTGCGGGTCCGCGACCGCGTACTTGAACTAGTTAGGAACTGAACCAATGGCTGATGTTGAACTGAACGGCGAAGAGCCCTCCGCCCAGGTCCAGGAGGACCTGAATTCCCTGCTCGGGACCGCGCTCGGCGTGGCCCAGGAGCAGCTTGAGGCACAGGGTGCCTTCCTGCCGGCCGCACTGGTTGTGCAGAACGACGGCGAGCTGCGGATGATTGCCGTGGCGCCCGAGGAAAGCGACGAAGACCTCGACGCCGATGCGATGATCGATGACATCTACCAGGTGCTGACCGAGCAGAAGGCGGACAACCGGGCCGCTGCCGTGTTCTCCGACATCCACCTGCCGGATGAGGCGACGGATGCCATTCACGTAGTGGCTGAACACTCCGAGGGTGTCTGCATCTCGGCCATCCAGACCTACTCCGAGACCGACGGCTCCTGGACCTTCAACGAACCGCAGTGGGAGTCGGGCGACCGCCTGGTCTGGGGAACTGAAGAGCTCCCCGCAGGCGCTGACGAGGCCTAACCGCAGCTTCACCACCTGCCGGCGGCACCGTGCACAACGCACGGTGCCGCCGGTTTTTTGTTGCCCGTCAGAACGCCGCCCCAAGACGTGCCGCCACAAGGTGAAGGGCCCCTTCCGTCACCGGAAAGGGCCCTTCCATCAGTATTTACGCCACGGCTAAACAGCCGCCGGGGCTAGACAGCCGCGAAGCGCTCCTTGAGCGTCTCCAGCTCGGCGACCAGGTCCTCGGGCAGGGATTCTCCGAAGCGGGCGTACCACTCCTCGATGCCGGCGAGTTCCTTCTTCCATTCCTCGGGGTCGACGCGGACGGCGGCCTCGACGTCCGCGGGGGTCATGTCCAGGCCGCTCAGGTCCAGGGATTCCCCGGTGGGCACGTACCCGATCGGAGTTTCGACGGCGTCGGCGGTGCCTTCGATCCGCTCGATGACCCACTTCAGCACCCGGGCGTTGTCGCCGAAACCGGGCCAGGCGAAGCCGCCTTCGGCAGTGCGCCGGAACCAGTTGACCAGGAAGATCTTGGGCAGGGTCTCCTGGTTCGCCTTACCGCTGAGGGTGATCCAGTGGCGCAGGTAGTCTCCGGCGTCGTAACCCATGAACGGCAGCATCGCCATGGGATCGCGGCGGACCACTCCCACCTGGCCCGCTGCGGCCGCGGTGGTTTCCGAGGAGAGGGTGGAACCCATGAAGATGCCGTTGGTCCAGTCGCGGGACTGAGTCACCAGGGGCACCGTGGTTTTGCGTCGGCCGCCGAAGAGAATGGCAGAAACCGGTACGCCGTTCGGGGAATGGTATTCCTCCGCCAGCATGTCGATCTGGTCGATCGGAGTGCAGAAACGGGAGTTCGGGTGCGCAGCGGGGTGGCCGGCCTCCGGCGTCCAGTCGTTTCCGAGCCAGTCAGTCAGATGCGCGGGGGCCTCGTCCGTCATGCCTTCCCACCAGACACCGCCGGTGTCGGTGAGCGCCACGTTGGTGAAGATGGAGTTGCCCTTGGCGATGGCGCGCATAGCGTTGGGGTTGGTGCTCCAGCCGGTGCCGGGAGCGACGCCGAACAGGCCTGCTTCCGGGTTGGTGGCGCGCAGTTCGCCGTTGTGCCCGAAACGCATCCACGTGATGTCGTCGCCGAGTGTCTCGACTTTCCACCCCTCGATGGTCGGATCCAGCAGGGCGAGGTTCGTTTTACCGCAGGCGGACGGAAAGGCCGCGGCGACGAAGTAGTCCTTCTTTTCCGGGCTGGTGAGCTTCAGGATCAGCATGTGCTCGGCGAGCCAGCCCTCATCCCGGGCCATGATCGACGCGATGCGCAGGGCGTAGCATTTCTTGCCCAGCAGGGCGTTGCCGCCGTAGCCGGAGCCGTAGGACCAGATGGAGCGGTCTTCGGGGAAATGCACAATCCATTTTTCGTCGCTGCAGGGCCAGGCGACGTCGGTGTCGCCCTCAGCCAGCGGAGCTCCGACGGAATGCAGCGCCGGCACAAAGAACGCGTCCAGTTCTTCCATTTTGCGCAGTACATCCGTGCCGATGCGGGCCATGATCCGCATCGAGGCAACGACGTAGGCGCTGTCGGTGATTTCGACGCCGAACTTGGGGTCCTCCGCTTCGAGGTGACCCATCACGAAGGGAATGACATACATGGTGCGTCCGCGCATGGAGCCGGAGAACAGGCCGTCCAGCTTGGCCCGCATTTGCGACGGTTCCATCCAATTGTTGGTGAAGCCTGCATCCTGCTTCTTCTCGGAGCAGATGAACGTCTGCTCCTCGACGCGTGCCACGTCCTTGGGATCGGAAAACGCAGCAAAGGAATTCGGGAATTCCTCCGGGTTCAGCCGAACCAGGGTTCCGGCTTCAACCAGTTCATCGGTCAGTGTCTTGTTTTCCGCTTCGGATCCATCGACCCAGTACACGCGGTCCGGCTGCGTCAGCTCGGCTACTTGCTGAACCCAGGCCAGCAGGGCCCGGTGGGTGGTTGGGGCCTCCGCAGAGGCCTCCGGTGTGGTGCTGTCCAAATGGCTCGGAGCAGCGTTTTCGCCGCTCTCATTGAGAACTAGCTGACGCGCGTCATCGCCCATGACTCTTCCCTTCGTTGGGTCAGTGGTGTGATTGTGATGCTAGTTGTCGGCGAGCCGAGCGCCCCGGCGAAAAAGGTAGTACCTATAATGGCGGCCATGAAGTGTTTCCCTAGAATTCAACGAACTTTTGTGGCCCAGCCTACTCGGATGTGACGAACGTCATATAGACCGGTCTAGTTGACGGACGTCACGTCCAGCGATTAGGCAGCTCTCAGAAACTGGGCTATAGTTATTTACGGCCAAACAGCCACGGACAAACTTTGAAGGAAAGCCTCAACGGGGCCGGTAGTTCAAAAATAATCCAAATGCGTGCGTAGCTCAACGGATAGAGCATCTGACTACGGATCAGAAGGTTGGGGGTTCGAATCCCTTCGCGCGCACCAGCGAAACCCGGTTCGACCAGTAGAAATACTGGTTGAACCGGGTTTTTTCTTTGCCCGGGGAGCGTGCCGGGGGTCCTGTCCCGGAAGCCGCCCCGCTGCCTCCCCGCTGCCACCTCCAGTCAGCGGGCCAGTTTTCGGAGGTCAACGGCGGAGTCCGCCAGTTGGGCGGGATCCACCGGAATTCGGCGGTCGATGATGCGGCGGGCCGCCCGCACCGTGAAACCGCCGTCGATGGCGGCACACCCTTCCAGCCGGCCGTCAGCATCGAGCCGGAAGGCAGCTGCGGGCAGGCCCTCTTTTTCCCGGATCACTACGCGGCCCTCCCCCGCCATCGACCCAACCCCCTCGACATGCACCCCGTGCCGGTCCGACCAGAACCACGGGGCACCGTGGTTTGGCAGCTCCTGGCCCAGCAGAGCAGCACCGGCGGTTATGCCCGTATTCCTCGCGTGTTCCCAATGTTCAGCCCGGCGCAGCAGTGTTCCGTCGGGCAGCCGGACACGTGCGGCGTCACCCACTGCATAGATCTTCGGATGGCTGGTGCGCTGGTGCTCATCCACCAGGATGCCGTTGTCGGTATCCAGCCCGGCTGAAACGGCCAGCCCCGTTTCCGGTACAACGCCGATACCCACCAGCACCGCGTCCGCGTACACGGCGGCGCCGTCCGCCAGCGCCAGGCGGTGCTCCTGCCCCTGAACCGTGATGGCCGCAGGAATTCCGGTAAGGACGCGGATCCCCCGCTCTTCATGCATGCGGTGCAGCCGCCGCGCGAGCGTCGTCCCGACGGCCGGCACGAGCGGCGGGTCAACCGGGTCAACCAGTGTGACCTCCGCCCCGAGCGCCAGCGCTGCCGATGCCGTCTCGGCTCCAATCAGTCCAGCACCGACAATGGCCAGCCGCACGCCGGGACGGAGCACATCCCGCAGTTTGTCTGCGTCCGCCCGGTTCCTCAACTCCAGCACTGTTTCCAGGTCACTGCCGGGCACGTCGAGTTTACGGGCGGCGGCACCGGTGGCCAGGACGATTCTGTCAGCGGCCAGCTCCCGGCCGTCCTCCAGCAGCACCACGCCCTCGTCCGGCTTCAGGGCAGCTGCCCTTCCGGCCAGGACCTCAATCCGCCGGTCCCGGAACCAGTCCTCTCCGGCCAGCAGGATCTGATCTCTGGTGCGGGTGCCGAGCAGGTAGTCCTTGCTCAGCGGCGGCCGGTCATAGGGCAGACCCTCAGGATCGATGAGGGTCAGTTGTCCGGTGAAGCCGCGGGAGCGCAGCTCGCGGGCCGTGGCGAATCCTGCCATGCCTCCGCCTGCAATGATGACGGATTCAAGGGCCATTGGTTTTCCTTGCTGTTGCGTTGAGCCGTTCTACCAGCCTAGGCGCAGGCCTCCCGATTTCCTGCGCCGCTGCCCGCCCGGCGTCCGGCGCCCGGGGCTTTCGCAAGGGCCGCGCCGCGTGCCAAGCTCTAGTGCATGACTGAACGCAGCGGCACCGAATACGACGGATCGGGACAGGAACGCACCGGACAGGCGGGCGCCTCCGGGCAGCGGCCGCAGCGGATGGAGACCGACGTCGTCGTCCTCGGCGGCGGGGCGGTGGGAGAAAATGCAGCGGGCCGGGTGGCGCAGGCCGGGCTGGAAGCCGTCCTCGTGGAGCCCGCCCTGATCGGCGGCGAGTGCTCCTACTGGGCCTGCATGCCCTCGAAGGCGCTGCTGCGCCCGGGAACCGCCCTCGCCTCCGCGAAAGCCGTTGCCGGATCCCGGGAGGCCGTGACCGGAACCCTGGATCCGCAGGCCGTGCTTGACCGCCGCGACAGCTTCACGTCGCACTGGGACGATTCGAGCCAGGAGGACTGGGTGAAGGGCGCCGGAATCGGGCTGGTGCGCGGACGGGGGCGGATAACCGGTCCGCGGGAGGTGCAGGTCCACTACGACGACGGCGGCACCTCCACCCTTGTCGCGCGCCGCGCCGTCGTGCTCGCCACCGGCTCCCTGCCCATCGCACCTCCACTGAAGGGGCTGGACCAGGTCCAGTACTGGGGCACGCGGGAAGCGACCTCGGCCCGGGAGGTTCCTGCCCGGTTGATCGTCCTCGGCGGCGGAGTTTCGGGCACTGAGCTGTCGCAGGCGTGGGCCCGGCTCGGGTCCCGGGTCACATTGGTGGCGCGGCACGACGTTCTGGACATGTATCCGGACCCGGCACGCGAACTGGTCAAGGCGGGGCTGGAGGCCGACGGCGTGGAGCTCCGCACGTTTGCCGCCACCGAGTTTGTGCGCAGCACGGCGGACGGCGGTGTGGAGATGGGGCTGGAGGACGGTTCCGTCCTATCTGCCGACCGGCTGCTCGTCTCCACCGGACGGTCTCCGGCGCTGGAGCAGCTGGGCCTGGAGGATCTGGGTTTGGACGCGGACCAGTTCGACGCGGGCAGGCTGACTTCGGATGACACGGGCCTGGTGAACGGCACTGACTGGCTCTATGTGGTGGGGGACGCCGCCGGCAAGGTGCTGCTGACGCATCAGGGCAAATACGAAGCCCGTGCCGCCGGGGCGGCCATTGCAGCACGTGCCCGCGGCGAGTTAGCGCCCACCGCGGCTCCGCGGGCGTGGAGCCGGGAAGCGTCTACGGCTAATCATGTTGCCGTACCGCAGGTGGTTTTTACGGATCCGGAGATCGCCATGGTCGGCCGGACCGCGGAACAGGCCCGGGCGGACGGCATCAATGCTTCAGAGACCTCGCTTGAGCTGTCGGTGGCCGGTTCAGCCCTGTTCGCCGACGACTACCGGGGATGGGCGCAGATGGTGGTGGACGAAGACCGCAGGGTAGTCGTGGGAATGACCTTTGCCGGGCCGGGCGTCTCCGAACTCCTGCATGCGGCCACCATTGCCATTACGGGCGAAGTGCCGCTGGAGCGGTTGTGGCACGCGGTGCCCTCGTATCCCACCATCAGCGAGATCTGGCTCCGGCTGCTGGAAAAGTACGGGCTGTAGGGGTTTCTGCCGTCAGGCCCGGCGGACGATGAAGTCGGAGATTCGGGCGTCACGCCCGTCGAGCTCTGCCCACGGTTTGGCCGATTCCATGACGGTCAGGCCTGATGTGGGATAGTCGGTGGCCATTTCCATGACCGCGTCCTCGTTCGACTCCACTGAGGCCAGCCGCATGGCGAGGTCCTGGACTCCGGGAAGGTGGGTAATTACCAGCAGGCTGGTAACCGTCTCCGGAACATTGTTAATGACACTGAGGATCTGTGCTGCTGTGGCGCTGTAAAGACTGTCCTCGAGCTTCGGGGTTGGTCCTTTGTCCCCCAGCTCCTCGCAGATCCAGGTGCAGGTTTGCCGGGTGCGCAGTGCGGAGGAACACAGAATGAAATCCGGAATGGAGTCGTTTTCCACCATCCAGCGTCCGGCCAGCGGGGCGTCCCGGTGTCCGCGGCTGGACAGCGGCCGTTCATGGTCGGAAACGTCCCGGGGCCAAGCCGCCTTCGCGTGCCGCAGGAGCATCAGCTTTTTTAGGTGGTGGCCGCTCATTGGCCCAGTCTATCGGCGGTGCCGGCGCCGGAATTCCGGCACCGGCACCGCCGACCCGTCAGATGCTGTATTCGGGTGCTGCCCAGACAACAACTTCAGGGTGCTCGTAGAAGCGGTAACCCTGGCCGCGGACCGTCCGGACGGTGTTCGCCAACCGGCCGAGCTTTGAACGGAGCCGGCGGATGTGCACGTCAATGGTCCGCTCGTTCGGCACTTCCTCGGCGTTGCGCCACAGGCCGGCCAGCAGTTCCTCGCGGCCCACGGTCCGGGTGGCGTTCTCCACCAGGTAGTTGAGCAGTTCGAATTCCTTGAACGTCAGGTTCAGGGTGTCGCCGTCAAGGTGCACTTCCCGGCGGGAAAGGTCAATCAGGACTCCGGACGGACGCGGGGCGCTCTGCGCCTGCACGGGCGGTGCGGCTTCCGGACGGGGACGGCGCTGGGCGGTGGGATCACCGAGTGCCTGGCGTACGACGTCGATATCGGCTCCGGGAGCCTCTGCCGGTGCCAGCGCCACTGCGGCATGGCTCTGCGCTCCGGGGCAGAGGGTCTGGATGTAGGCGCGCACTTCCTGGGCGAGCTTCGTCAGCGATGTTCCGTTGGCAGCTGCCGTGTCTTCGTCGAGGCCGACGTAGATGACAAACCCGCGGGCTACCGTGTCGTTGCTGACGGACTGGGGGCCGGGGATTCCGTTGGGCGTGACGACTGCTGTTGGGGCCGTCATGGGTGCCGCATCGCTGGCCGGAGATACGGGCTGCAGCGGGCGTGGCGGCTGCTGGCCGAAACCTTGGATTCCATATTGGGCTCCGTACGTCGCTCCGCCGTACTGGCGGGGAAAGTCCCCTGCTGCGCCCTGCCGGGCCGCGCCGGCCCGGTTCTGCGCATTGCGCAGTGAAATGTGTACGTACCCTGATGCTACTGACATGTTGCAACCTCAATGTGAATGACCGTCATCACGCTCGAATGCTGGGGGTGTGCCCGGGTCGAGATGGCGCAGTTTTCGCCCGTCATTGGGCCTGAGTGGTGCCTGAGATATGGGGGTGGGTAACTCAGGCGTGCATTCGACAACAGCACGGCTTCTCGCCGGCGGGGCCGGCGGGAAGGACTGCGACAGGTGCTGCCGTGTGGATGTTCACATTACGGATTATTGCATGTAACAAAGGAGTACGCGCAAGTAATAATGCGGTGATCGTCTCACCATGTGGACGGTTCGGGCCTAAAAGTGATACACCTCACACTATTGGGCGTGGAAAGCGCTCTTTTGACCCACCTCACAGTCAGCACCCCGGGAACAGGCATTTCCGGGGCGTGGCCCACAGTGCCGGGCCCCCATGAGTGCTCGCAGGACGGCCGCCGGGCATAAAAAAGCACCCGTCCATAAATGATCTTATAAACGGGTGCGAGTCAAGCACTCCGAGAGGTGTCCACATACTGGACACCTCTCTTGTCTTCCGGGAGCTTTTAGTCGACGACGCCGTACAGTCGGTCACCGGCGTCGCCCAGGCCGGGAACGATGTAGGACTTTTCGTCCAGCCGCTCGTCAATCGAAGCCAGCACAATGGTGACGTTCGCGTCGGCCAGTTCCTGCTGCAGGATTTCCAGTCCCTCCGGAGCGGCCAGCAGGCAGATGCACGTGATGTCCGCAGCGCCGCGCTTGAACAGGAACTTGATGGCTTCGCGGAGGGTTCCGCCGGTGGCCAGCATGGGGTCCAGGACAAAGACCTGGCGTCCGGTGAGGTCATCCGGAAGCCTCTCGGCATAAGTGATCGCTTCGAGGGTTTCCTCGTTGCGGGCCATCCCCAGGAATCCGACCTCGGCGGTGGGAACCAGGCGGGTCATGCCCTCAAGCATGCCCAGTCCGGCACGGAGGATCGGCACCACCAGCGGGGTGGGCTTGACCAGCCCGGTGCCTACCGCCGTCGTGACCGGAGTCTCGATCTGGACGGGCTCAACGCGAACGTTGCGGGTGGCTTCGTAAGCCAAAAGGGTGACGAGTTCTTCCGTGAGCTGTCGAAACACCGGTGAAGGGGTGCTTTTATCGCGGAGAACGGTGAGTTTGTGGGCAACAAGGGGGTGATCCACTACAAGTACGCGCATGCTTCAAAACTACCATTCGCAGGGACAGATACCCCTGCTGAGCAACTGCCCGCCCGGCGGCGGCGACTGCGGAGAACTGCGTGTTCTGCGGGAAGATGGGAGCATGATGCCCCCAACAGCGCAGCATGAGGCGTGGATGGATCTTGCCCTTGCCGAGGCCCGCGGAGCCCTTTCCACCGACGACGTGCCCATCGGCGCCGTCGTCATCGGTCCTGATGGGACCGTAATTGGTACCGGACGCAACGAACGGGAGGCCAGTGGCGACCCCACGGCCCACGCCGAAGTGGTGGCAATCCGCCAAGCTGCAGCCGCTGCAGGTGAGTGGCGTCTCGAAGGATGCACTCTGGTGGTCACCCTTGAGCCCTGTGCCATGTGTGCCGGAGCGATTGTGCTGGCACGGATACCGAAGGTGGTGTTTGGGGCCTGGGATGAGAAGGCCGGAGCCTCCGGATCGGTTTTTGACATCCTCCGGGAGCGGCGCCTGAACCATTGGGTGGAGGTTTTCCCCGAAGTACGGGAAGCGGAGTGCGCAAAGCTGCTCACCGATTTTTTCGGCTCTCGGCGATCAGGCTGACACGGGCCAATTCCCTACGTAGGCTTACTAATTCAGAACCCGTTATCCCAAGGAGTTTCTCAATGAGTGCAGATCAGGACGGACTGGACACAGTCGTCAAAATCCTCGAACACGCCAAAATTGCGCAGCTGACCACCGTGGATGCAAGCGGCCACCTTGTGAGCCGTCCACTGGAGCTGCAGGAGACGGATTCCGACGGCAACCTCTGGTTCTTCACGCAGGACCCCTCCCCCAAGGCTGACGAGATCCGGACCAACCCCAATGTGAACGTCTCCATCCATGATTCCAAGGGTTACCTCTCCATCAGCGGCACGGCGTCGATCACCAAGGATGAAGGCAAGATTGACGAGCTGTGGAAGTCGTCTGCAGCTGCGTGGTTCGAGGAGGGCCGGGAAGATCCCTCGGTCGCCCTGATCAAGGTCGACACGGATACGGCCGAATACTGGGCGTCCGACGAGCCCCGTGTGGCCAGCATCTTCAAGATCGCGAAGAGCGCCGTCACCGGGAGCACCCCCAATGTTGGCAAGAACGACGTCGTCGACCTCTAGTTCCGCCGCGGCCTCCGAGGCTCGCAACCGGCCGTTTTGGGGCAGGGCGTTTTAGCCGGTAAGGTTGACGCGTTGGTGACGTGTCCGAGCGGCCGAAGGTGCAACACTCGAAATGTTGTTTGGTGAAAGCCAACGTGGGTTCAAATCCCACCGTCACCGCCATTGAGAAAGACCCCGGTTCCCTTGTAAACAAAGGGAACCGGGGTTTTTTGTTGTGCCCCGCGGGACGGGCCCTGGAAACAGGTGGCAGAACTTCGCCTCATAATGACGTGCGGCTCGGCAAACCGCACTGCACCAGCCTGGTCGTTAGCTGGCCCGTTGCTGATCGAGGTCTTGCTGATCGATGTCTTGCTGAGGGGCTTCGGTGCGGACAGGCCATCGGCCGGTGGCGTGGTGGAAATCTATGGCCCGGAGCATGGGTGTCACGTCGTAGGCAGTGATGTTCAGGCTGAGCTTGACGCCGTCAACGAACTTTACGGTGAGGAACCGCTGCCCTTTCGTTACGCCCGCCGAATAGTGGACGATGTCGCTGTACAGGTGCTCATGCTCATTCCCGAGGACACTGCGGAAGGCAATTCCGTAGGCACCCGGAACCACGTAAAAGTTCCGGTACGCAGCGAGGAAGGCCAGTCCGCCGATAATTATTGCCGTCGAACCAATCCGGGCACCGAGAGGGCCGTCGGCGGAGGTGAAAGCCCACAGACCCATCAGGAGTCCCACAGAGACGAAGAGCCAGCCAACAATCGGCACCGCCTTGGGGATCCGGACACGTTCCGGGTGGGTCTTGGACCGGTTGGGATACTTCCGCGCCCACCAGGCAACCGCTGCAATTGCCAGGGTTATGCCAGTGGTGATGCTGATCTCCAGAAATTGCGCTGCTGACATCGTTTGGCCTCCCCCGAACCGGATATGTAACGCACGCCGATTATAGTTCCGAAGATTATGGACCCGAAGCATCAGCGGCGGCCTGCATGCCCGCGCGGCCTGATGCCCGAAAAGCTCTTTTCCCTAAGAAAACCTGTTCCCAGGACTACTACGGGGACATATTCTTGGCCGCAGACCGGCAACCCCGGATTGCCGGCATAACCAATGGAGGCCGCAATGTCTGTGCGCATCCTCAGAGCAGATGGACCTGCTGAAGAACTTGAGGACACCGAAGAGCTGAAGTTCTCATACCAAGTAACGCGGGGAGGGACCCTCGTCATTCTCGAAGCAGCGGACGAGGGACGGTGGCTGGTCCGAAAGGAAATCTCGGCCTCGCGCTGGAACGAGGTTTCCGGCCGGCGCTACATTGGCGAGACCGGCATCGTGGGCGGAGTTGAAGGCGGCAAGGCCGAGGGACGACCCAAGACTAAACTTCCTCCCCAGCGCGTTTAGCAGCGGTAATTCGCAGTGCTAATCCACAAAGTGGGTCTTCGGTTCCGCTCCGCTGACGGAAGCGACGACGGCGGCAGCCACATCCCGTAGCTTCATGTTCCTCGCGCTTGAGGCAGCTCTGAGAATGCCCACCGCGGCGTCTTGGCTGCACCTGTTCTGCGCCATGATGATGCCGGCGGCAAGGTCGATTGTGGTTCGGGACGTCATGGCAGCCTTGAGGTTGTCACGGCTCTCCGTCAGATGCGCTATGCGCACGGCAAGCCGGAGGGACTTTGAGGCGCCACGGGCAAATTCCTCGGCTTCGCGGACCATTTCGTCGGTGAAGGCGTTGGCTTCCCGCGCATACATGTTCAAGCCGCACTGCGCTTCTCCGTCGAGGGGGATTGGCACTCCCAGAACGGATTTCAGCCCAAATTCAGAAATCGCCTGGGTGTATTGGGGCCACCGGGGATTCCGGCTCATGTCCCGCACCAGCACTGTGTGGTTGGTGCGGGCGGCTTCCAGGCACGGGCCGTCGTCGTATTCGTACTGGACTTCGTCCATCTGCAGCGCTTCCGGGCTGCTGCTTGCCACGGTTCCCGCGCGGTTTGGCCGCAGCAGGGTCACCCCGCAGAACACTTCCTTCCCGGATGCGGAAAGGGTGTCGACGGTCAGCCGGGTCAGATCTTCGAGGAAGCTCTCGACGTCTTCGGTTTCCAGGACCATGTCCTGCAGCAGCCCGGAGTAGTCCCTCTCATTGTGCTCCTGCGTGCTTGGTTCCAACTCCGTCACGTCCGTCGAAGTGCTCTTGTAGTTCGTCATATCACCGATTTCCGTTGAGGGGTGGAACCGCAAAATGCCTGTTCTTTCCGATTAAAGCACCGTAGCGGGCTTCTGACTCGTGCAACCGGAGACCGGCCCCTGAATGTTGGGCACAGACAGCCGAAGGCAGACGCGGGGAACCGCGCCTGCCTTCGGAGGGTGCTGGTTATAGTCCACATAGTCCTGCGGTTGCGGTCTACCTCGGCTGCGAAGTCCGGGGAGACTTTCGGTTGCGGGACAAGAAGTAGCCGAGCGCCACCATGCCCAGGCCGAGCACCAGGTGCAGCCAGTTGTCGGCGTTGTTCAGCGGCAGGAAATTTGCGCTGGAGTCATGTCCGATAAACAGGCCATAGAGCCAAAGCAACAAATAAATGACGCCCCCAAAGATGAGGTAATTCCGTGCTCCGGAGACAGAACGGGCAAAAAGGAATCCGGAGATCCCAAAGAGCAGATGCACAATGTTATGAAGAATCGAGACCTGGAAAACACCCATCAGCAATGCTTCAGAGTGGTGTCCGGCAAAGGTCAGTTGATCATAATTGGTGGTAATGCCCGGGATAAATCCCAAAATCCCGACCAGCAGGAAAACTGCACCCACGACCATGGACGCGGTCTGCACCCTGGTGCGCCCGGTACTTACTCCGGTACGGTCCGATGTTGCCATTAAGCTTCTCCTATCTGCCGTTATCAACGAGGCGGGGCCTAACCCCTCTCCGAGTGGGGCCGCAGCCTGCTGCAGCCTGGGTTCTTAGGCTTTCGCCTACCATCACCCAATATACTAAGCATGCTTACTAGCATGTCGGAAAAGCTCGGCGTGTCAACACGTTGTCGAGAATCCGCTGCGCCCCTCGGAATACGGGTGCAGAACGGAGTGCGGGCGGCCAAGGGCGGGCGGCCAAGGGGGGCGGGCGGCCAGGGGGGCCGAGCAAGGGGCGGGCGGCCAAAGGGGGGCAGCCAAGGGGGGCCGGGCACCGAACAGTCAGGCACCCCAGAAATGCTTTACCGCGTCAGCCACCGCCTTTCCCTGTTCCAAGCCCGCGGCGGCCGAAGGGCGTCTCGTTGATTCGAGCAGCATGTTCGTTCCGAAGGCAGCCAGGCTTGCTTCATTGGCCTCTATCAGGAAGGTGCCGGCCCGGCCCGACAGATGCTCCATGCTCTGGGGCAGTGTGGGGCCAAAGGGACTCTCAGGAGCTTCCGGCCCACAGGAGAGGACCAAACCCTTGTCACACCCGGTTGCCACATCTGCATTAACAGCTGACCGCATCCCGCCATCCATATACGGGTGGCCGTTGATGGACACGGGCGGCCACGCTCCGGGAACGGTGCAGCTGGCGGCCACCGCGAGGGCCAGTTCAACACCGGACGATGCATCGAAAACTGTGAAGGCGCCGTCGTCGGCATTTACCGCCGTCACCTTCAGCAGCTTGGGCGGCCAGGTCGGTTGCGGCAGAAGCGACCGGATGGTGCGTACCCAGGCATCCTCTGAAAGCCCCTTGGCGGCTGCCCGCGCCAGGGCACCCAGCCGCGCCCGAGCTTCCTGCTCGCCTCCCGGGCCGCGCGCGGCGTCGGCCATCATGTTCAGAAACCCGTCGGTGCTGAAGTGCGCCAGCTCCCCCTGCTCCATAGCCGTTTCCGCCGAATCGTCCTCCCGGAGCTGCGCCGCCAGCACCTGACGCACCACTCCGAACCGCAGGGCAGCGCCGACAACGGAGCCTGCGGATGTGCCCACCACCAAGTCAGCGTCGTTCAGTTCGATGCCGTGCTCCAGCAGGGCAGCCAGAACACCCATCTCCCAGGCAATTCCCGCCACTCCCCCGCCACCAAGAACCACCGCGCGCGTCTCATGCTTATTAGTCATGCGGGCAGTCTAGACGTGCACCCCGTGATGCTCGCCACAACTTTTCCGTGTCACGGTGCCGGGGTATTCAATGGAGACATGGCATTGCGTGTATTGATGGTTGGCCGGAAACACGAAGACTGGGTTGTGGACGGTATCCGCCGCTACGAAAAAAGGCTGAAGAAGCCTTTTGACCTCACCTGGGTCTCCATTCCCCATTCTGCGCGCGAGGGCGACGCCGCACGCAAGGAGGAATCGGAGCGCCTGTTGTCCAAGCTTGGCAACGACTACGTCATCCTGCTCGATGAGCGGGGCAAGGCCATCACCTCTCCGGCTCTGGCGAAGACGCTGCAGAAGCCCCTCGACAATTCCCGCAATGTCACGCTGATTATCGGTGGAGCGTACGGAGTGGATGAAAGCGTTCATGCCCGCGCGGATTTCATCTGGTCCCTGTCACCTCTGGTTTTCCCGCATCAGCTCGTTCGCCTCATCCTCGCCGAGCAGGTGTACCGCGCGCAGGAGATCGCCGGCGGCCGTCCGTACCACCACGAATAGCTGATGGTTTCCCTCCAGGGCCCTGCATACCCCTCCCGGTACAGTGGAATCGCCCCCAAACACCACCGCGCGGCGAAGTTCCGCCGTCGCTCTTCGCCCTGCGCGCCCCGCGCTCTGAAAGGTTCTCCATGCGTTCGCTTGTTCTTCGTTCCCTGACGTCCGCCGGAGCAGCAGCCGTTCTCATGGCTGTCGGCATGGGTGCTGCCTCTGCACATGTGCATGTTCACCCGGATTCCACGGAGGCAGGAGAGTCAACGCTCCTCACCTTTGAGACCTCCCACGGCTGCTCGGGTTCGCCGACGACGGCGGTCACGGTCACTCTGCCGGAACAGATCACCGATGCCACTCCCACCGCCCACCCCGGCTGGACGATCAGCAAAGTTACCGAGGAATTCGCAGAACCGCGGGTGCTGGAGAACGGAACGAGCATTGCGTCGCGGACGAGCCAGGTGGTTTTTACGGCTGTTGAACCGCTGCCCGACGGCGTCCGGGACACCTTCCAGCTCAGCGTGCGGCTCCCCGATGCAGCAGGAGAGACTTTGGCATTCCCCGTTCTCCAGTCCTGTTCCGAGGGTGAAACCGACTGGGCACAGCTCCCGGCGGAGGGCCAGCCGGATGCCGATCTTGAGTCTCCGGCCCCGGCGTTCACCGTCTCGGAAGGTTCCGGAGACTCGGATGCTTCCCATGACGGAGAGTCCCACGACGATGCGGGAGATAGGGAAGACGGCACCGGGGACAGGGAAGACGGCCAGGACCGCAATGATGCCGTGGACGAGGATGACATTGAGGCCGCCGCAGTTGCCGGTTACGCGGGTCTGGGTGCCGGCGTCCTCGGACTGGTCCTGGGAGCCACAGCACTGTACCGGACGCGGAAACCGTAACGGTTGCGGCGTCATTTACGGTGCCTCCGGCGCTTCGTAATTGACGCTCCCCCTCCCTGAGGACAGGGTAAGGCTATGAATATGCGGTTGTGGAAGTCTTCGTCAGTATCAGCTGTGGCCATTGGTGCCGTTTTAGCTCTCGCCGGTTGCGGATCGGGCGGAGGGGAGGCAGCGTCGTCCGAGTCGCCGTCGTCGTCGTCGTCGTCGTCGTCCAGCGTCTCTCCGAGTGCGAGCGCACCGGCCAGCCCCGCAGCTTCTGATCCCGGGACGGCGGTGCCGACGCAGACTGCCGCAGCTCCGGTTCCACCAGCCGGGGCCGCTTCCTGTTCAGCCGCCGATCTCGCGGGGTCGGTAGAGGAGAACATTGGCGGCGGTGCTGCCGGCAGCGTCTATCGGACTCTGGTCCTCACCAACGTTTCAGCGGCGCCCTGCGCCGCAGCACAGGGCTATCCGGGCGTTTCCTATATCAATGCCGCCGGCCAGCCGCTGGGAGCAGCCGCTGTCCGCTCAGGCGGACCGGTCACCGGGGAACCGCTTCTTCTGGAACCGAACCAATCCGTGGTTTCTGAGCTGAAGGAAACCCGCGCGGAAAACTACGGCGAAGATTGTGTTTCCGAACAGGCAACCCAGCTGGTCGTGTATCCGCCGGACGACCTTGAGTCGCTGAACATCGACCACCAGATTCTTGCCTGCGCCAACCCGAACGTTGAGCTGCTCAGCGTCGGCCCCGTCCAGAAGCGGTAGGTTCTGCGGGCGAGGCATTCGCGGTACTCCTCCACAGGATCCTTTGTCTCGGCTGCCCCAAGGAATTGTCCACATAGAAAAGTTCTTCCAGCCATGGTCGCCTGTTTCCTGAAGAATTGATTCATGCAGACAGCGGCTGAAATGAAGGATCCCGACTTTTCGGGAGTGCTTACCTTCCTGGCGTCCGTGGGAGAAGCGTCCGAGAGAGTCCAGCACCTGAGCCGTCACGCCGTGCAAGCCAGCGCAATGATGGCCCCGGGAGAAGCAGCGGTCCTCGCGGCGGACATCGAAGCCATTTCACGGCGGGTGGAATACCTCCAGGTAGTCTGCGCAGGGGCCCTGGAGAGACACCGGGTTATCGACAGCTTCGGCGCGGTAGGTTCAGGAGGAGAAGCCCTCGGTGCAGAAGGTTCGGATGCGGTAGTTACCGGTGTGGCCAGTTCCTGTTCGGACTGTCTCCCCGCGGAGGCTTCGGGTGCAGAGCGTCCAGGTACAGGAGTTGCCGGTGTGGCCAGTTCCGGTTCGGACAGCCAAGCGTCGTCTGCACACTCTGCCGATCTATCCGGATGGAACAATACGTGGGGACAATCAGAGCCGTCCTGCGAGCTTGGGAATAGTGAAAAAGTCCGTGCTGAATTCCGGAGCACGGCAGATTACATGCGCTGCCGTCTCCGGATCAGCCGCGCCGAAGCGCAGCGGCGTCTTCGGCTGGCCGCATACCTGGTGCCCTCCAGCAGCACCAGCGGACAGATTCTCCCGCCCGATCTGCCGGTCCTCGCGGACGCTTCCGCAAGCGGACTGGTGTCCTCCGCAGCAGCAGCTATTGTCGCCAATGCCGTTGATGAAATCCGGCACCGTACAGATGCCGCGACGGGTTCAACCGTTGAGGCTGATCTCGCTTCCCTTGCTGTCCGTCAGGACACGGACTTCCTCGTCAGAGCAGCCCGCCGATGGGTGCTGCTGGTTGACCAGGACGGAGCGGAGCCAACGGTTGAGGAGCTGCGCCGCTTTCAGGGAGTGTTTCCCGGCCGAAAAAAGAACGGCCTCAATCATCTGAGCATCTATTGCACCGATGACCAGCACGAGACACTGCTGACGGTGATGAACGCAGCTGCAGGGCCTCGGATACAGCAAGCGCCCGCACCGGGGCGGGACGGCGAGGGACCGGCCCACAGCGGCGAAGGCGGCGATGTCATGGCTGCTGAAGGAAGGGTCACCAACAGTCCGGCTGGTGTCGAGGGCAGAGACGGCACACCAGCTAATCCCGACACCTTCTCCCGTTCAGATGTCCGCACGCGGCCCCAGCGACTGCTCGGCGGACTCGTTGATGCAGCGAAAACCGCCCTCGCGACAGGCGGCGTCCCTGCTTCAGGCGGTCTCCGTCCGCAGGTGCTGGTGACGATCGATTCGGCATCTCTGCTGCAGTCCTTCGATTACGGCTCCCTCCTCAAGCCGATGGACGGCCCGGAGCCGCAGCCGAAGGCCCCTGCAGGACCGGAAAACACACCGGTATCCGGATCCGCAGCGGGATACGGACAGACAGCAGGGCCCGGGCACACAGCGGGATACGGGCACACAGCAGGGCCCGGACAGCCAGCAGGGCCCGGGCACACAGCAGGCTACGGACAGCCAGCAGAGCATGGAAACGCAGTCAGACCCGGAACCTTTGCCTTCTCCGGTCCTGTTAGCGCGGCAACAGTTCGCAGGCTCGCCTGTGACGCCGAGCTGTTGCCCGTCGTACTCTCCGGTGAGGGCAGAATTCTGGACATAGGCCGTGCCCAACGAATATTCCCGCCGCATCTTCGCAAAGCCCTCCATGCCCGAGACGGCGGCTGTGCTTTTCCCGGGTGCACGATTCCAGGACCTTGGACTGAAGCCCACCACATTCGGCACTGGAACCACGGCGGACCGACCTCTACGGACAACGGAGTACTGCTCTGTTCGCATCACCACCACGAAGTACATAAGGAAAACTGGCACATCGATGTGAGGTCAGGCGTGCCGTGGTTTGTTCCGCCGGCATATGTGGATCCCGATCGAAATCCGCTACGGAACACCTTCTTCCGTGCCGGGCTGAGCTCTGGATACTCCGGTCAGGCATCCGCAACGATCCGGGTGTCGTGAACGGATCTGCAGTCCCGGATTCGGCCTCCAGCCAAACCGCCCCTTCAAGGGTCAAAAGTGTCAGGGCAGTGCGGAAGAATAGGTCGCATGACATCGGGAGCTTCGGTGCTGCAGAAGTTCACCCCCGCCACCAGAGAGTGGTTCGAGGGTGCCTTTGATGTGCCAACACCTGCTCAAACCGGAGCATGGGAAGCCATCTCTGAAGGATCGAATGCGCTGGTGGTTGCACCCACCGGTTCCGGTAAAACGCTCGCGGCCTTCCTGTGGGCGCTGGACAGTTTTATTGCCTCAGCCGCCGGCACTACCGCGGCCATAACTTCTGAAACAGATGCAGCTTTCGAAACGGCTCCAGCGTCGGAATCTGCATCAGCTCCGGCATCCCAAGCGACTCCGGCTGTCTCCAATGACGCGTCTTCCACGATCAATCCCGGCAAAACTGCCAAGACCGCCGGCCGTAAACGAAACACGGAACCGAAACGCAAAACCAAGGTTCTGTACATTTCACCGCTGAAGGCACTCGGCGTCGATGTCGAACGGAACCTGCGTTCTCCCCTCATCGGGATCACCCAAACGGCAAAACGCCTGGGCCTGTCGACACCGGCCATCACAGTTGGGGTCCGCTCCGGAGATACACCTCAAAATGAACGCCGGGCACTGCTGACCCGGCCCCCGGACATCCTGATCACCACACCCGAGTCACTGTTCCTCATGCTGACATCACGGGCACGGGAAACTCTCGCGGAAGTGGAAACGGTCATCGTCGATGAGGTGCACGCCGTTGCAGGAACCAAAAGAGGCGCACACCTCGCCGTAACCCTTGCCCGACTGGACGCAATGCTGGACAAACCCGTCCAGCGCATTGGCCTGTCTGCAACGGTGGAACCGCATGAAACGGTTGCCCGGTTCCTCGGCGGAAATGCTCCGGTCACGATCGTCGCGCCGTCTTCCACTAAATCTTGGAACCTTACCGTGACGGTTCCGGTGGAGGACATGTCGGACTTGGGCGGCACACCTCCTGCTGAAGACACGGTGGAAGGCGGATACGCCCCTCAGGCGAGCATCTGGCCGCACGTCGAGGAAAAGATCGTCGACCTCATCGAGGCCAACCGCTCCACCATAGTGTTTGCCAATTCCCGACGGTTGGCGGAACGGCTGACTGCCAGGCTAAATGAAATTCATGCCTACCGGAAAGAGGCGGCGATAGCGTCGGAAGCAGCTGCCGCTGCTGCCACGGGAACCGACGACTCCGCAGGGGCACCATTCGCGGATGGCACCACCGTCAGCACCGGTATGCGCGACTCCAGCGACACCGGTACCGATACCGATACCGGCAATCGAACCAGCAGCAGCACGGCTAATGGGGCCCCAATTGCAGGGATACCGACCGCCCGACCTCCCGCGCAACTGATGGCACAAGCCGGAGTTTCCATCCGGTACCGAGATACGGAACCTTCACCAGCAGACAGCGAGACTTTGCTGGCCCGCGCCCACCACGGGTCCGTGTCCAAAGACCAGCGCGCACTGATCGAGGACGACCTCAAATCCGGACGCCTGCGCTGCGTGGTGGCTACCAGCTCCCTCGAACTCGGTATCGACATGGGCGCCGTGGATCTGGTGATCCAGGTCGAATCCCCGCCGTCAGTGGCCAGCGGCCTGCAGCGTGTCGGACGTGCCGGGCACCAAGTGGGAGAGACCTCGCAGGGCGTCATGTTCCCGAAGCACCGCGGAGACCTGCTCAATTCCACCGTCGTTGCCGAGCGCATGCTTGCCGGACAAATCGAACCCCTTTTCATACCCGCCAATCCGCTGGACATCCTGGCCCAGCAGACAGTTGCGGCAGCAGCACTGGGTTCGATCGACGTGGAGGAATGGTTCGACGTCGTCCGCCGCTCCGCACCATTTGCGGGACTGCCGCGTTCGGCCTTCGACGCCACCTTGGATCTGCTGGCAGGCCGCTACCCTTCCGACGAGTTTGCGGAACTTCGCCCGCGGATCGTCTGGGATCGGACCGACGGCACCATTACCGGACGCCCCGGTGCGCAGCGCCTTGCAGTGACTTCCGGAGGAACCATCCCGGACCGCGGGCTCTTTGGCGTTTACCTCGTGGGTGATTCCGAAGGCAAAAACAGCAGGCGTGTCGGTGAACTCGACGAGGAAATGGTTTACGAGTCCCGGGTAGGCGATGTATTCGCCCTGGGCGCCACCAGTTGGCGCATTGAGGACATTACCCATGACCGGGTGCTGGTCTCCCCCGCCTTTGGACAGCCCGGGAAACTGCCTTTCTGGCGCGGAGACTCGCTGGGCCGGCCGGTGGAACTGGGCCGTGCGCTCGGGGCTTTCGTCCGGGAAATGTCCGGAAGCGATGATGCGAAAGCCCGGGAACGCCTGGCCGCCGTCGGGCTCGATGAGTGGGCGGCAGACAACCTCATCACGTATCTGCGTGATCAGCAGCAGGCAACGGACGTGGTGCCGAACGACCGCTCGCTGGTGGTTGAGCGTTTCCATGATGAGCTCGGAGACTGGCGGGTTGTCCTGCACAGCCCGTACGGAATGCCGGTTCATGCTCCCTGGGCTCTGGCAGTCGGAGCCCGCCTGCATCAGCGTTACGGACTGGACGGCTCGGCCATGGCGTCCGACGACGGCATCGTACTGCGGGTGCCGCTCATGGAAGACGAACCGCCGGGTGCCGAACTGTTCATCTTTGAAGCAGACGAGCTCGAATCCATTGTCACGGCAGAGGTGGGCGGATCCGCCCTGTTCGCTTCCCGGTTCCGGGAATGCGCAGCCCGGGCCTTGCTCCTGCCAAGGCAAAATCCCGGAAAGCGCAGCCCGCTGTGGCAGCAGCGGCAGAGATCAGCGCAGTTGCTGGACGTGGCCAAAAAGTACCCCACTTTCCCGATCGTGCTCGAGACCGTGCGTGAATGCCTGCAGGATGTCTACGACCTTCCGGCGCTGAAGGACATCGCCGCCGGTATAGAGCGCCGCGAAATTCGGCTCGTGGAGACCACCACGCCTTCGCCGTCGCCGTTCGCGCGGTCCCTCCTCTTTGGATACGTCGGCGCGTTCCTGTACGAGGGTGATTCGCCGCTGGCCGAACGCCGTGCAGCAGCACTCTCGCTGGATCCGACACTGCTCAATGAGCTGCTCGGCAGAGCAGAACTGCGCGAACTTCTCGACGCACGCATCATCACGCAGATTGAACGCGAGCTGCAGCGGCTGGCTGCGGACCGCCGCGTCCGGGGCGTCGAGGGCGCGGCGGACCTGCTCCGGCTGCTGGGACCGCTTACGGTGTCCGAAACCGCGGTTCGCCTGCAGCCGGCCGACAGCAACACGGCTGAGACCGGCAATGGCATTGAGACCGACGACGGCGCCGGACCGGCCGCATCTTCAGAGCACGCCACCCCGGAGTACGCCGCCGAACTCCTCGAAGACCTCGTCCGCAGCAACCGTGCTTTGAAGGTGGGCGTCGCCGGACTTTCCCGCTATGCGGCGATTGAAGATGCTGCCCGTCTGCGCGATGCCCTGGGTGTTCCGCTCCCGATGGGGGTTCCGCTGGCCTTTATTGAGCCGGTGGCTGACCCGCTGGGCGACCTGGTTAGCCGGTATGCCCGAACCCACGGCCCGTTCACGGCAGCAGAAGCTGCTGCACGGCTGGGACTGGGTGTCGCCGTCGTCACCGGCACCCTGCAGCGGCTCGCCGGTGAAGGCCGGGTGGTTGAAGGTGAGTTCCGCCCCGCAGAGACCACCATTCTGGATGCCTCAGCCGGAGTCGACACCACACCAGGCGCCGTTATCACCGTTCCGGGAACGCCGGGAGGAACTGAATGGTGCGACGCCGATGTCCTGCGCCGCCTGCGCCGACGTTCGCTTGCGGCGCTGCGGTCGGAGGTGGAGCCGGTCGATCCGGCCACCTTCGCCCGGTTCCTGCCCGTCTGGCAGAATGTCGGATCCTCGCTGCGCGGACTCGACGGCGTGGTTACCGTCATCGACCAGCTTTCCGGAGTTCCTATTCCGGCGTCGGCCTGGGAACCGCTTATTCTGGCCTCCCGGGTGCGCAACTATGCACCGTCAATGCTGGATGAGCTGACGGCCACGGGAGAGGTCCTCTGGTCAGGAACCGGTTCCCTGCCCGGCAATGACGGCTGGATTGCCCTGCATCTCGCGGAGAACGCGCCTCTGACGCTAAACCCGGCTGATGATTTTGATCCCTCCGAGCTGCAGCTGCAGCTGATGAACCTCCTGTCCGGAGGAGGAGCCTACTTCTTCCGCCAGCTGGTTGATGCGCTGGCCGCGCAGGGCGCTGAAACGTCCGATGCCAATGTCATCAGTGCCCTCTGGGATTTGGTCTGGTCCGGCCGGATCAGCAACGACACCTTCACACCCGTCCGGTCCCTGCTGTCCGGCGGGAAAACAGCACACAAACAACGCGCTGCAACTCCCCGTGCCCGTACCGCCCGGCTTGGCAGGCTCGGCCGTGCTCCCGGCGCATCCCTCACCGGAAGTTCCATGCGTCTCGCCGCGGGAAACCAGCAAGCCGCTCTGCGCAACGCACCGCAGCTCGTCGCCGGACGCTGGAGCATGCTTCCTGCGGTTGAAACCGACACCACCGTCCACGCACACGCAACGGCAGAGCTGCTCATGGACCGATACGGAATCCTGACCCGCGGCTCTGTTGCCAGCGAAGGGACTCCCGGCGGGTTTGGCCTGCTGTACCGGGTGCTTGCACGGCTCGAAGAGATGGGGCGCTGCCGCCGCGGTTACTTCATTGAACAGCTCGGTGCGGCACAGTTCGCCGTACCCGCAACCGTTGACCGGCTGCGGTCCTTCTCCGAGGACGCACAACTTCGGAAGCCGGAGCCCGCAGCAGTGGCGCTGGCTGCCACCGACCCGGCAAATCCGTACGGTGCGGCGCTGCCGTGGCCGGCGCTCGACGGCGGACACCGCCCCGGACGAAAGGCCGGTGCGCTGGTGGTCCTGGTGGACGGAAACCTGGCGCTTTATGCCGAACGCGGCGGCAAGACTCTGCTCTCTTTCACCGAAGATCCGGCAGTGCTTGAACTCTCCGCCGAAGCACTGGTCGGGATCATCCGGCGCGGTGCCGCGGAAAAGATGGCCATCGAGAAGGTCAACGGGCAGGACATCCTGGATACGGACGCCGCCAAGGCGCTGACTCACGCCGGTTTCTACACCACTCCAAAGGGGCTGCGGTACCGTGTCTGACCCGGTCTGGCTGCACCCCACCGTTCCACACCCGGGAGGTACCGGTGCCTGAAGGAGATACCGTATGGCGTGCCGCTCGCGAACTGAACGCAGCGCTGGCGGGCCAGACCGTCACCCGGTGCGATATCCGGGTACCGAAGTTCGCGACCACCGACTTTTCCGGCCACACAGTTGCCGACGTTGTTTCCCGCGGCAAACACCTGTTGATCCGGCTGGGTAATTCCGAGACGGGCTGGCTGCTGCATTCCCATCTCAAAATGGAGGGGCTCTGGCACGTTTACGACCGCGGTGAGCGGTGGCGCCGCCCGGCCTTCAAGGCCCGCTGCATCCTCGAAACGGCTCAAAAACAGGTGGTGGGCTTCGATCTTGGTTTCCTGCGCGTTCTTCCGCGCGCGGAAGAGGACGACGCCGTGGGATACCTTGGTCCCGATCTGCTCGGGCCGGACTGGGATGCGACCGAAGCACTGCGGCGGATCCGGGCAGTTCCCGAACGGCCTATCGGCCTGGCGCTGCTGGACCAGCGCAATCTCGCGGGAATCGGAAACGTGTACCGCTGCGAGATCTGTTTCCTGGCGGGCGTGCATCCGCTGACACCGGT
The DNA here is from genome assembly GCF_038069765.1 of Arthrobacter sp. G119Y2. Lineage (NCBI taxonomy): Bacteria > Bacillati > Actinomycetota > Actinomycetes > Micrococcales > Micrococcaceae > Arthrobacter > Arthrobacter sp. G119Y2. The sequence goes on along the minus strand of NZ_JBBPFS010000007.1, from coordinate 92,266 downwards.
GGGAGAAGTGCAGAACCTTCCGCGGATCATCGATCTTTCCAAGCGACTGCTCGAAGCCAATAAAACGCGCAGCCGCCGGATAACCACCGGAAACAGAGGCCGGGATCCGTTGTGGGTCTACAACCGCGATACCCGGGGGTGCCTGCGCTGCGGAACAAAAGTGATGCACCAACTGATCGGGGACAACGAACTGGAGCTGCGGGACCTCTATTACTGTCCGCACTGCCAGCCCGCTGTCCATATGGCTTCCTCTTAGCAGCCCAGGTAGAGATCGTTACAGCTCTCCGGCCGGTAAATCAAAAGCTCCGTCAGGCGTAAGCGACCCCCACCCAACCGTGCCGGCACATACCGGCGCCTCTGGCGCGACCTCATCCGCCACGGCAAACCCGTCCGTGTCATGTCCGCGCCACAACCGGAGACGCCTAGGGTCTCGCCGTACTATATGCGGTATGTGTCCGACCGCCTCTTCAGGAGTGCCGGGCTTCTGGTATTCGGGAGACCCGGACCAGGAGCCCGGCAGAACCGTGCTCAAGGCCCTGCGGGACTACCGCGCCGCCGAACAGGAAATGCGCCGGCGGGCACGCGATTCACTGGGCATCAATGAGAAGGACATGCAGGCTCTTCGGTACCTGATGCGGGCACACGAGCAGGGAAACAGCTTGGGACCCACAGAGGTGAGCCGTCTGCTCGCCATTTCCACCGCGTCGACCACCGCCCTGATCGACCGGCTGGTGAGCAGCGGACACATTCGGCGACAGCTCCATCCCACCGACCGCCGAGCTCTTGAACTCGTTCCCACGGAAAACTCGAGCCGCGAAATGCGTGAGCTCCTTGGTCCGATGCACCACCGCATGATGGCCGTGGCGGCGTCCCTCTCGACAGATGAAGCGGAGATCGTTGCAGGCTTCCTTCAACGGCTCACCGATGTGGTCGATGAAAAACCAGCAGCCGCAGAGAACACCGGCGACGGCTCCGCCCCCTCCTAGCTTCGGTTTTGGTTGACGCCCACGGCTTTCGCTAAGGCCTTCGGGTTCCGTTGACGCCCACGGCTTCGATAGCGGCCAAAGCGTTCGCTAACTGGGCCCTCGCCGTCGTCATTCAGAGGCAACCCCCAGCACTGGGTACTCTGGAAGGGTGATGCAATCTCCGCTCCCCGTGCGCAACGGCGTGAACGCCACCCGCTTGCGATTGCCGGTTGAGGGCCCGTGGGACACTGCCATGGAGTACGTTCTGTCCCGCTTCGGCCATGTCGATCCGGACGGAATCGTGGACCGGTTTGCCCGTGGCGAAGTGGTAGGTGTGGGCGGAATTCCGCTGACGCAACGCACACCCCTGAACGAGCACACCTTCATCTGGTATTACCGTGAGCTTCCTCGGGAGAAGCGGCTGCCGGTGGAAATCAACATCCTGCACCAGGACGAGAACCTGCTGGTTGTCGACAAACCGCATTTTCTGCCCACCACACCCGGAGGGATGTATGTGGCCGAATCCACGCTGGTGCGGCTTCGGGTGCAGCTGGACATTCCGGACCTCATTCCGATGCACCGACTGGACCGGATGACGGCCGGAGTCCTGCTGTTTTCAACCAACCCGGAAACCCGTGGAAAGTACCAAACACTTTTCGAAAAACGGCGGATTTCCAAGGAGTACGAGGCTGTCGCTCCGGTGCGCACCGACCTTGAACTCCCGCGCATCGTCCGCAGCCGCATGATCAAGTCACGTACCTACCTGCTGGCGCAGGAGGTGGAGGGCGAACCGAATGCGGAAACACGCGTCGAGCTCCTGGAAGCGCACGACGGCGTGGGCAGGTACCGCCTGCAGCCGCACACCGGAAAAACCCATCAGTTGCGTGTGCATATGGCTTCACTGGGAATCGGCATCCTGAACGATTCGTTCTACCCGGAGCTCTTGCCGCAGGCACCTGACGACTACACCCGGCCGCTGCAGCTGCTCGCCCGTTCTGTTGAGTTTGTCGACCCGCTGACGAGGCAACCCGTGCAGTACCGAAGCGGACTGACGCTGGCCTGCGCGCCGCAGCCGCGGGACATCCGTTTGCCCCAGGAAGGCTGACCCGGAAACAGCTAAACCGGAAGCAGCCGGACCCGGATTCAACCGACTCATTCAATACTCACTCGATACCAACCGGCACGTCGCGGAATCCTGCCCGGGAAAGTTTTTCTGCCCATCGGTCTTGACTATGGGTAGGGTGAGTGAAAACTTCCGGGCAGCTCCTGCTGTCTCCGGCAGGGGAAGGACCCTGATGATTCCGCCGACGACGCCGTCCGGACCGCAGCGCGGGCCGAGAGAACAGCATGCTCCGGAAACGCAGCGAGATGCTGAAAAACAGCTGTCTCCAGATCTCAACCAGCCGTTTCCCGATCTGCAGGACGGTCCGGACCCCTCTCCGCCCCTGAACGTATCCGGGGCAAACCCGGTCCGTAAAAGGGTTGTTCAGCCCTCAGCACCCGAGCACCGGCCTCATCCGTCCGAACAGCCCGCATTGGTTCCCCACGCCTCCGCACCCGCGGCGGGCAACTCCCCCCGCTCCCTGCTCCGGCAACAACATTCTCCTCCCGTGGAGCCTCCCGAGCTGGGGAACGGCAAACAGACGAGGCGCGCAGCATCGGGTGCACCTTCTCCGGTGCAGAGCAAAATACCCGGATCGCAGCCGGCGGACCGGACGACCCCATCGGTTGACCTCATCCGCAGGACGGCAGTTACCGCAGCGACTGCAGCGGTTGTGGCGTGCACCGTTTCCGCCATCGTTTCAGCTGACGCAGGCAATCGGTTTCCGGCGCTTGATCCCGAGGGTGCTCTTAACCCGGCCGGATCCCTGGTGGCACCGGCCGCCATGGTGTGGTGGCTGTGGCTGCCGATGGTTGCCGGATGGTTCCTGTATGCGGTGTACCAGTGGCTTCCCCGGCACCGTACGAATCCCCGGCATACCTGGTTCGGCTGGCTGATCCTGGCAGCGGAGATCCTGGCGCTGGGCTGGCTGCTGGCTGCCGTTGCCGGGGCAGCAACCGGCGGCATGCTGATTGTCGGTGCGGCTCAAACCGCTCTGGGGCTGTTCAGCATTGCCCGCATCAACGCCAGACCGGCACCCACGTGGACTGAGGGCATCCTGACCGATGTGCCCCTTGGCATGTTCCTTGCCGCAGGTGTCTTCACACTCAGCACTTCCCTTGCGTTCCTCCTGACGCGCTCGGATGCAGATCTGGCCGGATGGGGCGGCAACACCTGGGCATCGGTCGCGCTGATCACCGTGACCGTGGGAATAAACATCGTATGCATGACGGACCGGGGACACTTGTCCCTGGCGTTGGCAGCGGTTTGGGCACTGGGGTGCGTGGCCGTTGAACGGTTTAGCGCGGCACCGGAATCGTCTGTTGTCGGGGCAGCGGCAGCAGCAGCAGCTTTCCTCGTGCTCGTCTCGGCTGGTTCACGCCGGCATCAGGTGGACCATGAACGGCGGAGGAACGAGCGCCGCCTTCAGTAGCCGGCCACCTGCCTTGGACGTGTCGTTCTGTTCCTTCTCCCAGCCCTGGCTTACCCGTCCCTTCTCCCAGCTCTGGCTTACCCGCCCTCGATTTACCCACCCTCGATTTATCCGCCCGGTTTACCCGTCTCCGGCCCGGCTTACCCTCCCCGCCCCAACCCGCCAGCCGCCCTGCAGGAATACCCAGCAGACGGCAGTGGTTGCCGCCGGGTATGAAGATCATCGGTGTGGAAAAGTTCGGCGGCCCCGAGGCCCTGACGGCGATGGAGGTTCCGGAGCCGCACGCTGGGCCGGGAGAAGTGCGCATTCGCGTCAAGGCAGCAGCCGTGAGTCCGACGGATACCGTCCTTCGGGCCGGAGGACAGGGCAAAGGAGATATCGGAATGCCGGCCGTTCCCGGAATGGACGCGGCAGGGATTATTGACGAGGTGAACGGCGCCGACGGATGGCAGGTCGGTGACAGAGTCATGACTATTGCCCTGCCCCTGGGCGCCCACGGCGGTGCCTATGCCGAATATCTGGTTGCGCCGGCAGACTCTCTGGCACATATTCCGGATGGTACGGATTTCGCCGAGGCTTCCACTCTTCCCATGAACGGCTTGACTGCAGTGCAGACCCTGGAAAAGCTCAACCTGCAGCCCGGACAGTCTCTTGCGGTAACGGGTGCGGCGGGAACGCTGGGCAATTATCTGGTGCAGCTGGCCAAGCAGGCAGGTCTGGTGGTGGTGGCCGACGCCGCCGGCAAAGACCGCGCGCTGGTTGCCGATCTGGGGCCGGATTACATGGTGGAGCGCGGTGACGATGCCGCACAGCACATCAGAGAGTTCTTCCCTGACGGAGTTGATGCGCTCGCCGATGCCGCCGTCATGAATGAAAAGGCTGTGCCGGCAGTGAAGGACGGCGGCGGCTTCGCAACGTTCCGCTGGTGGCAGGAAAACCCCGGCCGCGGAGTTACGGTTCATCCGGTTGCAGTCCGGGACGAATACCATTCAGGCCAAAAGCTGGAGGCACTGCGCCGTTTGGTGGAAGACGGCACACTGACTCTCCGGGTTGCTGACCGGCTGTCAGCAGACGACGCCGCAGAAGCGCACCGCAGGCTCGAAGCCGGTGGAGTCCGGGGACGTTTGGTGCTGCTCTTCTAGTCGCACGGAACAGAGCCTCTCAGAGCGGAACCCACCGTCCCCGCTGCCGGCGCAGGACGCGCAGGCGTTCCGCCTCAGCCACGCCGTCCACTGCATGACGCATATTGGCTGCCGCCCGCTTCGCCTGGGAGTTCTCCAGCGACCATTCATTGTCCGGCACCATGAAACGCAGGGTGATGCGCGGTATGCCACTGACAATGTCGAGCTGGTTGGCTTCAACATGGTGGCTGGCTGCCAGAGCGGCCACGGCAGTCTCCATCACTGCTTCAGGGGGTGTGCCGGGTTTCAGCCCCGTAATATTCAGCTGGGCTCGGAAAGAAGGCATAAAAACAGGTTAGACGGTTACCGCGGTCCCGCGGTTTTCCCGCCTGCGTGCCCCTTCGTGCTCAGCCGGAAGGACCAAAACCTGCACCAGGACGGAATCCGGACCTGTTTTGGGCTCCGGCACCTCCCGCAAACCACGCCGTCGGGACAGCCGTCGCGGCTGTACGTCACCGCTTTCACGGACAGCACCTGCCTCAACGGCTGCTCCAACGGCTTTGACCGGAGCCCAACCGATTAGAGCTCGTTATCCTCCGGGCTGAAGTCAGCCAGAGGGTCACCGCCCAGGTGGGCCGGATCGTCGCTGCCATCTTCTTCATCCGCAGCGACTGGGTCGTCGAAATCGACATCGCTTGCCGCTTCTCCGATGGTGGGCACTTCCGGAGGAACCTGGGACTGTCCGTCTTCAAAGCGTTCTTCGGCGGTTTCATCCCGCAGCGTCTGGTCGGATAGGACACCGGGTTCGTTGAGCAGTGGATCTTCCTTCACCAGCGGGTCCTCCTGCCAGCGGTCCGGATTATCCTCCGCCGCCCCCGGGTAGTTCAGGTCTTCGGGGTCAATCAGCTCGTCGACGTTACTCAGGTCATCCGCATCCGTCAGATCCTCCAACGGAACAGCGGCTACCTCGTCAGGAGTCGCTACGTCGGCAATGTCGTCGGCCAGTGCGGGGTCGCTGCCCAGCTCGGGATCGGGAATGCTCTGCTCGTCCATCAACTCTGCCTTTCCGTCTGCGTTTGCCTGCCGGTTCCCGGGGTTTAAGACCGGGAGGTCCAGCAGACCCTCTTTAGTAAGCCTACTGATATCCCCTTCCCGGCACCACCTGAGGATTAAGCGCCTCGCGCGGCGCGCACAATTGTAGCCAAATTCCGCGGCATGTCGGGGGCTGACCCAATTACGTCACATTAGTTTGACGTAAAGGTCACCCTAAGTAAGGGTTACCTGAGTTACCCATTTGGAATAAACCGAGGGAGTCGCAGTGACCTTGCTGCACCACACTGAAGAGCGCTCTGACCTGGCCTCACAGGCAGAACTGGAAATGGCAGCCGCGAGCCAGCTGTTCAACGCTCATACCACCGGACGCTACAGGGCCGACGTCATGCAGGGCGTGGACCTGGTAGCGAAGACGGTTGCCGGGACCACCCGGCCATTCACCGGAATTCCGCCGGCCCGGCTGCTGCCGGCCGTGGACAGTGTTGACCTTGAGTCGCCGCTGCCGGATACCGCTGCAGCGCTGGAGGAACTGGCGGGCGTGTATCTGCGTGATGCGGTGTACTTCCACGACACGAAGTACGCCGCCCATCTGAATTGCCCGGTGGTGATCCCGGCGCTGGTCGGCGAAGCGATCCTCTCCGCAGTCAATTCTTCCCTCGACACCTGGGACCAAAGCGCCGGGGCCACACTGATCGAACGCCGGCTCATCAACTGGACGGCAGAGCGGCTCGGACTCGGCGCAGGCGCCGACGGCGTTTTCACCAGCGGCGGCACCGCCTCCAACCTGCAGGGCCTGCTGATTGCACGCAACCACGCGGTCGAGGAGCTGCGGCTCGACCCGCGGCATGACGGCCGGCGGCTCCCGGCACTGCTGGACGGCCTGCGCATCTTCACCTCGGAAGCCAGCCACTTCAGCATTTCCAAGTCCGCGTCACTCCTGGGACTTGGGTACGACGCCGTCGTGCCCATTCCCTGCGATTCTCACCGAAGGATGGATCCGGCCGCTCTTCGCACAGCCCTGGCGGAAAGCACCGGCCGCGGCGAAACGCCCATGGCCATCGTTGCCACTGCCGGAACCACAGACTTCGGCAGCATTGATCCGCTTGCCGCCGTTGCCGCCCTGGCCCGTGAGCACGGGGCCTGGCTGCATGTGGATGCCGCGTACGGCGGAGGGCTCATCACCTCACTGCGATACCGGCATCTGCTGGAGGGAATCGAGGCCGCGGATTCAGTCACCGTCGATTACCACAAGACCTTTTTCCAGCCGGTCTCTTCCAGTGCACTGCTGGTTCGGAACGCGGCCTCGCTTGGACACGTGACCCTCTACTCGGACTACCTCAACCCGGAAAGTGCAGCGCGGGAACGGGTTCCGAACCAAGTCGACAAGAGCCTTCAGACCACCCGGCGTTTCGACGCACTCAAGCTCTGGCTCACACTGCGGCTCATGGGCGCCGACGGCATCGGGCTCCTTCTCGACGCCGCCGTGGATCTGGCTGCCGAGGTTTCCGCCGTGCTCGCCGATGATCCAGACTTCGACCTTGCCGCACCTGCTCAGCTCAGCACGCTGGTCTTCCGCTACCTTCCCCCCGGCGTGGATGACGATAGGTCCGACGCCCTCAACCGGCATATCAGGAAGGAAATCTTTGCCTCGGGAGAGGCAGTGATTGCAGGAACTACGGTGGCCGGCCGCCACTACCTTAAATTCACGCTGCTGAACGCCGAAACCACTGTGGACGATGTTCGGGAAATCCTCACCCTGATCCGCTCTGCCGGAGACGCCTACCTGGCAGGAGCAGCCGCATGAAGCCCTCCCCTGTGACCGAAAACCGCAACGGCGCCGGCGACGGTGCCGCTGCGTCCGGCCGTCCCGCCGCCTCCGGCGCTCCTGCCGCGACCGATGCCGCGACCGACACCGTTGCCGCATCCGATGCCGTTGCCGCATCCGATGCCGCCGGCCCTCCGCGGCCGGGACACGTGCATGACGCCGTGGGCATCGGCGTCGGGCCCTTTAACCTCGGTCTCGCCGCACTCGCCGAGCCCATTCCCGATCTTGACCTCGTGTTTGTTGACCAGCGCCCGGGCTTCGACTGGCACCCGGGCATGATGCTGGACTCCGCGCATCTTCAGGTCCCGTTTATGGCGGATCTGGTGACACTGGCCGACCCCACCTCCCCCTACTCCTTCCTGAACTTCCTGAAGGAGACGGGCCGGCTCTACCGCTTCTACATCCGGGAGAATTTCTATCCGCTGCGGGCCGAGTTCAACGCCTACTGCCAGTGGGTCGCAGACGCACTGCCCAACGTGCACTTCGGCGAGCGCGTCACGGAGGTGCGGTACGACGACGGCGTGTACTCCGTGCTAACCGACGGCCCCGGCGGCAAACAGGTGCGGTTGGGCCGCCGTCTGGTCCTGGGCACCGGCACCTCGCCGCATGTGCCTGCGGCAGCCCGGGAAATCATGGGGGCCGGCGGCCTGGTGCTGCACAACTCGGACTACTTGGCCCGCAAAGCCGAGCTGCAGTCCAGCTCCAGCATCACTGTGGTCGGCAGCGGCCAAAGCGCTGCAGAGATTTACCTTGATCTCCTGCAGGATCTGCCGGCACACGGGTATGAGCTGAACTGGGTCACGCGTTCCGGCCGTTTCTTCCCGCTGGAATACACCAAGCTGACCCTCGAGATGACATCTCCCGAGTACGTGGACTATTTCCATGCCCTGCCCGAAACTACCCGTGACACTCTCGTGGCCGGCCAAAAGAACCTGTACAAGGGCATCGATTCGGAGCTGATCAACCACATCTATGACACCCTGTACGCGCAGAGCCTGGACGGGAAACCCCGAACCCGGCTGTTGACCCACATGGAGCTGCAGGAAGCACGGTACGATCCGGAAGCCGGCCGGCACACCCTGGCACTGCATCACGACGAGCAGGACCGGACACTCCTCCTGGAGACCGACGCCGTGGTCCTCGGGACCGGGTATGCCTACCGGGAGCCGGAGTTCCTGGCCGGAATCGGCGAGCGCATCCGCCGCGACCGGGCCGGCCGGTTCGATGTGGACCGAAACTACGGGATCGGCACCACGCACGGTGAGATCTTCGTCCAGAACGCGGAACTGCACACCCACGGTTTCGTCACCCCTGATCTGGGCATGGCGGCCTACCGCAATTCGGTGATCATCCGCGAAATGCTGGGCCGCGAGCACTACCGGGTGGAACGCGCCATTGCGTTCCAGGAGTTCGGTGTTGAGCCGGAGGACGCTGCGGTGACCGGCCCGGCCCGGACCTCAGCACCGCCCACTGCCCGGGACGCGGCACCTGCGGGCGCCCTCCCCGAGTCACTGCTGCCCGACGGCGATCGGATATCAGCATGAACTTCACCATCGTTCCCGTGGACGCCGTCCGCGATTCCCCGCTGCTGCACGGCTGGATGAGCCGCGACTATGCCCGTTTCTGGGGCATGCTCAACGCTTCCCGGTCCGATGTGGAAACCGAATACGCGCGCATAGCCGCCGATCCGCACCACCATGCCTGGCTGGGTCTGGAGGACGGCACTCCGGCGTTTCTAACCGAGTCCTACGCGCCGGAGCACTCGCCGCTGGCGGGCCACTACTCCGTGCAGCCCGGCGACACCGGAATGCACCTGCTCGTGGGCCCTGCTGAACGGCCCCGGTCCGGATTCACCACTGCCGTGTTCCGGTCCGTCCTGGACTTCCTCTTCGCAGATCAACACACCGAGCGGATTGTCGTGGAACCGGACGTCCGCAACACCAAGATCGCCGCGCTGAATGCCCGAATGGGTTTCGTGCCCGCCGGCATCATTTCCCTTCCGGACAAGGACGCCCTGCTGAGTTTCTGCACCAGGGCCGACTACGTGCGAACCGGCGGCATGCCGGATGCTCCCGCTTCTTCGCCGTCCGCCGCCACCATTCAGGAGTAATCCCGTGACCATGATCTTTTCCCCTACCGCTGGTTCAGATGCCGTTCCTTCCAGCGCAGTTCCTTCAGACACCGTTTCTTCAGACACCGTTCCTTCAAGCGCCGTTCCTTCCCCGGCCGCCGCCTCCGCTGCGCCGGACCGTGCAACGACCGCCCACCTGACACCGGACCGGTGGGAAGCTGCAAACCGGCACGTGATCCGCAAGGCCCTGGCTGAGTTTTCCCATGAACGCATCTTCACTCCGGAACCGATCACTGCAGCTGCGGCTGCAACGGCTGCAACGGCAAAGGAAACCGCTGATTACCGTCTGGTGTCCGACGACGGCGCAGCCGAGTACCGTTTCAGCGCCCGGCTGCTCGAACTGGATCACTGGTCCATTCCCGGCACGAGCATTCACCGGTTTGCCGGCGGAACCGAAACCGCACTGGACGCCCTGGTATTCGTCACCGAGTTCTCGGAAACACTGGGAATCAACGAGCAGATGCTTCCCGTCTATTTGGAGGAGATCAGCAGCACACTGGCCTCGCACGCCTTCAAGAACTCGCCCGCCGCGCCGTCGTCGGCGACTCTGGCCCGCGGCGTAACCGAAGGCGCAGACCCGGCCGCAGACTTCCAGGCCGTGGAACAGTCCATGACCGAGGGCCATCCCTGCTTCGTCGCCAACAACGGACGCCTGGGCTTCGGTTCGGATGACTATTTGGCCTACGCGCCGGAAGCCGGAGCGCCGGTGCACCTGGAATGGATAGCCGTCCGCCGCGACCGTGCCGTCTTCACTTCCCTGCCCGGACTGGACTACCGCATCCATCTCGAGGGCGAGCTGGGAGCAGCTGTCCTCGCCGGCTTCGATGCCGCACTCGCGGACCGCGGAGCCAGCCCCGCTGACTACCTCTACATGCCTGTGCACCCGTGGCAGTGGACCAACAAGCTCGCCGTCACCTTTGCCGCAGAGATTGCCCAGGGGCATCTGATCCGGCTGGGTACCGGATCCGATGTGTATCAGGCGCAGCAGTCCATCCGGACATTCTTCAACCGGGCCCATCCCGACCGCTGCTATGTGAAAACAGCCCTGTCCGTGGTCAACATGGGTTTCATGCGCGGACTCTCCCCCGAATACATGCTCGCCACCCCGGACATCAACGACTGGCTGGACAAACTGGTCCGCAGCGATGAAACCCTGCAGACAGCCGGATTCAGCATCCTGCGGGAAAGCGCCGCCGTCGGCTACACCAACCGTTACTTTGAAGCCGGCGCACCCAAGGGATCGCCCTACCGCAAGATGCTCTCCGCCCTGTGGAGGGAAAGCCCGCTCCCCCGGCTGGACAGCGGTGAACAGCTGGCAACCATGGCGTCGCTGCTGCACACCGATTCGGCCGGCCGGCCGTTGGTTTCAGCACTCATCGAGCAGTCCGGTCTCAGTGCCCGGGCCTGGCTCGAACAGTACCTTCAGGCGTACCTCGTGCCGCTGCTGCACTGCTTTTACGCCTACGAACTTGCCTATATGCCGCACGGTGAGAACCTGATCCTGGTGCTCCGGGACGGAGCGGTGCAGCGGACGATCATGAAGGACATCGCCGAGGAAATAGTGGTGATGGGTGACCGCACCCCGCTGCCCGAGAACTGTGCGAGGGTGCGGATCGAAATCCCTCAGGAGGACAAGATCCTGTCCATTTTCACCGATGTGTTCGACTGCATCTTCCGGTTCCTGGCGGCGTTGCTGGAGGAAGACGGGCAGCTGGAAACCCGGCAGTTCTGGGAAACGGTGGCGTCGGTGGTGCACCGATACCAGGACGCCCATCCGGAACTGGCTGACGAGTTCGCCGCCCACGACCTGTTCGCCGGAGATTTTGTACTGTCCTGCCTGAACCGCCTGCAGCTGCGCAACAACCAGCAGATGCTGGACCTGAGCGACCCCTCCGGCGGACTTCAGTTCTCCGGCCGCCTTGCCAATCCGCTGGCGCAGTTCCGGCGCTGACGCCACCGCCGCCGCCCTCCCGCGCGGGAGGGCGGCGGCTTTCCGGGAAGGCGCCGTCGCGGGGCGGCGCTTCACGGTGAGGGCGGGTACCGCGGACCTAACGCAGCGCCGAAATTCCGGTAATGTCCCGGCCGACAATGAGGGAATTGATTTCGTACGAGCCCTCATAGGTGTAGATGGCTTCGGCATCGGCAAAAACCTTGGCCATGCGGTAATCGGTCACGATTCCGTTGCCGCCCAGGATGCTGCGGCCCAAAGCCACTGTCTCGCGCATCTTGCGGCTCGCATAAGACTTGGCCAGGGCGGCCTGGGCCATTCCGTCCGAGGAACGTCGGCCGACTGCCGAGGGATAACCGCCGCGTTCCAGCTCCGCGACCCTGGCGAGCATGCCCGTGCTCGCCACGGTGTTGCCCAGCATCCGCACCAACTGTTCCGTAATGAGCTGGAACGATGCCAAAGGACGGCCAAACTGCTGCCGTTCCACAGCGTAGGCACGGGCGATGTCGACGGCGGCCAGCTGGGCGCCAACCGCCTGCCAGCCCACCATGATCCGGGATCCGCGGAGCAGGTGCTTGATGTCCTCGAAGCTGTCGATGCCGGCGAGCCGGTCCGCTTCGGAAACGCGGACATCCGTCAGGGTGATGTCTGCGTTCTGCACGGTGCGCAATGCCGTTTTATTTTCGATCCTGCGCCGCTGCACACCCGGCAGCGAGGCGTCCAGAAGGAACCCGCGGACCTTCCCGCTCTCCGGTTCACGGGCCCACAGCAGCATGTAGTCGCAGAACGTCCCGTTGCCGATCCACCGCTTGCTGCCGTTGAGGAGCCAGGAATTCCCGTCCCGGACAGCCGTGGTTTCCATGCCCCCGGCGACGTCGGAACCGTGCTCCGGCTCGGTCAAAGCGAAGGCGCCGGTAATCCGCAGCGACAGCGCATCGGCGAGCAGGCGGTCCTTCTGGTCCTCCGACCCGAACGCGTGCAGGGCTTCCACGAAGAGGTCATGGTGGACCATGAAGAACGTTGCAATGGACGTATCGGTCCGGGTCATCTCGGCGATGACCAGCCCGGCAAACAGCGGGCTGTAACCCTGCTGCACGGGCGTGGACAGCTCCAGTGCGGCCAGCTTGGGCAGGATTTCGGACGGGAAGTACGCGTCCCGCCACCACTGGGCGGCATGCGGGGCGACTTCTTCCGCCAGAAAAGTCCGCAGCTCGGCAAGCTTCTGCTGTTCCCGGGCGCTGAGCAGGTCTTCGAAGGCATAAAAGTCGGCATCCGGCAGGTTCAGGGCAGCCTCAGGGGATGCAGCGGCGGCCGGGGGTGCGGTAGGCCCCGGGGCCGCCGGCGTGTCAGGGGCCGCCGGCGTGCCAGGAGCTGCCGGCGTGCCAGGAGCCTCCGAAAGATCGGAAGCCACGTCAGCGCGGTCCCATCCGGATAGCGCCGTCCAGCCGGATGGTTTCGCCGTTGAGCATCTGGTTTTCGATGATGTGCACGGCCAGAGCGGCGTACTCGTCCGGCCGTCCCAGCCGGGAGGGATGGGGCACCTGGCTGGCCAGTGAGTCCTGGGCATCCTGCGGAAGACCGGCCATCATGGGTGTTTCGAAGATTCCGGGCGCGATGGTCACCACGCGGATCAGGTGCCGCGCCAGCTCCCGGGCCAGCGGCAGCGTCATCGAAGCGACGCCGCCCTTGGATGCCGAGTAGGCAGGCTGCCCGATCTGGCCGTCGAAAGCGGCGACGGACGCGGTATTGATGATGACTCCGCGTTCGGAAGTTCCGCCGGTTTCCACCGGCTCCGTCTCGGCCATGGCCTGCGCCGCCAGCCGGCTGACGTTGAAGGTACCGATGAGATTCACCTGAATGACCCGGGCAAAGTCCTCCAGCGGCAGCACTCCGTTGCGGCCCAGCACCTTCCCGGGGGTGGCGATGCCCGCACAGTTCACGGCCACGCGCAGCGGGCCCGCATTCATTGCCGCCTCCACCGCTGCAGCCATTTGATCTGCGTCGGTGACATCACCGGGAACAAAATGCGCGTTGTCTCCCAGTTCGGCGGCGTAAGCCAGCCCGCCGGAAGACGGAAGATCCACAAGGATCACTGATGCGCCGGCGTCGTACAGTCTGCGGGCAGTAGCCCGCCCGAGCCCGGAGGCACCTCCGGTAACGAGTGCCGATGCCCCTGAAATATCCACTGCATTCTCCTGCGTAAAGTTGCTGCCGCCCCTGCGGCGGCATGACGAGCCTACTGTGATCCGTCGCACACTGCATCTTCGCCCGGCACCCCGCACCCTCCCTGCCGGAAGAAGGGTGCCGGCCCCGCTTCCTGGCCCGAACACAACACCGCCGCTGTAATGACGGCACGGAGAGGTCTAGGGTGGTGCGCATGCTTCCCGAGGAACCGCTGCACGAGATCCAGGCCCGCGCCGACGACGCCGCCGCTTCCGTTACGGCGGCCTTCACCCGTCCGCTGCTCGGCCTTCCGGGCACTGCCCTGGCAGCCGTCGAGAGTCCACGGCGCCCGAGTCTGCTGCCCGGCCCCTGGCACTACTGGTGGCAGGCGCACTACGTGGATGCGCTGGTGGATGCCGCACTGCGCGGTGCTCCCGACGCGCTCGGCCAGGCCCATCGGCTGGTGCGCAGCATTCGGCTGCGGAACGGGCTGCGGGCCACCAACTGGTACTTCGACGACATGGCCTGGCTGGCGCTGGCAGTGGGGCGGCTAGACACCCTCGTGCCCGTCCGCCCCGTCCGGAACCAAAACCAGGAGGACCCTGCCGGGCCGGTGAAACCGCGGCCGCATCCGCGGATGCTGGCATCACTCACGGATGCCCTGAGGTCCGCACACACCATGGACCTGGGCGGCGGGGTGTACTGGAACCGGCGGCGCTCCTTCAAGAACACTCCCGCCACGGCACCGGCCGCCCTGCACTTCGCACGAAGCGGCGAGCGTGAGCGGGCCCAGTCACTGGTTGATTGGTTGAACTCCGTACTCCTTGACCCCGACAGCGGCCTCTACCTAGACGGCATCAAGCCGGCAGTTTCCGGGGAACCGGTCATGGAACGAGCCGTCTTCACCTATAACCAGGGTCCCGTCCTCGGCGCCCTGCTGGAACTTGGCGGGCCGGCGAACCTGGCCCGGGCGGCAGAGCTGGTGGGAGCTGTCCGGACGGAGCTGACCCATCCGGGCACTGCTGTGCTGATCACGCACGGCACCGGCGACGCAGGGCTGTTCACGGGCATCCTCTGCCGCTACTTGGCCTTGGCTGCAGTCTCACCAACCCTTGCCCCGCCGCAGCGCGAGGAGGCAGCAGAACTCGTCGGCGCAACGGCCCGGGAACTGTGGGCCGGAAGAACCAAGCGCGGAGAGCGGACCGTCTTTTCCCCGCATCCACTGGAACCGGCGGAACAGCATTACCCGGCGGGCACCGGCGTCGGCCTCTCCACCCAGCTTTCGGCGTGGATGATTCTGGAAGCGGCGGCCCGGGTCCGGCGCGGGCTCGGCTGACACCAGGCTTGCTCAGGCTGCAGTGACGCGCTCTGCGCCTAGGCCGTGCTGCTGGGCCGCGCTGCTAGGCGGTGCTGCCTAGGCCGTGCTGCCGGCGCTTTGGGGGCTTTGCGAGCTCGCGGCACGCTCGTCGAGGTCAGCGAGAGTGAGCCGATGGCGCGGCGACGGCGGCAGGGGGTGGCTGCTCTTAACTTCCAGCGCGGGAGTCACGTGCAGGATTTCTCCGGGATCCATTAGCCGCCAGTTCGGATTGTCGTCCATTCTTTCGGTGGCCAGCAGCACCGCGGCCCGCCGCTCATCACTCAACTGCTGGCTCGTGACACTGATCCGCTGAGTCTTCATCCCGCTGTGCTGATCCTCCTCGCCGAGCTCCAGCACGTAGAGGGGATGGGTGTCCGGGTACCGCACTGCCCACAGATTGGCAGCATCGGTCAGGATGATGTTGACCGCGAACAGCCGGCAATTCTCAGCAACCCACCCCAGTGCGGAGGCTATGGCTGCACCAACGTCACCGCCGTTGGTGCGGATTTCTGCAGTAATCAGCGCAAAAACCCGCTCGGAATCCGTGTCGCCCTTCACCAGGTCCATCACGCCCAGCTGCTGCAGGCGGGAGTCGAGCAAATCCAGATCCTCCACCACGCCGTTGTGGGCCAGAAGGCGGTTATCCTGCTCAAAAGGGTGGGTGTTGGTTTTCACGTCGCCGCCGGTACTGGCGTACCGCACATGGGCGATGAACGTGATGCTCTCGACGTCCCTGGCCTCGGCCGCAAATGCCTTGTCCTCATACGCTGCAATGGGTGCCTTCACCACTGAGGGCCTGCCCTCGCGGTCATACACGCCTATCCCGAATCCGTCTGCTTCCCGCCGGCTCTGCTGCGCCAGGCTGTCCGGTGCCGTGAGGAGCCAGAAGGTGGCCTTAACGGGATGATGCCCGGCGTGCATACCGAAGAGCCGACACATACTGAACCTCCCGGATTTGCCGCGGGCCCACAGTCCCGCCGCGGGTTTCCCTGACTCTGCAGACTCCTTCAAGAGTCCCGCGGCTCCCGGGCAAAGGCAAGGGTACGGCTCCGTCACCCCGACGGCAGCGGAGGCTAAGGATAGGGCGTCCGGCCTTCCGCCAACATCCGGACCAGGTCCGCGATTTTCCGTTCCCGGGCCGCAGCGGTTCGCAGGGCGTTGAGGCGGAAGTACAGGGCGTACCGGTTCTGCGCGTTCAGGACGCTGTATGTGGCCTGCGCTGCGGGCACTTCCGCGATGGCCGCCAGCAGATCCTCGGGAACCTGCGCTGCTGCCGGGCCCGCATAGGCAGCGTCCCACCGCCCGTCCGCTTTCGCCTGCTCGACGGCGGCACGCCCCGCCGGCTGCATCCGCCCTTCCGCTTCCAGCCGTGCCACAAACCCAACGTTCCGCTGGCTCCAGATACTGCGCGGACGCCGCGGGGTGAACCGCTGCAGATAGCTTTCCTCATCACGGCGGTTGGCCTGCCCGTCAATCCAGCCGAAGCACAGGGCCTCCTGCAGCGCCCCGTTGTACGACAACGCGGTGACGGTCCCGCCCTTGCGCCCCAGGACCAGCAGGACCCCCGGCGAGTCGGCGTGGTGGGATTCCAGCCAGCTCCGCCAGGCTGCGGCATCCGGGAGCAGCAATTCGGGCAGGGGCGCCTTCGGTCCCGTCCGGGACCCTGCAGGCTTCTTCGAGGTACCGGCCATGTCCAGAGAGTATGCCTCCGGCACCTGCTTCAGAAACCCCCGGCACATGCCCCGGAAAGGGGTTGGCCAGTTCAGCCGAGGGCCAAAGCGCCGCGCGTCGGCTCAGTGCCCCCGCCGCTTTGCGGTAAAACACTGCTATGAGTGTTCGTACCCCTGATCCCTATCCCGGCTGGCTCTCCGAAGATGACCTGCGTGAGGCGAGGCAGCGCCTACCCATGGTCTACGTGGAAGCGGTGCCGGTCCGATGCGACCCGCTGGGCTACGTAACCGAGGTGGGCCTGCTGCTGCAGGCCACCGACGAAGGCAAGATGGTCCGGACCTTTGTCTCCGGACGGGTCATGTACCGGGAAACCATCCGTGCCGCACTGCTGCGGCACCTCGAAAAGGACCTGGGTCCCATGGCCTTTCCGCAGCTGCCGCCGGCGCTGACGCCGTTTGCCGTTGCCGAGTATTTCCCGTCGCCCTCCCAGTCCGGGCTGACCGACGAACGCCAGCACGCCGTCGCCCTGGCCTATCTCATCCCTGTCACCGGAGAATGCGATCCCCGGCAGGATGCCCTCGAACTGTCCTGGCTGACGCCGGAAGAGGCCCTGAGCCCGGAAATCTACGCCGAGTTTGCCGGCGGCCGCGGAGACCTTCTGCGGCAGGCGCTGGCCTCGGCCAGCTGGGGACGCTAAACGCCCGTTACCGCTTCTTTATATACTGGGTGCCGATTGTCCGAAGAGAAGGAACCTGCCATGCCAGAGAGCCAACCGGAGTCTTATACATTCCGGGTCAATGCCGAGCTGCTCGCGCCCGGACAGATTCCGGTGCACGAAAGCACCTCGCTGGCTCCGGTCCGGGACAGCTCGGTGGAGAACGACGACTTCGGTGTACCGGCGCTGGTCCATCTGGTCCTGGAGGACGGAATGACGCTGCGGCTGGCGTATGGTTCGTCCGTCCGCGTGAAGGCTCCGGCCCCGGCCGGCGCGCCGGCCGATGCTGTACGCGTGGTTCCGGCTGAAGAGGAAAACTACGCAGCGGTTGTTGCCGCCGCTGCCGCCGCACACCCGCGGGACAGCCAGGTCCAGGAAATTTCGGCCCGCCTGAGCCGCGGACTGAACGTGAAATCCGGAAGCAACCTGCGGGACGTCTGCGATCTGGCGCACACGCTGTATGTGGATCTGGACGACTCCGAGAACGCCCTCCAGGTCTGCAACATCATCACCGGACTGCCGTTCGACGGAAACTTCGGCCGGTGGAACTGGATTCAGGCGGCCCTGTCGCTGGCCGCCCACATCACGCACGAGTCAGGAGATGAAGAAACCTCCGCGGCGTACGCCCAGGCAGTCCGGGCTGGTGACGCTGCGGAAAGCGACCCGCTCAAGGCCAAGCTGGCAGCGGAGATGCTGCAGCGGCAGTTAAACGAACCCAACCTCTACGACCGCGAGATTCACCGCTCCGCCGAGGCGGGCGATGAACACAGCGAACGCGACTGGCGCGTCCTGCGCCTCGATGCACTGCTGTACCTGCGGGCCCACGGCGGTTCCCAGACGCTGTCGGAAAGTGAACTGGACCGCCGCATCCGCAATGAACTTATTGCCGTTCGCGGACTCAACCTGGACCTGTAGGAAGGCCGGGTCTTGAGGCTGGCCCCAGGCCGGACCTCTAGTCAGGCCCTAGGCCGGACCTCTAGTCAGCAGCTCCGGACTGATCCGGAGCTGCGCGCCGGCGGAGGCGCCGGTTATGCAGGTGAACAGCCAGAACCATGGTCATGCCGACCGCCGCACCGATAACAGTTTCCACGGCCCGGTCGGAAACCAGCAGCAGCGGGTCGCCGGGATGCGCCAGTTCGGTGCTCACCAGGGCCAGCGGTGTGACCACAACCTGTGCAAGGGCATACTGCCGGGCGATGAGCATCTCCGCACCGAACTGCAGCAGCGCAATGACCACCGCCATCTGCCACGGCTCCAGCCCCGGCAGCAGGATCAGCGCCGTGAGGAGCAGTCCCCCGAAGGTGCCGAGGATGCGCTGCAGCCCCCGGTGAATCCGGTTGCGCACGGTCAGCCCCACCAGCGGCACGGTAGCTGCAACCATGGCCCAGTAGTTGTGGCCAATGCCCATTGCCGTTGCAATGGATCCGGCGATCGCAGCCACCAGAGCGTACTGTCCGGCGTCGGCATAAATGGCTCTGCGCTGGGCGGAGGTGAAACGGGGGCGCTCGGGCTTTTCCCAGGGCGTGCGGTACCGGCGCAGGAACCAGCCGGAGAGTCCCAGCACCAGGGAAAAGAGCACAGTGCCTGCAGCTACCAGCATTGCCTGCCAGAGAGGCGGCTGGTTCGGTACTGACGAAATGGCGGCATAGGCAAAGATGTGGAACAGGGATCCCGCCGGGCGCAGCCGCCAGAATCCGGTCGCCAGAGTCCCGAGCCCGGCCACCGCCGTCGTTCCCGCCACAATGTCCCAGGCGCCGGGGTCCAGCCGTGAGGTCAGGGCGCCGGCAAGAATCACAGCCAGCATGAGCGCTGCCGCCCGCAATTGGTGGCCGAAGCGCTGGCGGTGCGGCTCGTTGCGGCCGTAGATGCCGGTGAAGGCGCCGAAGCTGGCGAAAATGGCCAGATCTACCCGGCCGAACGCCAGCAGCAGGAGCAGGGGAACGCCAACGCCGAGTCCGCACCGGATGGCCACTTGGTGGTCATTGTGGGCAGGTGCGATCCGGAACATATCGCGCAGGTGATTCAAGGCAGGCTGCTCGGCCTTTCAGGTCAGTAGGAGGCTGCGGCCGAAAACCGCACTTTCCACCGTACTCCCGTGGATAACCGCCTCCGGAAAAATGTGGCACGCATCCCAGCGCCCGACGACGTCGGGCACTGAATCCGGCAGCGCACCTCCCTCGTCGGCGGGTAAGGCAAAATGGAGGGGTGTCCTCCTCAACGTTCTCCTTTGCCCTCGGTAAGCGCCTGCGCGAAACCACTGCCCCAACAGCTGAGCAGACGCAGGCCAACGGCGGTGAGTTCCAGGGCCGCACCGGCACCATCACCACGCCGCACGGAGAGATCGCGACGCCGGCCTTTATTGCCGTAGGAACCAAGGCCACGGTAAAGGCCGTGCTGCCCGAGTCGATGGCTGACCTGGGTGCGCAGGCGCTGCTGGCCAACGCGTACCACCTGTACCTCCAGCCGGGTCCCGACGTCCTGGACGCGGCCGGCGGCCTGGGCAAGTTCATGAACTGGTCCGGCCCCACCTTCACGGACTCCGGCGGATTCCAGGTCATGAGCCTGGGTGCCGGTTTTAAGAAGGTCATCAACATGAACGCGGA
Source organism: Arthrobacter sp. G119Y2 (assembly GCF_038069765.1). Lineage (NCBI taxonomy): Bacteria > Bacillati > Actinomycetota > Actinomycetes > Micrococcales > Micrococcaceae > Arthrobacter > Arthrobacter sp. G119Y2. Next base: position 72,180 of record NZ_JBBPFS010000007.1, on the reverse strand, counting down.
CGGCACCACCCACGCCACCGGTGCGGATGACGCCGTCGCGCCCGGCAAGGAACGCCTCGCGCATATTGACGACGACGGCGTGTGGTTCAAGTCCCACCTGAACGGCGACAAGCACCGCTTCACTCCCGAGGTGTCCATGCAGGTCCAGCACCAGATCGGCGCGGACATCATGTTCGCCTTCGACGAGCTGACCACGCTGATGAACTCGCGCGCCTACCAGGAGATGTCGCTGGAACGGACGCGTCTGTGGGCGGAACGCTGCATCGCGGAGCACCGCAGGCTTACCGAAGAACGGGTCGGCAAGCCGTACCAGGCACTGTTCGGGGTGCTGCAGGGCGCACAGTACGAGGATCTGCGCCGGAAGGCCTCCCGCGATCTGGGATCAATGGACTTTGACGGCTTCGGCATAGGCGGAGCGCTGGAGAAGGAGAACCTCGGAACCATCGTGCGCTGGTGCACGGAGGAACTGCCCGAGGACAAGCCCCGCCACCTGCTCGGCATTTCCGAGCCGGATGACATCTTCACCGCGATCGAAAACGGTGCCGACACCTTCGACTGCGTCTCCCCCACCCGGGTTGCCCGGACCTCGGCGTTCTACACGCCGTACGGGCGGCTGAACCTGTCCAACGCGCGGTTCAAGAAGGACTTCACTCCGCTGGTGGAGGGGTGCGACTGCTATGCCTGCGCGCACTACACCAAGGCCTACATCCACCACCTGTTCCGCGCGAAGGAAATGGTGGCCTCCACTCTGGTGTCGATCCACAACGAGCGGTTCACCGTGAAGCTGGTTGACGATGCCCGGCTCGCCATCGAGAACGGCACGTTCTTCGACTTCAAGGCCGAGACCCTCGGGAAGTACTACAGCGCGAAGGCGTAGCAGAGCGAGCCGGACGCCGGCGCCGGGCGTACTGATGTGCTCGGGCTTGCCGGGCTTGCCGGACTTGGCCGTGCGTTCTGATGTGCCCGGGCTGGCCGGGCTTGGCCGTGCGTTCTGATGTGCTCGGGTTGTTCGGCTTCGGGGCCGGGCCCTAGTTCCAGCTTCGGGGACGGGCCATAGCTCCAGCTTCGGGGCCGGGCCCCTAGTTCCAAGTTCGGGGCAGCGGCGGATTCTGGTCCGGATCCTGTTCTTCGACCGGACTCTGTTCCGTTTCGGGCGGATCTTCCGGCCCGCCGGAGGCAGCACCGGTACCGCTGCCGGGTGCCGATTCCTCGTCAGCTGAAGGACCGGCATGGAAGCCTTCGTTGTCGGCAGCTTCCCCGGCACCTGCCGCGCCAGCGGCATCGCGTCCGGCGGTGTCCTGTCCAGGATCTTTTACCGCGGGATTGTTCTGTTTTTCCGCCGCGGGATCGTTCCGGGTGCCGTCATTGCTGCTGTTGTCGTTGTCCTGCATGCCGTTCCTCCTCAATCGCGGCGCTCAATCGCGCCCCTCAACTATGTCGTGGGGCGTGTCGCTCAACCGCGTCTTTCCCGACAGCCGTGCCCCTGCCCAACTCTGAGCAGCATCCTGCCGCCCGCACGGCGATGGATGTGACGCTAGAGCAAAAAGGGCAGGTGCAAAAGGGCACGGGGAAGATCGCGTGCCGGGCGAGCCACTCCCGCTGCCGGACAGGAACGCTGCCGTCCAGCAGGCCGCAGCAGCCGGTACAGCCAGCAGGCCGCAGCAGACGGTACAGTCAGCAGGCCGTACAGCCAGCAGGCGGTACAGCCAGCAGCCGGTACAGCCGGCAGGCGGTACAGCCAGCAGCCGGTACAGCCGGCAAAGGCGCTAGAGGCGGCAGGAGGCCTAACGCCCCACCGCAGGGCCCTTACCCGGCAGGCGGAGCAGAAGCTGCAGCGGCCTGGTAACTCGGCTCGCGCTTCTTGATGGCCTTGATAACCACAGCGGTCACCGGAACAAACAAGAACTCGATGAGGGTCTTGTAAACGAATCCGAAGATCACGTAGTTAATGAACCCGCCGGCATCGGTTATGCCAATGACGGGCGCAGCGATGGCACAGAAAATCAGGGTGTCCGCGAACTCTCCGACACCGGTGGATGCCATGAGCCGGCCGATCAAGGCCCGTTCACGGAACCGCTCCTTCATCTTCACCAGCACCCAGGAATTCAGTGTCTGGCCGGCCAGGAAGCCCAGCAGGCTGGCCGCCACGATTTGCCAGACCGGCCCCAGCGCCAGTTCCAGTGCCGCCTGCTTGGCCTGCCCGTACTCATCATCGAATCCGGGCAGCGCAATAATCACGGCGAAACTGAGGGCAGCCGCCGCGGACACGGCGAATCCGGTGAAGATTGCCCGGCGTGCGGCCTTGAAGCCGTATACCTCGCTGATGACGTCCCCGAGGATGTACGCCAGCGGAAAGAGGAAGAAGCCGCCGTCGGTGACGATGCTGAAGTCGCCGAAGATCGGCCCGAGCACCACACCTTTGGTTGCCCCGATGTTGGAAATAACAATCACCACGCACATGAGCGTCAGGATGATGTCGTAATGCGAGCTGCCACGGGCCGCAAAGGCCGGGGCGGGCGCCGGATCGACGCCGGTGGAGGTGTGCATGGAGAGTTCCGTTTCGTAGTGGTTCGCCTGAGCTGTCTCCGGCTGTATTAGCACTGTGCCCGCTGCACCGGGCGGCCTGTCAGGGCCGCCGTCAATTCTGCCACGTTCCGGAGCGCAACACCGCCGCGGCCCCTTTGCGGGATCACCACCGCTCTGCACCATCATCTTTTTGAACACGTTCAAAAATGTGATGTACTTGCGGGCGTGCCGGGCAGATTGAGGGCATACAACTGAACACAAGGAGTGTTGATGGCCGCCACGGTCAAGAGCGAACAGACCAGGCGGCAACTGATCGATTCAGCGCTCGAGCTCTTCCGCACGCAGGGCTACGCCAAAACCACCATGCGAAGCATCGCTGAAGCTGCCGGCGTATCGGTGGGCAACGCCTATTACTATTTCCGGTCCAAGGATGAACTCGTGGCCGAGCTGTACCGGCAGCTTCAGGACGAGCACCGCAGCCGTGCCCTGCCGCTGCTGCGCGAAGGACACAACCTGGGCGAACACCTCAAGCTCATCCTGCTGGCCCACTTGGACATCCTGGAGCCCTATCACGACTTTGGGGCGCATTTCCTTCGGCTGGCAATGCCGCCGTCGCCGTCGTCGGCTGCCGACCGCCGGAGCCGCCGGAACACGGCGGACGACGGCGTCGGGCGGGCGAAATCAATCGCGCTGTTCCGGCAGGCCGTCACCGTGTCGCGTCCGCAGCCCCCGCTGGCCATCCGGGATGACCTGCCCGAACTGCTGTGGCTGGTCCACATGGGCATTACCCTGTTTTGGATCTACGACCGCTCACCCGGACAGACCCGTTCCCGCAGGCTCGCACACAGTGTCGCTCCCCTGACGGCAAAGCTCGTCATCCTCTCCCGCCTGCCCGTGGTGCGCAATATCGTGGAAGATGTTGTCCACCTATTCCAGGGAGCCAGACGCGATGACTGACAAAGCCGACGACGGCGTCGCACTTCCGCTGCCCGCGACGGACACCGGCAGCGCTGCCCGCCGGGTGCTTCCCGGGCCGCTGGCTGCCGCCCTCGGTTATGCCGTTGCCTGCCTGGTTCTCGCTTCCATAGCCACAGCGGTAGTGGGGTGGGGCACGGCGCGGGACTTTTGGGGCTACGTCTGGACCGTCATCGTCGCCGCTTTTTATGCCGCGGGGCTCGGCCTGTTCACTGCTCTGCCCGTTGCCGTTATCCTCGGGTGGTCTCTTCGCCGGGTCATGAACCAGGGCATCCACGTCCTCGCGTTCTTCCTGGTGCCGACGCTGATCGCATGGCTCATCATTGGCCTCATCGTGCAGTCCGCCATGGTGCCGCTGCTCATGGGTGCAGCTGTTGGCCTGTCCATGGCTGCCGGCCGGGCTGCCATTTGGCCCCTTGCGCGCGCCTATCCCTGACCGGCCCGCAGAGGGTGCGCCTTCACGCGGCCGGAAACGGTGTGCCGGGTGTGCCGGTGTTCCGCTGGCACCGGTGAACGCTTTGGGTGGAAGATGGAGTCATGTCTGTTAACACACACTCCGCCGGAACCCCTGCTCCGGCAATCACCCTGACCATCGCCGGCTCCGAAGCCACCGGCGGTGCCGGCGCCCAGGCCGACCTGAAAACGTTCCAGGAACTGGGAACCTACGGGATCGCCGCACTGACGTGCATCGTGTCATTTGATCCGAAGGACAACTGGAACCACCGTTTCGTACCCGTCGAGTCCCAGGTAATCAGCGACCAGCTTGAGGCAATCCAGACCGCTTATGACCTGACGACGGTCAAGCTGGGCATGCTGGGCACCCCTGCCACCATTGACACCGTAGCCAAGGCGCTCCAGAGCCAGGCGTGGACGAATATCGTCCTGGACCCGGTCCTCATCTGCAAGGGCCAGGAACCCGGCGCTGCACTGGACACCGATCAGGCGCTGAAGGCACAGATCCTTCCGCTGGCAACCTTCGTTACCCCCAACCACTTCGAGTCCATGTCGCTGGCTGGAATGGACGCCATTGAAAGTGTGGAGGACCTCCAGGAAGCTGCCCGCCGCATCCACGAAGCTTCCGGTGCCGTGGTTCTCGCCAAGGGCGGAGTCCGGCTTGAAGGCGATGACGCCGTGGATGTGTTCTACGACGGCGAGACCATGGAGGTGCTCCGGGCGCCCAAGGTAGGCGACGTCGCCGTCAGCGGCGCCGGCTGCACTCTTGCCGCCGCGATCACCGCGGAACTCGCCAAGGGCGCCACCCCGCTGGCTGCTGCCCGGACCGCCAAGGCCTTCGTCACCGAAGGCATCCGCAACCGGGTCTCCTCGCACACACCCTTCGACGCCCTGTGGCAGGGCAACGCCGGCAACGGCCCCGCCCTCTAGTCCGGGAACCTTCCACTGCGGGATCCCTCTCGTTCCGGGACCCGTGGGTCCGGGACCCGTACCCGCCGCCGCTGACCGTGCGGCGGGTACGGCTGACCGTGCGGCGGTGCGGCTGATCGTGCGGCGGTGCCGCTGACCGGCCGGCTGGGTACGGCCGGCAGTGCGGCTGACCGGCCGGCTGGGTACGGCCGGCAGTGCGGCTGGGTTGACGTGTTGAACGCAAGCCAGTCCCGGATAGCCGCGCACCGGGCTAAGCCTCAGGTGTCCTAGCGCCGAAAGAGCCGTGCGTACGCCCGTTGCAGGGACAAGGCGCCCGTGACCGTCCGTGAGGAGAGCAGGCGCCGGTGCTCGGACTGCAGGTCCGCAAGTTCATGGCCCTGTCGTTCCGTATACGACCGAATCCTGTCCTCTTCCACGTCGGCCTGTGCCTCCATCCGCGACCGCGGATAAAAAGCTGCCGCACACCGCTGCGCTGCGGCCAGCCACAGCCCGCTTGCACCAAACGGCGGTGCCCCCGGCAGGTCCGCAACGGACCCGTGTGCCGGCGGCTGCGCCGAAAAAACGGCTGCCACAGCGTCCCACCAGGAACTGCTCCAGGCAGACCGGGACGGCAGTACCGCTGCCAAATGGGCGGAAATATCAGTGCGGCGCTGCCAGATTTCTGCCAGGGCCGGGCCCAGCAGTCCCTCGCGCAGCGCGGGAAGCGGCAGGACATAGTCCGCCAGACCCCAGTTTTCCATAGCCCCGGCAAGCCGGACTCCGCTATAGGTGTCCGTGGCCAGCCCCAGGACGGGAACTCCCGCTGACAGTGCGAAGACCGCCGGGTGGTAGCGGGAGGTGAAGACCAGGGAGGCGCCGGCTGTCAGCGCAGCAACCTGCCGCGCCGGGAGGACCGGCAGCTGCAGGGACGGTGTGGTCATGGCAGCGGCGATTCCGGCATGCGAGTCGATGTCCCAGCCGCGGTCCGCGCCGATGCCCATATGGGGGATAAAAACTGCCGGTAATCCGGTCTGCCGGTACAGGACGTCCAGCTGTTCGCCGAGCCGGGCTCCGAAATCATCGGGCACCTCGGACGAAGGTGAGACGGTCACGGCCACATAGCCGTTTTCCGGCAACCTTTCAGCCAGGGCCTCCGCCCGGGCTCGCGCCGGTGCGACGGGCTCGGGTTCATGAAGCGTCGGATTGTGGATCGCCGGTTCGTGGATCGCCGGTTCTTCAGCCGCCAGGAAGGAAGCATCGTCCAAACCGGCAACGGCAGCCACGCCCAGGCTGCGGGCCAGCTGCAGGGATGCCGGCTCCCGCATGGAATTCAGCTCCGCCGATTCAAGCATCCCGGCCAACGCGATGGTGTCCGGAGCCGTCAGCTGCGGGCCGAGTGTCTGACCCGAAATGACCACCGGTTTTCCGAGCGCCCGGGCAACCGCCACGACAGCAGCCCGCTCATACAGCAGCCAGCCGTACCGCGAGTTCAGGTTGCCGCCTCCGGCAACCACCACGCCGTCGCACTCGGACAGCACGCCGATCAGGGCTCGGGCCGGATCCCCGGCAGGCAGCTCGGCCGTGCCGTCCAGATGGCTGCGGATCTGCTGCAGGTAAGCCTCGCGTTCAACCGGCGGCCAGGGAAAGGGCAGCGTTGCTGCTGCAGCGCAGCCAAACAACAGCTCCGTCTGTTCCGGGTTCCGGGAAAGCAGCAGCACTTCCAGCCCCCTGCAGCGCAGTTCGTCCGCAGCGGCATGCCCCATCGCCTCGTCGCCTGCGTGGTAGACGTCCTGTCCAAGGTCCGCCAGGACGGCAAGACGGGCGGTCATTCGCGGCGCTTCCCGCGCCGGGCCGCCCGGAGGGCTGACGCTGCCGCGCTCCCCCGCCGCAGGATGCTGCTGAAACTCGTTCTGTGCGTAACCGTGTCCTCCAACCGCGCAATGGCATCATTGAGCTGCGCCTGCATCGCGTCCATGCGCCGCTGGTTCTCCAGCAGCAGCTCTTTCTGGTCCTCCATCAGGCGGCTCACTTCCAACAGGATTCCCAGACCGCCCTTGGCCAGGTCCTGCCGCAGGTACTCGTCCCGAACACGGCGGTCAAAACGCCGGTGATCCTCCGACTTGTCAAAGATGCTGTTCGCGTCGGCACCGCTGGCGGCAGGGCGCTGGCTCCAGAACGCAAGCGGTTCCCCGTCGAGGAACCCGATCGGCTGGCGAGACAGGACCCGGATGTTGAATTCCCAATCGCCGCAGACGTCCATTCTTTCGTCGTAGTAACCAAGCTCCTCATGCAGGGAACGGCGGTAGAGGAAGGAAATGGGGACGGCCCGATTAATCTGCAGCATCTCGCCGAGCGATATTTGCTGAATATCCCCCCAGAAAGGTTCAGAACCGGTCTCCCGGATTTCATCCCCGACGATTTCTTCATAGCGTATGTTCGTCCGGACGACAACCCCCGCGTCGGAGCAGTTTTCCAAATAGTGGACTGTCCGCTGGAGAAATTCAGGGTGCCAGAGGTCGTCGTCGTCATGAATGGCAATGTACTTGGAGTCACAGCTGCGGATGCCGGCGTTGGACGCTGCTTCCATTCCGCGGCTCTGCTCGTGGTCCACCACCGCGACCAATGCCCGGGAGGCTTCCGGAAGCAGATCAAGCACTGAGCGGACCTCTTCGGGGCGGCCCCCGTCATTGACGACAACTACCCGAAAGTCGCTGTAGGTCTGGGCAAAGATGTCCCTGAGTGCTCGCTGCAGGAGTTTTGGACGGTCCTTGGTCCTCACGATGACGGCTACGGACGGTGGTACTGGCGCTGACACTTGGCTCCCGGGGTTGGCTCCGCTTCAGTTCCCACGATACCGGGAGTCCATGGTGCCCTTATTACCGTGCCGGCAGGTGCCGCCGCACTGCGCTGCACCTGCCCAATAAAACGATTCGTCTTTACTGTTGACATCTGTTTATGAAGGAACAAAGGTACAGGTAGCGCCCCGATTGTTCCTGACCAAAAAATCGCGGAACTACCCAGCTCGTCTTTAGTCAATACCTCATTGCCCAGTCTCGGTCGGTGGGATTCGGGATCAAAGATTCCGGCCCCAGGCTCCGGCATCCTCTTTTAAATAAGGAGAAGTATGAACAATCCAAACCATCGGAGATCAGGAAGGGCCACGCTGGCAACACTTGCCGGCCTGGCCTTGGTCTCCAGTATGTGGACCCCGGCTTCGGCCGTGGAGGGGAACACGCAGGGTGATCCGACGGCACAGGGCCTTGCCCGCGTGACGCCTGATCTCAAGGTCTCCACTGACTTGTCCACAAAGCAGGGCCCGGTCTCAGTGTTCGTTCAGTTCACCGGCAAAGGCGCCTTTGAACAGACTCAGCCGCAGGAAGTCCGTGACGGGCTTGCCGCACCGCAGAACAAGTCGGCCGAGGTGCAGCAGATCCGCGCCTCGATTGAAGCACAGGCTGGGGAAGTTGCCGCACAGGCTTCCTCCAGCATCCTTTACACCACCACCAACACCATTCCCGGTGTTGCCATCAACGGTGATGCAGAGGCCATCAGGGCCCTGGCATCCCGCGGCGACGTAGCTAAGATCACCGGCATCGTGCCAAAGACCCATGAAAACAAGGGCGGGGACATTGATGTCCGCGCCCTCGATTCGTGGGTTCAGAGGAACCAGACCGGTGAGGGCGTCACTATCGCCGTCCTGGACACCGGACTGGATTACACGCACGCCGACTTCGGCGGTCCGGGCACCCTGGAAGCCTTCGCCCAGGCGCAGGCTTCGGATTCCATGCCGGCGCCGGATTCAGGTCTCTACGACCCGGAGAAGTTTGCCGGCGGCTGGGACCTGGTGGGCGACGACTACAACGCCGACCCCTCCGACCCGGAGCTGTACAACCCCATCCCGAAGCCCGACGCGAACCCGCTGGACTGCCAGAGCCACGGCTCGCACGTAGCCGGCACCGCCGCGGGCTACGGCACCAACGCCGACGGCACCACGTTCAGGGGCGACTACTCGACCCTTACCGCAGACACTGTAAATGCCATGGGCATCGGCCCGGGCACCGCTCCCAAAGCCAAGATCGTCAGCGTCCGCGTTTTCGGCTGCGAAGGCTCCTCCGAGGTTGTCGGCCAGGCACTGGACTACGTCCTGGACCCGAACGGCGACGGCGACTTCAGCGACCGCGCCCAGGTGGTCAACATGTCGCTGGGTTCCAGCTTTCCCGCTTACGACGACCCGGAAAACGACATTGTCAACGCGCTGACCGCGCAGGGCATCCTGTCTGTCGTTTCCTCGGGCAACTCCGGCGACATCTACGACATCGGCGGCTCGCCGGGCAGCGCTGAAACAGCACTGACCGTAGCCAACAGTGTCGGCTCGCAGACCACGCTGGACGCCGCCAACGTCCTTGCCCCCACGGCAGGAACCGCGTCCGGCCAGTACACGGCCAGCTTCAACTATGCCGCCGCCCCGGCGGACGCCCTCACCGGCACCGTTGTCATGGGCCCGGACGGGGACAACTCCGACGGATGTGCTCCCCTTGACGCCGGCGACAATGCCGGCAAGTGGGTGTGGCTCACCTGGGATGATGACTCCAGCACCCGCGAATGCGGTTCCAAGGTCCGCTGGGACAACGCCGAGAAGGCCGGCTACGCCGGCGTCGTCGTCGATTCCACCCTCAACGGCTTTGATGCCGGCGTGGGCGGCAACGCGCTGATCCCCGGCATCCAGCTGACGGCTGATTCCTCCGAGGAACTGCGCTCCGCTGCCGAGGCAGGAACGCTCGAACTCGAGCTGTCCCCCGCGCTCGTGGGCACAGTGACCGGCCAGTCCGGCGCACTGGACACCCTGAACGCCAGCTCTTCGCGCGGCGTCCACGGCTCCAACGGCGTCATCAAGCCTGACGTTGCTGCTCCGGGTACGCAGATCAAGTCCGCACAGGTGGGCACCGGAACCGGCGCTTCCATCAAGAGCGGAACGTCAATGGCGGCTCCGAATGTTGCCGGCATTGCGGCCCTGGTGATTGCTGCAACCGACTACAACCCTTATGAGGTCAAGTCGATCATCATGAACACGGCCACCCATGATCTTCTGACGGCTGACGGCGTTGTCTACGGCCCGAACCGTGTTGGTTCGGGACGTGTTGACGCCCTCGATGCCCTGGAGACCTCGGTCCTGGCCTACGATTCCGAGAACCCGCGCCTCACTTCGGTGAACTTCGGTGTCCTGGAACTCGGCGCCAAGCCGATCGAGGTCACCCGCTCAGTCACAGTGGAGAACAAGGGAGATTCCCCGCAGACGTTCACCGCTGAATACCTGGCCGCCACCAAGATTCCCGGCGTAGTCATCAGTACTGACACTGCAGCCTTCTCTGTTCCCGCCAACGGCACGGCCAAGGTCCCCGTAACGCTCAGCATCGCCGATCCAGCGGCGCTGACCAAGACGATCGACCCGGCAGCCGAGAAGATGCAGGGCGGCAACGCGCGCCAGTACATTGCAGAGGCCTCCGGGCGGCTGCAGCTGATGAGCGAGACGTCCGAGACGCTCCGGGTACCGGTGTACTCCGCTCCCAAGCCGACCGCCAACATCAAGGCCAGCTCCAAGATCACCTTCGCCGATCACTCAACATTCTCCACGCTGACCACCTTCAGCGGCCGTGGCCTTGACCAGGGCAAGGACAGTGAAGCCTACCGTTCATTGGTGACCCCGCTGGTACTTGGTGAAGAGAGCGAGCGCCGGACTGGTTTGGCGCTTGAGTCCCTGTACTCCCTGGACCTGCGGAACGTGGGCGCTTCCACCAATGTTCCGGCACTCGTTGCCGCCAAGGGTGATCTGAAGGACTCCACCCTGACTATTGGAATCAGCACCTGGGAGAACTGGGCGTCGCTGAACAGCAATAGCGAAGTTGCCGTTGAACTGGACACCAACATGGACGGGATGGCCGATTTCCTGGCAGCCACGAGTATGGCCTCCGGGCTGGATCAGCTGGTTTTCGCGCTCTACCCGGTGGTCAACGGAGAAGTTGGAAAATCGATGGGCATCTTTCCGGTGAACGGCCGGCTTGGAGATGTGGATACCAACAACTTCGACACCAACGTGCTGACCCTGCCGATCCCGGTAGCGCTCCTCGGCTTGGACCTGACCGACCCCAACCTGTCTATTGTCGACTACAGGGTGACCACCTCCAACGCCTTCAGCGTCGATGAAAGCGGCCAGAGCGTTCCGGTGGATTCCACCCGCTGGATTGGCTTCAACGTCGCGGATCCGGCCATTTGGTTCCAGGGCGCCCCGGGCACCGAATCGGCCAGCACCTTCGTAAGCGCCGACGCCGCCAGCCTGGCGGTCAACTGGTATGGACGAGGCATGGGGGTGGTAAAGGCGCTGTTCCTGCACCACCACAACGCCGAAGGCGTCAAGGACCAGGTGGCCGAGATTGAAATCGGCCCGAAGCGCTTCCAAGACGTTCCGGGCAGCATGTTCGAAGATGACATCAACTGGATGGCTGACGAGGACCTGACCACCGGTTACCCCGACGGCACGTACCGCCCCGCCGGTTCCGTCAACCGTGACGCCATGGCTGCATTCCTGTACCGACTGGCCGGCTCCCCGGCATTCGACGCACCGGATGTATCCCCCTTCACGGACATTGCACCGGATGCCCAGTTCTACAAGGAAATCTCCTGGCTCGCGTCAACGGAAATCTCCACCGGCTACCCGGACGGAACGTTCCGCCCGGTCGCCCCGGTGGCCCGTGATGCAATGGCCGCCTTCATGAACCGGTTCGCCGCCGAGCAGTGCTCCATTGAAGGTGCCATGGGTTACCAGGCACCGAGTACGGCATCGTTCACCGACGTTCCTGCGGACAACCAGTTCCACAAGGAAATCTCGTGGATGAAGGATTCCGGTGTTTCCACCGGTTACCCGGATGCCAGCTTCCACCCGTACGAGAATGTGTCCCGTGAAGCCATGGCGGCGTTCATCCACCGCCTGGACACCTACAACAAGGACAACGGCGGCTGCAATTCCTTCTAGTTCCGAAAGGACCTAGTTCCGAAACGCAGTAACCACCAGCACGGCAAAGAGCAGGTCCCGGAGGAATCCGGGACCTGCTCTTCTGTGTGGCCTGCTCTTCTGTGTGGAGACCGGCGGCGTCTCCCGCCGTAATCCTTACTTCAGGAGCCTGGACAGCCTCCGGTCCGCAAGGAGTTTCCCGCCCGTCTGGCAGGTGGGACAGTACTGCAGCGATGAATCGGCGAAGGAGACTTCACGGACCGTGTCCCCGCAGACGGGGCAGGGCTCTCCCGTGCGGGCATGAACCCGCATGGCCCGCCGCTTGGAGTCCTTCAGCTCGGCCGCCGGCCGGCCGGCCGCGTTGGCGTTCGCGGACTCGAGAACGGCCCGCAGCGCCTGGTAGAGCCGCGAGACTTCTTCAGGTTTCAGTTTTGCGGCGGTGGCGAACGGCGACAGGTGGGCGGCGTGCAGGATTTCGTCGCTGTAGGCGTTGCCGATCCCGGCAATCACCGACTGGTCCCGCAGCAGGCCCTTAATCTGGCCCCGGTGTGCGGCGACCAGGGCCGCGAAGGTGTCAAAGTCGACGTCGAACGCCTCCGGCCCCAGCCGGGCGATCCCCGGAACATCGGAGGGATCCCGCACCAGATAAACCGCGAGCGCCTTCTTCGTGCCGGCTTCCGTGAGGTCGAACCCCGGTTCATCCCCTGCTTTGTCCGGACCCTCCCGCGGAGCGAACCGCACCCGCAGCGCCATCCGCCCTTTGCCGGGGCGCAGCCGCCCCGGTTTCAGCGCTTCGGACCACCGCAGCCAGCCTGCCTTGGCCAGATGCATCACCAGGTGCACCCCGCCGGCACTGAGGACAATGAACTTGCCGCGGCGTTCGACGGCGGACACCGGCGCGGACTGCAGCGCATCCAGCGGCACGTCCGCGGTCTTCAGGACAGCGAAGGACAACACCTCCACCTCGGAGATGACAGCCGGCGGAGCGCCGGACGGTAGGAGCTTTTCCCGCAGGAAGTCGACGAGACCCTGCACTTCGGGCATCTCTGGCATGGACCTACCCTAACGGTTGGCCGGAGTTCGGTCAGTCCCCGGATTCAGTCCCCCGGGTCAGTCCCCGGAATGTGACTGCAGGAACGAATACACCTCGGTCTCATCCACCCCGGGGAACGCCCCCGGCGGCAGGGCTGCCAGCAGGTGCGAGTGCGCCCGGGCGCTGGGCCAGGCGAATCCGGACCATTCCGAAGCCAGCTCGCCGGGAGGCGTGCGGCAGCAGTCCGGGTCCGGGCAGCGGGACTTGGATCGGGCAGTGGTGTCACGCCCGCGGAACCACTTCACATGGGCGTACGGCACGCCGATGCTGAGCGAAAACAGGCCGCCGGAACTCCGCTCAGTGCGGGCGGTGCACCAATAGGTGCCGGCCGGAGTGTCCGTGTACTGGTTGAAGGCGCTGAACTTGTCCGGCACCGCAAACACTTCCCGCGACGTCCAGTACCGGCAGATCGGCTGGCCCTCAATGGCGCCGGTGTGGTCGGCCGGAAACGTCACGCCGTCGTTCTCATAGGCCTTGTAGACAATGCCGGACTCGTGGACCTTCTGGAAATGGGTGGGGATGCCCAGATGGCGGGTGGCCAGATTGGTAAACCGGTGGGCGGCCGTCTCGTAGGACACCGCAAAGGCGTCGCGGATGTCCTCCACCGCAATCTCCTTGGCTGCCTTGGCCCGCTGCAGGAACTCGACGGTGGCGTTCTGCGGCAGCAGCAGCGCTGCGGCAAAGTAGTTGGTCGCCACCCGCTGGCTCAGGAACTCCCCGTAGCTGCGCGGCGTCTGATGGCCCAAAACATAGTGGCCCAGCGCCTGCAGCAGCACCGACCGCGGATCGTGGTCCGAGCGCTGGGACTGGGTGAGGTAGATCCGCCGGTTCTTCAGGTCGGTCACGGACCGCGTGGAGTGCGGCAGGTCGGCAACATGATGCAGGGCAAAGCCCAGGTGGGCCGCGATATCGGCGATCACGTGCTGCGAGAGGGGCCCGGAGGTATGGCCCACGGAGTCCAGCACCTGCTGCGCGGCCTCCTCGTATTCCGGAAAGTAATTGTCGCGTTCGCGCATCATTTTCCGCAGTTCACCGTTGGCCCTGCGGGCCTCTTCGGGGGTGGCCACCTGCTCGTTCAGCCGGCGCTCCAGCTCCGACTGCAGCCCCACCAGGGATTCGAGCACGTCAGTGGGCAGCCGGGAGCTGATCCGAACCGTGGGCAGCCCAAGGGACGCGTACAGCGGTCCGCGCTGGGCCCGCTCGAGCTCGATCTCCAGCGCTGCACGCCGGCTGGGCGGCTCCGACCCCAGCAGCTGGTCGATGCTCACGTCCAGCGCGGCGGCCAGCGACTGCATCATGCCCAGCTTGGGCTCACGCTTGCCGTTTTCGATCAGTGACAACTGGGAGGCCACCGTGCCCACCGCGGCACCGAGATCATCCAGCGTCATTCCCTTGGTTTTGCGCAGGTGCCGGATGCGGCGGCCCATGCTGATCACGTCCACGGTCCGCTCGACGTCGGAGCCCGGGACGGGTTTTCGGGGTGCCGGAGCGGGCCGGTGCCATGTTGTGTCAGTCACATTTTTAGATTATGCGAAGAAGTGCGTTTCTTGCCAGAGGAAACCTCTGGAAAGGGGGTTGTTCTTGCCGCAGTGTTGGTTTCACAGCAAGAACCGCCCCGGTAAAACGGCAGGCGGTTGCAGGAAAACCCTTCAAGGAGACGTTCGAATGACCCAGGACCAGAACACCGCCCCCACGGCCGAGCAGCTCGCTTCCGACTGGGCCACCAACCCGCGCTGGGAAGGAATCCAGCGCGACTACACGGCCGACGACGTCGTTCGCCTCCGCGGACGGGTCTCCGAGGAGCACACGCTGGCCCGCCGCGGTGCTGAAAAGCTGTGGGACCAGGTGCGCAACGCCGGCGACGACGGTTACACCAACGCCCTTGGCGCGCTGACCGGAAACCAGGCCGTGCAGCAGGTCAAGGCCGGGCTGAAGGCCATTTACCTCTCCGGCTGGCAGGTGGCAGCCGACGCCAACAACTCCGGCCACACCTACCCTGACCAGTCCCTTTACCCGGCCAACTCGGTTCCCACCGTGGTGCGCCGCATCAACAACGCCCTGATGCGCGCCGACCAGATCGAATTCGCCGAAGGCATCCAGAGCGTTGATGACTACTTGGTGCCGATCGTCGCCGACGCCGAAGCCGGCTTTGGCGGGCCGCTGAATGCCTACGAGCTAATGAAGTCCATGATCCAGGCCGGTGCCGCCGGTGTTCATTGGGAAGACCAGCTCGCGTCGGAGAAAAAGTGCGGCCACCTGGGCGGCAAGGTACTCATCCCCACCGCACAGCACGTCCGCACCCTGAACGCCGCCCGTCTCGCGGCCGACGTCGCCGGCACGCCCACCGTCGTTATTGCCCGCACCGACGCCGAGGCAGCCACGCTGATCACGTCCGACGTCGACGAGCGTGACTCCGAATTCATCCTCCGTGAAGACGGACAGCCCGTCCGCACCGCGGAAGGCTTCTACAAGGTCCGCAACGGCATTGAACCCTGCATCGCCCGGGCCAAGGCCTACGCACCGTACTCCGACCTCATCTGGATGGAGACCGGCACTCCGGACCTGGAGCTGGCCCGCAAGTTCTCCGAGGCTGTCCGCTCTGAGTTCCCCGACCAGATGCTGGCCTACAACTGCTCGCCGTCGTTCAACTGGAAGAAGCACCTGGACGACGACACCATTGCCAAGTTCCAGCGCGAACTGGGCGCCATGGGCTTCAAGTTCCAGTTCATCACCCTGGCCGGCTTCCATGCCCTGAACTACTCGATGTTCGACCTGGCCCACGGCTACGCCCGCAACGGCATGAGCGCCTATGTGGAACTGCAGGAGAAGGAATTCGCTTCCGAGTCCCGCGGCTACACGGCCACCAAGCACCAGCGCGAGGTCGGCACCGGATACTTCGACGCCATCGCCACCGCGCTGAACCCGAACGGCAGCACCCTGGCGCTGGCCGGTTCCACCGAATCCGCCCAGTTCCACTAACACCCCGGCACAACCCATCCCGCGAGATGGCAGAAAGTTCCCGTACCAGCCCTGAGAAGAGCACTTTCTGCCATCTCGGCGGATTCTTAGCAGCAGCACCATCCCCCAGCCTCGAAAGACCCCGAAGGAGAACGCCATGAACGACCCCATCACCCTGAACGGTATATCCCTCACCGCTTCCGCTGTGCGGCGGCAGGAGGAAATCCTCACCCCGCAGGCGTTGGACTTCGTCAAGGCGCTGCACCGGGCCACGGCCAGCCGCCGGCAGGAACTCCTGCAGCAGCGCCAGGCCCGCCGGACGCAGATCTCCAACGGTGCCGACCCGACGTTCCTGCCCGAAACCCGCAGCATCCGCGAAGACGATTCCTGGCGTGTAGCTCCCACCGCGCCCGGGCTGGAAGACCGCCGTGTGGAAATCACCGGTCCGGTGGACCGCAAGATGACCATCAACGCGCTGAACTCCGGCGCGAAGGTGTGGCTGGCTGACATGGAGGACTCCTCCACGCCGTCGTGGGCCAATGTGATCAACGGCCAGCTGAACCTGCGCGATGCACTGGACCGCCGCATTGACTTCACCTCTCCCGAGGGCAAGGACTACAAGCTGCAGGGCACCTCGCTCACCGACCTGCCCACCATCGTGGTGCGTCCCCGCGGCTGGCACCTGCCGGAAAAGCACATGCTGGTGGACAACACTCCGATTGCCGGCGGCATCGTGGACTTCGGCCTGTACTTCTTCCACAACGCCCAGCGCCTGATCTCACAGGGCCGCGGCCCCTACTTCTACCTGCCGAAGATCGAAAACCACCTCGAGGCCCGGCTGTGGAATGACATCTTTGTCCTGGCCCAGGACCTGCTCGGCATCCCGCAGGGCACCATCCGCGCGACGGTGCTGATCGAAACCATCACCGCCGCTTTCGAGATGGAGGAAATCCTCTACGAACTGCGCGACCACGCCGCCGGACTGAACGCCGGCCGCTGGGACTACATCTTCTCCGTGATCAAGAACTTCCGTACCCGCGGCCCCCGGTTTGTCCTGCCGGACCGGAACCTGGTCACCATGACGGCACCGTTCATGCGCTCCTACACCGAGCAGCTGGTCCGGGCCTGCCACCGGCGCGGCGCCCACGCAATCGGCGGCATGGCCGCCTTCATCCCGAACCGCAAGGACGCAGCAGCCAACGACGTCGCCATGGAGAAGGTGCGCGCCGACAAGACACGGGAAGCGAACGACGGCTTTGACGGGTCCTGGGTGGCCCACCCGGATTTGGTTCCGGTGGCCATGGAGGTGTTCGACGGCGTGCTCGGCGAGAACCCGAACCAGCTCGGGCGCAGCCGGGAAGACGTGGTTCCCAATGCCAAGTCGCTGCTGGACATCGCGGGAACCCCCGGGGTCATCACCGAAACCGGGATCCGCAGCAACATCGAGGTGGGCATCCGCTACATCGAGTCCTGGCTGCGCGGCAACGGAGCGGCCGCGATCAACAACCTGATGGAGGATGCCGCCACCGCCGAAATCTCCCGCTCACAGATCTGGCAGTGGATCCATGCCTCAGCCGTCACCGACGAGGGCGAGATCATCACGCACCAGTGGGTGGAGGAACTCGTGGACGAGGAATTCGAGGCCCTGCAGCGGTTTGACGGCGACCGCTTCGACGACGCCCGGGAGCTCTTCGAGGAAGTGGCCTGCGGCGAGCACTTCCCGACCTTCCTGACGGTGCCGGCCTACGCACGGTTCCTGCATGAAGCGCAGGAGCTCGCTGCGGTCTAGCGGCGGCAGCTGCGCTCCGGTTAGCGCAGCGAGGACAACGCAGCAAAGAAATACCAGCACAGAAATACCAGCAGGGTCCGGAGCCGGGTGCGGCTCCGGACCCTGCTGCTGTCCGGGACCTATTGAAGTTTCCGACGCCCTGTTGAAGTTACCGGAGCCCGCCGTCGCCACCCCCGCAGGGCCCGCCGTGACCCCGCGAACGGCAGCCCCTCCCGCACCGGCGTACCATGGATAGGCCCCTAGTTTGGGCGTACCTCCCCAATCCCAAGGTGTGTTTGCTTCAATGTCCTCCTTTACCCAGGCCTTGGCCCGTGGTCTGAATATCCGGCATATCCGGTTCATGGCGCTTGGTTCCGCGATCGGCACCGGCCTCTTTTACGGTTCCGCGTCAGCGATCCAGTCGGCCGGCCCGGCCGTCCTGCTGGCCTACATCATCGGCGGCGCAGCCGTGTTCCTGGTCATGCGGGCACTCGGCGAAATGGCTGTCCGGCATCCGGTGTCAGGGTCCTTCGGCCAGTACGCCAGCCGTTACCTCGGCCCGTTCGCAGGCTTCATCACCGGCTGGACCTTCGCCTTTGAAATGGCCATTGTGGCCATCGCCGACGTCACCGCACTGGGAATCTACATGGGCTTCTGGTTCCCCGACGTCCCGCGCTGGATCTGGATCCTTGCCGCGGTCCTGCTGATCTCGGCGCTGAACCTGATGCGGGTGAAGGTTTTCGGAGAGACGGAATTCTGGCTCTCCATCATCAAGGTCACGGCCATCCTGGCGATGATCGTCGGCGGCGCGGCCATCGTGGTGTTCGGCTTCGGACTGCCGGACACGGCAAACCCCGGGCTGGAGACCATGCTCGGTTCCGGCGGCTTCTTCGCCAACGGATTCTGGGGCCTGCTGGCGTCCTTCGCCATCGTGATGTTCGCCTTCGGCGGCATCGAAACGGTCGGCATCACCGCCGGCGAGGCGGACAACCCCAAAAAGGCCATCCCCGCCGCGGTCAACACCGTGCCGGTGCGCATCCTGCTCTTCTACGTCTGCGCCCTGGCCGTGCTGATGATGATCTTCCCGTGGCAGGACATCGACGGCGCCACCAGCCCGTTTGTGCAGATTTTCGATTCCCTGGGCATCCCCGCGGCAGCGCATATCCTCAATGCCGTGGTGATCACCGCGGCACTCTCCGCCATCAACGCCGATATTTTCGGTGCCGGCCGCATGCTGTACGGACTGGCCAGGCAGGGCCAGGCACCGGCGTCGTTCGCCAAAATTTCCCGGCACGGCGTGCCGTGGATGACGGTGGCCACCATGGCCGCGGTGCTGCTCGCCGGCGTGGTCCTCAACGCCCTACTGCCCGAGGACCTGTTCAAGATCATCGCCTCGATCGCCACCTTCGCAACCGTGTGGGTGTGGCTGATGATCCTGCTTTCGCACATCGCCATGAAGCGCGAGATGAAGCGCCGGGGGCTACCGGCGTCGGAGTTCGGCGTGCCGTTCTGGCCGGTCGCGTCCTACGCGGCACTGGCCTTCATGGTGTTTATTGTGGTGCTGCTGGGCGTTATGCCGGATACCCGGGTGGCCCTGATTGTGGGCGTCGTCTGGATCGGGCTGCTCTTTGTCGCCTACCGGCTGTGGGTGCGCGGTGACGGCCGGATGCGCGCCGAGCTGGTCGACGAGACGGGCATCGAGTGGGTCAACGCCGAAGATGCTCCGCGCAGCAGCGGGAATGCCGGAGTGGTTTCCTAGGTTGCACCCGGCATGAAGGTTGAAATCTGGTCTGACATTGCCTGCCCCTGGTGCTACATCGGAAAGCGCCGTTTCGAAGCCGCACTCGCCGGTTTTGAGCACCGTGACGACGTGGAGGTCTCGTGGCGCAGCTACCAGCTGGACCCGTCCCTGCCCGAGCATTACGACGGCACCGAGGTGCAGTACCTGAGCGAGCGCAAGGGTATCGAACCGGTGCAGCTGGCCGGCATGCTGGAACAGGTCACGGCCCAGGCGGCGGGAGTCGGCCTGAACTATGACTTCGATTCCCTGGTGGTGGCGAACAGCTTCTCCGCGCACCGGCTGATCCATCTGGCCCGCACCGAAGCAGGCCCCGCGGCGGCCGACGCCGTCAAGGAAGCGCTGCTGTCGGCCCACTTTGAGCAGGGCCGCGACATCGGCAGCCCGGAAGTCCTCGCCGAGATCGGCGCCCGTGCCGGAGTGGCTCCGGCCCGGGTGCAGGCAATGCTGGCCGGCGGCGAGTTCACGGAAGAGGTCAACGCGGACATTGCTGAAGCCGGGCAGCTCGGCGTCAGCGGGGTGCCGTTCTTCGTGATCGACCGCAAGTACGGCATCTCCGGCGCCCAGCCCCCGGAACTGTTCACCCAGGCGCTGGAAACTGCCTGGGAGGAATCGCGTCCGCTGCAGATGGTCACGCCTCCGGCTTCAGGATCGGCAGACGGCCCCGCCTGCGGACCGGACGGCTGCTAGCAGCCAGCTTTCGAACCTACCCGGCTGCCGCGGCCAGCTCCCGCTCCACGCCCTCGGGCGAGAGCAGATGTTCGGTCACCATCAGGCTTGCGCCGAGCAGTGCGGCGCGGTCTCCGGCCGCAGAGGCCACCACCTGCAGGCTGGAGGTGGCCAGCGGCAGCGAGCGTGAGTAAATCACTTCTTTCACGCCGGCGAGCAGCTGCTCGCCGGCGGCAGCCATTCCCCCGCCGATCACGATCACCGAGGGATTGAGCAGGTTCACGCAGGTGGCCAGCACGTCCCCCACATCGCGTCCGGCCTGGCGCAGCGCACGGATGGCCTGCAGCTCCCCGTGCCGGGCCAGCTCCAGGACATCGTCGCCTGTTTCCGCCGCCAGGCCTGACTCCCGCAGGGCCCGGGCCAGCGCCGGCCCCGAGGCGAGCGCTTCCAGGCAACCGGTGTTGCCGCAGCGGCACACCATGCCGTCGCCCCGCGCCACCCGCACGTGCCCCAGGTCCCCCGCGGTTCCGTTGGCGCCGCGCTGCAGCTGGCCGCTGCTGATCAGGCCGGCACCGACGCCGGTAGCCACCTTGATGAACAGCAGATCGTCGTGGCCCGGCCAGTACGCCGCACGCTCGCCCAGCGCCATAATGTTGACGTCGTTGTCCACCAGCACCGGAACCCGGAGGCTGCGCTGAATGTAGCCGACGACGTCGAACCCGTCCCAGCCGGGCATGATGGGCGGCTTCACCGGACGTCCGCTGAGATGCTCCACGGGTCCGGGCAGCCCGATGCCGACTCCGGCCAAATCCGCTTCCGGGCGGGCGGCAGCGGCGAGCATGTCCCGCCCTGCCGCAACCACCCAGTCCAGAATGGCTTCGGGACCCGCCGACACCGGCATGGCCGCCGCGGACCGGAAAAACTCGGTTCCCACCAGGTTTGTCCCGGCTGCCCGGATATGGGTGGCGCCCACATCCACTGCCAGGACCATCTTCGCGTCGGGATTGAAGGCAACGCGCGACGGCGGCCGGCCGCCGGAGGACACCGCTTCGCCGGCCGGGCCCACCAGTCCCGAGGCAAGAAGCAGGTCCACCCGTGCTGCCACCGTTGACCGCGCCAGTCCGGTTGCTGCCGCAAGCTCGGACCGTGTGCGGGCATGCCCGTCGCGCAGCAGCTGGAACATATCCCCCGCCGGGTTTCCGACCGGCGGAGCCCCGGCGCCGGCAGATCCTCCCCCGGTGATCCCGCTCCTGCCGTTGGCCACGCTCCTGCCGGCGGTTCCGTCCCTGCCGGCGAGTGCGCTGCCGGCAACGGCCGGGGCCTGTGTATATGTCATGACCAACGAATAGCACGCCCCCATATGAAAGTCATCCGGCAGAAGTTTAACGAGTGGTTCAACTTTTGCTTGACTGTCGGCATAAGTCTCCCTAGGTTGAAGGTGTTGCACGTCACATTGATGGCGTGCGGCCAGGTTCCGCCCGGCACCGTTGCCGCGAAAGACACCTTTGCATCAGCAGTCGATTCACCAGATCAGGCCAGCACTTTTCCGAGGAGCGCAGAGTGAGACTTTCCCTTCAGCTGTACACCGTCCGCCGAGAACTGGAGGCGGACTTCCCCGGAACGCTCAAGGCGTTGGCCGCTGTAGGTTTTCAGCAGGTGGAACCGTACAACTTCCACGAAAACCCCAAAGAGCTCGCCGCGGCCCTGGACGAGAACGGGTTGAGCGCCCCCTCTGGCCACGCCCCGCTGCTCCGCAGCGACCAGGACGCCATCTTCGCCGCGGCCAAGATGCTCGGAATCGGCACCGTGATTGACCCGCATGTCCCCGAGGACCGGTGGAAAACCGAGGAGGACATAGCCGCCACCGCTGCGGCCCTCAACGACGCCGCCGCCAAGGGTGCCGGCTACGGGGTGAAGGTGGGTTACCACAACCACTGGTGGGAACTCGAAACCCTTCCGGACGGCCGCACCGGATTGGAGGTCCTCGCCGCGCACCTGGACCCCGAAGTGGTTTTGGAAGTGGACACCTACTGGGCCGCAGTGGGCGGGCAGGACGCCGCAGCCCTGCTGGCCCGCCTCGGCGACCGGGTCCGGTTTATCCACATCAAGGACGGCCCGGTAACGTCCGACCCCGCGGCGCAGCTGCCGGTGGGCGACGGCGTCATGCCCGTCTGGGACGTTATAGCCGCAGCAGCGGCACTGGAGACCGGCGTCGTCGAACTCGATGACTACGCCGGAAACATGATGGACGCCGTTCAGGCGAGCTTCAACTACCTCACCGCGGGAAGGCCGGCAGCATGAGCAAGCAGGGACCTGTCGGCGTCGGAATCATCGGCGCCGGAGTCATCAGCAAGGAATACCTCACGAACCTCACGTCCTTCCCCGATGTGAAGGTGCACATCGTGGCGGACCTGTTCGAGGAGGTGGCCGCCGCACGTGCGGCGGAGTTTGGCATCGCCGAGTCCGGCGGCGTCGACGCCGCCCTGAACCACCCCGACGTCGAGATCATCGTCAACCTCACCATTCCCGCAGCGCATGTGGAAATCGCCACCGCCGCGGTCAATGCCGGCAAGCATGTCTGGAGCGAAAAACCGTTCTCGCTGGACCGCGAATCCGGGCTCGGGCTGCTGAAGACCGCAGATGCCGCCGGGCTGCGGCTGGGCTGCGCTCCGGACACGTTCCTGGGGTCGGGCCTGCAGACCGCGCGCCGCATGATCGAACGCGGCGACATCGGAACTCCGTTGACCGCCCTCACGCTGATGCAGTCCCCGGGGCCCGAATCGTGGCACCCGAACCCCGCCTTCCTCTTCCAGGAGGGTGCCGGTCCGCTCTTCGACATTGGCCCCTACTACCTCACTGCCCTGGTGCAGACCTTCGGTTCCATCCGCAAGGTCGGAGCCTTTGGATCCCGCGCCAAGGAAGTCCGCACCATCGGCTCCGGCCCGCGCGCCGGCGAGGAATTCGCCGTCACGGTACCCACCCACGTCAGTGCGATTGCACAGTTTGAGGGGGGCGCCTCCTCGCAGAGCATCTTCAGCTTTGAGTCGCCCTACCCGCGGCCGGGCTTTGTCGAGATCACGGGCAGCGAGGCCACCATCGCGTTTCCGGACCCCAACATGTTCGACGGCGATATCCGCATCTGTGCCACGGGCTCGACCGATTGGACGACCATCCCCGCGCCGTCAGTTCCCGGCACGCGCGGCACGGGAGTGCTGGACATGGCGCGGGCCATCCGCGAAGGGCGCCCGCACCGGGCGCAGGGCGAGCTGGCCTACCACGTGCTGGACGCCATGGCCGCAATCTCGGAGTCAGTGGAAACCGGAAGCTTCGTGACGGTGGAGAGCTCCGCCGCCCGGGTACCGGCCCTGCCCGAGGACTGGGATCCGACGGCCCTGACGCTCGCCTGAGCCGGGCCTGATTCCGGGCTGCCGGCCGCCTTCCGGCTGGCAGCACGGCAGCCCGGAATCACGCAGCCCGGCAGCGCCGCAGCCTTCCACCAAACCAGACCCGCTTCTTCCAACCAGTTCAAGGGATGTCCCGCATGCCTCTCCCCTCCTCCGACCGCCCGCTGGGGGTCGCCGTCATCGGCTATGCCTTTATGGGCAAGGCGCACTCACAGGCGTGGCGTAACGCGCGGGCGCTTTTTGACACTCCGGCCTACGAACAGAAGCTGCTGGTCGGCAGGGATGCGGAACAGGCTGCGGCGGCCGCGGAGCGGTACGGGTGGCAGGAATCCACCACCAACTGGCGGGACGTGCTCACCCGGGATGACATCGACGTCGTCGACATCTGCTCCCCCGGCTACCTGCATGCCGAAATGGCGATCGCTGCCCTGGACGCCGGCAAGCATGTCCTGGTGGAGAAGCCGCTGGCCAACACCGTGGCCGAGGCGGAAGCCATGGCCGACGCCGCACGCCGCGCCGCAGAACGCGGCATCACCTCCATGGTGGGGTTCAACTACCGGAGGGTTCCGGCACTGGCCCTGGCCCGGGAACTCATCGCCGAAGGGCGGCTCGGCTCCATCCGCTCCGTCCGCAGCGCCTATCTGCAGGACTGGCTCGCCGACGCCGAATCGCCCATGACCTGGCGGCTGGACAAGGAGCGCGCCGGCTCGGGGGCGCTCGGGGACATCGCCTCGCATCTGGTGGACCAGATCCGCTTCCTGCTTCAGGACCGCATCATCGGCGTGTCCGGACGGCTGCACACCTACGTCACCGAACGGCCCGAAGCCGAGGCTGCGGGAGCCGCGGCGGGGGAACCGGCAAGGACGCTGCCGGTAACTGTTGACGACGCAGCCTGGGCCACCCTGGATCTGGCCGGCGGAGCCGTGGCCAGCGTGGAGGTTTCCCGAATGGCCCTGGGCCGCAAGAATTCCCTTCAGATCGAGGTGTTCGGGGATCTGGGCAGCCTGTCCTTTGACCTGGAGAACCTCAACGAACTGCAGTTCTTCGACGGAACCCTGCCCGTCCGCCGTCAGGGTTTCACCCGGATTCTCGCCACCGAACCGGAACACCCCTACCTGTCGTCCTGGTGGCCGCAGGGGCACGTCCTGGGCTGGGAACACAGCTTTGTGCATGAGGTTGCCGATTTCCTGGCCTGCATCAGGTACGGACGGACACCGTCACCCTCGTTTGAGGACGGCCTGGCTGTGCAGCGCGTGCTCGCGGCTGTGGAAGAAAGTGCTGCCGCCCGGAGCGTTCTGGTTCCCGTCGACGACGTTTAGGGCTGCACCAGAAGGCGCCGTGTCCGGAGCTCATCCGGATCCGCACACCGGCGGGCACCCCGGCCCGCGGCAGGTCAGCCCGGCACCGGCAGGCACCCCGGCCCGCGGCAGGTCAGCCTGCGGGTGCCGGGGCTGGCGGCGGCGTTTCAGTCATCCAGGGGCAGCTCATCGGGCCGGTGGCGGTGGCCGCAACATTCTCCGGCGGCACCAGGGTGGTGTAGCCGGAGCCCAGGACAACGTCTACGGCGGAGCCCTCCCGGTCGTCCTGGACGTACTGGGTTCCGGGGATCTGCTGCTGCAGCGTGAACGCCGCTGCTTCGCCCTCCGGGCCGGAGATGATGATGGCGCTCATGCCTGCGCGGTTGACCGTGCTGTTGCCGACGGTTCCGCGGACAAACCCGCGCTCGGTTAGCGCATCGGACACCTGGGTGGCCAGGCCCGGCGTCGGCGTCGTATTGAAGACGTTCACGGTCACGGTGTCCGGCGACTGATAGGTGAACGGTCCCGCAGGGCACTCGGCGGACGCCGTCGGTGCCGCCTCCGGCTCGGACAGCACTATCCAACCGCGCAGGACCGCCTGGGCAAAGATTGCCGCGAGCAGCAGAACAAACACCAGGACACCGATGACAATCCGGTGCCGCAGGCGCCGCCGCCGGGCCAGACGCACCCGCTGGGCCTCATCAGCTTCGGGATCAAAAACGGCTCCCAGATCATCTTCAGTGACAATCCGGTGTCCGTGCCACTCGGTGGGGTCGGCTTTCGCCGTCCGGTCCCGGTGCGGCGCCCCGGAGGTCTTGTCAGTCATCGATGACGAGGACGCGTGCATGCAGGATGGTCCGCTGGTGCAGCGCGGTCCGAACGGCGCGGTGCAGTCCGTCTTCCAAATACATGGTGTCCCTCCATAACACGACGTGCGGGAAAAGATCTCCGAAGAAAGTGGAGTCCTCAGCAAGCAGCGCCCCCAGATCGAGGGTGCTCTTGGTGGTTACCAGCTCATCGAGCCGCACCTGCCGGGGAGGTACCGCTGCCCAATCCTTGGGTGTCACGTATCCATGGTCAGGGTAGGGGCGTCCGTCGCCAACAGCTTTGAAGATCACTAATACAGACTAAAGAAGAAGTGCAGGCTTTGAAACAGCGGGGCCCGGCGGGGCGCGCCCATTCGGTGTTACATTACGGCCACAGCGGTCTTTCGGGCCTTAAATACGGCTCTCACCAGTACAAACACGTCCGGCGCCCGGCCGGGCGGTTTTCGCCGCACACCGGCCGCAGTGGAATACTGGGACGGTGACAACTCCTCGCTTTGGCCTGCTGCTCGACGTCGACGGCCCCGTGGCCAGTCCGGTTTCCCGGACGGTTCCGCCGGGCATTATCGCCCGCCTCGTGCAGCTGGCGGCGGCGGGCTGGCCCGTCATTTTCAACACCGGCCGCTCCGATGACTTCATCCGCAAACAGGTAATGGAACCGATGATCGCCGCCGGTCTGTCTGCCAGCACCACCCTGCATGCCATCTGCGAGAAGGGCGCCGTGTGGTTCTCCTTCACCGGGGCCGGTCCCACCGAACCGCAGGTCGATGCGGCCCTCGCCCTACCCGAAACCTATGCCGACGCCGTCCGCCAGCTCGTGGCGTCCAAGTACCGCGGCCACATGTTCTACGACGAGACCAAGCGCGCCATGGTGTCGGTGGAGCAGCACGTGGACGTAGCCAACGCGGACTACCTCCGGGAGCAGCAGGAATTCGACACTGACGCCCTGGCCCTGATGCGGAAGTTCGATCTGGGCGTCTGCCGGCTGGATCATCACGCACCGGACAGTGACGACTCCATCGATTACCGGATCGATCCCACGATCATCTCCACCGACATTGAGGCACTGGGGGTGGGCAAGGACCTCGGCGCCCGCCGCGCCCTTGCCCTGCTCGCGGATGCCGGCACCGAGGTCCCGCACGTCTGGCGGACCGTCGGGGATTCCCGCACGGACTACGCCATGGCCGATGAGCTGCACGCACTCGGGTACGACGTTGCGCACGTGGACGTGCGCCCAGCCGACGGCGTCCCGGCCAAGCCCTATCCTGTGCTGACTGCAGGCGACCGGATCCATGAAGACGCCGGCGGAGCCTTTTTTGAGCGCTGGGCGGCCATGGCTGCGGGCCAGGCACCCGACGACGACGGCGTGAGCTAGGCCGCGTTAATCAAGTTGATTCGCGTTCGCCTGGGCGAGCCTTAAGTGGTGACGCGACAGGAGATCTCTGACGACCTGTGGTCTCTGATGAGCCATTGATGCCAGCCCACGTCATTCAGGTCGCGGTCATGGGCTGATCACCGGCTCGTCGGGGTGCAGAAGCAGGCCGGCCCCGCCGGCACGATTGACTGGGTCGATTCGACCATCGCGCGTGTGCATCAGCACGGCGCCACCCTCGCCCGGGACACAGGGGGCTATGCCGAATCGCATAAGCGTGGCCGCGCGACCGCGGACAAGCTCCTCCGCAGTTACCGAACCGCTGTCACCTCGCCGCCAGCTGATCTGGGTCAGCTCAGAATTGATCAACATGTCCTTGCCGCAAACTCGGTTAGGACCGCGGTGATATCTACCCCTGGCCAATGTGCCAGGACGGCAGGAACAGCACATCTGCTGCCCAGCCCTCCTCACTTGTTACTTCCTCACGGACGAGTTCGGTGAGAATGCTGGCCATCACCTTCTCGACGATGACGGACCGCGGCAGCTCGTCAGCAGCGCGCCACCCAGCACCACCTCTGAGGTGGTCCCATTGACCGAGGCGCACGCTCTCAACAACTGCGTGTACCTCGTCGGGGGTCAACCAGATGGGTGCCGAAGCACGCGGGGGCGTCGTTCGCCAGACGTCCAGCTTCGCGCGTGTCGTCTCCGGCTCCCTGAGAAGTGCGCGAACCACCGTGACGCGGGCAGGCACTCCCTGCAGGTAAGTGGCCCACATAGCTTCAACCTGAGGGGAGAAGAACGTCAAAAGTGCGAGTCGAAGTCGTCGCGCCTTGTTCTGGTGCTCCCGCTTCATCCGAGCCACGCGCACGGCGTCGCCGAACCCCTTCAAGTCTTCGTCGAGGGTGGGCAAGGAAACCTCAATGCATACAGGTCTTTCCTCAAGTACCGCCACGACCGCTGCGCTCACGAGATCAGCGAGTTCTGCGTCAGTTGCTAGGGGCGCGAAGCCGAAATCAAGCTGGAACACGATCCGCTCCGGCTCTGGCTCGGGCTGCGAACTGGGATCCTCCAGCGTCGATTGCTCGAGCCGGACAAGGACCGGGGCAAGGGATGAATCGAGGTGTGCTTTGAGCTCCTCAATCAGATCCGGAATCGCTCGAACAGTCTGCAGGGTCTCGCCGGCCACCTGGGACATCGCGGCGCGATTCGGCTCCTCGTTCGTCGAGTACCACTTGGAGATGAGGTATGCGATGGACTCGGATACTGCAGTCAGGTACGCCCGGACATCGTCGGAGGCGGCGTCGACCTCGCGACGGTCATCAGCGGTCATCGCTTCATCCGCTAGCCGCACGACTGCGCCCGCGCCAATGAGGCTCTCGCCCATGATTGGACGCGCGGGGTCCGCCGCTAGCCCAATGTATGTGCGCGTGAGCACACCTTCGACCCATTCTCGGTCCGCAGTAGCAACGGCGGTGAACTCTGCCGAGGGCCGATTCGCGAGGCCCTGCTCTGCCGTTCGCACCAACGATTCGATACTCGCCTGCCCCAACCCCGTCAGGTCGCCAATCGCATCGGCAAGGTCGGAAAGTCGAAAAAGCCGAAGAGCAACCTTCGTCAGCGCGACAGTAGTGTTTGGGGACGACTTACCCGGCAATGCAGATCGCACTCATCTTCTCCTTCTGGGCGGCTCATGTCGCGTTACCGCTAAAGACTCACACACGCGAACCCGAATCAACCCAATCAACACGGCCTAACTTCTCAGCCGGCGGCTGGCTCGGCGCACTGCCTCCGTGAGCCGGTCCAGCCGCTCGGACTGAAGGGTCCAGGACTGCCAGTACAGCACGACGTCGTGGTGGGCCCGGGCGTCGAGCAGCACCAGCCGGCCGTCGTCGAAGTCGGAACCTACCTGCAGTTCCGGCACCATGCCCCAGCCCAGCCCGGCCCGCACGGCGGCCACAAAGGCCTCCGATGACGGCACGGTGTGCATTGGCGGCGAGCCGGAGACGTTGCGGGAGGCAAGGAAGCCGCGCTGCAGGTCGTCCTTGGTATTGAAGTGCAGCACCGGCATCGCTTCCCAGTCCACGCCGGCTGCTCCGGTGAACCGCTCCCGAAGACCGGGCGCCGCCGCGGGAACGTAACGCATGGCCCCCAGCCGCACGGCCCGGCAGCCGTTCACCGGTGCCGGATCGGACGTCACTGCGCCCAGCACGTCGCCCTGCCGCAGCAGCCGGCTGCTGTGGTCCTGGTCCTCCACATGCAGATCCAGCGTGGTGTCCGCCCAGCCGGCGGCGTCCTCAAATACAGCCAGGAACCAGGTGGCCAGGGAATCAGCGTTCACGGCCACGGGCGTGGCGGTCACTGCCGAGCTCCCGGACCCCAGGGCTTCCCGGGCCTCGGCTTCCAGCAGCTGCACCTGCCGGGCCAGGCGCAGCAGTGCCGACCCGGCGTCGGTCGCGGTGCAGGGCACGGCCCGGCGCACCACCACCTGGCCCGCCGACTTCTCGAGCGCCTTGATCCGCTGGCTGACCGCGGACGGACTGATGTGCAGCCGGTCCGCTGCCGCCTCGAAGGTGCCCTCGTCAATGACCGCTGCCAGGGCCCGCAGATGCTCAAAGTTCATGAAGTAAATCTAATGCAGGTTCAGAATCTTTCGTTTGTCTGCATCGCCGTGCAGAACTACCGTCAAAGGTATGTGGAGCATTTGGGGTACCGGACTGTTGACCGGATTGGGACTGATCGTCGCCATCGGGGCGCAGAATGCCTTTGTCCTGCGGCAGGGCATCCGCCGCGAGCACGTCGCTGCGGTGGTGGTGCTCTGCGCGGTGAGCGATGCCGTTCTGATCCTTGCGGGAACTGCGGGTATCGGCGCTCTGGTGGAAAACTTCCCGCAGGTTCTGCGCATCCTGCGCTGGGGCGGCGCGGTTTACCTAACCTGGTTCGCGGTCCGGTCCTTCAGGTCCGCATTGAAACCTGCCGTGCTGACCGGTCAGGCGCCGCGCTCCCGCGGATCGGTCATCACCACCACGCTGGCGCTGACCTTCCTGAACCCGCACGTCTACCTGGACACCGTGGTGTTGCTGGGCAGCCTGGCCAACCAGTATGGCGAGGCCCTGCGGTGGGTCTTCGCCGCGGGGGCCGTCCTCGGCAGCATCCTCTGGTTCTCCGGTCTCGGTTTCGGCGCCCGTGCCCTGTCCGGAGCCCTCAGCAGGCCGCGCACCTGGCAGGTGCTGGATCTGCTCATCGGCATCGTGATGCTTGCCCTGGCGGTCAAACTGGTCCTGGGCTGACGCTGCGGCAGCTGCTGTACAGGCTGGGAGGCGGCTCCTACACTGGCCCAACTGCCTTCATCCCGTGCACCCCGCCACCACTGACAGGATCACCGCCCATGCCTCTCGTTTCCAGGTTCTTCGCCGGAGTGCTCCTGGCCAATGCGGTGCCGCACGGGGTCAGCGCGGTCCAGGGGAAGGAGTTTCCGACGCCGTTTGCCGCGCCGCCCGGCGTCGGGCTCTCCAGCCCCGTGGCCAACGCCGTGTGGAGCTCGCTGAACGCCGCCGGCGGCACCGCCCTGCTGGGCCGTACCGCCACCGGCGCCCGCGAGCGGGCCGCGGTCCTGGCCGGAGCCGTCTCCATGAGCATCTTCCTCGCCTATTACTTCGGCAAGGTGCAGGGTTCGGCGCCGGGCACGACGGCGACCAGGACCTAGCCGCGAGCTCCGGAAGATTCCGGCGCCCGCTCCTAGGCCGGACCGTGCGTTGCGGTGACCCAGCGCAGCAGCGAGTACAGCAACTGGGACGCACCGGGCATAAACCCGGACCCGTGGTGGTAGACCGGGTCCATGGTGGTCACCAGCAGGCGGGCCGGCTGGTTCACCTCGTCCACGTAGAGCAGGGCGCCGGAGTCGGTGCCGTCCTCCTCCATGACAACCAGGGAACGTGCTCCGGCCGGCGGATGCAGCAGGCCGTGGTGGTGCCAGGAGACCGAGCGCGGCGTGAAGTACTCCCACAGCGGATCCCCGGGCAGCCGCAGCCGGGTGCCGTTGTCCTCTCCGGTGCGCCAGGTCCAGAACACGGTGGGGCGGAAGGTGTAGCCGACACCGGGCAGCCAGTTCTCCACCTTGTTTTCGCCAAGCACGATCACCGTCTTGGCCGGATCCTGCAGCGCCGCCCGGACCGCGGGAGCGAAACGGGCCAGCTGGCCCTGATGCAGGCGGTCTCCCACCAGAATCACGTCCAGGGCGGCAAGATCGGCCGGATCTGCGTCGGGCAGGTAGACCGACTCGAGGCGATAGGGTGCCAGCGCCGGATCGGCCACGGTGCGCAGCGCCGGGAAGGTGCCGCAGTGCAGCAGACCGATGCGCGGGGCACTTCCGGGCCCGGCAGCAGCCGCGGCACCGGCGGTCGATGCGACGGGGGTAGTGGTTGCGGCGGTCGTCGCAGCGGCGGTAGCGGTTGCGACGCTCATGCGCGGACTCCTTCAGCGTCGTGGCGGGACCGGACCCCGGAAGCAGAAACGGACCCGTTCCCGGAACCGCCGTCCAGCCAGGCCACCAGGTTGGGACCGAGCTTCCGGGTGGAGTACTTTTCGTCGGAGAAGCTCTCCAGATCGTTGCCGCCGTGCACGAGCACTTCGCCCGCTCCGAGCCGGTAGCTGTAGTCCAGGGGCAGCCGGTACTGGCCGATTCCGGTGACGGTCCGGGCGCCGTCGGGCAGGTTCAGGTGGTAACCGCGGCCGTAGAAGCCGGCGACGCCGATTTCCTCCAGCCGCTCGTAGCTGTGCGTCCCGGGGACGCCCGTGCGGTAGTGAAGGTCCCGGTAGTCGACGCCGTCCCAGACCGGATGCGGCTCCACGGAGTGTGGCCGCACATCCTGCGGGCCGCGGAATTCCAGCTTCCGCCACGGCGCCAGTCCGTCGATGAACGGCTGCACGACCTGCCCGTTTACCAGCACCCGGCCGCCGCCGCGGACAAAGCCGTTCAGCGCGTCACGGTGTTTAGCCAGGAGCAGATGGTCAGCGCCGCCGCCGATGATCAGCCCGCCGGCGGAAAGGATCCGGGCGCGGGCTGCGTCGTCGTTCAGGTAGTAGGCGTCCACGTCGTCCAGTGCGCCGCGCCACGAGGGGGCTCGCTGGCCGCGCATCGGGGTTTCGCCGATCAGGCGGTAAATCACGGAAGGTCCTTTCGGAAGGGCAGTGCGGCTGCGGACTGGGGAGGCTGTGCGGCTCCGGAACGGGACGTCACGGGGCAGTCCTGGCGGCAGGAGGGGCCGAAGTCCGGCACGGCAATCACGCGGTCGCCGGAGACGGTGCCCACGGTGGGGGTGCAGATGGGCAATCCGTAGACCGCCGAGAGTGCGGAGCCGGTGAGCAGCTCTTCGGTGGGCCCCCACCGGGTGTCGTCACTGCCGACAAAGAGCAGCGCATTGCGGGAGACGTGCAGGGCGTGGTCGGGGTGGTGCGTGGTCATGATGACGCCCATCCCGTCGGCGGCGAGGCCGGAGAGTACGGTCAGCACGCGGGACTGGTTGTGCAGGTCCAGGGCCGAGGCGGGCTCGTCCAGGATCAGCAGTTCGGATCCGGAGGCCAGCGCCCGGGCAATGAGCACGAGCTGCCGCTGGCCGCCGGAGAGTTCGGCGTAGCTGCGGTTGGCCCAGGCGGCGACGCCCACCCGTTCCATGGCGGCGTCAGCGGCGTCGTGGTCTTCGCGGCGCGGGGCCTGGTAGGCGCGCAGGTGCCGGCTGCGGCCCATGAGCACCATCTCGGCCACGGTGAAGGAGGTGCCGCCGGCGCCGTGGTCCTGGGGTACGTAGCCGACGGCGGGGCCGCAGCTGATCTGTCCCTCGCGGGGCGTCAGCAGCCCGGAGAGGCACTTGAGCAGGGTGGTTTTGCCGCGTGCGTTGGGGCCGAGGATGGACAGGATTTCACCGCGTTCCAGCTCGAAGCCCAGGCCGCGGAACAGCCAGGGGCGCAGCCGCGAGTAGCGGAAGCCCAGCCCGGTCACGGACATCAAGGGGCCGGCTGCGGCGGCCGGTGCGGCTGACCTGCCTGCCGCAGGTTCAGCGGCGGCCGGCGCGGTTGCCGGAGCTGCGCTCAGGGGTGTTGTCAGGGCTGACACGACGGTCATGACAGCGCGCCTTTCTTCTGGGAACGGGCCAGCAGCACCACAAAAACGGGGGCGCCGATAATGGCGGTAAGGATGCCCAGCGGCAGTTCGCTGCTGGACAGGGAACGGCTGAGGGTGTCGATCAGCATCAGATAGGTGCCGCCGAGCAGCAGCGACGCCGGCAGCAGCACCCGGTGATCCGGTCCCATCCAAAGGCGGGCCAGATGCGGAACCACCAGGCCCACCCACCCGACGGCGCCGGCCACAGCCACGGTGCCGGCCGTCATCAGGGCCACTGCACACAGCAGGACCACGCGGGAGCGGTGCGGGTTCACGCCCAGGGCGGCGGCGTCGTCGTCGCCCAGTGAAAGCACGTTCAAGCGCCAGCGCATCGCCAGCACCACGGCGGCACCGATCGCCACGGGGACCAGGGCGGTGAGGACCTTGGTGTAGCTGGCGGCGGCAATGGAGCCGAGCAGCCAGTGCACAATCGAGGGCAGTTCGGAGTATGGATCGGCGGTGTAGGTGATGAAGGAGACCATCGCGTTGAAAAACGCGGCCACCACGATTCCGCCGAGCACGATCATCAGCATCGGGCCGCCGGCTCCGCCCATCCGCCCCAGCGCCAGCACGACGGCGAGCGCGGCCAGGCCGAAGCCGAACGCACCGCCCACCATCCAGCCGCCGGAGAGGCCAAGGGTCAGCACCAGCACGCCGCCGAAGGACGCTCCGGCGGTGACGCCGATGATGTCCGGGCTAACCAGCGGATTGCGGAACAGGGCCTGCAGGCAGGCACCGCCCAGGGACAGCGCCCCGCCCACCAGGAATGCCAGCAGGACGCGCGGCAGGCGTACGTCCAGCACCACGGTGGCTTCCTGATCGGTCCAGGTCCGCCGCAGCGCGCCCTCTCCCCCGCCGGCGCCGAAGAGTGCCGTTGCCTCGTTGGCGAGGATGCGCAGGATCTCGTTCGGCGGCACCCAGTACCGGCCGGCGGCCATGGACACCAGGGCCACCGCGCACAGGATCAGGACACACAGCAGCAGCGGCAGCCGGTGGCTGCGGGCCGGCGGGCGGGATGATTCGGGCGGGGCCGGCCGGGAAGAGGCCGACGGCGGCACGGGCAGGCCGGCAGCCTCGACTGCCGCCGCCGGGGCCGCCGGTGCCATACCCGCGGCAGCCGCCGTCGTCGTGCCCGTCCTTGTCTCAGGCACTGAAGACCTCGTAGCCGGTGCTTGCGCTGTTCAGGTCCAGGCGGAGGGCGGCGTCGATCTGGGTCTCTGAAATGTCGTAGCCGTAGAGGTAGCTGATCTTCTCGCGCATGGCTGCGCGGAGGTTGTGCCGGGTGAGCCCGGGATGGAAGATCTCGGCGGCCCACTGCCACATCAGCGGAGATTCGGCGCACGGGACTTCCCAGCGGTAGCCGCCCAGCGGAGCCTTGTAGACGCGGCGGTTGCGCACTGCGGACACGGAGGCCAGGGACTTGTCGGCGTACACGTCCGCCGGGGTGCGGGTGTCGAAGCCTCCCAGCGTGATGACCTCGGGGTCCCATTCGATGAGCTGCTCGGCGCTGACCACGTTCTCGGCACTGATGTTGTCCGCGGCCATGTTCCGGCCCCCGGCCAGTTCCATCCAGTAGTGCATGTAGGAGG
The DNA here is from genome assembly GCF_038069765.1 of Arthrobacter sp. G119Y2. NCBI lineage: Bacteria > Bacillati > Actinomycetota > Actinomycetes > Micrococcales > Micrococcaceae > Arthrobacter > Arthrobacter sp. G119Y2. Next base: position 37,381 of record NZ_JBBPFS010000007.1, on the reverse strand, counting down.
ATTTGTTCGACGCGGAGTAGCCGTCTCCGGACTGGCCCAGGTGGACCACGCGCACCGGGGTCGTCACGGAGGAAAGTTCCTGCCGGAGGCGCTCGATCTCGGCGTGCATCCAGTCCACAATCTCGGTGCCGCGTTCCGGCTTGCCCAGGATCGTCGAGAACAGCGAGACCCAGGTTTCCAGGTATTCCTGCGTGCCGTAGAGCAGGCAGACGGTCTTGAAGCCCGCCGTTTCCAGCGGCTCCACCAGGCCGTCGCCCTGGTCCGCCCACTGGAACACGACGTCGGGGTCCAGGGAGGTGAGCGTTTCAATGTTCGGCGTGAAGCTGGACGGGGAAACCGTGGTGGTCGTCTTCGACTCCGGGTACATCTCCCCGAACAGGCCCTGCCGGTTGGCCTGGACGGTGGACTCGTTGATGCCGACAATCTTGCCGTAACCGCCGTCCACCGCGGCGAGCATGGAAGGCGAGGGGATCACCGTCGTCGCAATCCGCTGCACGGGAGCGTCAAAGGAGACCTGCACGCCGCGCATGTCAGTCACGGTGAAGCCCTGTGAACCGGCTGATCCGCCGGCGGTGGCCACCGTTTCGCGGGAGGAACAGGCGCCCAGGGCAAGGGCCAGAAAGCCCAGGCCGGCGCCGCCCAGAAGGGTTCTGCGGGAGGTTCCATGAGGAGGATGGGAGGGAGACAACTGCATTCCTATCGCTAACGGAAGGTAAGGCTTACCTAAGACTGACGTAGATATCAGACCACATCGAAGCGATTAGCGCATATTTGTGTATCGTAATTCGCTGATTCGCCCCTGCAGGGCGGCCCTTCCAGCCCGCCCGGGGACGCGAAGCGACGGTGGATGACCGCTCCCGGCGTGGTAGGCTCCCTGACACGCTGGTAAAGCAGCGGTTCTGCGGGAGTCCCTCTGGGGACTGAGAGGGCTTAAGCGCCGACCGCCACACCTGATGCGGGTCATGCCGCCGTAGGAAAAGGACATCCCGGTGAATCCTGCACCCCAGCCCTCCCGTTCCGTCCCCGGAACACCCGCCGTCGACGTCGTAGTGGTCGGCGCCGGAGTGATCGGTTTGGCAGCAGCCTGGGAGCTGCGGCGGCGCGGCCGCACAGTTGCCGTGGTTGACCCGGATCCCGGGGGCGGCGCATCTCTGGCCGCGGCGGGAATGCTGGCTCCGGCCTCCGAGGTGCAGTACAGCCAAGAGCCCCTGTATCCGCTGATGGCTGCCTCCGCGGCCGAATATCCGACGTTCGTTTCGGCACTGGAAGCAGCGGCGGGCGCGTCCGTTGGTTACCGGCGCACCGAGACCCTGGTCTGCGGAGCCGATGCCGCCGACCGGCAGGCGCTGGCAGATTTGCGCCTGCTGCAGATGAGTTACGGGACAACGGTTGAGCAGGTATCCCTACGAACCGCACGCACGCTGGAGCCTGCGCTCAGTCCCCGCCTTTCGTCCGTCTTCCGCATTCCCTCCGACCATCAGGTGGACCCCCGCCGGCTCACCGCAGCCCTTCTCGGTGCCCTGGTGGCACCCGGCGGGACGGAGGGTTGTCCTTCCGGCCGGACAGACGGCGGCCCTGCCGTGCTCATTGGAGCTTCCGCCACCGGCCTGCTGTGGGGAGGCGGAGCCGTTAGCGGCGTCGTACTGGAGGACGGGAGGGAACTTGCCGCCGCACAGACGCTATTGGCAGCGGGCACCGGACTAAGCCGGCTGCACGGCCTGCCGTCCGGCTATGCTCCGCCGCTGCGCCCCGTGCACGGGGACATCCTGCGCACTCGGCTGCCCGCGGGAGCGCCTCCCCTGCTCGAGCACACCGTCCGCGGCCTGGTTCACGGCGTACCGGTCTATCTGGTGCCGCGCAGCGACGGCACGATCGTCATTGGCGCCACGTCCCGCGAGGACGGACGGAACGGGGCCAGCGCCGGAGGTGTTTTTGCCCTGCTGCGGGACGCACAGACCCTCGTACCGGCAGTTGCGGACCTGGATCTGGTCGAAGTCATGGCCCGGGCCCGCCCCGCTACCCCCGATGACCGCCCGTACCTCGGCGCCCTGCGCAGGCCGGACGGGACGCCCGTACCCGGCGTGGCGGTGTCCACCGGATTTTCGCGGCACGGGGTGCTGCTGGCTCCGCTGGCTGCCCGCCTCGCAGCCCAGCTTCTCACCGGCATGCGCGGCAGCAACCCGGCAGCCGATGCCCGGTTCCTGGCCGCTGCCGACCCGCACCGTTTCGACCACAGCAGCCCTAACCCGCCCGCCGCCGCTCCCGCCGCTGCGCCGCCCACCACACCTCCGCTCAGCACACCGCCGCCCGCCACCTCGAACAGGAGCATGTAATGCCCGCCATAACCTTCAACGGCACCCCCAGGAACGTTCCGCGGGAGACCACGATCACCGATCTCGTCGCCGGCGCCACCCGGCGCCCGCTGCTGCCGGACGGCCGTCCGGCCGACGGCGGGCGCCTAGGCGTAGCGGTGGCGGTGGACGCCGCCGTCGTGCCGCGCAGCTCCTGGTCCCGCACGACAGTCGCCGAGGGACAGACCGTTGAAATCGTCACCGCCATCCAGGGAGGCTAATCATGGCCAGCGTTCTCACAGCCGACCACTTGGAACTTGACGGCACAGAACTGTCGTCCCGGCTCATCATGGGCACGGGAGGCCTGACCTCCCTTCACACCCTCGAGCAGGCACTGCTTGCCTCCGGGACCGAACTGACCACCGTGGCAATGCGGCGCTTCACCCCGCAGCAGGGCGATTCCCTTTTTGCGGTGCTGGAGCGCAACGGCATCCGGATCCTGCCCAATACGGCCGGTTGCTACACCGCGCGCGACGCCCTGCTGACAGCGGAGCTTGGACGCGAGGCACTGGAAACTAACTGGGTGAAGCTGGAGGTGATCGCCGATGACGAGACACTGCTCCCCGACGTCGTGGAGCTGCTGGACGCCACGGAGCAGCTCGCGGCCCGGGGATTCAAAGTGTTCGCTTACACCTCTGATGACCCGGTCACCGCGCAGCGCCTGGAAGACCTGGGTGCTGCCGCCGTCATGCCCCTGGGTGCCCCGATCGGCACCGGCCTCGGCATACTCAATCCCCACAACATCGAGCTCATCACCTCCCGGGCGTCCGTACCGGTGATCCTGGACGCCGGCATCGGCACCGCTTCCGAAGCTGCTCTGGCCATGGAACTGGGCTGCGACGCCGTACTGCTGGCCAGCGCCGTCACCCGCGCCCAGGATCCGGTGGCAATGGCGGCGGCAATGCGGCATGCCGTAGCCGGCGGCCGTCTGGCTTTCCGCGCCGGCCGCATTCCGGCCCGCAGCCATGCCGTGGCGTCCTCTCCCCGGGCGGGGACCGTTGGCTCCGGCGAACCCGAGCACCGGCCCCGCGGCGACTGGGAACCCGTCGGAACTACGCAGTGATTTCCGGCCGGCGCCGCCGCAAACATGTCGCTGAAAGACGTATCGTTACGCCATGACTCTCCCGGCACTTAAAGAACGCGCAGGTCAGAGTGGATACGACATCTGACGACGTAACAATTGCTACTCACTTGACAGCAGCTGGTGGTAGCTTCGCAACCATGACTGCGATCCCCGATTCCATCCCTGTTTTGGACCTGAGCACCGCCCGCAATGCCGACGGTTCCTTCAATACCGACTTCATTGCTGCGCTGCGCGAAGCAACCCACCGGATCGGGTTTTTCCAGCTGGTTGGCTACGGTGCCGGTGAGTCCAAATGGGAGGGCCTGTTCGACGTCACCAAGCGCTTTTTCGACCTGCCGCTGGAGAACCGGCTGGAGCTGGACAACCGCAAGTCGCCGCACTTCCGCGGTTACACCCGGCTGGGGACCGAGCTGACCCAGGGCCGCCCGGATTCACGCGAGCAGATCGACTTCGGTCCGGAACGCGAACCCGTGGCGGATTACCCGTCCGATCAGCCGTTCTGGCTGGTCCAGGGCCCCAACCTTTTCCCTGACGAGGTCCTTCCCGAGCTGCGGGAGAAGTCCATGGAGTGGGCGGAGCTTATGTCTGAGGTGGGCGCGGAACTGCTCAGCGCCATCGCGGTCTCCCTCGAGCTGCCCGAAGACCACTTCGCCGAACCGTTTGAAGGCTCCCCGGCCTGGATGGCCAAGCTGGCCCACTACGTGGGCGGCGAGGTTCAGGAAGCCGGCACCCAGGGTGTGGGCCTGCACGCCGACTACGGCTTCGTGACGCTCCTGCTGCAGGATTCCGTGGGCGGCCTCGAAGTCCGCCCGCACGAGTCGGAGACCTGGCTTCCGGTGGAGCCGATCCCCGGGGCACTTGTCGTCAACCTCGGCGAAATGCTCGAAGTGGCCACGCAGGGCTACCTCTCCGCCACCATCCACCGCGTGACGGCTCCGGCCCCCGGCGTGGACCGCTACGCCATTCCGTTCTTCTGGTCGCCGCGCCTGGACGCCGTCATTGATCCGGTGGAGCTGCCCGCCGAACTCGCGGCGCAGTCACGCGGAATTTCCGATGACCCGGAAAACCCCATGCTGGCGTCCTACGGTTCCAATGTCCTCAAGGGCTGGCTCCGGGCGCACCCCCAGGTGGCCAAGCTGCACCACCCGGAGCTGCTCACCTCCAAGTAACGCCCGGAGCGCAACCGGCGGGCCGGCCGGCCAAACTGGACTGGCCGCCGCCGGTTGGGATGCACAGGCTGGGCCTGGCCCAGACTCTCACGCAGATCGCCACAAGGCTCGCGAAGAACTGCACGCGCGTGTTCAGCGCGGCGAGAACCACGACGACGACAGTCGAAAACTGGGGCCGAGGAACGGTCAGACACAAGTTCCACAGCCCCAGTAGCGACATCCCGCCAACGTCGTTTCGGATGCTTAGCGCAGGTGAATACCTAGCAGCCGCCGATTGCGACCGCGTAACGCAGTGCGCCAAGGCTGGGGTTTGCATATAGTTCCGTTTCGCCTGCAGTTACGCAGAACTCCTCGGACGCATAAGTGTAATCGACTCTGATTTTCACCGTCGAACCATTGCTGGTGCAGTGGGTATAGTGAGCGACTCGCCTCTCCCCCCGAGAAAGGACTCCAAGTGAAGGGTTTTGGAAGGCTGATAGTCGAGTCGTAGTACTCGGTCTTCTCATAGTGTCCGCATACTCCTGCACTGGCAGGACCCGCTCCAATCAGCCCTGAGGCCGATGCAAGCGCCGTGGCAAGCAGCGCAGTGGCGTCGGCCGTTGATGTTATTTTTCTAAAGCCTGCATTTTTCATAAGTTACAATCTCCAATGTAGATTGGTTCTTAACTTTTTTTGAATGTGGCGAAATAACGTAAATGACAATACCAGCAGTAAGGTGAGCATGCAAGGGAAAGAATTGAGTAATTCGCGAAAATCTGAGATCAAGTGGAAATGGCAGAGTGCGGCCATCTTCATTCTCATCGTCTGCGGCGCCACCCTCTTCTGGCTATTATCAAATGGCGTCATAAGTCAAGGGGTGGCGCTCTGGACTATTCCATTCTGTTTCGTTACGATCGCCGCACTCATCACATACATTGCGATCATGAACCGGCAAAAATAGCTCCTTGAATATGGTTGGGCAATGGTGAATCCGGCACCCGGCCGGGAAGTCCCGGCGGCCAGGTCTGGATCGGAGGCTTGCGGCAGAGGCACACTGGTCCCGTGAAGGGAAACCCCTGGGTTCTGCACGTTGACCTCGACCAGTTCATCGCGGCGGTCGAGGTGCTCCGGCGCCCGGAACTCGCAGGCAAGCCGGTCATCGTCGGCGGCCGCGGAGACCCGACGGAACGGGCGGTGGTCTCCACCGCCTCCTATGAAGCGCGGGCCTTCGGCGTGGGGTCCGGCATGCCGCTGCGCATCGCGGCCCGGAAAGTGCCCGACGCCGTGATCCTCCCGGTCGATGCCGAGGCCTACCTTGCCGCTTCGGATCTGGTGATGGCCGCCCTGCGGGCCCAGCCCGGCGCCGTCGTGCAGGTTCTGGGGTGGGACGAAGCCTTTGTGGGAACGGAGACCGGAGATCCGGAAGCCTACGCCCGGCAGATCCAGGCCGACGTCCTGGAGCAAACGCAGCTGCACTGCAGCGTGGGCATCGGCGACACCCTGATCCGGGCCAAGAACGCCACCGACTTCGGCAAGCCCGCCGGCGTCTTCCGCCTGACCGCCGGGAACTGGCTCGACGTGATGGGCGAGCGGCCCACCAAGGATCTGTGGGGCATCGGCAACAAGATCTCGGGCCGGCTGGCGAAGCTGGGCATCGCCACCGTCGCGGAGCTCGCTGCGACCGATCCGTCGACGCTGGTTCCGGAGTTCGGCCCCAAAATGGGGCCCTGGTACGCGGAGCTCGGACGCGGAGGCGGTACGAGCGTTGTGGATGACACCCCGTGGGTGGCCCGCGGACACAGCCGTGAAACCACCTTCCAGCAGGACCTCACCGAGCCGGACCAGGTGCACGACGCCGTGCGGGAGTTAACCGCGCAGGTCCTGAAGGACGTGGAAGCCGAGGGCCGGCCGGTGATCGGGCTGACCCTCAAGGTCCGGTACGCGCCGTTCACCACCAAGACCCATGCCCGCAAGATCCCGGAGACGTTCGACCGGAAAGATGTCCAAGCCAGGGCCATGGACCTGGCCGGCGCGATCGAACCCGGCCGCCCCATCCGCCTCCTGGGCCTGCGGGCCGAAATGGCCATGCCCGACGACGCGAGGAAGGGGCACACGCCCACCCGCGGTGGCTGGTGAACCCGGGAAACTGCCCTGCGGCCGCCGCAGAACCGCGGAACGGCTGCTTGCCCGCGGCCCGGTTCACCCGTGGCTGGGTTCACCGGTGACCCGGTGGTCGGCATGGTTGATGGTTTCACGAATCAGCCGCTCGAGATGCCCGTCGCGCAGGGAGTAAATGACATGCCGGCCGTCCTTGCGGGTCTCGACCAGTCCGCTCAACCGAAGCTTGGCCAGGTGCTGGCTGACGACGGTGCGTGAAACTCCCGCACCCGCGGTCAGCTCAGTAACCGTCTTAGGACCCTGCAGCAGTTTCCACAGCAGAGCCAGGCGGGTTGGTTCAGCGAGCAGGCGCAGTGTGGCCGCCGCCGCCTCCAGGAGTTCAGGGCCAGGCTCCACGGCGTGGACCAGTGAGGGCGCCCCTGATTCGGGAACGGGCGGGCCGGGATGTTCGCTGCTCAAGCGCCATCCTCCTTTTCTACAGCTGCGGGCGCTTCCGCCGGCATAGACCGGGGCCAGGACAGGAAGGCTCCCGCGCTGCCCATTATTGCAACAAGCGTCAGCGCTGCTGCGGCCCAGCCCAGGCCGGCAGTTGCCCCGAACCAGCCGGCCAGCGGGTACGTCAGAATGTAGCAGGCATGTGAAAGTGAGAACTGGGCGGTGAAGACGTAGGGCCGGGTGGCTTCAGTGGAGGCTTCCCGCAGCAGCCGCGCCGACGGTGTCAGGATCGTGGAGTTGGCCGCTCCGAGCAGGAGCCAGAGCCCGAGCAGCAGTCCCCATCCTGAGTCCGGAACAACGGCTACCACCGCGGCGGCGGCAGCCAAAGCAACCGGAATGACGGCGGCTCCGCAGAGCATCACCGTCCTGTCACCGAATTTTTCCAGGACCGGCGGTGCAGCCAAGGCAACAACCATGGATCCGATGCCGAAGCTGGCAAGAGCCAGGGCCAGATCACTGTCCGAGCGCTGCAGCACATCCCGGACAAAAACCACGGTGTTGACCAGAACCATGGCTGTTGGTGCGGCAACCACCAGGTTCAGGGCCAGCAAGGCGCGCAGCCTGCGGTTCCGCCAGAAGATCCTGGTTCCGAGCGTGGTGCGGTGCCACACGGACGTCTGCTCGCCGCCGGTTTGGCGGACCGGAGGCAGAGCTGTCACGGCAACCATCAGTGCCGAGCACAGGAAACCCGCAACGGTTCCGAGGAAGAGGTTGCCGTAACTGAGCATGGTCAGCAGCAGGGCTGCCAGAGCTGGGCTGACCAGCGCCTCCAGGTCATACGCCAGCCGTGAAAGAGACAGGGCCTTCGTGTACTCGCCCCGGTCAGGAAGGACCTCCGGGATCACGGATTGAAAGGCAGGAGTGAACGTTGCTGATGCCGCCTGCAGCAAAAAGATCACCACATAGATCTGCCAAACCTCGCTGATGAAGGGGAGGCTCAGGGCCATCCCCGCCCGCACAAGATCAGCACCAATCAGGATCCGTTTTGTGGGCCGCCCCGCCAGCAGTGCGTTGATCAGCGGAGCCAGCCCCACGTAGGCCGCCATCTTGATCGTGAGCGCGGTGCCGAGAACCGCACCGGCGTTGCTCCCGGCGAGATCGTAGGCCAAAAGGCCCAGGGCCACCGTCAATAACCCGGTTCCAACCAGCGCGATCACCTGAGCGGCATACAGCCGCCGATAGACCCGGTTCCGTAAAACTGACCACATGACGCCGCCTTTGAGTGCATATGTGCATGCTTACGCACATATTGTAGCCGGTTGGGCGGCCAGTACGGGGACAGCGCCTTCCCGCGGCACCCCCGGCCAGGTGGCCGGCAGATACCCGGCAGCCCGGATGCCCTGCTATCCCCCGCCTGAGGGAAGCCGCCATGTCGACGCGCTGCGTCTGGACCGCGCACCCGCCACGAGCAGAAGCGCAAAGAACGCTGTGATCCCGGCAGCCCCCAAAACTATCCGAGCCCAGGGAGGCAGGCCCCAGAGCGTGGCGGAGGGCGAGAGCAGTCCAAAAACACCCGAAATCAGTACATACGCTCCTCCGCCGGCAAGAATCACGGACGAAATGAGCAGTGCCCGAAACCGCACCAGCCGTGAGCGCGGCGCGAAGTTGCCTGCGTAGTCGCCGGGCTGCCCGAACGCCATGGCAGGATCCTCGCCGGACTCCGCCACATGGCTTTCCACTTCGCGGACTATCTGAGTGACCGCTTCGTCGGGAACGCCGCGGAATTCGAGTGCATCCCGCAGGTCTTCGGAGTATTCCGCATAGGGCTGCTCAGTCATTGCCTGCCTTCTTTCCGGAAATGATCGACGTCGCGTGGGCGGAAAAGACTCCCCAGTCCGCCCGCAGGGATTGAAGCCGTTCCTGCCCGGCGGGCGTAATTGCGTAGTATTTCCGGCCCGGACCGCCGTCGCCGCCGCGCCAGGTTGCCGTGAGGACCCCGTCCTGCTCAAGGCGGGTCAACAGCGGGTAGAGCGTGCCGCCCTTAACGACTCCGAGCCCGCCTTCAGCCAGCCGCTGTCCGATGAGGTAGCCGTAGGTTTCCTCCTCGCTGACGATCGACAGGACCGCTGCGGCGAGGACACCCCTCAGCCACTCGGACGGCCACTGCGAAATTTCCATGACTAGATCATGAACCCACCTAATTGGTAAAGCAACCTAGTGTGATGTTTTTTTCAGGACCGGTTGCACCGAGTTGAGCACGGAGGCCGGCACAGCGTCAGTGAACGGAAAAGCCGCCGTCGACGGCGAGTGACTGGCCAACAACGTACGCTGAGCCCGCGCCGGCCAGGAACAGTGCGGCGCCGGCGAAGTCCTCCGCAGTGCCGTTGCGCCCGATCAGGGTCCGGGCGGACAGGGAGCGGACGGCGTCGGGGTTCGAGCTGAGCCGCTCGTTCAGCGGCGTCCGCACGAACCCGGGCACCAGGACGTTCGCGGTAACACCGAGCGGGGCCCATGCTTCAGACTGCGACCGCGCCAGCGCTTCCAGTGCCGCTTTCGAGACGCCGTAGGCCCCGCTGGCGGCGAAGGGCCGGTGCGCCTGCTGGGAGCTGATGTGGATGATCCGTCCAAATCCACGTTCGGCCATGCCCGGCGCAAGCCGCTGGCCAAGGATGAACGGTGCGTCGAGGTTCACCCGCATCGTGGCGTCCCAGACGGCCTCGTCCAGCTCTGGCATCGGCGGGCGGAGATTGATTCCGGCCGAGTTCACGAGGATGTCGACGGCGCCGACAGCGTCGGCAAGTGCATGTGCACCGTCACGGGTGGACAGATCCGCGGCGACGCCGGCCGCGGAGCCGCCGGACTGCCGGATGTCCTCCGCCGCGGCGTCGACGGCTGACGCTGTGCGGGAAGCAATAACAACATGGGCGCCTGCCTGTCCCAGTGCCAGCGCGATGGCACGGCCAATCCCTGAGCTTCCGCCGGTGACGAGCGCCACGCGACCGTCCAGGCCAAAAAGTTGCTTCAGGTATGCCGCGGAATTCATGGCACGAGCCTAGCAACGCACCGGGCGCAGGACCGCGCCCGGTGCGGAGTAAGACGCTAGGCGGTCTCGTTTCCCACCCGGATGAGGACCTTGCCGGTGGTGCCGTTCTCGACGGCGTCGTGCGCGGCGGCGGTGTCCTCAAGGGAGAACCAGGTCAGGGGAAGCCCGGCCTGCTCCCCCACCGGCAGGGCGCCGTCGCGCAGCGCAGCGGTAATGTCCTCCGCCGCCGCGTAGTGGGCTTCCGAACCAACGGTGTAGACGAGTACACCCTGCCAGCGGACGTTCTTCGCGAAGCTCGGGATGACCGGGACGGTGAATTCGTCGCCGTTGTTGTTCGCGTAGTAGGCAATGCTGCCGTGGTTGGCGATCACGTCGACGTCGAGGGCCGCGTTCTGCGCCGGGGACACCTCAACGATGTGGTCGACGCCGTCGGGCGCGATCTCGCGGATCCGGTCGGCTTCCGCGTCGTCGGGATAACGGACTATGTGGTGGGCGCCGGCCGCGCGGGCGAGTTCGGCCTTGGCGTCGCTGCTGACCGTGGCGATGACGGTTGCGCCCGCCCAGGCGGCGAGCTGGATCGCGGCATGGCCGACGGCGCCGGCACCGCCCTGGACGAGGACCATGCGTCCGCTCAGTGCGTCCGGGGCAAGACGGGACGGCCCGAATTCGTGGACAGTCAGGGCCCGGTGCGCCGTCATCGCGGGCACGCCGAGGCTGGCGGCGACGTCGAACCCGATGCCTTCCGGAAGCGGCACCACACGGTCCGAGGGAAGGACCGCGAATTCCTGGGCGGTCCCGGTCGGGCGGCCGTGGGCCGCGAGGTAGACCCAGACGCGGTCGCCTACCTGGGGATGAGTGACGCCGTCGCCGACCGCGTCGACAACTCCGGCACCGTCCTGGTTCGGCACCACTTCGGGAAAGGGCGCGCCGCCGGCGCGGGCCTTCCAGTCGGTGGGGTTCACGCCGGAGGCGACGATGCGGACCCGCACTTCGCCCGGGCCGGGAGCGGCGACCTCGCGGTCAACCAGATTGAGGACGGAGGAATCACCAGCGGAGGAATACACAATTGCTTTCATGAGCACTAAAAGAAGCAGGTTCCGCGTTCTATTCCCGGGACGTGGTCCCGGTCACCGAACCTGCTAGCCCGCTTCACGCAGCCGCTTCACCTCGCGGGCTACTTTGTCCTCCCGTATCTTGAAGGCAAATTTGCCGTACAGCGCCAGCCCCCAGGCGATCGCGGCAACTGCCAGTCCCAGGATCGGCCAGACAGGCCAGAAGTAGCCGTCCGGCGTGGTCAACCACCAGATCAGCAGCATTGCGGCGGCGGCCAGGACCCACACCACCATTACGGCCTTGTAGACGGTGCGGGCTATGACGATGGCGCGGGCGCGCCGTTCGATCTCAGCATCTGGATTCATCAGGTTTCTCCTGTACTGGGAAGCTTCATCCAGGCCGTGTGTGCCTGAAGCTGGACGGCTGGGGTACATGATGCACCAGCCGCGGCCGTTCTGCCGCAGTAATTGCCGGCAGATTCTGCTCGCTTAGGTCTCCTCGGCGGCTTTCAGGCGGCTCGAGCCCACCGCCGCCGCGAAAGCCTGATAGTCCCTCTCGTTCTGATCGGCATAGCGCTGGGCGAAATCGGTGATCGCCGCATCGAACTTCCCGCTCTTGCCGAGGTATGCGGCGATGGCTACCGGATCACCGGAGCGGGCATGGGCCCGGGCCAGGGTCCAGCCGCAGGCCCGCGCATAAAATGCCATCCCGGCCGGGCGCATCGCCTCCACCGCCGCGGAGCCCTTCATATCCCGCAGCTGCCGCCAGTACAGGTACCGGTTGTCCTGCACGCCCTTGGTCCAGCCCAGAAAGATGTCGCTCGCAGCCTGCAGCAGCCGCTGGCCCTGCACAACACGCTCGCCGGGCTGCCGGTACTTGCTCTTGGGCAGGTGGTCCTCCAGTACGGATCCGGTGGCCTCCTTGACCTGGAGAAACAGGGGATCCTGCTGGTCGCGGCCTTGAAGCAACACAATGAAGGCCCGGGTGCCGACGCTGCCGACCCCAACGACCTTGCGTGCGGCATCAATGATCTCGAAACGCTCCAGCAGGGTTCGCCGGTCGGCCGGCAGTGTGGCCCGGTAGGACCGGAGCTGTTCATGGAGCGCCTGCTGCACCTCGTCCCCGGACAGGCCGTACGCGCCTTCCAGTTCCCGCAGGGGAACAACGAGGGGCGGTTGGCTGACAATGCGGTATTTTCCGTCCACAAACTCTCCGAGTTTGGAGAGCGCCTGCAGGCTGTCGCGGGTGCGTGCCTTGGCTGCGGTCTTTTGCACGGCCTTTTCCACCCGCCGGGACTTCTTGGACATCTTGTTCTTCCGGGTAGCCTCCTCCGACACCATGCTCTGCAGTGCGTCTTCGGACAGCCGCGCGTACCAAATGTCCAGGGTGCGCATCTGCGCAAACTGAGCCATTGCCTCGCGGTAGGCCGTCACCGCCGCGAGGGCCGATTCCCGGGCTTCCTTGCCGGTGAACCCGTTGTTCCGCGCCGCGATGATGAAGCTGGCTGCCAGCCGCTCGACGTCGTACTCGAACGGTCCCGGAAGGGTCTCGTCAAAGTCGTTCAGGCCAAAGAGCAGGTGACGCTCCGGTGAGGCAAACAGTCCGAAGTTGGACAGGTGGGCGTCTCCGCACAGCTGCACGCGCAGGCCCGACCGCGGAGTGTCCCTCAGATCCGCGGCCATGATCTTCGCGGCACCCCGGAAGAAGGTGAAGGGGGAAGCCAGCATACGGGCGTGCCGCACCGGCACCAGGTCCGGCTCCCTGGTGAGATTCTGTTCCTCCAGCAGGGCAACCGGATCGGGCCGGTTTGGTGCGGGCATCCATCCTGCGTGGCTGGAAAGGGGCGTCTTTTCCCGGCGCGCCTTGCCCTTGGCTATCCGTTCCTTGACGCTCAGGTGTTGCCCGGTTTTCTGCCCGGTTTTTTGCTCCGCTTTTTGCTCCGGCATGATCGGGTGACCTCCGTTTGTTGCCGGCGGCCCAAACCCCCTCGGCCGGTGCTTTCAGGTCCAAGCGTGGCAGGAACCCACCCGATTGGATAGGGCATCGAAGGGCAGGGCACCGGGTACCAGGCACCAGGCACCAGGCACCAGGCACCAGGGCGGGGAGTCAGGCGGGAGCGCCCCGGGAGCGGTGCCGGCGGACTGCGGCCCGGTTGGCGCAGCGCACTGAACAGTAGCGCTGGCGGCCGTTGCGGGTGACGTCCACAACCACCTGCCCGCAGGGCTCGGCCGCGCAGATTCCGAGGCGGTGCATTCCGCGGGTCACGAGATGCAGCGAAGTGCCCACGCTGATCACGGCCCGCAGCACCGAAGGCAGCGCCTGGTTGTCGTCGCGGTAATGCAGGTGCCAGCCTTCGCCGTCGTGGTCTGTGAGCCGCGGATACGCGGTGGCGTCGGCCATCTGCGTGTTCAACAGCGCAGCCCGGCCGCCGGGATCCGGCGTGCGGACTATTTCCAGCCAGTCATCGACCACCCGGCGGGTCCGCTGGTGATCTTCCGGGCAGACGGGAAACTCCATTGTCATGCCGAACTCCCGGGTGCGCTCCACCACCCCCGCCCGGGAGTCCGGCCATTCATTGGCCAGCGACGCCGCGAGCAGGACGGCGTATTCGCCGTAAGGGTTGAGATGCATAAGGGCATTACACCATGCTGGATTCCATGCCTACCACCCCGGCCTCAACCGAGTCTCCCCGCCAGCTGCAGAACCCCGGCCACGAGCATTCCTGGCTGACCGAGTCCCGTCACCGGGTGTCCCGCGGGCTCATCCTCTATGTCAGGTGTTCCCAGTGTGCGGCGCGGCGGGTGGACTTCCAGGCGCCCTCGCAGCCCGTCCCCTCCGGGATCAGCCGGACTGTTTAGCGCGGCTCAGGCTGAGCGCGGCTCAGGCCCGGCCGAACACTGCCACAAGGAAGTCGGAGTCCGGAGCGAACGGCCGCAGGTCCCAGGTGGAGAACTTCTGCTGGCATTCCAGCCCCGCGGACGCCGCGTCTTCGAGGAACTGGCCGAAGTCATAGCCGCGGCCGGCGCCGAACCCCGTGACCAGGCGGCCGCCGTCGGCCAGGTGGTTCCGCATCCGGGCCAGCACCTCGGGCTGGGTTCCGGGAGCCACAAACGTCATCACGTTGCCGGCGCAGACAATCACATCGAACGGCTCGGCAACCCCTTCGGCGGGCAGGTCCAGCTCCGCCAGGTCGCCGACAAACCACTGCAGGTCCGGGAAGTCCTGCTTGGCGGCTTCGATCAGTTCGGGATCGACGTCGACGCCGACGACGTCGTGCCCGCGGACAGCCAGCTCGCCGCCCACTCGCCCCGGACCGCAGCCGGCGTCGAGGATCCGGGCGCCGCGCGGAACCAGTGCGTCGATCAGCCGGGCTTCACCGTGCAGATCCGCGCCCTGCTCGCGCATCTGCTGAAACCGCGAGATATACCAGGCGGAATGGCCGGGATTCTGCCGTTTTTTTGCTTCCCAGAGAGTTTCGTTTCGCATCTCTACAGCGTACGTCTCCCGCCGTCAGCGGCAGGACGACGCGGACATGCGGGACGCGGACAAAGCCGATCAGAGCTTGCGGGCTTCCCGGACGTTTCTTCTTCCGGCGAGGTAGAGAAAGAGGGGAAGAATCAGCAAAACGGCAGTAACCACGAGGGCGATTTTTACCTCCAGCGGTGTTTCCCGGTAAAGGTCCCGCTCGCGGGTCTCGTCAAAGACCACAAAGTGCGCTGGATCCTGCCGATCCACGTAGAGCCGCACCTTTTCTCCGGTGGTCCATTCCGGTTCGGGAAACGATTTCTTCTGTGACCGGGTCTCCTCGATGGTTCCCTCGGCCTCGCCATCCTGGGCGGGGTAGCTGATCTGTGCCGTCGTTGTGGTGATGTAATCCCAGCCGGAACTGCTGTTGCCGTAGTGGTACCGGTCGGTTTCATGCTCAACGGTTACGTCTCCGACAACTGCCGTGGTGGCCGCTCCGTTGGCCTCGAGCCAGGCGTAGTCATCCTGCGTCTCGTAGGCGTGCTGGATCCAGACGGCGCTCCCCGCAACGATCAGCAACGCCAGGACCAGGGCAATCCGGCGGAAAACCCCGGTTTTGCGGGCCAGCCTTTCCGCGTTCCAGCCGGGTGCAAAGTACCCCGTGCCCTGACCGTCATTGGTGTAATACCGGGTGGTGTTGCTGATTTCAAAGGCGAAGCGGCTGGTGCTGCGGTTAGCGGAGCGTGTCCATCCTTCGGGTGGCACAAACGGCACGTTCTCCTCGGGTTTGCCGGATGAACCGGTTTCTCCGTCCCGGTCAGATGCCTGTTCCGGAGCCGGATCGGTACCGGAGGGTTTTTGCTGCACGTTCTGCCTTTCCTAGCGGTCAATCATTGTGCGGCGAGCCTGCGTCAAAGAGAGCCGCTGTGAAGCGGTGCCCGACGGCGGCGGCCCCTCGAATCTACAGGGCATTTTGGTCCATGGGGGCAGACTAGCGCGGGCAGCCACGCACGGTTGACTGGGTGACGACGGCGGTGCCTTCGTTCGCGGGGAAGGCACCGCCGTCGTCGCCGTAGTTCCTCCGCACCTTCCGTTCATCCGCCTGAAACAGCACCGAAACTCCGACTGACTAACTTGTTGCCACGAGCTACAGGAGGACACGATGAACGCAATGATGTTGGGGCGCGAGGCCGCCGAGGTGCTGACCAAGGGACTGGGCCGCAGGAAATTCCTCTCTGCCGCGGCGGGTCTCGGTGCTCTGGCTGTCGCCACAGGGTGCAGTGCCAACGCGGCCCAGACACCCTCTCCCGCAGGTTCGTCCGGCACGGCGACGGCGGGCGCAGGTACCGCAGGGACCGGCACTTCAGGACCGTCGCCGGCCCAGCAGGGGAAGATCCTGCAGCCGCACGCCGGTGACATTCCCGGCGACCACTACCTCGCCTCCACGCCCGACGACGTGCTGTGGGGCTACGTGCCCACCGTGCATGCCACGCCCGTCGCGCGGATCAAGTCCGGGCAAACCATCACCATCGACGCCCTCTCGCATGAAGGAATCCTGGAAGACCAGGGACGGGATCCGCTCTCCTTCTTCGGCAGCCACGGCGTGGCCGAGGACGGCGTGCTGCAGGACGCCGTCGACATCGCGGCCGGCTACAACCGCACGCCGCGGAACTTTGATACCGACGGACCGCATGTGGTGACCGGCCCCGTCGCGGTGGAAGGCGCGGAACCCGGCGACGTGCTGAAAATCGAAACGATCGACGCCGTGCCCCGGGTTCCGTACGGCGTCGTGTCCAGCCGGCACGGCAAGGGGTCGCTGGCGCTGCAGAACGGCGCGGCCGCACCGGAGGGCATCACGCTGGAGGAAGTCATGCCGCCGGCCGCCTCGGACAACCGCGCCTCCGGTATACCGGCGGATTATCACAACGTTTCCGTCTTCACCGCGATCGAGGACGGCAAGGGCGTGATGACCAGCGGCGACATGAAGGTGCGCTTCCCGCTGCGCCCGTTCATGGGCATGATGGGCGTGGCCTTCGCCGAAAGCAGCGGACTCACGGATGCGGAGGCCAATTCGGTGCCGCCCACCCTCGGCGGCGGCAACATCGACATCCGCCATCTGGGTCCCGGGTCGACGTTTTACCTGCCGGTGAAGGCCGACGGCGCACTCTTCTATGTGGGCGATCCGCACATGGGCATGGGCGACGGCGAGGTGGCCCTGACCGCAATGGAAGGGTCCCTGCGCGGCACCTTCCGGCTGACCGTCTGCAAGCCCGGTGCCGGCGACGCCCCGAAACTGGCGCACCTCTATCCCTTCGGGGAGACGCCGGAGGCCTGGATTCCCATTGGCCTGTCCGACCCGGACGGTCTGGGCGGCGGCGGGGTGAGCAGCGACCTGAACGTGGCGATGCGCAGGGCGGTGGTCAATGCCCTGGACTTCCTGGAGCAGGAAAAGGGCATGGACCGGGCCGTGGCCTACGCCTACCTTTCGGCGGCCGCTGATTTCGCCGTCTCCCAGGTGGTCGACCGGACCGTGGGCGTCCACGGGCTGATCCGCAAGGCGGACTTCGGCTGAGGGCTCCGATTGCTCTGCCGACCGGCGCTACGCTGGCGTCACGGATGCAAAGAACCACCCGACGGTCGTCGCGGAACCGGCTGGCTCCTACAACGCCGAAGGGCCCCGCTGATCGGCGAGGCCCTTCGAGATTGTGCTGCTGCGAGTTGGCAACTACACGTCCTTGCGGGTCCTGTTCACAATCTTGGACCGCACGGTGACCGCCAGCACGATGAAGAGCAACGCGTAGAGCACCAGCGGGATCGGCCCGTCCACGAACACGGAGTAGTCACCGTTGGAGGACAGCAGCGCATCGCGCATGCTGGTTTCCGCCAGCGGACCCAGCACCACACCAATCATGAGCGGAGCCAGGGGCATTCCGTGGCGGCGCATGAGGAAGCCGACCATACCGAGCCCGAGCAGCATCAGCAGGTCGAACACCGCCCCGGAGGTGGCGTAGACGCCGAGGCCGCAGAAGACGGTAATTCCGGCGTACAGGTACGGGGCCGGGATCAGGAGCAGCTTGGACCAAAGCCCTGCGAAGGGCAGGTTGATGATGAGCAGCACGATCATCGCGATGAAGAAGCTAGCCAGCAGTGCCCAGACCAGGTCGGGGGAACGGTCAAACAGCAGGGGGCCCGGCTGCAGTCCGTACTGCTGGAATGCGGCGAGCATGATCGCTGCCGTGGCCGAGACCGGCAGGCCCAGGGCGAGCAAAGCTCCCATGGCGGTGCCGGTGGTGGCGTTGCCGGCGGCCTCGGGAGCGGCCAGGCCGCGGATGGCGCCTTTGCCGAACTTCGGGTTCTTGCGGCGGCGGTCAATGCGCCGTTCCACGTCGTAGGAGATGAACGTCGGAATCTCGGACCCGCCGGCCGGGATGACGCCGAAAGGCAAGCCGATAGCGGTGCCTCGGGCCCATGCCGGGGCTGCCTCTTTGAGCTCGGCGCGGGAGAGGAAGGGACGGCCTGCGGAGCTGACCTGCTGGTCGGCCGGATCCCGGCGTATCCGGGAGGCGATATGGAATACCTCGCCCAGGGCCAAGATGGCTACGGTCACGGTAATCAGGGAGATGCCGTCGAACATCTCGGGCGCACCGAAGCTGAAACGTTCGGCGCCTGAGAACGGGTCGATGCCCACGGTGGCGATACCCAGGCCGATCACGAGGGCCGCGAGGCCCTTCACCGCTGAGTCGGAGACCACGGAGGACGTGGCGACAAAAGCGAACAAGGCCAACGCGAAGAATTCAGCCGGACCGAAGTTCGCCGAGAAATCGGCCAGGGCCGGGGCGAGGAAGACGACGAGAACGGAGGCCACCATGCCGCCGATAAACGCGCCGATGGCTGCGGTGGCCAGGGCCTGCGGGGCCCTGCCGTCCTTGGCCATTTTGTGCCCCTCGAACGTGGACGCGATGGCCGAAGCCTGCCCCGGGGTGTTCATGAGGATGGCCATGGTGGAGTCGCCGAACATGCCGCCGAAGTACACACCGGCGAACATAATGAACGCGGCAGTCGGGTCGAGGGCAAAGGTGATGGGCAGCAGCAAAGCCACCGCCATCGAGGAACCCAGTCCCGGCAGGACACCGACGGCGGTGCCCAGCAGGCAGCCGACGAGTACCCACAGCAGGTTCATCGGCGTCAGGGCTGAGGAGAAGCCCTCCATCAAGAGATTGAGTGAATCCATGTTAGAAACCTCCTCCAAGGATGCCGGAGGGGAGGTTGAGCCCCAGGCCGACCGAGAATGCCAGGTAAACCGCACTGCTGAAGAGCAGGGCGAATGAAATGTCGAAGACCGGCCGGCGGCTGCCGAACCCCTTGGCGACCGACCAGAACAACAGGGCGGCGGCGATGATCCAGCCCAGTGTTTCCAGGGTCAGGGCGAAAAGCAGGAAACCTCCTGCCGCCCACAGGACTGCTGACCAGTCCGTGAAGGTGCGGTAACGCTGGGTGGAAGTCTCCTTGGGATGTTCCGGAGAACGCACGTAGTGCAGCGCCAGCAGCACAGCCAGGACGTACCCGGCAACCATCAGAATGCCGGGGAAGAACCTCGGACCGGGGAAGTCCGTGCCCTCCCCCACGTCCATCGTGAGGATTCCGAACAGTAGATAAGTGCTAAACGCCACCATAAGGAGCGACAAGAGCAGCCCGCTGCGACCGTCCCGCCACGAGGTGCGGACGGGGGTCCGTCCGTCCGTAGTCTCAGTACTTTCGCTCGGGTGCTGCTCCGCCGTACCTGCGGATGAGGGCCCTGGAGTGCTCATCAGCCGATCTCCTTCACTAGTTCACCGATGCGCTGCTGCTCCGAAATCATGAACTCATCGAACTCGTCACCGGTGAGGTACACATCGGCCCATTTGTTGCGCTCCACGGCGTCCTTCCACTCGGGGGTCGCGATGGTTTCCTCGATCAGGGTCCTCAGCTCCGCGAATTCCTCATCTGTAATTCCCGGAGGTGCCACGATGGCCCGCCAATTGGCCAGATCCACGTCGTAGCCCTGCTCGGCCAGCGTGGGGATGTCGACGCCGTCGAGCCGCTGCGGGGCAGCCAAACCGAGAGCGCGCAGGCGCCCCGAATCAACCTGATCTGCAACATCCTTGTACCCGGATGTGGCTGCTTTGGCGGTATCCGTGATGAGCGCCTGAGCCGCCTCTCCTCCGCCGGATTTCGGGATGTACGTTGTGACGGAGGGATCCACACCGGCAGCGAGAGCAAGCTCGGTCATGACCAATTGGTCAAAGGTGCCGCCGCCGGTCCAGGCAATCGCCGCCGGGTCAGCCTTCCAGGCCTGCACCAGGTCGTCGAGAGTCTTGTACGGGGAACTGGCCGGAACCACAACGACGTCGTACTCCTCCACCACACGGGCGATGGGCCGCACGTCGTCGTGCGTAACGGCGGAGTCCAGCTGCGCCACACCGGCGACCAGCCCGGCGCCCGTGACCATCAGGTTGTTTGCCTGCCCGGACATGGTGGAGAGCTGGCCGAGGCCAATGGTGCCGGCAGCCCCGGGGATGTTGACCACCTGCGTGTTATTCACCAAACCGTTGGCACGCATGGCCTGTTGCTGCTCGCGCATGAACGTATCCCAGCCCCCGCCAGCGCCTGCCGGAGCAATCAGGGTGAGGTTTGCGCGAATATCGGAGCCGCCGGAAGCGGACTGGATGGAAAAGAAGCTGGCCAAGCCGATCGTGGCGACAGCCACGATGCCGTAGGCGGCCAAAAAGATCGGATGCTTGCGGCGTGTGCCGGACCCGGCTCGATCTGGTGAAGAGCTCACGAAATCAACTGTCCTTAGTGGGGGGAGAAGGGACATGAACGCTGGTCAGTACTCAACGTCGTAGTAACCACCCAAAGATCCTAAGTGATCCCTGTCATATTGGCGGGGTCGGCCTGGCTGCCGCTCTTAACAAACTCCACCTGTTTTGCTTTTTCTGCTCAGTGCGGAGAACCTGAAGAACAAAATTCGCCCGCAAGATGAATTTTTTCATCGTCCTTCTTCACCCCCACCCACGTCGGAGACTTCATGACCGTCATCGTTGCCCGCACCAGCACTCCCGAGGGCGAGGCCGCGCTCAGCGCCTCCATCGAAGAAGCCCGGCGCCGCCAGGAAGACCTGGTGGTTTTCAATTTGGAAGGCACCCAGCTCGACCCCGAAGGCACCGAGCTCGACGGCGTGCCGGTCACCTACCGCATGCCGGATCCCCGCAACCACGACGCCGTGGGCGATCTCCTTGACGCTGCTGAAGCGATCGACGCCTCCGCTGTGGTCATCGGCGTCAAGCACCGCAGCCCGGTTGGCAAGTTCCTGCTCGGCAGCGCGGCGCAGCAGATCCTGCTCGAGGCCAACGCCCCGGTGATCTCGGTTAAGGCCCGGCGCCTCTAGGTGTACTCAGACAGCACGTTAGTTACACCGGGTGATCGGTGCTTTGCCTCCGAGGCTGCCGTGCGGGCGTTGGTGGTTGTAGAAGTCTAACCACGGCTGGAGGGCATCGGTACGGGCCTGGTTCGAGGTAAAGACGTGCCGGTAGGCCCAGCCTTCCTGCAGGGTCCGGTTAAAGCGTTCAGCTTTGCCGTTCTGCCACGGATGCCTTGGCTTGATCAGGATGTGCTTGGCCTCCAGGCCGGCCAGCACGGACTGGAAGTCTTTGGAGAGCCGGTAAGCGAACGCGTTATCCGTCATTACCCGTTTCACCGGTGCCCCGTTCGCGGCCATGAACGCTGCGGCCCGAGTAAGGAACCCGGCGCAGGTGGCACCTTTCTCATCCGGGTGAACCTCGACGAACGCGAGCCGGGAGTGATCATCGACAGCCACGTGAACGTAGTCGAAACCAACCGGGTATGCCCTTTGGTGTGGTTACGGACGGACTGGTTCGGGTCCGCCCGCCAGCCGCCTCCGTCGGGGATCCGGCCGAGTTTCTTCACATCGATGTGGATCATGTCCCCGGGTGCGTCGCGTTCGTAGCGGCGTTCCGTGGCACGTGAGGCACGGATCCGGATCCCGGTCAGCGGGTCCAGGTCCCAGAGCTTGGGAACGTGCGCGCGGGCCAGGATCCGGGAGACCGTGCGGGCACCGACACCGGTCCGGGCGGCCAGGTCCGAGGGCCCGGAGCGGTGCTCGGTGCGAGCAGCCAGGACCTCGGCCGTTTTTTCTGCGCTGGTGGCGTGCGGGCAGGACTTCGGTCGGGAGGATCGGTCTTCCAGGCCAGGTAGTCCTTGATCCCGGTAGCGGGTCACCCAGCGGTAGGCGGTGGGCCTGGATATGCCCATTTCCTTCGCTACGTGCGCGACGGGCCGGCCCTCGGTGACGCGCTGGATCAGGATCATTCTTCCGGCAGGAGCCAGACGGGCGTTACGGTGGGACATGAAGACCTCTTGGGTTCGGACCGGTGTGGTAACCACCAACCTAAGAGGTCTTCACCTATATCGCCGTGTAATTAACGTGGTGTCTCAGTACATCTAGGGCGATACAGAGGTCGACGCTAAGGGCGACCCGTTTGGCCCGTATCTAGTGCCCTATCTTCCGTCCTTTGTGGTGAGATCGCGGCGCATGGAATAGACGGAGGGGCCACCCGGAATATGCGTCGTCGCAGTGATGGTGAATCCGTGGCGTTCATATAGTTGTACGTTTCGCTCGTCGGAGGTCTCCAACCCCACCGGACCAATACCGTCGATCTGTCGAAGCCCTTCAGAGATGATCGCGGATCCAAGGCCTTTTCCTGCACTGCCAGGATGCACGCCGAGAGTTGCCAGGTTCCAGGCGTCAGAGGGGAGACTCGGAAGCTGCAGTCCCATGAGGATCTCTAGTCGGTTGCCCAGCAGTTCCGCAATGCGTGCTTGTGTATCGCCTCCGGGCTCAGGAGTATCAGGCGGAAGGAAAGCCCCCACCCCTCGCACCTCCTCGTCGATTAAGACGAGTCCGTGGCATAGGGCGTGCTTCAAATAGAGGGTCTGGAGTTCCTCAAGACGCGCCTCGTAACGATCCGCCGGAATGGACCACCGGGTCCAGGGGTAGCGATCGAAGGCGAGAGCAAGTGTCCGGGCCGCTTGGGGAAGATCGGCTGCGGTCGCAGAACGAAGGATGTGGTTCACACCTCCGACCCTATCCCCGGCAAGTTATCGGGGCGAAAATCAGCCCGTTCGGCGGGCCGGACCGCCGGGGACGGGCGCCTGGTTAATCCTGCTATGCGCGTGATCCGACCCTTTCCGGGACAGGCACAAGAAGTGACAGGGACGTTCGACGTGGTGATCCGTGAGATTGTAGGCCGCTAGGCTGGCTTGTACACCGACAGACACCGGCCTCGCGGCAGGTCCTGTCCGGTTGCCGCTACTGTTCCGGTCGCAGGTCTTCCTGGTTCGGAACAGAGGATGGTGGTCAAAGAAAGAGAGTACGTACGTGAGTACAGCACATTGGGCGAGCAGTCGCTTGTTGAGTACGGCCGCACGTCTGAACGACCACTACCAGAGCCAGCGTTTGACGGGCCTGGACGTCGCCCATGCCGGCGCAACCACGCTGGAGGCACTTGCCCACAGCGGCCCGATCAGCCAGACGCGCCTTGCCGATCTGGTGCATATCCAGGCTCAGACCATGGGAAGAGTCCTCGAAAAGCTTGAGGTTAAGGGGCTGGTCTCCAGGGTTCGCGACACGCTGGACACGCGATCAATACGCACCCGCATCACCGTTCGAGGCCAAGCGGTAGTCGAGAGTATCAATCTACTGCGTGGGTCGCCGGTGGAATCAGCCGGATTGTCGGACCAGCTTCTCCGCGGCCAGCTGATCGCCCTCATCAATCGGCTCGAGCCCACGCCGGCCTGACGCACCGTGAGCGGGGCAGAGCCTACACGGGCGACGGCCGCCGGCCCTGAA
This sequence comes from Arthrobacter sp. G119Y2, assembly GCF_038069765.1. Classification (NCBI taxonomy): domain Bacteria; kingdom Bacillati; phylum Actinomycetota; class Actinomycetes; order Micrococcales; family Micrococcaceae; genus Arthrobacter; species Arthrobacter sp. G119Y2. Next base: position 13,776 of record NZ_JBBPFS010000007.1, on the reverse strand, counting down.
GGAACTGCTCGGCTGCGGAACCGTGCGGCGGGCGGTCGCTAAAGACGGACCGATCCCTCGATGCAGCTCGTGACGTGGCCGCCAACCCAGATCTTTCCGTCGCGGAGACTGACGTGCACCCGGCCCTGCCGGCCGAGTACTGTTCCCTGCGACGCAGTGTAGGGCGCCGTCGCCAACTCTGTGTCGATCAGCCACCGTGCCAGGCCCGCGTTCAGGCTGCCGGTCACGGCATCTTCCCAGACGGGGTCTCCTCCGACGAAGGCACGCACCTCGAACTGGGTTTCGGCTGTGGTGTCGTGCGGGCCCACCACGCCGATTTCCAGGTCGCCGGCCTTTGCCGGATCAGGTTCCAGGCTCAGGACTTGCTGCGCCGAGGAAAGCCGGACACCAATCCACTGCGGGCCGTTGACCAGCCACGATGCAGCGAGGACGGCCTCTCTCGGAACCCCCAGGACCGCCGCGATCCTGCGGGTGAGCGGTTCCTCCACGGACTCGTATCGTGTTAGTGGCGGCGCCTCGAAGGCCAGCAATTCCTCCTCGACCCGGACCGGGATGAGCCCGGCCGCGCATTCCTGGAGGAGGGTCCCACCGGATTTGGGGGATCCGCCGGCGTCGAGCCACGCTTTGGCCGACCCCAGCGTGGGATGGCCGGCGAAGGGCAGTTCCTCCTTGGCGGAGAAGATCCTTACCCGGTAGTCGGCCTCCGGACTGCTGGGGGCCAGGAGGAACGTTGTCTCCGAGAGGTTGGTCCAGGTCGCGAACCGCTGCATTTCCTCCGCAGTCAATCCGTCGGCGTCGTGCACCACCGCCAGTGGATTGCCTCGATACGGGTCGGCGGAGAAAACATCAACTGCACTGTAGGGACGCGCTTTCATATCGCCACTTTAGTGTTTTACAGCAGCAGGTGGAGTCCGCTGTGTGCGATGGCGGATGCATCGGTCCGGCGCTCAGCATGCTGTTTGAGGAGCACGGCTTCGGGGCCCTCCTGATCTGCGAGCCGAGAACCGGCTGTGATGAAAGCCGTGCCCAGACGGATCAGGGCGCGGGAGGTGAAACCTGCGTGGGCGCTGCTGGGGGCGGGCTGGTAATACCCGAGGACGGCAGAACTCATGTCGGCTCCTGTGTATCGATGAGTGGAAATGCGTTGAAATGCAGCTGAACGGGGCGGGCCCCGGGTGTCTTTGGATCGCTGCGATAGGTCTCGAGCTTCTCGCGCAGCACCGTTTCCATGTCCCGGGTGAACGCCTCCAGCTGATCTGCGGTGAAGTGGGCGTTGAAGGTGCTGATCACCGGGGCCTCGGCCCACTCCGGCGGCATTGCGGAAAGGTCGCTTGCCATGAACGCGGCCAGCAGTTCTGCGCGTCCGCGCTCAAAGGTCCGGCTGACCTGCCGGACCGCTTCCCGGACGGCGGGGTCCTGTTGCGTGGGTGCGTTGATGGTCAGCGCGCCGCGCGTGCGTTCCCACCACCTCTCACGCCCCGAACCTCGGTCCGTGATTTCACGGACCAGGCCGTGGCGGGCCAGTTGCCGGAGATGGTAGCTCGTAGCACCGCTCGACTCCCCTACCCGCTTGCCGATACTGCTGGCTGTTTGTGGCCCGTACTGGGAGAGGACCTGGAGCAGCTGCACACGGAGGGGATGGGCGAGGGCCTTGAGGACGGGGCCTTCGAGAATGCGGTCGCCGTCCTGGGCTGGAGTCGGCTCGGGGAATGATGCTGCGGTCATGGACCCAGCATGCCATCGCAAAGGTTTATTTGCAAACGTTTCTTTGCACTTGAGGTTCGGACTTCTCCATAGCGTTCTGGCACGAGGTATCCGCGAACGAGACGGGGTGGCCCCCAGAAGTGTGGCCGGCCTTCGAACCGGGACATTACGCCCTGTCTAGGAAGCGGACAACTCCTTGGCGTCGAGTTCAATGGTCAATTCCAGGCACCGCAGGCGGGCCGGGGAATAGTCGTAGGGCGTCATTCCAATGGCCTCGCTGAGGGTCACGCGATTGTCCCCTCCACCGGTGACCTGACAGGCTTCGCCCTCAGTTCCGGCGACAGCGGGGTGCAGAGCATCCCAGGAGTCGAAAAGTGCATCGTCACTCTGCGTCTGGCCGGAATCCTCGATGGCGGCGCCCAGCCTCCGTTCGAAGGCGTGCCGTTCGGCAGCCGCCTGTGCCACGCGGGGGTCGTCGACAGGCACCGTGTCATCGAGCGCTTCCTCGGCGGCATCAACACGGTCGGATTCCTCCCGCAAACCCGGGTGAGCGGCCAGCGCAAGGTAACGGCCCGCGCCTATGGCCGCACCGAGCGAGCCGAAGATCCGCTCCATGACCAGCAGGGCATCCAGGTCCGTCTGGCGCAGGAAACCCTCGGGCAGACCCTCGAGCCGGCCGGTGACGAAGTCGGAGAGCAGACCCATCCTGCCCCCCACGGTGCGCAGGCGCTGCACGACGGCGGCATCGCGGCCGCTGTCCACACCAGCAGGAGCCGGGTCGGCAAAAACGTCGCACATGTCGTCCAAAGCAATCCCGCCGTCGACCATCTTTTGGACCCACAGCAGCCGGATCATGGATTCGTAGCCGTACCGGCCCTGGCCGTCGCTGCCCCGTTCAGGCTCGAGGAGCAGGCCAATATCGTGGTACCTGCGGATCGTCTCCGGGGTGGTGCCGACGAACGACGCCGCATCACCGATCACGACGTGACGCGGCGGAACAAGGGACAAATGCATGAGCGGAGCCTTCCTTAAGCCCGGGACAAAAGTCCATCGACCCGTACAGCGCTTCGGACCGTACGACTTCGCACAGCCTACCCTGGCCTCGATGACGACCATCCGGCAGTGGCCAATCCCGATCCGGTGCTGCTCGACGCGGTCCGCGCGGCGCTCTCGGGAGTATCAGGACCGCTGCTACAGGGCGCCGTCGCCCGGTACGGTTCCGAGGCAGAGGCGGCTCGCTGGGTGGCGCCGCGGAAACATTGACGCATGTGAATGGGGAGGCAGTCGACGTCGCACCCGGACCCGACGTGGGATCCGCGGATGGACCCAGCCTGACGTCGCCCTCCCCACTCTTGACACTCCCACCGGCACAGGCTGGACTGCAGGGCAACCCTCCCCTGAGAAATGGACATCATGGACAGCGATTACGAAGTTTATGACTTGGGCAGCATTTCCCTGCAGTCGGGAATGACGCTGCGGAATGCACGCCTCGCCTATAAAACTTATGGAACGTTGAATGCTGACCGCAGCAACGCGATCCTCTACCCAACTTGGTATTCGGGACGCCATTGGGACAACGAGTGGCTGATCGGTGAGGGAATGGGACTGGACCCGTCGAAGTACTTCATCATCGTCCCGAACATGTTCGGCAACGGTCTGTCCTCCTCGCCCAGCAACTCCCCCGAACCCTTTGATGGTCCGCGCTTTCCGAACATCACCGTGTTTGACAATGTCGCTGCGCAGCACCGGCTCGTCACTGAACACCTGGGCATTGAGCACCTGCGCCTTGTCCTGGGCTGGTCCATGGGCGCAGGCCAGACCTACCAGTGGGGCGTCAGCTATCCGCAGATGATGGACGTGCTGCTTCCCTTCTGCGGTTCTCCCCGCACGGCGCCGCACAATGTCGTTTTCCTCGAATCCGTCCGTGCCGCCATTACCGCCGACTCCGCGTGGCGTCAGGGTTGGTACACGGATCAGCCGAAAACGGGACTGCGCGCGGCGGCAAGGGTCTACGCCGGATGGGGGTTTTCGCAGGCCTTCTACTGGCACGAGGAATGGCGGACGCTGGGCTTCACCTCACTCGAGGACTTCCTGGTCGGGTTCTGGGAAGGATTTTTCCTCGATAACCGGGATGCCAACAACCTGCTGACCATGCTCTGGACCTGGCAGCACGGGGACGTGGGCAGGACACCGGGTTTCGGCGGCGACACCACGGCGGCGTTGGCCTCCATCCAGGCGCGGACCATTCAGATGCCCGCCGAGAAGGACCTCTACTTCCCGCCGGAGGACGAGGTGTGGGCCTCCAAGCACCTTCCGAACAGCGAAGTGCGTGTCATTCCGGGCATCTGGGGGCACTTCGCCGGTGGCGGCGAGAATGCCGCTGACACCGCTTTCATCGATAAGGCCGTAACGGAACTGCTGGGTTGAGGACCTGCTCGGTCGCATCCGCGACTCTGCCCTCGTCCACAAGCCGATCGCGGGCAAGAAGCGCTATGGGACTTCCTCGACGCTTGTCTGGCGCATTGCGAGGCGGCCGCCTACATGGTCTGGGAAGTGCTGGGGCTGAAACATCGTGTCGCGCACCTGGTTGCGAGCGGCCCGCTGAGTGATGGCATGGTCCAGCTCAGGCGGGACAGCGACCCGGCGCACCGGGGTGGATCTATGTCGCGGACGAAGCGCCGGCGGGCTGGAACCAGGCTCTGGAGGGTGAGGATGAAAGCGGACAGGTTATGGCAGGAAGACGAATTATTTGCTCTGGCCAAGCTCGTCAACCCGTTGCCGTCCGGGTGCGCTGGGGCCAACCTGGGCATGATCCCCGCGATATCGAACTTGGGTAAAGTGGCGGCCATCTGCTGCGCCAGTTGGCTTCCAGCAACGCCGAGTCAGCAGCCATGTGCGCCTTGATGGAAAACTGAGCATGCCCGATCTGTTTTGCCACGACTCGCCAAAACTGTCTTGCAACCCGTGTTCATGTCACGAAGCCTGAAAGGAACTTGCAATACATAGTGGCAATACCACTGAGGGAGGGAACGTTGCGTCGCCTCACTTGTCTCGTGTGGGCGTCTCACATCCCATAGGATGCGAGACAACCTTCCTTCGGAACAACTTCGGCATCTGGCGTAGACGAAGCTACTAGCCTGCTCCACTTCCAGAGCTTCGCCGGAAAGCCTTGGGGACCTCAGATGCTGGAAGCACCGCACGGGGCCAACTTTCACCAGTTAACTGATCCAACTTTCGATCAAATTCCACGCAGATCCGCTTCCTGATGCGAGCTGGCGAGTATCAGGGTTCCTCCCCCGCCCCGCACCAATGCCGGCACGGATTTCCGTGTTTCCGTGCTGCTTGTTGTGTCCCACCGGTTGAACTCGTGTATGCCATGCGCGTGCCATTGGTGGCGACGTGTGGGGGCGCTTGCCGCCGAGCTGCCAGCGATCGAAGCGATGGGTAGAGACCGGCCGGGCCGCCGGCCGCGTCCTGAGCGGCCGCGTGGGACACGAAACGCGCCGCTCCCCTGTTATAGGTTCCCCCTACGAGGCTCTGCCAAGGCTCCTGCGCCGCCCCGCCTTTCCGTCTAGGCCAATCTCGTCCAGTAGCGCCACGGCAATGAGCACGGCGACAAGCAGTGCTCCGACCAGCAGGGCAGGGAGCGAGGCGCCGAACAGGCCGAGTGCCGCACACGTGAGGATCGCAGCCAGCCTGCTGTAACCCGCGCGGCGCGTCGCCCTCAGCTGCAGAGCGAGTTGGGCCAGAAGGAAAAGGGCCGGTCCTGCGACGACGACGGTCCGCTCCGGATCCCCTAATGGGTCGAATGGGTGGGCGATGACGAGTTCATCTCCCACCGCCGTCAAGATGATTCCGGCAACGATGAGAACATGCCCATACGTGTAGATGTCCCGCGCACGGCCGGTGCGGCTCGCTTCGCCGGCGAGGGAACGTTCGCCAAGTTCCCGGGTGGAGGTGAAGTACAGCCACCAGAGCGCCGCGGTTCCCGCAAAGGCACTGACGAACGCAACCACGGTGCCTGCGTCGAATTCCTGGTTGGCGGTGGTGGCCCCGGTCAGAATGATCGTCTCGCCCAGGGCAGCGATCACAAAGAGTCCGAACCGCTCAACGAAATGTCCGGTGGCGAGTCGCCAGGAGTTCGCCGCGAGCCGCGGGCGGCCGGGCAGGGGGAAGAGCAGGAGCGGCGCAACGTAGTCGATGGCCAGCGCAACCAGCCACAGCCACACTCTCGAATTGCCGTCGGCCAGACCTCCGGCAACCCAGAACATTCCGGCGATGAGGAACCAGGCCAGAATACGGCCTGCCTGCTCCCGCTCAACGGTGTGACGCTCGGTCGTGACGAGGGTGAGGAAGGCGTGGCGGCCCACCTGGATTGCAAGGTAGGCGGCCGCGAAGAGCAGGCCCCGGTCACCGAAGGCGTGCGGTATGGCGATCGCCATTAGCAGGCTTCCGAGCATCAGGGCGATCAGCAAAAGACGGACGGGATTCGTCTCCGGATTGAGCTCGTTTGTGGCCCAAGTCGTGTAGTTCCACGACCACCACACCGCGAGCAGGATCATCGCTGCCTGGCCGGCTTCCGCCCAGGTCAGGTGTTCCAGGAGCAGATGCGAGACCTGGGTGATCGAGAAAACAAATACCAGGTCATAGAACAGCTCCAGCGTCGCGGCGCGCTGGGTCTCGGCATCTCCTCGACGCCGGAGCCGTCCGGTCACCACGGCAGAACGCCGGCCCGGTCGGTCAAGGTTCCGGTAGGTGTCGCCGGGCCGAGCGTGGCCAGGCGCACCGCCCCCTCGGCCCCTTCTGCAACGCTCTGACCCACGTGTCCGGTGAACTCCGTCGCCGTCTGGCCGGGGTCGACGGCATTGAAGCGAATGTCCGGGATCGTCTTGGCGTACTGCGTCGTGAGCATCGTGACGGCGCTTTTGGATGAACCGTACGCGGCGAGTGTGTACTGCGACTCCACCCGCGCAGGGTCCTGGGTCATCGCGAAGGAGCCCATGCCACTGGTGATGTTGATGACCGAAGCGTCAGTGCCCTTCCGCAGCAGCGGCAGGAAGGCACGCGTGACCCGGACGAGTCCGAACACGTTGGTGTCATAGACGTGACGCAGCTGGTCGGCGGTCATGTCCTCCGGCGCGGCCACCTCGCCGAGAATACCGGCATTGTTGATAAGGACATCCAGGTGTCCGACCTGTTCTTCCAGGGTTGCGACGGCGGCCTTGACGGACGCATCGTCGGTCACGTCCAGCGGTACGAACCGGGCGCCGAGGCGGGCGGCGGCTTCCTGTCCGCCGGCCGTGTCGCGGGCGCCGATCCAGACGGCCTGGCCCGCACCGATGAGACGACGGGCGACCTCGTAGCCGAGTCCGCGGTTGCCTCCGGTGATGAGAGTTGTTGTCATTGTTCTTCCCTTCCGGGTTCTTGGGGGTTTTCATTCAGGCCGTCGGCCGGAAGGGACGCAGGAGGCTGATTCCGTCTTTGACAGAGCCCTCGATCAGTTCGAGTATCTCCAGCACAAGAGCCGCGTCCGCGGGGCGCGGAGGTGGGCGTCCAGGAAAGCACGGTTCTGCCAGCGTTGGTAGATCACGAACACGCCAACCTGGCCTTCCACCTCGTGGGCCTCATAGTCGATATTTCCGGGGTCGCTGCGCGATGGCGTGACGGCGGCAGGGAGGAACGCTTTGAGGTCGCCTTCCCGGCCGGGTTTGGCCTTCGCGTCCCAGAGGAGGGTCACGTAGCCATCGGTTGTAGCTGTCATGCGCGAATCCTTTTGTCGGAGGTGAGATGCAGCGGTCGAAAAGTGCCGGCCAAGAACCAATAACGTTCCCGCATTCTTTACAGACACTGTTGGTAACGAAACAAGCTGGAATGAAGAATAACCACACCTATGCGTTACAGTCAATACATGTAAAGAAACGGAAACGGGATTGTAAAAGGAGCGCAATGTCTGACGAAAGCACGCACACAGCGGCCCAGGCCGGTACTGGCGGCCGCCCACGTGATCCGGCCATCGAAGAGGCAATCATCGATGCAACGCGCCTGCTACTCGCCACCAAGGGCTACTCATCGATGACGATCGGGGACATCGTCACCACTGCCGGCGTAACCCGCCCAACCCTGTACCGGCGCTGGCCGAGTAAATATGAGCTGGTTGTCGAAGCCCTGCAGCAGGGGTTGCGCAGGCAGCGTGAGGCCTACCCGCCCTTGAATCTCGACGACCTCACCCCGCGGGAAGCAATGGTAGAGGCAGTACGGCGGTTGGATCCGCGGTACCACAACCGCCGGGCGATGACCCTCCACGGAAACTTCATGGCCGAAGCGGAGCGCGAGCCGACCCTGCACGAGCAGATGAGGGAGCAGGGGAACCGGCCGCGGTGCGAGGAGTTCGCCGCCGTGCTCACCGAGCTCCAACGCAGGGGCGCGGTCCGAGAAGATGTCGATCTCGACATGATCGTGAGCCTGGCCTTCGGCAGCTACTTCGCCGACTTCAACCGGTACGGGCATGAAGTCCCCGCCGGCTTCGCCGAGCGCGTGATTGCCACACTATGGCCCCTCGTAGCCGCATAAGGTCGGGGCAGCCCTCGCTTGAGACTGCCGGTTACAGGCCGCAGCGCAGCGCAGGGCCGCTTCTCTGATGCGAGCGAGTCAGTATCAGAGTGTCCTTCCCCCGGGCGCCGGAAAGACGGCGGTCCTTCCCCCCGGAAAAACGGTTTTCCGTGGCTCCGTGTTTCTGCGTTCCTGTGCTTCTGCGTTTCCGTTCCGTCCGGTTCCGGCCGCAGGGAAACACCAGGCGGGGTCGTTTAGAGATGTGGGGTGATCCCGGGCGGCCGGCTTAGCGGTCCATGACGTCGCGGATTGCTGTTAGCAGGTTGCCGGCTGCTTCCGAAGGGCAGCATCGATGAGAATCTCTGCGGCGGCGCGCGCCGTAGCAGCCGCAGCGGAATCCGGCGTAATCGCGGCAGTACTCTGCGCCCCTTCAGCCAGGATCGCCAGCTGGGCACCGAGCAGCTCCGTGGCCCCCAGCTCCCGTGCCAGGGTAAGCATCTGGGCCTGAAAAGACTGCTTATGTTCACGGACCGCCCGCGCCACTTCCGGATTCGTGCCGCCGAGCTCACCAAACGCGTTAATGAATGCGCACCCGCGGAAATCCTCCGTACTGAACCAATCCTGCAAAAAGTCATACACCGCCAGCAAACGCTGCCGCCGGTCACTGCCCGCAGCAGCCACCTGTCCCGCAACCCCCCTCTCCCACTCCGCGTGCTTGCGGGCCAGGACCGCCAAGATGATCCCGTCCTTGGAGGGAAACAGGGAATACAGGCGCCGCAGCGAGACCCCCGCGGCGGTCCGCAGCTCATCCATCCCCACGACCGCGAAGCCCTTGCGGTAATACAGATCCTCCGCCGCCGACAGGATCCGGTCCTGCACCTGTGCCGTTGCCATGTCACGTGAACTCATGTTCCCAGTGTACTTGACATGAGAACGATCGTTCTCTAGAGTTTTTCCAGAAGCGAGAACGACCGTTCTCACATTGAGGAAAAGGAATTGATGGCCATGAGTGGCAACCCGCACAACATCCCCCTGGAGCCGGCTGCACAGGCCTTCGTCGAAGCTACCTCACAGCCGCCGTTCTTGTATCAGCTGGCCCCGGCCGAGGGACGTGCCGCAGTGGACGGGGTGCAGGACGAACCGATTTTCAAGCCCGGAATCGACGAGGAATGGACTGAGATCGTCGGCGGCCCCACCGGAAACGTGAAGATCCGTATCGTGAAGCCCGCCGGCGCAACGGGGATTCTGCCGGTCATCCTCTACCTCCACGGTGCCGGATGGGTTTTCGGCAACGCACATACCCACGACCGTCTGATCCGCGACCTGGCCACGGGTACCGGCGCGGCAGTGGTCTTCCCCGAATACGACCGCTCTCCGGAGGTGCGCTACCCTCACGCCATTGAACAGGCCTACGCCGTGGCCCGGTGGGTGACCGCTGACGGCACCGCCAAGGGCCTGGATGGTACCCGGATCTCAGTGGCCGGAGACTCCGTGGGCGGAAACATGGCTGCCGCGCTGACCCTCATGGCCAAGGAGCGCGGCGACGTTTCCTTTCAATCCCAGGTCCTGTTCTACCCGGTAACCGACGCGTCCTTCGACACCAACAGCTACCACCAGTTCGCCGAAGGCTACTTCCTTGCCCGCGAAGGCATGAAATGGTTCTGGGATCAGTACACCACCGACGACGTCGACCGCGCCCGGATCACTGCCTCTCCCCTGCGTGCCACCACCGGACAGCTCCAGGGCCTGCCGCCGGCGCTGATCATCACCGCCGAAGCCGACGTCCTGCGTGATGAAGGCGAGGCTTATGCCGGGAAGCTGCGTGCCGCCGGCGTGGACGTCACCGCAACCCGCTATTTGGGCATCATCCATGACTTCGTCATGGTCAACAGCCTGCACGAGACCAACGCAGCCCGGGCCGCCATAGCCCAAGCCGTCACCGCCCTCAAAACGGCACTCGCCAGTTAGGAACTCCTCCGGTTCCGCCAGGCGCGTGGCATCCGGTCAATCCCCCGGTGTGTCACGTGCCTCGCCGTTCCTAGGCATCCTTTCGAAAAGCGATGCCTCTCCGGGGTTCCGCCCGTCGCGACCAAATGGGCACCCCTTCCTCTCGTGAAACCGGTCCGGACCTTCGTAGGTGTCACCAGATCCCATTTCGGTGCTGCTGAAAACTAAAGGTGCACCTGCGGCGCTAACCTATCGTCAGTGCAGCCACGAGGAGACAGCAGCCGCTGGCCGTAGACGATGTGCAGGGTGCCGTCCTCGGTGCGGTGGGCGACGACGGGCTGGATCACGCCGTGTTCTTTGATCGAGGCAAGGAAAGTCTTGTCGAGCTGAACGTCAGCGCGGACGTTGGTGTCGATGGTCAGCTGGGCCGGGTCGATCTGTTCCAGAACAGTCATGGTCTTTTGCTCCTGTGGTTGCGGGTGGTTCGGGGCCTGTGGTGGTCCAGCAGTTGGCCCCTCCCCCGTTGTTCTTTGCCTGCTGGCGAAGCTTGCGGAGCTGTGCCCGACGGAAGCCTGTCTACCCGCAGGGCAAGGGTCGGAAAATTTCCGGAGGATAGAAGCGACGCAGGAGCGCCGGAGGAAAATTTGCGGGCCGCAGGCCCCGACGAAGGAGGGGCTAGACGGGCTGGAGCGGGCACGTATGATCCGAAGGACAGCAGCAAAAAACGTCGTAGACACATCAGGTTCGGGGGGTCCGGAGCTCTGCGACGGTGCGGCCCGGGCCAAAGAGCCGGCCGCGGAGCGGACGCCCGTTTCCTGGTTGAAGCGCCAGCGGAAACCAGGACATCCGGCGTTGTGCCCACTGGCGGGCAGGTGGAGCCCTCCGCGCAGCTCAAAGCTGTCCCCATTGGGTGCAACACTGCAATAGAACTGACCGCGGCCTATATCCGAACGTATGTTCGAGTAGGGTGGGTTGGCAAACAGGTCAGTGATTTGAAGGGTGCACAGCTGATGGATGTGGTTACCGAGCCAATCGCAGTGAATGCCGAGGGGAGGTCAGATTTACCGCTGCGGGCATACCTTTGGCCGTGAGGTATGACGGCAGGGTTTGGTCGGTTGCGGCGGACCCATTCCATTGAACGTCGCCGGTGTCGAGATCCACGGCAGGGATATCACGGCAACCCCCGTTCCTTCTCTGGGTGCTTGGTGATCGGCAGTTGGTCGGGTGGCGTTGGTGCGACAAGGACGGCGCAGATGTTCGCGGCAACGATGAGAACGATCCCGGCCCAGGCGAGGGTGTTGAGGTTTTCGTTCAATGCCATAACACCGATGAGCGCAGCAAAGACGGGGTTCACGCTGACCAAAACACCGTAGAGGTGCGGGGGGACTTTCCGCAGGACCGCGAGATCTAGCACGTACGGGATGGTGGACGCCAGGACACCTGCTGCCAACGCATGTACTAAGGCGTAGCTGGTGGGGGGTGAGTTGGCCAGGATCACTAGTCCGATCGGCAGGGATATGATCGCGGCCAAACCGGTGGCTGTTGCTGTCCCCTGTGCCCCTGAAAGTTGGCGTCCGACAGTTCGGTTGAGCAGGATGTACGCTGCCCAGCATGCCGCGGCAACGAGTGCGAGTCCTACCCCGAGGAAGTCGGTGGTTGGTTGCGGTTGCGTGACCGCGAGAATACCTGCTCCTGCTGTAAGAGCTGTCAGGAAAGTGGACCAGGAGCGGGTCCCGGCCAGCGCCAGAATCAAGGGGCCAAGGAACTCCAAAGTAACCGCCAGTCCCAAACCGATCCGGTCAATGGCCAAGTACAGAGAGGAGTTGATCGTAACCAGAACCAGACTAAGAAGAAGTACCGGCCACCACTGGGCCCAGCTGAACGTCCTAATGCGGGGCCGGATGACAGGTAAGAGAATCGCTGCGGTCACGAACTGGCGAACGGCGACGACTCCCAAGGGGCCGATGACGGGAAAAGCCAGCGACCCGATGGCCGCTCCGGACTGATTCGACAAAGCACTGGTAAGCAAGCCGAGGATGCCCGCCCGGCGGGAAATTGAGGTATTCGCTGGTTCCATGGGTAGAGCTTGCGTGGCGTTGACGGTATTCCATAATGCATGGAGTGACAGCCATATACGCTAAACGCATGCACATCCAACTTCGCCATCTACGCTGTCTGGCGGCTGTCGCGGAGACCGGTACGTTCACTGATGCAGCGATCGAGCTCGGGCTCTCTCAGGCTTCTGTTTCGCGGGCCATTGCTGGGTTCGAAGAGAGTTTGGGACACCGCCTTATCGACCGGGTGAGCCGGCCACTGACACTGACACCAGCGGGTGTCCACGCGCTCGGCAGTGCATGGAAGGTGTTAGCCATACTGGAGGAGCTCAAGGAGTACGCCGCCACAGGATCTACCACAATCAGGGTCGGGTATGCATGGTCCGCTCTCGGACGCCATACGATCGAGTTTCAAAGGCGGTGGGCCGCCGAACATCCTGACACGACCCTCCAGCTGGTGCGCGTGAACGTCCCGCATGCGGGCCTTGACGAAGAAGTAGTTGACCTTGCCGTACTACGCCGGCTTCCCGATGCAGCCGCCTACAAATGGGCTCGGATCGGTTCCGAGAAACGCTACTGTGTGATGGCCAGCGACGATGCGTTAGCTGCTCGTCGCTCGGTCACGTTGTCCCAGATTTCCGATAAACCTGTGGTCACGAATCCGCGTACGGGAATTACTACCATGGAGTTATGGCCCGCAAGCAAGCGGCCTCCGGCTGCCATACCGACGGTTGATGTGGATGATTGGTTGACGATCGTAGGGGAGGGCCACGCGCGGGGCGTGACTTCGGAGGCCACATTCCACCAGTACAGACGAACCGGCCTCGTTTACCGGCTGATCCGGGACGCACCCCCCATCGAGATCCACGCCGCATGGCCGCTCAAAAACGCCCACACCCATCAGGGCGCAGCCGTAGCCTTATTGCGCGAGCTATATTCCGGATGAACGACTGGTTCTCATGTCCCACAGTAATGTCTGTTTGACCGATCATGGCCGGATGCTGATCGCTCACCGCAACACCCCTATCGGCAGCTCCCTCCCCTGCGAATCGCATCAATTACTGGTTTCACAGCGCTGCTGCTTCCACTAGTGAGCACGGGTGCCTAGTACGTATTGCCAAGATGAAGGCCGGCCTTTCACATGTCAGGAATAATGGATTCTCCGACCCGGGCTGAGATGGCTTCCGGCATTCGTCGGCATCCCGGCCAATATCGGCACTGGCCTCAGCGGGAAACAAGAAGTGGACGGCTGGGACGTTGCCGGGTGCTTGTGGGTCGTTGTTCCCAGCCAGGGGCTCCCCGTTACCTTTTTCGTAGCCCGTTCCTGATGCAGGATATGGGTGTGTTGGCCGGTCGGTTCCGGCATGGTTTTTGCCCCCAGTCGCCCATGATCCGGGGGGGTGTTGCCACCGGAACCGACTTGGCGGCCGGGGAATCGCTAATAGAGGCACGACCAACGAAGCCATTCGTAACGTGGATGCGACTCCTGCCGCCCTGACCAGCCAACGCGTCAGTCTCAGCA
>NZ_JBBPFS010000006.1:0-251812 GCF_038069765.1 Arthrobacter sp. G119Y2 | reverse complement strand
CCCCCCCCCCCCACCCCGGGGGGGGGGCCCGCCGCTTCAGCATTCAGGGGATCAATCTTCGTCGTGCCCCTGGTCCATGCTCATCTGGTCCTCAGCGGGAGGTGTCTCCCCCGGCGGAACTCCGCCGCCGGGCTCGAGACCGGTGATGTTGCCCGCGGCAGGATCAGGATTGGCGTGCTTGCCCTTTTCGGTGCTCGGCGCCGCATTGCCATTTCCTTCATGCGAGCTGTCCTGCAGGTTTTTCCCGGCGTCCTTGGGCTTGTCGGGGTTGGCCGGGTCATTATTCGGATCGTAACTGTCCGCCATCAGGGCCTCCGTCTGTTCAATGACGACCGCCCGCCGGCGGAACCCGGCGGGCGATCATCAGCATACTGATCATTAGCTCCAACCTAGTCCCGGCCGGGCGATGAATCAACCCGGCGGACTTCCGTCAGGAGAACAGCTGCTCGCCGATAAACCCTCCGTCCCGTGCACCGGGAGGCACTGCAAATACGGCGGATCCCACCGGGACGGTCCACTCGTTGAGGATGTCCAGCTGGTCCAGCCGCTGCTGAATGGGCACAAACTGGCGGTCGACGTCAGCCTGGTAGGAGACGAAGATCTGCCCGGAATTCGAAATCCCGCCCTCTGTGCCATCCGCCGCGGTCGGAGCGTCGTCGTAGTTGTACGGCCGCCGGAAAATGCGCTGCCGCTCATCATCGGGCCTGGCCCGGCGAAGATGGGAGGAATCCGCAATTACCGGGAAGCCGAGCCTGCTGCGGGCGGTGAAATCCGGTTCGTCATGTTCCGCGGTACCGGTCAGCGGCGCACCGCTGGCCAGAGTGCGCCCAACGCTCTCTTCGCGTCCGCGTCGGTCCAGCTCATCCCAGGTGTCCAGGTTCATGGCAATGCGCCGGATGACCAGGGACGTTCCGTTCTCCAGCCAGGGTTTGACCGCCGCATCTCCCCACACGACACGTTCGAACTCCGCGCTTCCCACCCGCGGATTGCCGCTTCCGTCCTTCTGGCCGAAGAGATTGCGCGGAGTTTCACCCGCCTGCCCCGAGCCGTAGGCGTGCAGAAATCCGGACTGAACCCAGCGCAGGGCGGCGAAGGAACGGCTGTCCTTCAGCAGCATCCTGCGGGCGTGGGCCAGGGCCAGCGGATCATCGCCGCAGATCTGGATCAGCAGGTCCCCTCCGGAGTACTCCGGCTTCAACCGGTCAATGCCGAACGCGGGCAGCGGTTTCAGCCAAGGCGGTGACTTATCCGGTGCTGCCAGCGCCACCAGTGCCGGGCCGAACGCGAAGGTGACAGTCAAACCCGCAGGTTGTACGGCCAGTTCCGGCTCGGTGTCGGCCAGTGCCGGGCGCCCCTGGGTCAGGGCGGCGGCATCCTCGGTGAGAAGCCGCAGCAGCGCAGCCAGCCGCTGCGCCGTCAGGCCCGGCTTCAAATCCAGCGCCAGGAACACGGCGTGGGCCTGCGCCGGCGTTTCAATACCCGCCTGCCGCGCTCCGTAAAAGGGCACCACCGTTGTGCCGTTGACTCCGGTTGCGTCGAGTCCGGAGTCCCGGCCCTCCGCTGCAAGCTGCCCGGCATCCCCTGCCTCCGGCCCTCCGGAAGCGGTGCGTTGGGAGCTGTCCCGCCCGCCGGAGAGCTTGATCCCCACAGCTGCCAGGGCACCGAGCCCGGTTGCCGCACCCCCGAGCAGCAGGTGCCGCCGCGTGGTGTTCGGTGCCTTCTCAGCCTCTCGTGGATCGGTCTCCCGCGGACGGGTCTCCCGTGGATCGGTGTCGTCTCTGGTCACGGTTAGCCTCCGTGGTAGCTCTCGTTGGCTCCGGCGAAGTCCTTTGCGGGAGCCGTGAACTCGACAGTGCTGCCGTCGGAGAGCGTCAGCGTGAAGGGGATCTCCTCCCCTGCAAGCACCGGATCCTTAAGCCCCATCAGCATCAGGTGATTGGCTCCGGGTTCCAGCACGAAGGTTTCTCCGGCCGGGATGGTGAATCCGCCTCCGCTCTCAGCCATGACTGCGGTTCCGTCAGCCTGCTGCACCGTTTCGTGCAGCTCCACGGAGGCCGCTGCCGGTGACGCCGCGGCCACCACCTGCACTTCCTCGGTGCCGCTGTTGGTCAGGGTGCCGAAAGCACCGGTCATTCCGCCGTCTGCTGCCTTCACCCACGGGTGGGCCATGGTGAGGGGTGCCGCCGCGTCCGCAGCAGCATCCGGGGACCCGGCAGGCGCGGCTTCCGGGGCGGAGGCGGTGCCGGAAGGTGCGGCCGGAGCCGGATCGGACGTGTCTGCCGCGGACGTGCAGCCGCTCGTCAACCCTGCTCCGAGGAGGGCGGCGGAAAGGACCAGCAGCACCGAGCTGCGGGAAGAAGAAATGGACATGGTTTTGCTCCTGTGGTCGGGCGCGCCGGGTCGCCTGGCTGCCGGATACTTTTGGCCGGTCGAGCTGGCTCCGGGTTATTTTGGGGCGCCGGAAGGTGGAGGAACGCCGCGTGGACGCCTCCGAAGATGTGGTCGAGAAGCTGCGCCTGTGATGCGCAGCCGTATTGCGGCAGCACTGGAGCTGCCGGCAGGGTGCTCCGGGAGCAGCCCGGGGAGGTTGCTCCCGGGGCTGCCGGGAGGTTACTCGGTCCGGCCGCGCCGGCGGCGGGAAACCACCGCGTACACGGCGTAAATGAGCAGGCCCGTTACGCCGCCGAGGATGCCGGGAACCAGCCAGGCCGGGAGCCCGCCGTCGTTGGATGCATCAGCGCTCTCGCTGCCTTCAGCGCCTTCGGAGGCGCCGGCGTCGGGCGTCTCGTCCCGTTCCTCTGAGTCCTGGGAGCCGGACGGGAGCGCCGTGGCTGCTGATCCCGCCACCGCGTCGGCTCCGACAAGGAACTCATAGCTGCCGGTGATCGGGTGGCCGTCGGAGGACACGGCGCGCCAGCGCACCGAGTATTCCCCGTTGGGCATCTCCCCGGGCAGCGGCTGGACGAGTGTTTCACGGTTCAGGACGGGGGCGCTTTCCGCCCAGTTCCGGCCATCGGCGTCCAGGACCTGGATCTGGTTGCCCAGGTCCATCAGGGCGGAGCTGAAGGTGAGCTCCAGTTCCGCCGGCGCTGCGTCCAGCCGCTCTCCGGCTGCGGGAATGGTGCTTACCAGCTCATCGTGGGCTGCGGCAGCCGGGGCGGTGGCCAGGGCGGTGCCGCCGCCGGCGAAGATCAGAGCTGCAAGGAACAGAGCCCGGACCATCAACGGCCGGCGGGCGGCGCGGACCTGGGGAGAGGATAAATACGAGGGGGACACTACGGGGGACGTTACAAGCGACATGGCTGCTTTCTGCGCCGGCATTCTGCCGGCGTCTGCTGGTGGGAAAGCCCCGCACCAGGCAGGTGCGCGGCTAGAAGGACACAGCAGCAGCAGGCGGTCCCCGGTGCCTCATCGCCAGCAGTGGCACGCCGAGGTTCCGGAACGGCTCGGCCGGAATCAGCAGGGAAAGCTTGGGGATCCTCGGGCCGAGCGGCAGCGGGAGGAACAGCGGCAGGATGGCGGTGATGCGCAGCCGCATGGCCTCCAGGATGCGCAGCAGTGCGGCCTCGCCGTTCCGGATGAGGGCAACGGTGGCCGCGGCCGCCAGCAGGTGTCCGAGCCACATCAGTGCAGAGGAATGCCCGGCCGTTGCCATTCCGGCGCCGGCCTGCCCGGCATCGGTCAGTTGGCTGAGGGCCGCAGAGTCGCCATGGAAGGCATGGCCCGCATGGCCCGCGGCAGGGCTGGCGGCTGCGTCGGATGTACCGGCAGCTGCGGGAGGGAGTCCCGCACCGCCAACGGTGAACAGCAGGTGGAAAATGCCCTGGCTGGCCAGGACCGCCCCCGTGGTTCCCGGAAGTGACAGGGACCGCCCTGCCAGCGCACAGGAAACCATCGCCGACAGCGCCAGGCAGAACAGCACGATGGACGGGTGCGGGATGACTCCGCCGGCCAGGACATGGGAGGCAGCGGCAACGGCCGTGGCCGCTAGTGCTGCGGCCCAGCCGCGCACCAGGCGTGCGGCACGCGTGCTCATGATCCCTCCCGGATACGGCTCGGGCCGGTCGGCAGGTGCTTCTCCGGCTGCAAGACATTCTTCCCGTATTTCTACAGGTTGTCGAATATTGCGGCATCCGGTCCGCTTGCTGCATCCGCACCGCCGGAGCGGCACTCCGTTAGGGTGGGTCGCATTACCGGCAGAGCTCGCGTCACCGGAAGAGCAAGGAGCAGCGAATGAAACCCGGCATGAGGACAGTACTGGCCGTCGGCGTCCCGGTCCTGCTGCTGGCAACTGCGTGCGAAGCAGGGACGGCGGAAAGCCAGTCCCAACAGGCAGCGCCAAGCTGGGCGGCAGAGATGCAGAAGCTGCAGTCCGAACTAGCGTCGTCGCATGAGGATGGCGCTCCTGAAGAGAAGCGCGCCGGCGGCGGGACGGCCGGCCCGGACGCGCCGAACCAGCTCAGGCTTGACCCCCTGCTTACCGGACCGCTGGATGCACGGTTCATCTGCGATGCCGGCGCCGCCGTCGTCTCCATCAGCGGCGGACCCGACGCCGAGGTCCCCTGCGGACCGGTCAAGGTCATCAGCGGGATCAATCCGTACGAGGAAGGCACGGGCATCTCCATCGAGGTCCGCGCCGATCAGGAGCTGCACTGGGCGGTGGAGTTTTACTGAGTCAGTCCTGGAAGGCGGGTTTGCGCTTTTCCAGGAAGGCGGTAAACCCCTCGGCGTAGTCCCTGGTGCCGCTGAGGATGCCCTGGGCCTTGTTCTCTTCCTCCATGGCGGTCCACAGCCCAATCCGGGAGTCCCGGATTTCGGCCACGAGCGCCTTGGAGATCCGGTAGGCGCCGCCGGAGCCGGCGGCCACGCGTGCCACGATGTCGCGGGTGCGTTCCAGCAGCTGGTCTGCCGGGAAGGACCGGCTGAACAACCCTGCCGCCACCGCTTCGGAGCCGCTCATCAGGTCCCCGGTATAGATCAGGTCCAGGGCACGGTGGGTACCGAGCCGTTCGGTGAAAAGCCAGTGTCCGCCGGAATCCAGGGCAGCTCCCAGGGCGGCGAACGGCGAGCCGATCTTCGCGTCCTCCGCCACATAGACAACATCGGTGGCCACCAGCAGGCCGAGGCCGACGCCGAGGCAGGCCCCTTGAACGGCAGCGAACGTCGGGGCCGGAAAACCCGCCATCTTCTGCAGCAGCGGAGTGACCAGTTCTCCGAGATACTCATAGGCGTCGTCGTTGGCGGGGTCGACGGCGGAGATGTCCCGCCCGGCGCAGAAGGCCCTGCCTTCTCCGCGCAGCAGCAGCGCGCGCACCCCGGGGACGGCAGCGTCATCGTACGCCTGCGACAGCTGTGCCAGCGCCTCCTCGTTCAGGGAGTTCAGCTTCCGCGGCGAGTTCAGGACAATTTCGGCGATGCCGTCGGTGATGCTCAGTTCGATCATGAGGATGCTCCGTTCCTTCAGAGACTAGGCGTCGTAGTCGACGGTGACGTCGGGGCTGGTGGGACGGCTTTGGCAGGTCAGGATGTAGCCCTTTTCCAGTTCGTCGGGTTCCAGCGCATAGTTCTCCTCCATCTCCACGGTGCCGGTAACCACCTTGGCCCGGCAGGTGCCGCAGACACCGCCGGCGCACGCGAACGGGACGTCGGGACGGACCCGGAGCGCGGCATTGAGGATGGTTTCGCGGGCGTGGGTGGGGCTGGCAACCTTGCCCTGCAAACCGTCCAGCCGGAACGTGATGTTGTAATTGTCGGCGTTCGGGTCGGCGGTGACGGGCCGCCCGGACTGGCCTTCGGGCCGGTTGGGCTGGCCGGTGGTGAAGAGCTCAAAGCGGATCCTCTCGGCCTCGACGCCGCGGCTGGCCAGGGTATCGCGGCACATCTGCACCAGTTCGAAGGGCCCGCAGAGGAACCATTCGTCCACGTTTCGGGTGGGCAGGACCGAATCGATCAGGGTGGCCAGCTTCTCGGCGTCGATCCGCCCGGAGAGCAGGGGTGAGATGCGCTGTTCGCGGGAGAGCACATGGTGCAGGGCGAACCGGGACGGATACTTGTCCTTCAGGTCCGCCAGCTCCTCCAGGAACATGACGTCCATGGCAGCCTTGTTCGCGTAGACGAGGTCAAAGCGGACAGTGTCGGAGGCCGCCAGCACGGTGCGGGCAATCGAGATGACCGGGGTGATACCGGAGCCCGCGGCCACTGCCACAAAGACGTCCTCGCCGGTGAGGTCCATGTCCTCGGGGTGGTTCAGTTCGTTCATTGGATGCTTGGAAATAAAGCCGCCGGAGGGGCTCATGACGTCCAGCACGTCGCCGGCTTTGAGGAACTCATTGGCCCAGGTGGAGAACTTGCCGCCCAGGTCACGCTTGATCGCCACCCGGATTTCACCGGGCCTGGGTTCGGCGCAGATCGAGTAGCTGCGCCGGATTTCCTGGCCGTCCAGAGTAGTGCGCAGGGCAACGTACTGGCCGGGCAGGTAGTCGTAGGAGCCTTCGAGCGCCTCGGGCACGGCAAAGGTGACTTCCACGGCGTCGTTGGTCAGGCGCCGGACCTCTGAGACCGTCAGGGGATGGAAGGCGGTCCTGCGTGTAGGCGCCGGTGCCGCCGGCGCTGCGGCTGGAACGGAAGTTGTCATGGGTTAGAGCACCTTGAAGTAGTCGAAGGGTTCGCTGCAGTCCTGGCAGACATAGAGGGCTTTGCAGGACGTGGAGCCAAAGCGGGTGAGTTCACGGGTGTTGAGTGAGGAGCACTGCGGGCACTTCACGCTCAGGCCCAGCCGGACCGGACCGGCGGCGGCCTTGCCGGTGGGCGGGGCAATGCCGTAGGCGTTGAGCTTGGCCTTGCCGGCCTCGCTCATCCAGTCGGTGGTCCAGGCCGGGGCGAGGACCAGATCCACCCGTACCCGGCCGTAGCCCGCAGTGTTCAGCGCGGCAGTGACGTCCTCGCGGATGGCATCCATTGCCGGGCATCCCGAGTAGGTGGGGGTGATCGTCACGGTGACGGCATCCGGCCCGGTCAGTTCCACGCCGCGGAGGACGCCCAGGTCCTCGATGGTCAGCACCGGAATCTCGGGGTCGCACACGGTGGCGGCAATGTCCCAGGCCTGCGCGGCGGCCGGCTCGGCGGGACGGAGATCCTCGACCGTACTCTCCAGATCGGCCATGGCTGCTACCAGCTTGCGCCGGGATGCTCGCGGGCGAGGACCTGCATCTCGGCCAGCAGGTATCCCAGGTGTTCGCTGTGCTGTCCGCGGCGGCCGCCTCCCGGGGCAGCCGGAACCTGCGGCACCTCAAGATCGGCCTCGCGCAGGACGGCGCCGATGCCGGCGTCGAAGTTCGCACGGAGCGAGGACGGCAGGACCGCGGCACCGCTGCCGGCGAGGGCGCGCACGGCGTCGTCGTCCTCGAACAGCTCACCGACGTACGGCCAGGTCAGTTCCAGGGCCCGCGTGATGCGGCGGCGTGACTCCTCGGTGCCGCCGGCCAGGCGCAGGATCCACTGGGCGCTGTGGTCGCGGTGATAGTCGACCTCCTTGACCGCCTTGGCGGAGATGGCGGCCAGGGTGGCGTCGGTGGAGGACAGCAGCGCGCGGTAGAGCTCGAACTGGTAGAAGGAGACCACCAGCTGGCGGGCGATGGTCAGCCCGAAGTCGCCGTTGGGCTGCTCGAAAAGATGCGCGGAACGGAATTCCCCTTCGCGGCGCCAGTAGGCCAGATCATCTTCGGTCCGGCCGGTCGCCGAGCCGGCGTAGGTGAGGAAGGACCGGGCATGCCCGAGCAGGTCCAGGGCGATGTTGCCCAGGGCCACGTCCTCTTCCAGTTCGGGGGCGCGGGAGATCCACCAGCCGAGGCGCTGGGCCAGGATCAGGGAGTCGTCGCCCAGGCGCAGCGCATACTCGGCGACGTCGGCCGGCGCCTTGGTGCCGGAGGCGGCAATGTCCTCGGGCCGCAGGGCGTTGCCGGGGGTGATGCGGGTGGCGCTGTCCGAGCTCACAGGTGCTTCACCCCTTCGGACTTGGTGTAGTACGTGGCATGCCGGTAGTCCTTGCCCTGCGGGGATTCGAAGAACTGGCCCTTGGAGTCGGGGTCGGAGGCAATGATGGCCGACGCCGGCACCACCCAGAGCGATACGCCCTCGTTGCGGCGGGTGTACAGATCGCGGGCGTTACGGACCGCCATGTCAGCGTCGGGTGCGTGCAGCGAGCCGGCGTGGACATGGGACAGTCCGCGCGAGGAGCGGACAAAAACTTCCCACAGCGGCCAGGCCGCGCTCACGCCCGCAGCGGCATCTTCGGCCGCTGCCCCCGGCTCCGCGGAAGTCTGCGTGCCCACGGGCTTGGCGCCGTCGTCGCCCGTTGTTGAACCGGAAACCATGCTTATGCCACCTCGGTCTTTCGTGCCTGTTTTGCCGCATATGCGGCTGCTGCTTCGCGCACCCAGGCGCCGTTTTCGTGTGCCTCGCGGCGGCGGGCCAGACGCTGCGCGTTGCAGGGTCCGCGGCCGGCGAGGACTTCCTTGAACTCATCCCAGTCCAGCGGAGCGTGCTCCCACTGCTTGGTGTCCTCGTTGTAGCGGATCTGGTCATCGGGCAGGGTCAGCCCGAGGACCTTGACCTGCTCCACGATCATTCCGACAAAGCGGGAGCGCAGTTCATCGTTGGAGAAACGCTTGATGTTCCAGGCCATGGACTGCTTGGAGTTGGGCGAATCGTCGTCGGGCGGGCCGAACATCATCAGCGACGGGGCGTACCAGCGGTTGATGGCGTCCTGCGCCATTTCCCGCTGCGCCTCGGTGCCGTTTGCCAGTTCCAGCAGGATCTCGAACCCCTGCCGCTGGTGGAAGGACTCTTCCTTGCAGACCCGCACCATGGCCCGGCCGTACGGGCCGTAGGACGCGCGGCACAGCGGCACCTGGTTGCAGATGGCGGCGCCGTCGACGAGCCAGCCGATGGCCCCCATGTCCGCCCAGCTCAGCGTGGGGTAGTTGAAGATCGAGGAGTAGCGCGCCTTGCCGGCGATCAGGTCCTCGGTCATCTTCTCCCGCGGAGTGCCCAGCGTCTCGGCCGCGGAGTAGAGGTAGAGCCCGTGGCCGGCCTCGTCCTGCACCTTCGCCATGAGGATGGACTTGCGCTTGAGTGAGGGGGCGCGGGTAATCCAGTTGGCCTCCGGCTGCATGCCGATGATTTCGGAGTGTGCGTGCTGGGAGATCTGCCGGACCAGGGTCTTGCGGTAGGCCTCGGGCATCCAGTCCCGCGGTTCAATCCGAGAGTCCTCGGCCAGCAGCTGCTCGAAGTGTGCTTCGGGGCCGGAGGCAGGGGATCCGGAATCTTCGGACGGAACGGCCTGCAGGTTGGGAGAAGGATCGGTCTGCAACGACATTAGATGTCACCTCACTGTGCGGGATGAAAGCCGGATGCGAATGTGCCTTGGATATTTACCGACCGTTCGTTCAGGATATGCGTGTGACTGAGCGCACGTCAAGATGCACGCTAGGTAGACAGCCAAACTAGTACATGTCAGTATCTAGTTGTGCACACGAATCCCTGGCCCAGCGACTGGATGCGGGCGACGCTCAGTCTCTGCGTCCTGAAGGCGCTCGACGGCGGCGCCACCTACGGATATGCCATCGCCTCCCTGCTGGAGGAACAGGGCTTCGGGAACGTCAAGGGCGGCACCCTGTATCCGCTGCTCACACGCTGTGAAGCCGCAGGCTGGGTCACCACCGCGTGGCGCGCCGGCGACGGCGGCCCCGGACGCAAGTACTTTTCCCTCACCTCCGCAGGCCGCCGGGAGCTTGAGGAGCAGCGCGAGATGTGGAACCGGTTTACCGGAACGGTGGACGGGTTTCTGCGGAACCCCGGTGACCGGATCCCTGAAGACAACCGCAACCCTGAAGGGGGCACCCATGGAAACCCGTGACCACCGCAACGGCACCCCGCCGGAGAAGGCCACGCGCCGCTGGTTCGATGACTTCCCCACAGAACTTCGCCTGCGGGACGTCCCGGGAAACGTCATCGGCGACGCCGTGGCGTCGGCCCGCGAGTTCCTGGCCGATTCCGGCGGCTCGCCCCGTGAGGTTTTTGGCGACCCCCGCGCCTACGCTGAAAACCTGGAGCTGCCCCGCAACCGCATGTCACGGTCGGGCTGGGCCGCTTTGCTG
Source organism: Arthrobacter sp. G119Y2 (assembly GCF_038069765.1). Lineage (NCBI taxonomy): Bacteria > Bacillati > Actinomycetota > Actinomycetes > Micrococcales > Micrococcaceae > Arthrobacter > Arthrobacter sp. G119Y2. The sequence continues at coordinate 241,655 of NZ_JBBPFS010000006.1, read as the reverse complement.
GTGCCCAGCTGCCTGGGACTGCTCGGCTTCTTCACTGTGGCCGCAGCCGTCAGCTCCAGCGATGCAAGCGTTGCGGTCACATTGTCAGGCCTCCTGCTCGCCCTGACCGGGCTGGCGGGCGCAGCCTGCGCACCCCTGCTGCTGGGCTTCATTGTCCGGCGTCCAATGTGGCTGGTTGCCTTGGCCGGCGGGGCGTTCTTTTCCCTGCAGGTGGCGATCGCCGTACTTGCCAGCGACGTTGTGCTCTTCACGCTTCCGGCGGTTCCGTTGGCGCTGGCCGGCGGAGCCGTCCTGCTGGCCACGTCCCTCTGGGGGCAGTTCAGGAAGGGGGTCACCGACGAGCCGGTCGTGGAACCGCTGTCCGCCCCGCCGCACCCGTCCTTCGGCCTCACTCTGCTGGAAGTGCTGGGCAACTGGATGCTCTTCCTGGCCGCGGCCGCTCTGTCTGCCTGGTTCCTGCTGCGGCCCTGAATCCCGCCCTGGCAGTGCCCCGGGCCGGGCCCTCAGATGCCGGTGCTGGAGCCGGTGTTCGTGTTGTTGGAGTCGGTCTCCGTGGTGGAGTCGGCCGAGTCCCCGGATTTCCCCTCAGGGTTCCCTGCTGCAGCCTCCGGATGAACGGCCAAAAAGATGGAGTAGCGGGTGCCGGCCTCCCCGGCTTCCCCAGACTCCCCGCTTTCCCCTGACTCCCCGCCTTCCCCCGACTCCCCCGGATCCCCGGCGGAGAACTCATCGAGCAGCTCCGTCACGCGGTCCAGGAACCGGTCGTGCGCGGCCTTCGTGAGGCGGACGCCGCGGCGGGACATCGCCACCTCCGCGGATTCCGGAACCTGCCCCACTTCGGACACGAAAGCGCTGACCATGGCACCGCGCAGCCCCATGTCACGGGTGTCCAGATTCAGGCGGGCCATCTTGCCTGTGGCCAGATACGGGACTTCGTACGCACCGCTCGGGCCGGACCGTGCCTGCTGCGCTTCGAGGAAGCCGGTGGCCACCAGCTTGCGGACATGAAAAAGCACCGTGGCGGGGTTCGCTCCCAGCCGGGTGGCAATCTCCTTATTGGTCAGCTGCTCACGCAGACACAGGCGGAGGATCCGAATCCGTGTCGACGAGGCGAGGGCTTTGGCCTCCTCCTCACTCGGTGACTGACGAGGGTCCGGGCCTCTCTCTTCTGTCATGCGTGCAGATTATCAGCCGCATGAACGCCACAATGCGGTTCCCGGTGGCGGGGCGCCCCGCCGGTAAGCCGCCAGCATAAACAGCGCGGGGCCCTTCGTCCCCCGGAGCAGGGTCGATATATTCGGGGCATGACTACTTTTCCCACTCCTCCCGTTGCCAAAAAGGTTCCCACCGAGCGCGTCCACCACGGAGATACCTTCGTTGACGAGTACGAGTGGCTGCGGGAGAAGGAAAACCCCGACGTCGTAGCCCACCTCAAGGCCGAGAACGCCTACATGGAAGAGGTCACTGCGCACCAGGAGAAGCTGCGGCAGGAGATCTTCGACGAGATCAAGAACCGCACCGAGGAAACCGACCTCTCCGTGCCGGCCCGCAAGAAGGGCTGGTGGTACTACTCCCGAACCGAAGAGGGCAAGCAGTACTCCATCCACTGCCGCACCGCAGCGCAGGACACCGGCGACCTGGACGCCGACTGGACGCCGCCCGTCGTCGAACCCGGCGTTCCGGTGCCCGGCGAGCAGATCCTGATTGACGGCAATGCCGAGGCCGAAGGCAAGCCCTTCTTCGCGCTCGGCGGGCTGGCCGTGACCGAAGACGGCAACCTGCTGGCTTACTCCGAGGACAACGCCGGCGACGAACGCTTCACCCTGCGGATCAAGGACCTGCGTACCGGAGAGCTGCTGCCGGACACCGTCACCAACGTTTTTTACTCGCTCGCTTTCTCCCCCGACGGCACCCGCGTGTTCTACACGGTTGTGGACGATTCCTGGCGTCCCTACCAGATCAAGGCCCACACGCTGGGCACCCCGGTGGAGGACGACGTCGTCATCTACCAGGAGGATGACGTCGCCATGTGGACCGGCTTTGACCTCTCCGCGGACCGGCAGCAGCTGCTGATCGGCATCAGCAACTCCGAATATTCCGAGTACCGGGTCCTGGACTTCGGGGATCCCGCCGGGGAGGTGCGCACCCTGATCCCGCGCAGCGAGCACATCCTCTACGAGGCCGAGCCGGTCACCCTTGCCGGCGAGCGCCATTACCTGATCACCCACAACAGGGACGCGCTGAACTCCATGCTCTCCCTCGTGGCCGAGACGGAGTTCGCACTGCCGCTGGACGAGCAGCACTGGAACACCGTAGTGGCGCACGACGACGCCGTCCGCGTCAACGGTGCGGCTGTCACCAAGTCCCACGTCATCGTCTCGGTCCGCAAGGACACCACGGAGCGGGTCCAGGTCCTCCCGCTGGAGGGTCTCGGCACCGAGGTGCAGGGCGATCCGGTGGAGCCTGCCTTCGACGAGGAGCTGTACACGGCCAACCTGGCCAACGCCGAATACGATTCCCCGATCATCCGGCTCAGCTACACCTCCTTCCTGACTCCCCCGCGCGTCTACGACTACGTGCTGGCCACCGGTGAGCTGGAACTGCGGAAGGAGACACCGGTCAAGGGCGGCTACGACCCGGCTGAATACGTTGCCGAGCGCGCCTGGGCCACCGCAGGCGACGGCACCCGGATCCCCCTGTCGGTGCTGCGCCGCGCCGAGGTGAAGCAGGACGGCAGCAACCCCGCACTGGTTTACGCGTACGGCAGCTACGAAATCAGCATGGACCCCGCCTTCAGCGTGGCCCGGCTGTCCCTGTTGGACCGCGGCGTCATCTTCGTCGTCGCCCACATCCGCGGCGGCGGTGAAATGGGCCGGACCTGGTACGACCAGGGCAAGAAGCTGCAGAAGAAGAACACCTTCACCGACTTCGTGGCCGCCACCGACTACATTGCTTCCTCCGGATGGGTGGACCCGAACCGGATCGCCGCCATGGGCGGATCTGCCGGCGGACTGCTGATGGGTGCCGTGGCCAACCTGGCCCCCGAGAAGTACAAGGCGATCGTGGCGCAGGTGCCCTTCGTGGACGCCCTGACCACCATCCTGGATCCGGACCTGCCGCTGTCGGCTCTGGAGTGGGAGGAATGGGGCAACCCCATCACCGACCCCGAGGTTTACCGGTACATGAAGGAGTACACCCCGTACGAGAACATCCGGGCCGTGGACTACCCGCGCATTGCCGCGGTGACCTCCTTCAACGACACCCGCGTGCTGTACACCGAGCCCGCCAAGTGGGTCGCCAAACTGCGCGAGGTGACCACCGGTTCCGAACCGATCGTCATGAAGATTGAGATGGACGGCGGACACGGCGGAGCATCCGGCCGGTACGAGGCCTGGAAGGACCGGGCCTGGGACTATGCCTTTGTGCTGGACGCACTGGACGCCGTTGATCCGATCCCGGCTCACACCGCCGGAGAGTAATTTCGGCCGGCGATTTCCGGCGGTAATTTCGGGGCGTTTTCCGGCGGTAATATCGGCCGGCGATTTCCGGCGGGACCGCCGGATAACGACTTCCCGCATTGTCGGCCTGGGCCGGGCGTTCAGTCGCCCGGCTCAGGCGCCGGCTTGTTCAGGGGCCGCTTGGGGGATTCCTTATTCGGCGATTGCTTGTTTGGCGACTGTTTGTTCGGCGACTGCTTGTTCCGGGAACGGTCCTTGGGAGCCGCCCGCTTGTTCTGCTGCAGCAGGGTGAGCGAAATGGTAGCCACGGTCAGCAGGACAACACCCACGATAATCAGGTCCAGATGGTCGCGGATGAACGGGAACCGGTCCCCGAGGACGTACCCCAGCAGCGTCAGCCCCATCCCCCACAGCAGGGCCCCGGCCGCGTCGAACACAACATAGGCGGAATAGCGCATCTTGCCCACTCCGGCCACCACCGGAGTGAAGGTCCGGACAATGCCGACGAAGCGGGCCAGCGTGATCGCCTTGCCGCCGTGCCGGGCGAAGAACACCTCGGCGCGGTCTACATTCTCGCTTCGAAAAAACCGGGAATCGGGCCGGGAAAACACCGCTGGCCCGGCCCGCCGGCCAATCCAGTAGCCCAACTGATCCCCCGTAAACGCTGACAGGGAAATCAGCAGCCCCAGCAGCCAGACGTTGACGTCCACCGTTCCGGTGGCCACCAGGAGCCCTGCGGTGAACAGCAGCGTGTCTCCGGGCAGGAAAAACCCCACCAGCAGCCCTGTTTCGGCAAAAACAATGCCGCAGACCACCAGCACCACCCAGGGCCCCAATGCCGGATCCGCCAGAAAGACCTGCGGATCCAGCCATTCAGGGAGCACAGGCCACCACGGCCCAGCAGGCCGGCGCCCCAGCCGCGGATGCTGCCGCCACCCCAGCCGCGCAGGCCGTTGCCCTAGCTCCGCAGGCCGGCGCCCCAGCCGCGGATGCTGCCGCCGCCCCAGCCGCGCAGGCCGTTGCCCTAGCTCCGCAGGCCGTTGCCAGGGCCCCAGCCCCAACCCCGCAGGCCGCTGCCGCGGCGTCGAAAACTATCACCTCTTCAACGTACGGCACGGGCCTGTGCCGTGTCCCGGCCGCCCGGAAAAGGGCGTCCAGCCACAGGAAGATGGCAGGAAGGCACCCGTCGCTTCCTGTAGCGAGGCTCTGAATGAGATCGTTGCCGTGAGTGAGAGCATTGCCGTGAGTGAGAGCATTAGCGAATGGACACCCCTGACCTCCGCCGCCTTCCCGCCGGCCGGGTGGAACTGCACGACGCGAGGCGGAAGCGCCGGTGGAGCGTGAACCTCAAATCGTTTGAAATCAGCCCGGTACCCGTAACTGCGTTTCTGTACGCCGACGCTCCCGGAAGCAACAGTCAAGGTACGCGCGTGCCGGCAGTCGACGTCAGCTGGATCGACGCGGTTGCGTTCTGCAACAAGGCATCAGCATCTGCCGGCATCGACCCCGCCTACACCTTCCACGAGGGGGACGTCGTGTGGCACACGGACTCGGCGGGCTATCGCCTTCCAACGGAAGCGGAGTGGGAGTACGCCTGCCGTGCCGGTACATCAGGGCCGCACTACGGGCCGCTTGAGCTGGTGGCATGGACGGAGCATGACGGGGGAAAACGCCTGCAGGATGTGGGGCTGAAACGCCCGAACGGCTTCGGGTTGCACGACACTCTCGGCAACGTGTGGGAGTGGTGCTGGGACCTGCTCGACCCGGCCAGATACGGCGACTACCGGGTTTTCCGCGGCGGCGGTTTTGCTGACAAACCGTGGAATGTCCGTGCATCTGCACGCCGGGGCGGAGCACCCGGAATGAGCCATCCGGACCTTGGATTTCGCCTCGCCCGTGGAGCCTTTGCCCCCGCCCAAGAGACACAGGGCTGGTCCGGCCATGCCGACAGGGAGCGCGGCGCATCAACGGAAGCTTGGCCTTCAGGCTGGACGCGCCGGAGGCTCTAGCTTCGGCTCGACAGTTTATGACCTCGTTGGTACACCGCGAGCGGAACCTTTCACGGTCCGGCTTGACAGTGACAGCCCTCACAGGATTACCTAATGAACATTCGGTAAATAAAACGAGAGGGTCCCATGGCTGACATCGATGTCGCTGCGCAGGGCACGCTGATCCACCCCATCCTGGAGGACGACACCGTGGCCCGCTGGCTCGGACTCGCCGTCGAGCATCTGGCCCCGGGTGAGGCAACCATCAGCATGGAGCTCCGCGCCGATATGCTCAACGGCTTTAGCATCGCGCACGGCGGCATGGTCTTTGCCTTTGCCGACACGGCCTTCGCCCTGGCCTGCAATCCGGCGGACGCCGCCTCACTGGCGGACATGGAGCTGATTACCGTGGCGGCCGGCGCGGACATCAATTTCATCTCGTCGGCTCTGCCCGGGGAGACCCTTCGGGCCGTGGCCGTACACCGGGTTTCCGCCGGCCGCAGCGGCCTCTATGACATCGAAATCACGGCTTCGGGTCCTGAAGGCAGCCGTGTGGTTGCCGAATTCCGCGGCCGCTCCCGTTCCATCCCCAATCCCCGCCACCACTCCCGAGCCTGAGCTTCCGCCAGATCCCGACTTGCTCACCCTTCGTTCCCCCACTTCCGGTCCGCTATCCAAAGGGCATGCCTTGAAAACCACCGCCGCACCCGTGAAATCCACCGCCGCAGACCCGGCAACGCTCGATCCCGAAGAGCGGATGAGCCGCGACGAGATCGAGGCCCTTCAGCTCACCCGCCTGCAGCACACCGTGAAATATGCGTATGAACGGGTACCGCTGTACACGCAGAAGTTCGACGACGCCGGTGTCCGTCCCGAGGACCTGAAGGAACTGTCGGACCTGGCCAAGTTCCCGTACACGACCAAGGAAGACCTGCGCCAGACCTACCCGTTCGGCATGTTTGCCGTTCCGCAGAATCAGGTGGCGCGGATCCATGCTTCTTCGGGAACCACCGGACGCCCCACCGTCGTCGGTTACACCGCAGGCGACCTGGACCGGTGGGCCACACTGGTGGCGCGTTCACTGCGTGCCTCGGGTGTGAAGCCCAGCTACAAGGTGCACAACGCCTACGGCTACGGACTGTTCACCGGCGGCCTGGGCGCTCATGCCGGCGCGGAGAAGCTGGGCTGCACCGTGATTCCGATGTCCGGCGGACAGACCGAGCGGCAGATACAGCTGATCCAGGACTTTGAGCCGGACACCATCCTGTGCACTCCCACTTATCTGCTGACGATTGCCGATGCCATGCGCACCGCCGGGATTGATCCGCGCTCCACTTCGCTGAAGAACGCCGTCCTGGGCGCCGAACCCTGGACCGAGGAAATGCGCCACGAGCTGGAAGTCCTGATGGACCTCGACGCCTGCGACATTTACGGCTTGTCCGAGGTGATGGGCCCGGGTGTTGCCGGTGAATGCGTGGAGACCAAGGACGGCACCCATATTTGGGAGGACCACTTCCGGCCGGAGATCATTGACCCGTTCGATGAGACCCGGGTGCTCGGCGACGGCGAACCAGGCGAACTGGTCTTCACCTCCCTGACCAAGGAAGCGCTGCCGATCATCCGTTACCGCACCCATGACCTGACCCGGCTGTTGCCCGGGACTGCCCGGCCCGGTATGCGCCGAATGGGCCGGATCACCGGACGCAGCGATGACATGATCATCCTGCGCGGCGTGAACCTGTTCCCCAGCCAGATCGAAGAAATCGCCCTCCGGATTCCTGCCCTGAGCCCGCACTTCCAGTTGGAAATCACCCGGCCGGACCGGATGGACGAGCTGACGGTCAAGATTGAACGCCGGGAAAACTCCAGTTCCGACGACTGCAGCAGCGCTGCTGCCGAGCTCAAGTCCCAGATCAAGATCCATATCGGGTCCTCCTGCACGGTCCATGTAGCCGAACCGGGGACCCTGGCGCGCTCCAGCGGCAAGCTGCGCCGGATCTATGACCTGCGCAGCAAGGACGCCGGACTCGTCCAAAGCTGACCGGCCATCCGAACGTTCATGAGAAAATAGGATCCATGCCTTCCACTCCAGCCACAGCTGCCGGCCCGGCCGCCGCCGGGAACCGCCGCGGCCGTCCCGGATACGATCAGCAGTCGATCCTGACCATCGCCGTCGACGTGTTCAACAAACACGGCTATGAGGCCACCTCCATGGGCATTCTGGCGGAAAACCTGGGCATTACGAAGTCCGCGATTTACCACCACGTCCCGTCCAAGGGCGATCTGCTGCGGCTGGCCCTGGACAATGCGCTGGGCGGGCTGGAGGCCGTGCTCGATGATGCTCGTGCCTCCAACGGTCCGGCGGACGAGCAGCTGGAGTTCGTGCTGCGCGGCACCATCAAGGTCCTTACCGAACGGCTGCCGTTTGTGACGCTCCTGCTGCGGCTGCGGGGCAATACGGAGATCGAACGCGACGCGCTGGCCCGGCGCCGGGAGTTCGACCACCGCGTCGCGAAGCTCGTGGACGCTGCCCGGAGCGAGGGATCGCTGCGCAGCGACATCGACCCGCGCACCACCACGCGGCTGCTGTTCGGCACGATCAACTCCATAGTGGAGTGGTACAAGCCGGGCGGCCCGATTTCGCCGGATCAGCTGGCCGACGACGTCATCTCCATGGTTTTCCACGGACTGCACCGCAGCTAGCTGATTTCCTCCGCCGACCGCGTTTCCACTGGCATCCCTCCCCGGCTGCCCTAGAACGGCGGCGGGTCATCCCCGTAATCATCCCCGCTGCTGCCTGCCCGGGTGTCCGTGGCCGTGACCGTCCCGGAATCTATGTGGGGCACGGTCCGGGAACCTGCACGGACAGCCGCGACGGACCGGTCCCCAGCACCGTCCGGGCCGGTTCCCTGCATGACCGGAGCAAGAGCCAGGTGCGGTTCGGTACGGTAAGTCCGTCCTCCCGGCGATGTCCACTCAATAACCCCGGCCGCCGGCTGGCAGGCCTTCCAAAACCCCTTGGTTTTGAACATGTGGTGCCTCCGGCACAAATGCTCGAGGTTGTCATGATCCGTGGCCCCGCCCTGCACCCACGGCCTGGTGTGATCGATCTCGGAAATCACCGCATTCGTCCGGCACCCCGGGAACCGGCAGGTCCCGTCCCGAGCCCGCAGCCACCGTTGAAGTCCGGCCCGGACTTTCCTTCGGCGTCCCACCCGCAGGATCTCCTCAGTATCCGGATCCCGCTCCACCGGCGTCCATTTCGCTGCCTCCCGGGCCATCCGGCGGGCGGCTTCCGGACTGATCGGCCCGTAACCATGCAACTCCGCCGGCTGATCGTCCGCGCCGAAGAGCGTTTCAGCGCTGATCAGCACCAGAATCTCCGCCCTAGCCCCAGCCCTGGCCCCAGCCTTGCCCTTGGCCCGGGCATCGGTGCTGGCATCACTGCCACAGCCGGCGCCGGTGCCAATGCCGGCGGCGGTGCCGGATGTATCCGCGCCGGCGTCCTGCCCGGTGCTGAACGGGTCCCCCGCGGTGCCAGAACGGCCACCGGGGCGAGCACCGGATAAGTCCGCGCCCGCCGATCCCTGCCCATCACAGGGGTGACCGCCGCCGGACATAAGCAGGTCCTGAAGGATGTCCGCCCGCAACTCATCCACCCTGCGGGGATCACCATCAGCCTGCTCACCCCGGGCAGCCCTGCTCAGCTGAGTGAAGATCGCCTGCGCGTTCTCCGCCGGCAGGAACGCCGAGAGCCAGGACATTCCATCCGCCGCAGGCTCCAGACACACCTTGCGCTTTCCCAACGCACTCAGCTGGCGCTGGACAATGCCCTGCGGATACTGGTTTTCCCGCAACCGCCGCGCCCGCACCCGGAACTGAGCCGCAGTCTGACCCGCTGCAGCCTCCAGCAGCTTTGCCTCGAACCCCGGAAGCCCCACAGCTTCGATGTCCTGGCACTGATCCAACACCGTCTGGGCATGACCGTAACTGATCCCGCCCTGCTCCAGATTGCCCAGAGTCACGGCATGAACGCCGCAGAGACTGCCCGCCTCAGACATCAGCCGCTGCCCGGTACTCTGCGGCACGCAAAGAATCGCTGCTGCCTCCGACGCCGCAAGACTGAACGCCATACCCGGATCAGGCTTTCCGGACGGGAAATGCATCTCGTCCCGGTAAATACTCTGCATCCGGTGCAGGACCTTAGCCTGCTGCGCCTGCGCCCACCGCATCAGATGATCCAGGCGGGAGAGCACAGCACCGGCAGTCTGCTCATCCAGCGCATCCGCGCCCCGCAGAACCAGAGAACCGGATAACCCGTAGTGGCCGGCACTCCCGGCAGCATCACAGGAAACAACAGTGTCGCCGGAAACAACGGTGTCGTCGGAAGCAGTAGTGGTGGCGCTGTCGCTGGAAGCAGCGTCGCCGGAAGCAGTAGTGGTGGCGCTGTCGCTGGAAGCAGTGTCGCCGGAAGCCGGGGGCGAATCGGAACGACCCGGAGCAGCAGCCAAAGAGGTAGCAGAAGAGGAGGCACCGACAGCAGCCGGTACGGCGTGGAAAACCGAGTAACCGGGCGGTGCAGCGGCCTCCCCGCCGGCGGTGGTGGCGGTGGCCGTGGCGGAGTCGATGCCGGCAACCATAGCCATCGCAGGCTTGGTGCCGGATGCGGTGCCGGCAGCCTGCTCGCCGAACCGCTCGGAACCGGGAAAAGTCCTGTGCTGATCCATGCCTTCAGGCTTTCACCTGCCTCTGACATTTCCGCCGCCAAAAGAGCCCCAACAGCCCAAAACAGGCCCTATTTCGGCACCTCAAATACCCGACTTTTCTGGCCGACTACCTGTTTGAGTTTCGAACGGGCCATACGGGCGGGTCAGTGGGGAAACGGCGGGAAATGACCCGCGGCCGGACCCCCAAGGGCCCGGCCGCGGTTCAGCAGCGTTTCATCAAAGGCTCAGCCGCGATTCACCGCGGTCAGTCGCGGTCACCGCGACTCAGCGACTCAGCGACTCAGCGACTCAGCGACTCAGCGACTCAGCGACTCAGCGACTCAGCGACTCAGCGACCAAATGCTAGCTGCGCTTCTTTTCAACGAGGGTCAGAACGTCGTAGGTCGCGACAATCTCGTCATTCTGGTTGGTCAGCAGCGCGTCCCAGGCCACCTCGCCGTACTCGTCGGTCTCGCGCGGAGTGATCTTCTTGGCGGTAAGAGTGACCCGGATGGAATCGCCCGCCGCAACCGGCGTGATGAAGCGCAGGTTTTCCAGTCCGTAGTTGGCCAGCACCGGTCCCGGAGCAGGTTCCACAAACAGTCCGGCAGCCCAGGACAGCAGCAGGTAGCCGTGGGCCACGATGCCGGGGAAGAACGGATTGGCTTCAGCCGCTTCCTGGTTGGTGTGCGCGTAGAAGGTATCGCCGGTGCTGTTGGCGAAGGCAGTGATGTCTTCCAAGCTGACCTCACGCAGGTCCGAGCGGACAGCGTCGCCAATTTTCAGTTCCGAAAGGTCCTTGCGGAACGGGTGGGTGCCGTCGAAGTTGCGGTCCGCACCGGTATGCCAGATCCCGGTCAGGGCGGTGAGCATGTTCGGAGAGCCCTGAACCGCGGTGCGCTGCATGTGGTGAAGCACGGAACGCATGCCGCCGAGCTCTTCACCGCCGCCGGCACGTCCGGGTCCGCCGTGAACCAGATGCGGGACCGGAGAACCGTGACCGGTGGAGGTGCGGGCGTCTTCCCGGTTCAGGATGAGCACGCGTCCGTGATGGGCGGCAATGCCCAGGGTCAGTTCACGTGCGATGGCCGGATCGTTGGTGCAGACCGTGGCTACCAGCGACCCGCTGCCCAGGGCAGCCAGGCGCACGGCGTCCGCGGCGTCGTCGTACCCGATCACCGAAGCCACCGGACCGAAAGCTTCCACCGAGTGCAGTGCCTCCGCGCTGTTGTCCGGCCAGGTCAGCAGGATCGGAGCCAGGAATGCGCCGTCGGCCGCAACCCCGCGGCTTCCGTCCGCGAGGACAACTTCCGGAGCATCCAGCGAGCCGTAGGCCAGGGTGGCACCTGCGTCCAGCAGGGTCTGAACCGAGGAACGCACACCGTCGAGCTGCTCGGTGGAGGCCAGAGCACCCATGGTGACGCCCTCGGCGCGGGGGTCACCCAGGACCACGCGCTCGTCGATGCGCTGGCCCGCTGCGGCGACGACGTCGTCCACCAGGGCCGCCGGCACAATGGCACGGCGGATGCTGGTGCACTTTTGGCCCGCTTTGACGGTGATTTCCGTGACGAGGGACTTCACGAAGGCATCAAATTCCGGTGTTCCGGGGACGGCGTCGGGTCCCAGAATGGCTGCGTTCAGGGAATCGGTTTCGCAGGTGAAGCGGACTCCGCCCTCCGCCACGTTGGGGTGGGCCTTCAACAGCTTCGAGGTGGAGGCGGAGCCGGTGAAGGAGACGTAGTCGCGGTAGTCCAAATGATCGAGCAGGTCGCGGGCGGACCCGGAGATCAGCTGGAGGGACCCCGCAGGCAGGATCCCGGAATCCACAATCAGTTTCACTGCCTCGGCGGTCAGGTAACCGGTGGGCGTGGCCGGTTTGACGATGCTGGGCACCCCGGCGATGAAAGCGGGTGCAAGCTTTTCCAGCATGCCCCAGACGGGGAAGTTGAAGGCATTGATCTGCACCGCGACGCCGGGCAGGGAGGTGAAGATGTGTTCGCCCAGGAACGACCCGTCCTTGGAGAGGATCTCGGCGGGACCGTCCACCAGCACGGTGGAATTGGGAAGTTCCCGCCGGCCCTTCGAGCCGAAGGTGAACAGCACCCCAATGCCGCCGTCAATATCCACCAGGGAATCCTTGCGGGTGGCGCCGCTGCGGGCGGAGACCTCGTACAGTTCGTCCCGGTGCGCGTTCAGGTAGGTCGCGAGTTCCTTGAGCTTCAAGGCGCGCTGGTGGAAGGTGAGCTGCTGCAAACCGCGGCGGCCGACGGTGCGGCCGTGTTCGACGGCGGCAGCCAGGTCCAGCCCGGCGGTGCTGACGAGTGCCAGCGGCTCTCCGGTGCTGGCATCACGGACTTCAGCAGGCTCGGCGGCGGTCAGCTCGGAGCGGTCCGGTGTCCACCAGGAATCGCGAACGTAGCTGGGAACGATCTGGACGTCTATGGCAGTGGATGTCATCTTCGACTGGCCCTTTCAAACATTGATCCTGGCCGCGGCGGGCGGTCCCGTCTGCGGCAGCACCGAGCGGAAGAAGGCCCGCAGGATAAACTGACCGGACGGTCGGTAATGAAATCAGCGTACAGGAAACTGTGCCCTGAAACACAGCAGGCAACGGGAAATGTACTCGATTCCGCGGTCCGGAGGGGTGCTTCTGCTGTCCCCGGCAGCGCACGGGGCTACTTTGGTGGGACCCGATCTTTGGTGGGACCCCATCGCAAAGGAGCGACCATGCGCGAGCTTGAAGCCTTGACCAACCGAAGCAACCCGGACGCCGGCCGTCCGTTTCTTCCGCATTCCCCACGGCTGCGGCGCGCGGGAGTCATCGGCGCCCTGGCGCTGGGCCTGACGGCGGCCCTCCCCGGCACGGCCGTAGCAGCTCCGGGTGAAATGCCGGGTGCGGCGCCTGATTCCGCCTCGGCTTCGGGATGGGAGTCCGGACACGGCATCGACGGCGGAAGGGGCGGCGGGCACGGGGGCGGCAACGGGGGCGGCGGGCACGGCGGCGGGCACGGCGGCGGTCACGGCAACGGCAACGGGGGCGGCGGGCACGGCAAGGGCCGCACCGTGGATTACGTTGCCTTCGGGGATTCCTACGCGTCGGGTTTCGGCGGCGGACCGGTGCTGGACACCTGCGGCCGCACCGCCGAGGGCTATCCCACGCTGCTGGATGCCCTTCCGCGCGTGGAACTGGACAGCTTCCAGGCCTGCGGCGGGGCCACGGCCCTCACCACAGAACCTGCTCCTCCAGCCGGGCCCGTGGACCTGCCCGAGCAGATTTCCACCGCTGTCTCAGCCGATCTGCTGAACCGGCAGACCGATCTGGTCACCGTCACGATCGGAGGCAATGACGTGCAGTTCGGGTCCGTCGTCGCTGCCTGCCTCGGAGCGGAGCTGCCGGAAACCTGCGCTCCCGCAATAGCCGCGGCGCAGAGCTACGCCGAAACCGCCGTCGTGCCCCAGCTGCAGGCCAGCTTTGCCGCTATCCGGGAGGCTGCACCGCGGGCCGAACTCGTGGTGGCCGGTTATCCGCACCTGTTCGAAGGGACCGTTCCGGGAGCTTTGAGCGTTGAGGCGCAGAACCTGTTCAACGCCGGGACCGACGCGCTCAATGCCGTGGTCGCCGCACAGGTTGGCGAGGACGGCACCTTCGTGGATGTCACCGAGGTGTTTGCCGGCCATGGCATCGGTTCCGCCGATCCCTGGATCCTTTCCCTGAACGAGCCCTTTTCCCTGCATCCCAACGCCGCGGGCTACCGGGAGGGCTACTTCGCGGCCATCACGGAGTCCGTTGAGCTGCTGAACCCTGACCGGCACGGCGGAGGCTGCCGCGGCGGCCGGGGCTAGCGCGCACGGCCGTGCACCGGTCTGGCATTCGCCGGAGGCTCTCCGACCTCGTGGACGGCATGGCCGCTGCACGCCGTGTTGGTTACGCTGGCCCGCTCGATGCGCGACACGGTGAACCATCGCATTGCGTTTCGCAGCAGGCACCACCCAATCAAATACCACTGACCGTTCGTCGAGGCGAACAGCACGGGTTCGACGTCGCGGGTTGTCGTGGTCCCGTCTCTCGATGTGTAGCAAATACGGACTACCCGCTGCTCGGCCATCGCCTCCTCCAGCGCAGACCTGACGATGCGTGACGAGGACGCAATTGGATTGACCCAGACGCGGCCGGCCAGCTCTTCGGCTCTTGCCCGGGTTTTGGGATCGAGGACGTCCAGGATCTTCTGGATGCCGGCTGCTGCCAGATCGGCGTAGGGGGCATCGGGTGCAGCGGACACGGCCGCCATGAGCGCCACGGCCTGGGCCGGGGACAGGCTGACAGGCGGCAGGGACGCGCCTGCGGCCAGTCCGTAGCCGCCGCCCGGGCCCGGGCGCGACCATACGGGCGCGCCGCTGTTCTCCAGCGCGGCGAGGTCCCGCTTGACTGTGCGTACTGACACACCGAACTCTCCAGCCAGCCGCTTGGCGGAGCAGCCCCGTGATCCGTTCCGGCGCAGCATCTCGGACAGGGCATGGAGCCGTTCTGCCCGCTTCACTGTTCAGTCCGCATCACTGTTCAGCCCGCTTTAAATTCATGCCACAAATAGTGACATACCGCTGCCCGCAGTGCCTACGAAAGTAGTGACATGACAACTACTACGAGCAATCCCGCCATCGTTCTCATCGCCGGCCACTGGCTGGGCGCTTGGGCGTGGGATGAAGTCCTTGAACATCTCACTGCCAGCCACTCAGTCGCCGTGACACTGCCCGGACTCGACGGGGACGATCCGCACCGTGCGGCTAAGACTCTCGATGACCAGGTTGCAGCGGTCCTGGAAGTCTTCGCCCGGCTCGGGGTCTCCGAAGGCCAGCCCGCGGTCATCGTCGCCCACAGCGGGGCTAACTTCCCCGTCAGCCTTGTCCTTGACCGGCACCCGGGGCTTGTTCAACGGGTGGTGTGGGTTGACTCGGGTCCGGTGTCGGCGGGCAGCGCCTTTGCCCCGGACTTCCCCGACGGGGTGGAGGGGCTTCCGCTGCCGTCCTTCGACGTCCTCGCACAACAGGCGAGCCTCGAAGGCTTGAGCGCAGAGGCCCTCGAGCGATTCCGCGCCCGGGCCGTGCCTCAGCTCGGCCCTGTGCTTCGCCAGCCCGTCGAGCTCATGAACGATGCCCGCCGCAAGGTCCGCACAACCCTGGTCTGCTGCTCAATCCCGGGCGCGCAGGTGATGGAGCTGGCCCGCGCAGGCCATGCCGTGTTTGCCGAAGTCGCCAACATCGAGCACCTCGACGTCGTTGACCTCCCGACGGGGCACTGGCCCATGTGGAGCCGCCCGGGCGACCTCGCCGAGGCCATACAATCAGCGGCTTCCCGGCTCAGCTGAACAGCACACAGACCGTGCGGGGCCAGTATGCCTAGGCGTCGGCGGGAACCGTCAGCACCTCGGCCAGGTCGAATTTCACCGGTTCCTCGAGCTGGCCGTAGGTGCAGGACTCGGGAGTGCGGTCCGGACGCCAGCGCAGGAACTGGGCGGTATGGCGGAAGCGTTCGCCTTCCATGTGGTCGTACTTGACCTCCACCACGCGTTCGGGCCGCAGCGGCACGAAGGACAGGTCCTTGTTCCCGCTCCAGCGGCTGCCCTCCGAGTTCCGCGGCGTCCGGGTTCCGGCGTCCTGCTTGTCCGCCGTCCAGGGGTGGTCCGCGGAGTCGCTGATCAGCGGCTGGAGTTCGGAGAACAGCTCCTTCCGCCGGGCCATCGTGAAGGCTCCCGCGACGCCCACGTTGGTGAGTTCGCCGTCGTCGTTATAGATTCCCAGCAGCAGCGAGCCCACCGCATCCGGCCCGCTCTTATGCACCCGGTAGCCGGCCAGCACGCAGTCCGCAGTCCGCTCGTGCTTGAACTTGGCCATGGTCCGCTTGCCGGGCTGATAGGGATCGTTCAGCGGCTTGGCCACGATGCCGTCCAGCCCGGCCCCCTCAAACTCGCCGAACCAGCGCTGCGCGGTCTCCGGATTGGTGGTGGCGGCCGTCAGGTACACCGGTGCCTTCGCTTCCGCCAGAGCCTCTTCCAGCGCTGCCCGGCGTTCGGCGTACGGCCGCTCAAGGTAACTGGTGTCATCCAGTGCCAGCAGGTCAAAGGCGGCGAAGGCCGCCGGGGTCTGCTCTGCGAGGAGCTTCACCCGGCTGGCCGCCGGATGGATGCGCTGCTGCAGCACTTCAAAATCCAGCCGTTCACCGGAGGCATTGATCAGGATAATTTCGCCGTCCACCACGCAGCGTTCCGGCAGGTTGTCCTTCAATGCCTGAACGAGTTCGGGAAAGTAGCGGGTCATCGGTTTTTCATTGCGGCTGCCGATCTCCAGATCATCTCCGTCCCGGAAGATGATGGAGCGGAAGCCGTCCCACTTCGGCTCGTAGGAGTACTCCCCCTCGGGCAGGGCGGTGACGGCTTTGGCCAGCATGGGGGCCACGGGCGGCAGGACCGGAAGTTTCATGGGCCCATTCTTACCCGGAGAAGACTGCCGTGCCCAGACCCGCAGCGAACGCGGTGAGCAGGGCCCGTCCCTGCTGCCAGTCCCCCACCCCGCTCTCATCATTGATGTGAGCCAAAGCCCCGGCATCCACCAGAGGCACACCCCACGCACCGGCCAGAAGCCGTGCTCCCGGCAGGGTGCAGTACGGATCATTTTCACTCGCCACCAGGAGCCCCGGCACCGGAAGCGGTTGAAGCCTCGGGTCCCGGAACGAGCCTGCGGTGTCGGGAAACGCCGGTTCGGCCGGGTCCGGCGGCGCCACCAGGAGCACGCCCCGGGCCCCGCCGGGGTTCCGCAGCAGCCATTCGGCGGACGCCAGGCACCCCAGGCTATGAGCCACCAGGATGGTGTCGCCTGCACGGCTGCCGGCGGCGTCGTCGAGCGCGTCCAGCCAGTTTTCCAGGTTCGGGTCATCCCACGACAACGGCGAAATCCGGGACTTCTCCGGCCCGCCGTCCTGCCACAGGCTCTGCCAGTGCGCGTTGTTGGATCCGCCGATCCCGGGAACCATGGTCAGGTGCATGCGTTTGCCTCGCTTCTGGGGAATTATCCGGGGAATATCTCTGCGAAAACCGGCGCTGTGCCTGAACATGAAGAACATCGGTTTCCTGTCCTTTGGACATTACCGGGATGTAGAAGGATCTTCCGTGCGCACAGCCCGGGACGCCCTGCTGCAGACCATCGATCTGGCGGTCGCAGCGGAGGAACTGGGCGTGAACGGAGCCTACCTGCGGGTGCACCATTTCGCCCCGCAGTTCGCCGCGCCGTTCCCGCTGCTCTCTGCCATGGCCGCACGCACCAGCACGCTGGAACTGGGCACCGCAGTGATCGACATGCGCTATGAAAACCCCCTCTACATGGCCGAGGAAGCAGCTGCGGCGGACCTGATCAGCGGCGGACGGCTGCAGCTGGGCGTGAGCCGGGGATCACCCGAGCCGGCCCTGCGCGGCTACGAGGCGTTCGGATATGTTCCGGCCGACGGCAGCACCGACGCCGATGAAGCGCGCAAACACACCCTCGTGTTCCGCGCCGCCATCGCCGGCGCCGGGCTGGCGGCAGCCGATCCGGTCATGACCGGCACCTCCGGAACCCTTGCGGTGGAGCCGCAGGCCCCCGGACTCAGCAACCGGATCTGGTGGGGTTCCGGCACCCGCGCCACGGCCAAATGGACCGGACAGCAGGGCATGAACCTGATGAGCTCCACCCTGCTGACCGAGGACACCGGCGTGCCCTTCGACCAGCTGCAGGCCGAGCAAATAGCGCTGTTCCGCTCCGCCTGGGCCGATTCCGGACACGAGGGCACACCCCGGGTCTCCGTGAGCCGCAGCGTCATTCCGCTGGTCACCGATGAGGACCGGCGGTACTTCGGCCTGCGCGCCCTGGCCGACACCCGCGACCAGGTGGGAACGCTGGACGGCGGTTTGGCCCGCTTCGGCAAGAGCTACATCGGCGAACCGGATGTGATCGCTGAACAGCTCGCCGCGGATGCCGCGGTGCAGGACGCGGACACGGTCCTGGTCACTGTGCCCAATCAACTGGGCGTGGAGTACAACACGCAGCTGCTGGAAAACATCGTGAAGCATGTGGCTCCGGCAGCCGGCTGGCGCTGACTCCCCGCCATGGATGCAGAGCGCACGACGGCGGACGGTTCCCAGTGTCGGCGGCGTGCGCTAGTGTTGTGTCAGCTTCACGAGAGGTGGCCGACGGCCGGACAAGTTCCGGCCGGAAAAGCTCCGACTGGCCTCACACCAACCCCACTGTTCGGCGGGTGGTTCGGATGACGAAGCGGTCTGCCGCCGCCCGGCGCAGGCAAGAACAAACCGTAAAGGAAAACACTGTGAGCATTTCCAGTGACGCCCGCTGCACCAGTTTCAAGCCCGGCCACAACGTTCATCTCATCCATGCCAAACTGCTGGCCGGCTTCGATGACTGGGTGGACGCGCAGGCGTACGTTGATCTCGACCTGGACCTGATCCAGCTGGTGGTGGACGGTCAGCAGCAGCTGATGTGGTTCCACGACCTGCCGGCCCTGGCGCAGGCCCTGGCCGGTTCGGACGGGCAGGCGCAGTGGTGCGCACGGCATTCGTCGCTGCTGGTTCCCGGCGGCTTCGTCACTGCGGCCAAGCGTTCTTTTTTCTACTTGGCGACGCCGGAAAGGGTGCTTCCCTGTAACCGGGTCAGCGCAGGCGACGCCGAAGCCGCGCGATCTCGTCAAGGTTAAGTCCCGCTGAGAGCAGGTACTGTTCCGCGTCAAAACCGTCCAGGGCGCGGAGCAGTTCCTTTCGGCCGTCGGCCACCCGCTCCCGGAGCTGGTCCTCGGTGAGCGGTTTTTCCCGCGGGTGCAGCTGGGTGGCGTGGAAGGCATTGATGCCGCGGACCGCCTGCTCGTAGTCCTCGGCAATGGCTTCGGGTTCCGCACCGGCCAGCGCCAGCGCCAGCATGGCGATCAGGCCGGTGCGGTCCCGGCCGGCGGAACAATGGATGACGACGGCGCCGTCACGGGCCTCGGCTACGGCACGCATGACGGCGGCGATCTTCTCCGGCCAGCGGCGCAGGTTTTCCCGGTAGAAGCGCGGCGAGTCCATGTAGGGGCCGGTCAAGGCGGTGAACTCCGGATCCTTCGCCTCCTGGGTGGGCCGGTTCAGGAACACAATGTCCCGGGCCGCCGACGGCGGCACCTCCGGATCGGTATCCCGGCGGCCGATCTCGGAGTCGTTGCGCAGGTCGACGACGGTGCGCACGCCGTCGTTGTATGCCTGCCGCCAGCCGTTCTCCGTCAGCCATTCCGAGCGGCCCATCCGGAAAATCCGGCCCGGCGCCACCTTCCCGCCGCCGGCAAGGGGAATGCCGCCGAGGTCGCGGGCATTGGCGGCGCCCTCCCACTCCACGCCGCGGTCAGTGCGGTTGTCCATGCTTCCACCCTAGGCCGAGTCCGGCGGGGATACTTCCACTGGGTCGGAGGCGTGAGGTGTGTCCGGCGCGAGGTCGAGGAGGAACAGCGCACGGCTGCCCTAGGCTCATCGGTGTGGAATGCAGGCTCCCCTCATCGAAAAGGAACGTGCCATGTCACCGATCGAAGTTGTCCAGAAATCCCTTCCCGCCGTTCGTCTTGCCGCCCGCACCGCGGTGGTGTCCGACCAGCCCGCTCTGCGGGGTGCACCTCGGGGCCATGGACCGCATCGCCGAGAGCTGGCAGGCTCTCCACGCCGAGATCATTGCCCGCGGATTTGCGCCTTCCGGTCCCTGCCGGGAGCTGTACATGCGTGCGGTGTCCGAGGACCAGTCGGATTGGGTGACCGAACTGCAGCAGCCGGTCACCCGCGCCTGACTCACTGCCAGTCGAAGAAGCCCCTGCCGGATTTTCGGCCGAGCTCGCCGCGGGCCACTTTGTCCCTCAGGATCTGCGGCGGCTCGAACCGGGGCCCCAGCGTGGAGGCCAGGTACTCGGCAATGCCCAGCCGGACGTCCAGGCCCACTATGTCGGTGGTCCGCAGCGGGCCGGTGGGGTGCTTGTAGCCCAGCACCATGGCGGCGTCGATGTCCTCGGCCGACGCGACGCCGTCCTCCACCATCCGCATGGCCTCCAGGGCTATGGCCACTCCGAGCCGCGAGCTGGCAAAGCCGGGGGCATCCTGAACGACGACGGGTGTTTTCCCCAGGTCCTGCACCCAGGTCCGGGCGGTGTCGGCCAGCTCCGCGGAGGTCTGCGGCCCGAGCACCACCTCGATCAGTTCGGAGGCCGGCACCGGGTTGAAGAAGTGCAGACCGCAGAAGCGGTCCGGGCGCTCGAGTTTTCCGGCCAGTTCGGCGATGGACAGCGAGGAGGTATTGGAGGCCAGCCAGGCGCCGGGGGCCAGCTGTTCCTCCACGGCGGCCAGAGCTGCGGCCTTGAGGCTGAAGTCCTCGGGCACGGCCTCGACCACGAGTCCGCAGCGGGCGAAGTCGGCGTAGTCGGTGGAGACGGAGAGGCGGGCGGTAAGGTCCTCGAGGGATTCGGCAACCGTTCCCCGCTCCACGCTTTTGGCCAGGTTGGCGGCAACCCGGTCGTAGGCGGCGGAGGCGGCGTCATCGTCGCGCTCCACCACCACCACACCGGCCCCCGCCGTGCAGAAGGCGTGGGTGATGCCCGCGCCCATCCGTCCGCCGCCGAGAACTCCTACCGTGGAGGGAACTGCCATTATTTTTTCTTCCTCTCGAGGAATGCTGCCATGCGGTCGAATTTGGCCTCGGATTCGAACAGAATCCCCTGGGCCAGGGTGTCAATAACGGGGTGCGCCTCTGCCGGAGCCGCAAACACGGCCTTTGTAATCCGTACCGCCAGCGGGTCCTGGCGGGCAATGCGGTCGGCCAGGGCGTGGGCGGCGTCGAGCAGCTGCTCGGGGTCCGCCAGTTCGGTGACCAGGCGCACTGCCAGTGCCTCGTCGCCGGTGAGGATCCGCCCGGCGAGGAGGATTTCCTTGGCCAGCGGCTCCCCCACGAGCTCCTTAAGCCGCCAGGTGGCGCCGGCGGCGGCCAGAATGCCGAGCGAGGTTTCCGGGTTGCCGATCTTCAGCCGCGGGGTGCCGATGCGGAAGTCGGCGGCGAAGGCCAGTTCCGCTCCCCCGCCCAGGGCATAGCCGTCCAGGGCTGCGATGACGGGCATCGGCAGCTTGGCGATCCGGGCAAAAACGCTGGAGTTGATGCCGCGCAGGGCGTCGTCGCGGCGGCGTTCACGGAGCTGGGCGATGTCCGCTCCGGAGGCAAACACGCCGCTGCTGCCGGCCAGGATCAGGATCCGGGGGTTTTCCTCCAGCTCCGCGCACAGCTGGTGCAGCTCATCGACCATGGCCTGGTCGATGGCGTTGCGGACCTCGGGCCGGTTCAGGACGGCGGTGATCCGCCCTTCGTCCTCGGTGACCTGCAGCGTGGTGAACGAGCTGTAGTCAGCGCCCACTTAGACGGCCTCGATGAGCATGGCCGTGCCCTGGCCCACGCCTACGCACATGGTGGCGATGCCGCGGGAAGCGCCCTCGCGTTCCATCCGGTTCAGCAGCGTGATGGCAATCCGCGAGCCGGACGAGCCGAGCGGATGGCCCAGGGCAATGGCGCCGCCGTCGTTGTTCACAATGTCCTCGTTCACGCCGAGCCGGCGGATGCAAGCCAGTGACTGGGTGGCGAAGGCTTCGTTCAGCTCAAAAGCCCCGACGTCGGCGAGCTTTACGCCGCTGCGGGCGAGCACCTTCTGAGTGGCCGGGACGGGGCCGATGCCCATGATTTCCGGCGGAACTCCGGCGGAAGCGCCGTCGACAATCCGGGCACGGGCGGTGAGTCCGTATTCGCGGATGGCCCGCTCCGAAGCGACGATGACAGCGGATGCTCCGTCATTCAGCGAACTGGCGTTTCCGGCGGTGACGATGCCGCCCGGCTTGACCACCGGACGCAGCTTGGCCAGGACCTCGGCGGTGGTGCCCTCGCGCGGGCCCTCGTCTGCGTCCACCACGGTGTCGCCCTTGCGGCCGGGAACCGTGACCGGAACAATTTCATCCTTGAAGCGCCCGGCAACGATGGCGGCGATGGCGTTCTCGTGCGAGCGGACGGCGAAGGCGTCGGCGTCTTCGCGGGAAATGCCGTCCACCGCGGCGAGTTCCTCCGCGGTTTCCGGCATCGAGTAGGTCATCTTGCCGTCCCGGGAGAGCTCTCCCGAGGTGAAGCGTTCATTGACGAAGCGCCAGCCGATGGAGGTGTCGAAGGTATCCCCCGGCTTGGCGAAGGCCTTGGTGGGCTTTTCAGTGACCCAGGGGGCACGGCTCATGGACTCGGTGCCGCCGGCAATGACGATGTCCGCGGCTCCGGACTTGATCATGTGCGAGGCCATGATGATTGCGGAGAGGCCCGAGGCGCACAGCCGGTTCACGGTGATGCCGGGAACGTCCGAGGGGAAGCCCGCCAGCAGGGCAGCCATGCGCGCAACGTTGCGGTTCTCCTCGCCGGCACCGTTGGCGTTACCCAGGATCACTTCGTCGACGACGGCGGGGTCCAGTCCCTCGCGGGCCACCAGTTCCTGCAGCGTCAGTGCTGCGAGGTCATCGGGACGGACGCCTGAGAGCCCGCCGCCGTAGCGGCCTACCGGAGTCCGTACTCCGCCCACGAGAAATGCTTCAGCCATGTCCGTCTGCTCCCACCGTCTGTGTTGCTGTGTTGCCTGCTGTGTGTGCAAGGCGCGCCAATTACTGAACGTTCGTTCTGTAAACAATCCCATGTTGGCGCACTCCGGTCAATGTCTGCGCAGGGAGACACCGTAACAAGCCGCCCCTGCGGACAGCAGCTGACCGCAGTACCGGGCCGCCGACGGGTTCCCTCTGGTTAGCTCCTGATCATGACCTTCAATATTCAGATTTGTGTTGACTGCGCGGATGCCCATTCCCAGGCTGACTGGTGGGCCGAAACCCTGGGCTGGGTCCTTGAACCCCTGGACCAGGCGTTCATTGATTCGCTGCTGGAACAGGGAGCGATCGGTCCGGACGATGTGGTCGAACACAACGGGCAGCGCAGATGGCGCGACGGTGCCGCCATCTGCCGGGAGAGCGAAGCGCACTCCCCCGAACGCCTGCGCATCCTGTTCCAGCCCGTGCCCGAACCGAAGACGGCGAAGGACCGCATCCATCTGGACATCCACCTCAACGGGGCTGACAAGGACGCGAAGCGCGCGGAACTGGAGGCACGGGGCGCCACCTTCCTTTACGCGGCCGAGCAGGGCCCGTCCTCCTGGTACACCATGGCGGATCCCGAGGGCAACGAATTCTGCATTGCCTAGCATGACGCAGTGCCTGGGGGTGGGCCTGGGGCACAGGCCTGGGGTGCGTGCATGGGGGCCGGACATGGGGGCACAGATGGTTGGGACGCGCGGTTCCCGCGACCGGCAGGGAGTTCGGCTACTGGAGCAGCTCGGCCGGAATGGCGTAGGTCAGCAGGACGGCTAGGAGGTTCTTCGCGGCATGGACGCCGTAGGAGAGCATGAAGTTGTTCCCCGCCCAGACGTACAGCCCCACCAGCACCGCTCCCATCACCAGGTACGGAAGCAGCACGGGAAGCGCCAGGGCTTCTTTGCCCGCAAGGTGGATCCCGGCAAACAGCACTATGGAGATCAGGCAGCAGATCCAGATGTTGAGGTATTTGCTGAGCTTGCCGATCAGCAGGTGGCGGAAGATGTACTCCTCCACAAACGGCGCAATGACCACGAGCAGGGGAATGATCAGCAGCGGCGGCAGGGAGACAACCAGCCCCTGGACGGCTTCCTGGTTGACTGCTGTTTCCGGCGGCCCGGTCACGAGCCCGGCAATGACGCTGAGCAGCAGCATCGCGAAGACACCGCCGGGAATGATCGCCAGGGTCAGCCACGGGCGGGTGGCCAGGATCCGGGTTTCCCGCACCGCGTACCGCCAGGACGCCCAGGCAGCCAGCGCCCCGGCACTGAGGTAGAACGCCAGGTTCACCGCGTAGCCGGCCAGCACCGGATCGGGAATCAGCCGGGTCAGGCCCGGGATGCCCAGCCCGGGCGCATAGCTGAAAATGAGGACAAACAGGACGTAGAAACCGGCGGCAATACCGTCCCGGCGCGTGAACCTGTAGGGCAGCGGCGCAATAGCCGGCCGGTGCTGGTTCGCCACCCTAGACCGTCAGTTCAGCCATGACGCGGGGCATGGCTTCGAGCAGTTCCCCGGCCAGGAAACTCAACGGCCCCTGAGCCGCGGAGAGCCGGTCACCGGCGGTGGAGTGCAGGTAGGTGCCCCAGCATCCGGCCTGCTCGGGTGAGGCCCGGCGGGCCAGGAAACCGCTGATGGCACCGGCGAGCACGTCGCCGGAGCCGGAGGTTCCCAATCCGGAGTTGCCGGCCGGAATCTCCCAGCGGCGGCCGTCCGGAGCGGCCACCACCCCGTGCAGGGCCACTACGGCCTGGTATTTGGCGGCGATGTCGACCGCTGCCTGCTCGGTCTCGAGGTCCGCCTCCGGGTCCGCGTCCAGCAGCCGGGCTGCTTCCTTCCGGTTCGGGGTCAGGACCAGTCGCCCGGCCCAGCGTTCGTAAACCTCCGGCAGCCCGCCCAGCACTCCCAGTGCATAGGCATCCAGGACGACGGCGGCGGAATCGTTCAGGAGCGGGCCTATCCCGCGCAGCAGCTCCTCGGTTTGTCCGGCGTCGTCCAGCCCTGGTCCGAGCAGCAGCACATCCGTGGTTTCCAGGTCCGGGGCCAGCACCTTCGCGGCCCGGCCGCCGGAGATCTCGCCGTCGTCTTCGGGCAGGGCGACAGAGCCTGATTCCGGCACCGCCACTGATACGGCAACCGCGGCGGACTCCGTGACGGCCAGGGTCAGCTTCCCCGCACCTACCCGCAGAGCAGCCCGCCCGGCGAGCAGCGCGGCTCCCGGAGAACGCCGCGCCCCGCCAACCACCAGGACAGTGCCGCGGTCCGATTTATCCGATGCATCCCGGTTGACCTGCCAGTTTTTCAGCAGGGCCGGCGTGACGATTTCAGCGGGGGTGGACATGGTCTTCATCTCCTGCATGCTCGGTGACGGGGGCACCGCCGGACTCCAAATGATCAACGCTGTTGAAACTCTCCAAGGCCCAGCGTCCCTGTCCGGACGGCCGCACCAGCCGCGTGATGGACGCGTTGCGCACGCTCGTGCTTGCGGCGATGTCCAGCAGTTCCTGCTCGCTGAGGCGTTCACAGACATAGCGGATCAGCATGATGACCGCGTCGTGGCAGACCACCGCCACGCGCTTGCCGTCCTCCTCGTCGTCCAGGTCCCGCAGCACCGAGCGCAGCCGCAGCGCGACGTCGGCCCAGGACTCCCCTCCCGGCGGGCGGTAGGAGAACTTGCCCAGCCAGTTGCGGCGCTGCGCTTCCTCCGGGAACCGGGCTGCGACGCCCGCGGATGTCAGCAGGTCCAGGATGCCCAGCTCGCGGTCGCGCAGGCGCTCGTCGATGCGCAGATCCTGCGGCGTACCGGGATCCTGCATGGTGGTGAGCTCGGCGGTCTGGCGGGCCCGCAGGTACGGCGAGCACCACACGGATTCCGGATGCTGGTCCGGCGGCAGATTGGCCAGCCAGCGGCCCAGCGCCCGGGCCTGCTCCACGCCGGCCTCGCTGAGCGGGACGTCGGGGTCCCGCAGGCCAATGTCTATGACTTCGGCACCGGAGCGCTGCGCTGCCGTGGCGGCAACATTCCCCGCGCTTTCACCGTGCCGAATGAGGATCAGTTCGATTGCACCCATTCTCCGACTCTACCCCGGGGTAATTCACGGCGCAGGGATCCGGCGCGGAGGGGCTCCGCCGAAGGGCAGTTCGGCCGCCTGAGAAAGTCCCGAAAATTGAATCCGCCGGCTTTTTATTTCTGAATGGAAAACGCTCGAAGGGATTTCCACCGACTTTGGAAAAGCCTTGATTTCACCGCACCGCCTGTGTTTAGGGTCAAAGATGAAAAACGCCCGCAAAGCACATTCAAAGGAAAAAGCACCTGCGCCTCGTATCCCGCAGCGCTTCAGCGGCTGCTCCCGTTTTCGTACCGGGGCAGCCGTGCTGGCCTGCACGGCCGCACTGGCGCTCTCCTCCTGTTCAACAGGTCAGGCGGAAAACAAAACGGAAAGCGCCGAATCTCCAAAAACCAGCATGCCGGCTGCGTCCCCGTCCACTTCCGTTACTGCCGGGGAATCGGATGTGCAGGAGCCCCTTGCGCCGCAGATTGATGTGGACGGCGTTTCTCCATCCGGCGTTAAGGTTCTGTCAGAGCAGGGCACGGGCACCGGAACCTACACGGTGAAAGGTGGCTTGGAAACCGGACAGGTCCTCAGTCTCTCTGCCTCCTGCACCCCGGGGGACTCGGCCCGCATCCACCGAGGCATGGCAAGCTACAAAGTTGCCTGCACCAGCCCCGGCTCGTCATTGTTCTTCGATGCTCCGGCCGGCGAGCCGGTTTCAGACCTTGAGGTCATGGTGGAAACCGCCGGCGGCTCACCCTACTGGCTGGCGGGATGGGTCCACGACGCGCAGTAGAAGCTGGTCAAGGCCGCCGGGGACCGCCGTCCTGCCCGGTGGACTCAGGTACGGGTTCGTTCATCCACTTTGCCGCCGTTGCGGACCGTAAAGGTCAGCAGAAAGGCGACGGCGGCGAAGGCCGCCAGCAACATGAGCCCCACAAAATAGCTGCGGTTCGCGGGATCATAGGTGGCCCCCATGACCAGCGGCGGAAAGTAGCCGCCGAGCCCGCCGGCGGCGGCAATGATCCCGCCGATCGTTCCCACGTCCTGTGCCGGGGCCGCGCGCCCCACCCACGCGAACACGCCGCCGGTGCCCAGCCCCAGGAAGAGCGCCATCAGGATGAAGGCAGTGCCGTAGACCCGTTCCTCCTCGGGACGGAGGGCAACGATCACGGCCAGCACCACGGTGCCGGCCAGGGAGGCCAGGGTGACCAGCTTTGGTCCGACCTGGTCCGCAATGGTTCCGCCGATGGGACGCGCTATAACGGCGGCGACGGCGAAGCCCGCGGTCCGGGTGCCGGCGGCGGTCGCGTCATAGTCATAGACGTTGCCCAGATAGGTGGGCAGGTAGTTGGAGAAGGCCACAAAGGCACCGAAGACGACCCCGTAGAGGAAACACAGCTGCCAGGTGACCCGCAGCGTGAAGGCGTGGGTAATTTTCGGGAGCACCGGCTGCGTGGGGGCGTTCCATGCCGGAGACTCGCGCAGGATCAGCCAGCTGAGCAGCGCCATCACGGCCACGACGACGGCGATGATGATGTGGGCGCCCATGTAGCCGGCCGCGTTGACCAGCCGCGGCGTGAAGAAGGCCGACACCGCAGTGCCCACCATGCCGGCGCCGAAAACACCGGTGGCAAAGCCCTTGCGGGTGCGGTCATACCAGGCCGAGCAGAACGGGATGCCGATCGCAAAGACCGTCCCGGCGATGCCCAGGAAGAACGCGATCACCACCAGGAAGGGGAAGTTCTCCAGCTGTCCCACAATGCCCGTCAGCAGCACCAGCGGGGCGGTGATGCCCAGGATGACGGTGAACATGATCCGCCCGCCGTACCGGTCGGTCAGCGCACCCACGGGGATGCGGGCCACCGAGCCCACCAGGATCGGCATGGCCACCAGGATCGAGGTTTGTCCGGCCCCGAGCTCCATGCCCGCCGCGTACCGGCTGGAAAGCGGGCCAATGATGGTCCAGGCCCAGAACCCCACCGTCGAGGCGACGGTGGCGACAATGAGATTTCGGAGCTGACCGGATTTCAGGTTCACGGCGGATGCCGGGGTCTGCGCTGATGCTGGCATGGCGTCGGTCCTTACTCGCGGTCCTGCTCGGGCAGGGTGTCAGGGTCAGGGGCGGGGTCAGGGGCGGGGTCAGGGGCGGGGAGTGCCTTTGCGGTCGCGGTCCGGAGTTCCGACCGGTGCCCAGCTGCCGCGCGGCGTCGCACCCCCGCTCACGGGGCGCTTTCCCCGTGAGCGGTAGACGATGTAGGGGCGGAACAGGTACTGCAGCGGAGCGGTGAAGGCGTGCACCAGCCGGGTGAAGGGCCACAGCGCGAAGAGCGCCAGGCCCCACAGGGTGTGGATCTTGAACGAGAGGGAAGCTGCGGTCATCGCGGTGATGTCCGGCTGGAAAATGAAGATCGACCGGAACCAGGGCCCCACGGTGTCCCGGTAGTTCACGATCCCGTGGTCGAAAACGGAGAAGACCGTCGTGGCCAGGCCCGTCAGGATGGCGGCGAGCAGAAAAAGGTACATGGCCTTGTCATTGCGCGTGGTGGCCATGAACACCGGTCCGGTGGTGCGCCTGCGGTAAATGAGCAGCACGATTCCCACCAGTGTGGCGAGCCCGGCTATTGAACCCACCGAGAGGGCAAAGAAGTGGTATCTGTCCTCGTTGATGCCAATGTCATCCATCCAGGTTTTGGGAAGCACCAGCCCCATGAAGTGCCCCGCGATCACTGCCAGGATCCCAAAGTGGAACAGCGGGGAGGCGATGCGCAGCAGCCGGGACTCATACAGCTGGGAGGAACGCGTGGTCCAGCCGAACTGGTCATAGCGGTACCGCCAGATGGAGCCGAGGATCAGCACGGCGAGCACCACATAGGGCAGGACTCCCCACAGCATCACGTCATCCACCCCCACCTGCACGTTGGCCGGTGGGGGGACATCCAGGGGAACGTCGCGGGGAACATCCAGGGGAACGTCGGCACGCTTCACGGGGAGTTCCTTTCAGAAATCGGCAGCAGCCGCGAACTGTACGGCTCCAGGCCCACCGTCTCCGTGGGCGGGCCGTAGCCTGCGGTCTGCATGACGGTCTGCCGGTCTTCGGGGGAAACGCCGGGCAGCGTGGAACAGACCAGGGCAAGCGCCCCTGCGTGGGGCAGTCCGTCGTCGCGCAGGGCCAGCCGCAGCAGTTCCAGCGAAGGGCGGTAGCGCTGCAGCAGTTCGTAGCCGTCCGCAGCGGACACCTTTGCCGCGAACTCCAGCACCAAAGGCAGGTAGTCGGGAAGTTCCGTTCCCTCGGGCAGCGCCCCGTGCGCCCGGTAGATCTCCTTGAAAGCCGCCAGGGCCTCACCGCGGCGCCGGGTGTCGCCGTCGGTCCAATAGGTCAAATGCAGGCTGTGCCGCTTGGACAGGTCGAATTCCTGGACGTACTCCGACTGCACCTCATGCAGGGGGCGGTCCGTCAGTGAAGCGAAGAGCTCCTCCACGGGCCCCGTGTCTGCTCCCGCTTCCGCGAGCGCCTCCTTCAGGGCCGGGACAAGGTCAACCAGCGTCTCGTCGGGATACTCGAGCAGCAGCCCCGCAGCCTGCCTGACTACAGCGCTGCGCCGGGGGTGGGCGTCGCGGTACGGCTCCGGATCGAAAGTACCCTTGCCTGCCTTGCCCAGCAGCTTCTCCAACAGGCTCACGCTGCTCCCCCTCCCCCGGCGGGCCCGTCTTCGCGGCCGCGGTCGGACTGCGGCCCGTCCCCCTCGGCCTGGTCATACACAGCCCCCTTGCCGTCCCCGGTCGATCCCGGGCTCCCGCCAACAGTGCCGGGGGCACCGCGGTTGTTATCCGCCGGGAAAAGGCCCTTGGGCGAGCCTCGGCCGTCCCAGTTGAGCAGATTCACCCGCCCGCCCAGGTCACCGTTGCCGGTGGGGTCCTCACCGCGCTGGCGAGCCTGCAGAGCGGCGAAGTTCTCCGCGGCCACCGGCATCGGCCGCCCGGACGCCTCACCGAAGACTCCGGTTTGCCCCATTCCGGGCCCGCCCTCCACATCAAGGGAGCAGCCGATCTCCTCCAGGTTGTGGGCGTCCTCCAGATGGGCGCTGGGGATAACATAGCGTTCCTCGTACTTCGCCACGGCCATGAGCCGGTACATGGCGACGATCTGTTCGCCGGTCATCCCGACGTCGGACGCGATCTTCTCATCCGGCAGGTCGCCGAGGGTGATGCTGCGCATGTAGGCCCGCATCGCGGCGAGCTTGCGCAGCACCCCCGTGACCAGGTCCGTGTCACCGGCGGTAAAGAGCTCCGCCAGGTACTCGACCGGAATCCGCAGTGCCTCGATGGCACCGAAGAGGTTGTCGGCGCTCTCGCCGTCGTGCCCCTGCTCCTTGAGTACGTCCACAATGGGTGACAGTGGCGGGACGTACCAGACCATGGGCATGGTCCGGTATTCGGGGTGCAGTGGCAGGGCCACCCGGAACTCCTTGGCCAGGGCGTACACCGGCGAGCGCCGGGCCGCGTCCAGCCAGTCCTCCGGAATTCCCTCGGCCCGGGCAGCGGCGATGACGTCCGGATCGTTCGGGTCCATCATCAGATCCAGCTGGGCCTCGTACAGGTCCTGCTCGTTTGGAACGGACGCGGCGGCGGTGACCCGGTCGGCGTCGTACAGGAAGATGCCGATGTAGCGCAGCCGGCCCACGCACGTTTCGGCGCAGACCGTGGGGATGCCCACCTCGATGCGCGGGTAGCAGAAGGTGCACTTCTCCGCCTTGCCGGACCGGTGGTTGAAATACATCTTCTTGTAGGGGCAGCCGGTGACGCATTGCCGCCATCCGCGGCAGCGGTCCTGGTCCACCAGCACAATGCCGTCCTCCTCCCGCTTGTAGATGGCGCCCGAGGGGCAGGACGCCATGCAGGAGGGATTCAGGCAGTGCTCGCAGATCCGGGGCAGATAGAACATGAAGGTGGAGTCGAACTCCAGCTTTACCTTCTCTTCCGATTCCCGGCGCATCTTCTCCAGCACCGGATCCTGGAGTTCTGTCCGCTCCGATCCGCCCAGATTGTCATCCCAGTTGGCGGACCACGTGATTTTCATGTCCTCGCCGGTAATCAGGGACTTGGGCTTTGCGACCGGGAAATCGTTGCCGGCGGGGGCATTGATCAGGTTTTCGTAGTCGTAGGTCCAGGGTTCGTAGTAGTCGTTCAGTTCGGGCTGGACGGGGCTGGCGAAGATGCCGAACAGTTTGGCGAGGCGTCCGCCGGCCTTCAGCTTCAGCTTGCCGCGGCTGTTCAGCTCCCAGCCGCCCTTCCACTTTTCCTGGTCCTCATAGCGCCGGGGATAGCCCTGCCCGGGCCGGGTTTCCACGTTGTTGAACCACACGTACTCGGTTCCGGCGCGGTTGGTCCAGGCCTGTTTGCAGGTCACCGAACAGGTGTGGCAGCCGATGCACTTGTCCAGTGCCATCACCATTGCCGTTTGTGCCATGATTCGCATCAGTACCGCACCTCCTGGGAGCGTTTGCGCACTACGGTGACAATGTCGCGCTGGTTGCCGGTGGGCCCGAGGTAGTTGAAGGCCCAGGACAGCTGCGCATAGCCGCCGATCATGTGGGTCGGCTTGACCAGGATCCTGGTCACCGAATTGTGGATGCCGCCGCGCCGGCCGGTGGCCTCCGACTTGGGAACGTCGATAATGCGCTCCTGCGCGTGGTGCACGTACAGCACCCCGGCCGGCATCCTGCTGCTCACGATGGCCCGGCCCACCAGCACGCCGTTGGTGGAGACGCATTCCACCCAGTCGTTGTCCTTCACTTCGATCAGCGCCGCATCCTCCGTGCTCATCCACACCGCCGTCCCGCCGCGGGCAAGCGAGAGCATCAGCAGGTTGTCCTGGTACTCGGAGTGGATGGACCACTTGTTGTGCGGGGTCAGGTAGCGCACCGCCACGGAGAGTTCCCCGCGGGTGCCCAGCGCCGGCTCTCCGAACAGACGGTGCATGTCCAGCGGCGGCCGGTAGATCGGCAGTGCCTCTCCCATGTCCTGCAGCCAGTCGTGGTCCAGGAAGAAATGCATCCGCCCGGTCAGGGTGTGGAAGGGCTTGAGCCGCTCAATGTTGATGGTGAAGGGCGCGTACCGCCGGCCGCCGGTCTCGGAGCCGGACCATTCCGGGGACGTGTTCACCGGCGTCGGCCGGTCCTGCGTGTCGCGGAAGGTGATCTGCTTGTCCTCCGCCCCCTCGGCCAGGTCCGCCAGGGGCACGCCGGTGCGCTTCTCCAGCGTCTTGAAACCCTGCACGGCCAGCGCGCCGTTGGTGGTGCCGGAGAACAGCAGAATCGCTTCGGCCATCTTGGCGTCGGTGTCCACCGCCGGGCGGCCGGCTGCCGCGCCGCGGTCAAACACTCCGTTCTTGCGCGCCAGCTGGGCCAGCGGCTTGGACACGTCGTACTTCACGTACTTGGTGGTGAATCCGAGTTTCTCCGCCAGCGGACCCACGGCAACGAATTTCTCCCCGATGGCCGTGTAATCCCGTTCCACCACTTTGAGCTCGGGCAGGTTCCTTCCCGGGACTGCGGGAATGTCCGTTCCCTTCCAGTCCGGGGCATGCCCGCCGGGCTGCGCAATTTCACCCGGTGTGTCGTGCGTCAGGGCGGTGGCCACCAGGTCCCTGCGCACCCCCAGATGGGTTGCGGACTGGCGGGAGAACTCCTCGGCGAGCAGCCGGAACAGGTCGTAGTCGGTCTTGGCCTCCCACGGCGGTGAGATGGCCGGAGTGAACGCATGGATGTAGGGATGCATGTCCGTGGTGTTGAGGTCGTTCTTCTCGTACCAGGTGGCGGCCGGGAACACGACGTCGGACAGCAGGGTGGAACTGGTCATCCGGAAGTCCGCCGAAACGAGCAGATCCAGCTTTCCCTGCGGCGCGTTTTCGTGCCAGACGACGTCGGCGGGCCGGGCTTCACTGTGGTCCTTGCCCATCACGTTGTTCAGGGTGCCCAGCAAATGCTTCTGGAAATACTCCTCGCCCTTGGCCGAGGATCCCAGGAGGTTGGAGCGCCACAGGATAAGGGTCCGGGGCCAGTTCTCCGGGGCGTCCACGTCCTCCACGGCGAACCGCAGCCTCCCGTCCTTGAGCCGCCGCGCCACCCAGCTCGCTTCATCAGCAGCCTCCCCCCTGGCCACGCCCGCGGCCGCCTCGTCCGCGATGTCCAGGGAGTTCTTCTTATCGAACTGCGGATAAAACGGCATCCAGCCCATCCGGGTGGACTTCGCGATGACGTCCGCCGTGTGCAAACCGCGTAAATGCCCCTGCGCCAGCGGAGACTGCATGGAATCCGAGGAATAGCCGTCAGAGCGGAACTGGTCGGTGTGCATGTACCAGAACGCGGTCCCGATCATGAACCGGGGCGGGCGGTTCCAGTCACCGGCCGAGGCCATGGCTGCCCAGCCGGTGATTGGACGGCACTTTTCCTGCCCCACGTAGTGCGCCCAGCCGCCGCCGTTGCGGCCCTCGCAGCCGGTCAGCATCAGCATGGCCAGGATTGCCCGGTAGGTCACGTCGCCGTGGTACCACTGGCAGATGCCGGCGCCGAGGATGATCATTGACCGGCCCTTGGACTTCTCCGCGTTGGCGGCGAACTCCCGGGCCGTGCGAAGCACTGCGTCCGGGCGGACGTTGGTGATCTCTTCCTGCCAGGCCGGGGTGTAGGGGGTTCCGGCGTCGTCGTAGCCCGCCGCCCACTCCCCCGGCAGTCCGCCTCCGCCCAGGCCCGGCCGCGGCACTCCGTACTGCGCGAGCATCAGGTCAAAGACGGTGGTCACCGTGCGGCCCGCCACCGTCGTCACCGGCACGCCGCGGTGCAGGACGGAGCCGACGCCGGTCGGATCGGTGAACGCCGGCAGCTCCACCCTGGACGTTTCGCGTCCCCACGACGGTGCGTCGGCAATGGACAGGGCCGGCACCACGCCCTGCAGGTCAAGGTTCCATTTGCCGGCGTCGTCGTCGTTGTACCGGAAACCCACCGAGCCGTTGGGCACCACCGGGGTGCCGGCGTCGCGGTCCAGGAGCACCGTCTTGAAGGCCGCGTCGGAGGCCTTGGCCTCGCTGTGGCCCAGATCGGCGGCGGTGAGGAATTTGCCCGGCACCACGCTGCCGTCGGTGCGCTTCTCCAGGGTGACCAGGAACGGCAGGTCGGTGAACTGCCGGACATAGTCCTCGAAGAACGGCACCCGCCGCTCCACGAAGTTCTCCTTCAGGATCACGTGCCCCATGGCCATGGCGAGCGCGCCGTCCGAACCGGCCTGCGCCGGCAGCCATTCGTCGGCAAACTTGGTGTTGTCGGCGTAGTCCGGGCTGACCGAAACCACCTTGGTGCCGCGGTACCGCCCCTCCACCATCCAGTGCGCATCGGGGGTGCGGGTCACCGGAATATTGGACCCCCACATCATCAGGTACGTGGCGTCCCACCAGTCACCGGATTCCGGCACATCGGTCTGATCACCGAAAACCTGCGGGCTGGCCACGGGCAGGTCCGCGTACCAGTCGTAGAAGCTGTTCATCACCCCGCCGATCAGGTTGATGAACCGCGCTCCGGCCGCGTGCGAAACCATGGACATCGCCGGGATCGGTGAGAACCCGGTGCAGCGGTCCGGCCCGTAATTCCTGATCGTGGAGACATGGGCGGCTGCCGTCATTTCCAGCGCTTCGGCCCAGCTGGAGCGCACCAGCCCGCCCTTGCCGCGGGCCTGCTGGTAGGTCCGGCGCCGCTCGGGGTTGTTAATGATGGATTCCCAGGCCAGCACGGGGTCGCCGGTCTCGCGTTTGGCCGCCCGGTACATTTCCAGCAGCACGCCGCGGATATACGGGTAGCGGACACGGGTGGGCGAATAGGTGTACCAGGAGAAGGCGGCCCCGCGCGGGCAACCGCGGGGCTCGTATTCGGGCCGGTCCGGACCGACCGTCGGATAGTCGGTTTCCTGCGCTTCCCAGGTGATGATCCCGTCCTTGACGTAGACCTTCCAGGAGCACGAACCCGTGCAGTTCACTCCGTGCGTGGAGCGCACCACTTTGTCGTGGCTCCACCGGTTGCGGTAGAAGGAATCCCCCTTCCGCCCGCCTTCACGGAAAACCGCCCTGCCGTCAGCGGTTTCATCCCAGCGGGTGAAGAACCTGCCGAGCTTGAGCATTGCATCGGATGCGGGGCCATCGATCCCCGGTGCGGAGCCAGCCATGGTGCCAACGTATTCCAGAGCCGCGGTGCGGTGACAGTACCTGAGGCCAAAATGCCTCCCTCACGGCCGGTTTGGGGCGGAGCGATAAACTCGGAACTGTGAGCACAGAACTTCCAAAACAGGTGTCCGATATTTTCGACCCGCAGCAGTGGCGTCTTGTCTCAGGATTTGAGGACCTGCAGGACATGACCTACCACCGCCAAGTGGAGCGCACGGCCGACGGCGGCATCGTGCGCGACCTGCCGACGGTGCGCATCGCGTTCAACCGTCCGGAAGTCCGCAACGCTTTCCGCCCGGGCACCGTGGATGAGCTGTACCGGGCCATGGACCACGCACGCATGACCCCCGACGTCGCCACTGTCCTGCTCACCGGCAACGGCCCCTCGCCCAGGGACGGCGGCCATTCCTTCTGCTCCGGCGGCGACCAGCGGATCCGCGGCCGCGACGGATACCGGTATGCCGAGGGCGAGACGAAGGAAACCATTGATCCGGCCCGCGCCGGACGCCTGCACATCCTGGAAGTCCAGCGCCTGATGCGGACCATGCCCAAGGTGGTCATTGCGGTCGTTAACGGGTGGGCTGCCGGCGGCGGCCACAGCCTGCACGTGGTCTCGGACCTGACCATCGCCTCGCGGCAGCACGGAAAGTTCAAGCAGACCGACGCCACCGTGGGCAGTTTTGACGCCGGCTACGGTTCGGCCCTGCTGGCCCGGCAGATCGGACAGAAGAAGGCCCGCGAGATTTTCTTCCTCGCCCGTGAATATTCCGCCGAGGACATGGTGGCCAT
Source organism: Arthrobacter sp. G119Y2 (assembly GCF_038069765.1). Lineage (NCBI taxonomy): Bacteria > Bacillati > Actinomycetota > Actinomycetes > Micrococcales > Micrococcaceae > Arthrobacter > Arthrobacter sp. G119Y2. The sequence continues at coordinate 205,755 of NZ_JBBPFS010000006.1, read as the reverse complement.
GGGCGCCGTGAACGAGGCGGTGGACCACGAGAACCTGGAAAAGGTTGCCCTGGAGTATGCTGCCGACATTGCCCGGCAGTCCCCGCAGGCCATCCGCATGCTGAAGTTCGGCTTCAACCTCGCGGACGACGGCCTGGCCGGGCAGCAGGTGTTTGCCGGGGAAGCCACCCGGCTGGCCTACATGACCGATGAAGCTGTGGAGGGCAAGGAAGCCTTCCTCGAAAAACGGGATCCCGACTGGTCCTCCTTCCCCTACTACTTCTAGGCCCGCCATGGAACTGCTGACCGTCCATACTCCCGCAGGCTTCAACGCCGAAACGCTTCTGGCTCCGCTGGCCGCCGCCCTCGCCGGCGAGGGCCCCGCCGTCGCCCCGCACGCGAACCCGGACCAGACCTTCTCCGGTGAGCTGCCCAACGATGACATAGCCCTGGTGATCAGCACCTCCGGGTCCACGGGCGCACCCAAACAGACCATGCTCACCACTGATGCCCTCGCAGCCTCGTCCATGGCCACGGCCATGGCGCTGCATGCCGACGGGCAATGGCTGATGGCACTGCCGGCGCATTACATTGCCGGGGTCCAGGTGCTCATCCGCTCCCTGTATGCCGGAACGCACCCCGTCTTTATGGACACGTCGGGATCCTTCAGCGCGGCGCGGTTCACGCAGGCCGCCGCCGAAATGACCGACCGCAACCGTTTCACGTCGCTGGTTCCCACCCAGCTGCACCGGCTGCTGACCAACCCGGAACCCGAGACCCTGCGCGTGCTGCGCCGTTTCAACGCCATCCTCCTCGGCGGAGCACCTGCCGGTGCCGGGCTGCTGGCCGACGCCGCGGCCCAGGGCCTGAACGTCGTCACCACCTACGGAATGAGTGAAACCTGCGGCGGCTGCGTGTACGACGGCGTTCCGCTGCCGGGCGTCGATGTCGTTGTGGAGTCCGGATCCCTGTGGATTGCCGGGGACGTCCTGGCCGAAGGCTACATGGGCCGGCCGGAGCTGACCGCTGAACGGTTCCGCTTCAATTCCGGAAAACGCTGGTACCGCACCGACGACGCCGGCAGCGTGCAGAACGGTCTGGTCACCGTCTCCGGGCGGCTCGATGACGTGATTGTCACCGGAGGCATCAAAGTTTCAGCCGCCGCCGTCGCAGCCTCCATCGAGCAGCTGCCCGAAGTTTCCGAAGCCGTGGTCCTGGGCCTGGACAGCCCGGAATGGGGCAGCTTGGTGGGCGCCGCCGTCGTCGGCTCCGTGGATCCCGAAAAGGTGAAGGACGCTGTCCGCTCCTCGCTCGGCAAGCCCGCGGTGCCCAAAGTGGTCCTGCTGCTGGAGGCCCTTCCCCTGCTGCCCAACGGCAAAACGGACCGGATGGGCCTTCGCCTGCTGCTGGATGCCGCGGGGCACACCCACCCCTGAGCTGCAGTGCCCCTGCCCGGGGAACTTCCGCGCTCCACGGCTGCGGAAGAATAGAACGTTGAACATCACTCAAGTAAAAGGACGTTGATTGTGGCTACAGCCGCGCAGTGGTTAGAAGGAGCCCGCCCCCGCACCCTGCCGATGGCGGTGGCGCCGGTCATTATCGGAACGGCGGCAGCATACGACCTGGGTTCCTTCAAACCCCTGCACGCCGTGCTGGCCGCACTGGTGGCCGTGCTGCTGCAGGTGGGCGTGAACTACGCCAACGACTACTCGGACGGCATCCGCGGCACCGACGACAACCGGGTGGGCCCGCTGCGGCTGACCGGTTCCGGCGCAGCACCCGCCAAGCAGGTCAAGTACGCCGCCTTTGCGTGCTTCGGCGCCGCGATGCTTGCCGGGCTGGCCCTGATCGTCCTCTCCTCCACCTGGTTCCTGATCTTGGTGGGCCTGGGCTGCGTCGCCGCGGCCTGGGGCTACACGGGCGGCCGGAACCCCTACGGCTACATGGGCCTGGGCGATCTCTTCGTGTTTGTGTTCTTCGGCCTCGTGGCCACCCTGGGAACCACCTACACCCAGGCCGGCCAGATCAGCCTTCCGTCGGTGCTCGGCGCCGTGGGAACCGGGCTGATCGCCATGGCCCTGCTGATGGCCAACAACGTGCGGGATATCCCGACGGACCGCGAAGCCGGCAAACGGACCCTGGCCGTGCGCCTGGGCGATGAGGCCGCCCGGATCAGCTATGTCATGATGCTGGCGCTGGCCATCCTGCTGCCGCTGTTCATCGCCGCGGACTACCCCTGGGTGCTGCTGGTACTGCTGCTCATCCCGGCCTGCCTGATGCCGAGCTGGCTCATGCTCAAGGGCAAGAAGCGCCGGAGCCTGATCCCGGTCCTGCAGCAGACCGGACTGATCAACCTGGGCTTCTCCCTGTTGTTCAGCCTCGGACTCGTCCTGACCCGGCTGCTGGCCTAGGGCTTACTTGCCGGGCTTGCCTCCGGGCTTGCCTGCGGGGCCTGCCTCCGGGGCTCTCGCCGGGGGCCTACTTGCCGCGGGGCTTGCGGTCGTTGTCGATCTGCACGTCCGGATGGGCGTCAAGCAGGCTGTCTTCCGCGCCGGCGTCGTCCAGTTCCGCCTTGTTGCGCGAGGGCGGCGCATCGCCGCGGAAGCGATGCTGCACGCTGCGGGCCGCGGCGTCGCGCATCTCGCGGAAGAAGAGGTAGGTGACGCACCAGGCGAGCACGGCGCCGACAATCGCAGACAACACCAGGCCAAGGCCCAGCCAGACGCATGCAGCAAAGAAGAGGGCCACCAAACCAAGGCGGAGAGCGGTAAATTTCCAGAAAGCCACAGGCCCATTCTAGGCGCTCCTGTGCCTTTGCGCGTCTTCGCCGGGCTCTTGGACCGGTTACCGACCCGCCCGGCTCCGGTCGGGAGGACACAGCTGTGGCCTGCTCCACTACAATTGATACATGCCTCGCCTCGTGCTTTTCGGTGTCATCATTGTCGCCGCCGTCATTATTTATGCCATCATCGACTGCGTCATGTCGCGGGCACAGGAGGTGCGCAGCATTTCCAAGACTGCCTGGCTCTTCACGATCGTGCTGCTGCCCGTGCTCGGCGCGCTTTTGTGGTTCCTGTTCGGCCGCCCCAAAAGCGGACCCGAGCCGAAGAACCGCAAGCCCCGCCGCCCCACCGCGCCCGATGACGATCCGGACTTCCTGCGCAACCTCGAGCTCCGGCGCCGCCAGCAGGCGAAGGAAGCCGAGCTCAAGCGCCGCGAGGCCGAGCTGCGCGAGCGGGAGAAACAGGCCGGACAGAAGAAGAACGACGATGAGAAGCCGAGCAGCTAGCAGCCGGCCCACTACCTGACCTCCAGGAAACCCGCTCCCGCACTCCGGGGGGCGGGTTTCTTTGTAATGCGGCGGGCACGGCGGCGGGTTGTCAGGGGGCCGGCCGTCACGGCGGCGGGTTGTCAGGGGGCCGGCCGGCACGGCGGCGGGTGTATCAAGGGCCGGCCGGCACGGCGGCGGGTGTATCAAGGGCCGGGCGTCCATCCGCACAGGTTCCCACTCTCTGAGTTCTCGCGTGCCAGGAGTTGCCCCACCAGCCCCCTCAGCCACGAAGAGTGGGAACCCGTGCGGCGCAGCCCCTCCCAGCCCCTCCCAGCCCCTCCCCGCCCCTTCACGGCTCAGTGGCTCCCGCTCCGTGGCTCCCCTCCGTGACGACTGGCGGCCCCTCCGTCCCGGCGGCGCGGGCGCGGGCAGCAAAAAAGCCCGCCTCCCGGCGAACCGGGAGGCGGGCTTGGGGCTGCGGACAATCCGTCCGCCGGCGCTTGGCTAGACGCCGGAGTAGCTGTGCAGGCCGGCGAAGTAGACGTTCACAATGGTGAAGTTGAAGATCACGCACAGGTAGCCGACGATCGACAGCCAGGCGGCACGGGTACCGGTCCAGCCGCGGGTGGCGCGGGCGTGCAGGTAGCCTGCGTAGACCACCCAGATCACGAAGGTCCACACTTCCTTGGTGTCCCAGCCCCAGTACCGACCCCAGGCCTGCTCGGCCCAGACCGAACCGGCCATCAGGGTGAAGGTCCACAGCACGAAGGCGACGGCGTTGATCCGGTAGGAGAAGTTCTCGAGGCTCTGCGCGGACGGGACGATCCGCAGGAAGCCCAGCTTGGACGTTCCGCCGGTACGGATTTTCGTCTCGCGGTCGGCCTGGAGCAGCTGCAGCACGGACATGGCGAAGGTGAGGGTAAACAGTGCAGAGGCAATGACGGCCACGGAAACGTGGATGATGAGCCAGTAGCTCTGCAGGGCCGGAATCAGGTGTGCCACCGGCGTGGGGAAGCCGATGGTGGCAACCATCATCATGACCAGGATCAGACCCAGCACCAGTGTGCCCAGGAACCGAAGGTCGCGCTTGAGCAGGACCAGCAGGAACACAACGGCCACCACCAGGGCGCCGGTGGTGCAGAACTCATACATGTTGCCCCAGGGCACCCGGTGCGCCGCGAGCCCGCGGGCGACTACGGCGGCGGTGTGGATCAGGGCACCCAGGACGGTCAGTGCGACGGCGACGCGCGCACTGTTCCGGCGCGCTCCGACGTACCCCATGGAGGCGTCGGCGGTCTGCGCAACGGGCTCGCCGTCGGCGTCCCAGCCGCGGACATTGCCGTCCGCGAGGTAGCTGTCCGACCCGGAAGATCCCGCGCGGGCGGAACCGGAGGCGCGGGCGGATGCGCCGGAGAGTGCTTCAGCCTTCGCCGGAACCGCAGCGCCCTGCTGCGCCACCCTGCTCTCCACCGCCTTGATGGTCCTGCTGCTCTGTGCGAGGTCCCATGTGAAGGCCAGGAACGCCACCGTATAGGCGAACGCCGCCAACAGCATGAACAGCTCGCTGTACTCAGCGAGGGTGTAGTCAATGGAGGGCATTACGAGTCCTTACCTGTTTCCTTCTCCTGAGCGGCTTTGCTGTCCGCCGCTGATGCTTCGGGCTTTGCGTCCCGGTGTGTGCTGTGCGCTCCGGAGCCCGAAGCGGATGTGTCCCCCGCGCCATTGTCCTCCACGGCGCCGCTGCCCGCCAACCACTGCTTCTCCAGCAGCGTCCGGACTGCGGCCGCCTCGCTGGACAACCGCTGGTCTTCGCCGCGGGCCAGCAGCCCGTATTCAACCATGATGCGCCCGTCGGCATGGGTGCCGGAGCGGATCCAGACGCGGCGGCGCGCCAGGAACAGCGAAGCGGCCAGGCCGGCCAGCGACAGGGTGGCGAAACCGAGGACCCAGACCTTGGCCGGGTCGTAGTGGATGTCCAGTGCGGCGTACCGCTTGATGCCGTCGAAGGTAATGGAACCCTTCCCTTCGGGCAGCTCGTACGTCTGGTTGGCGCCCAGGACGATGCCGCCGTCGTCCAGATTCCGACTGTTGATTTCGGTCAGGTTTTCGGTGTCGAGCACGTAGACGTTGCTCGGCACTCCCTCGTCCAGGCCCAGATCGCCGTAGTAGGCGTTCAGGTTCAGCTGGGGATTGAACGGATCCGGATCACCGGAGTAGGACACGCCCTGGTCGTCAAGCATGGCCGTGGGCAGGAAGAAGCCTACAAAGCCGAGCTGGTCCGGCTTGGCGTCGGGAGCCTTGATCACCATCAGGGAGGTGTACATGCCGTCGCTGGGGACGGAGACAACCGGGCCCTGCAGCGCAATGTTGCCCTCGCCGTCGCGCACCGTGACCACGGGGGCGTAACCGTTGCCGACGAGGTAGATGCGGCTGCCGCCGATGGTGAGCGGTGCGTTGACCTTCAGGGTTTCCGTGTGCTCTTGGGCGTCCGGGCTGTCCCTCACCGTCATGGTTGCGGCGAAGTCCAGCGGCTGGCCGTAGTGGGTCTGCGACTCACGGTCGAATTCGACATCGAATTTGTCCAGCGTGAGCGAGTAGGGAGCCAGCTGCTCCTCGGTGAAGCTGGTGCCGGGGGTGAAGGAGTCGTAGCCAACCAGGGTGTTAACGAAGGACTCCCCCTCCACCACAATCTTCTGGCCGCTGTAGCCAAACAGCCCGCCGACGGCGATGGAGACCAGGACCCCGATCAGGGCGGTGTGGAACACGAGGTTCCCCACTTCCTTGGCGAAGCCCCGTTCGGCGCCCACTGACGGACGGTCGCCGTCGAGGTCGCGGACGTCCACCCGGTAGCCGCGCTTGCGCAGCATCTGCGCTGCCTGCTCGACGGCGGACGCTGCGGTGAGGCCCGATGACGCCGGGATGGCCAGGGTCCCGTATTCCGGCAGCCGGGACAGGCGCTTGGGGGTGCGCGGGGGCTTTGAGCGCATGGCCCGGTAGTGGGCCTTGGCCCGCGGGATGACGCAGCCGATCAGGGACACGAACAGCAGCAGGTAAATGGCCGAGAACCAGACGGAGGAGTACACGTCGAACAGCTGGAACCGGTCCAGCCAGGGCCCGGTGTCCGGGTTGTCCTCCAGATACTGGGTGACCACGGCGGGGTTGGCCGGACGCTGCGGAAACAGCGAGCCCGGCACTGCCGCCACGGCCAGCAGCAGGAGCAGGAACAGCGCCGTCCTCATGCTGGTCAGCTGGGTCCAGGCCCAGCGGAGCAGACCCAGCGGGCCGAGCGAGGGCAGCTGGACATCGCCGCCGCGGCCGCCGTTTTTGCCGCCCTTGCCGCCCTTTCCGGGCACGGCTGCGGGGCTGCCGCCGTTTTTCTCGGCTTCGGTCAAAACATCCGGTTCACGGTTCAACTGGTTCTCATAGTTCTGTGGAGGGTTCGTGCTGGGCAGGAGCTGCGGCAGGTGGGTGCCGCGCTCATCAGATCGGCAGGGTCACACTATCCAACCAACCTTGGAGATCGTTGATCCAGATGTTCCACACACCTGTGAGCATCAGGATGCCCAGGACAATCAGCATGCCGCCGCCGAACCGCTGCATCGCGAGCCGGTGCCGGCGGAAAACGCTCAGCGCACCCATCCCCCGCCGGAAGCCCAGCGCGATCAGCAGGAAGGGAAGTCCCAGGCCAAGGCAGTAAATGAAGGTCAGGAAGGCGCCCTTCGCGGCGGTGGCGTCGTCACCGGAGAAGGAGAGCAGCTGCACGGCGGACAGGGTCGGTCCGAGGCACGGCGCCCAGCCCAGCCCGAAGGTGATGCCGAGCAGCGGCGCACCCCAGAGCCCGGCCGGCGGCCTGGCGGCGATCTTCCGGTCCCGCTGGAACCAGCTCAGTCCGCCCATGAAGACGATGCCGAGGACAATGATGGCCGCACCCAGTACCTGCGGAATCCAGGCCTGGTCGGCACCGCGCAGCCAGCCGCCGAGCTGTCCGACGCCTGCGCCGATGATGACAAAAACGGCGGAGAATCCGAGGACGAACAGCCCGATTCCGGCCAGCATCCGTCCGCGGCGCTGCTTCTGCAGATCGACGCCGGTAAGCCCGGTGACGTAGCCCAGGTAGCCCGGGACCAGCGGCAGAACGCACGGCGAGAGGAAGGACACGAGGCCGGCCAGGGCCGCCACCGGGATGGCCAGGAGCATGGATCCGTTGAGGATGGTCTCGGCGAAGACGTTCGCGGCCGGCAGCGCTGCTGCAGGGACGGCGGTTACGGCTGTGACGGCGGAAGGAAACATGCCGGCTAAGCTGCCAGCGCGTCAGATATCAGGGCCTTCAGGGTGCTCTTGTCCGCCAGCCCGAGAATCCGGGCGGCAACGCGGCCCTCACGGTCCAGAACCAGGGTGGTGGGAACGGCCGACGGCGGCACGAACTGCGTCATGGCCAGCAGGATCCCGCCGTCCTTGTCCTGGTAGCTGGGATAGGGAATGGCGAAGGAACGCTCAAAGGCTTCAGCGGTGCTGCGTTCGTCCCGGATGTTCACGCCGTAAAAGCGCGCTCCCTCGGGCTCAAACATCTCGTGCAGTTCCACCAGGTCCGGGGCTTCCTTGCGGCACGGGGCACAGGCCGCGTACCAAAAGTTCAGCACAACCACGTCGCCGGCGAAGTCCGAGGAGGGAACGGTTGTGCCGTCAAAGAGAGTGCCGGAGAATTCCACCGGCTCCCCGCGCTGGTCGGAGGCGTATTCGGTGACGGACCCGTCGCCGGCGATGTAGTTCTTGTTGTCCCCCGCTTTGGCCTGTGCTGCCAGGGGATCCTCGACGGCGCAACCGGCCGCTGCCGTCACCAGGGGTACGCCAAGGGCCAGACCGGCTCCGAACTTCAGGAAGGAGCGGCGGCGCATGGCATCCGGCTGGGGAATGCTCTGAGGATTTTTCAACTATTTCCAGCTTTCATCGCGGCGGGGGCTGCCACTTCTACAACGCGTAGTAATTCTATTATGCTCCCGGAATATTCGCAGCCCCGGGCAGCAGGTCTGCGGACGGCTCCGCGTAGCGGACGCCGATCAGCGTGTCACCGTCAAAATCCAGCGTAGTAACGGAGGTCAGCGTGCACTGGCGGTTGCGCGGATCATGCCAGAGCTTGCGGCCCTCGGCGGCGAGCCGGGTGACCCAGATGGGCAGCTGGTGGCTGACCAGCACGGCTTCGGCCTTGTCTCCGCCCAGCTCCAACGCCTGAACCCGGGCGTCCTGGACGGCGGCCATCACGCGTTCCACCTGGGCTGCATAGGGCTCACCCCAGGAGGGCTTGAGCGGGTTGTACATCAGCGGCCAGTACCGGGGGTTGCGCAGCCGGCTGGTGACGCCGGAAAGGCCTTCGAAGCGGTTGGTTGCCTCAAGGATGCGTTCGTCGGTGGTGATCTCCAGGCCCAGGGCGGCGGCGACCGGCGCAGCGGTCTCCTGCGCCCGGGTCAGCGGCGAGGCCACCAGGTGCACCAGCTTCGCGCCGTCGTTCCTGCGGGCTTCAAAGTGACCGGCGACGCGGCGGGCCATCTCCTGCCCCAGGTCGGACAAATGGAATTCCGGCAGGCGCCCGTAGAGGACTCCGTTCGGGTTGAAGACTTCTCCATGGCGGACGAGGTGGATCGAGGCACGGGACATGCAACAAGTTTCGCAGAGGAAGCGCCGTGAACTAAATCTGGAAAATACTTGAAGCTTGAATGAATCTGTGCGAGAGTAGATGCAAATGCATCGACATGCATCGGGGCGGCGCCCCGACACCCACCAGCAACAGGAGAACACCATGATCCCCAGCGGACTTTCCACCGGCACCTGGACCCTTGACGGCTCGCACAGCGAGGTGGGCTTCACAGTCCGCCACGCCGGAATCAGCAAGGTGCGCGGCAACTTCGACGATGTCAGCGCGGTCATGGAAGTTGGACCGTCCCTCGAAGAGTCGACCATCAACGCAGTGATCAAGTCCGCCTCGTTCAACTCGAACGACGCCAACCGCGACGGGCACGTCAAGGGAGCCGATTTCTTCGACGTCGAGCAGTTCCCCGAACTGACGTTCGCCGTCACCGGCGTAGAGGGCTCCGGCGAAACCTACAAGGTTTCCGGTGACCTGACGATCAAGGGCACCACCCTTCCGGTGGTCCTGGACACCGAATTTAACGGGGTAGCTGTGGACCCCTTCGGTGCCACGCGCGCCGGATTCTCCGGCTCCACCGTCATCAGCCGCAAGGACTTCGGCCTGACCTGGAACGCCGCCCTGGAAACCGGCGGCGTCCTGGTGGGCGACAAAGTGACCATCTCAGTGGATGCAGCCTTCGTGGCGGCATCCTGATCCTGCCTGTCCTGGCCGGACCCGGGGTACCGCACCCGAGGCACCGCGCCTGACGAGGCTTCATCCAGGAACACCCCGGCCAGCGGCCGGGGTGTTCCTGTATTTCCGGGCCGCGTGTTTCCGGGCCGTGTGTTTCCGGGCCCTCCCCGGAGCCGGGAGAGGCGGCCCGATGTTCGGGAACCCGCGACGGACGGCTGAGGCCGCGATAGGCTAGGGGAATCCGATTGCGTTCCCCGGCGCCCCGGCGCCATGACCGGCCCCGGTTCGCACGGTGTGCCCGAGGGCACTGCACAGCATCCGACAGCACCCGCAGAACGACTGCTGCATCGAAAAGACCCGGCGTCTGCCCGAGCAGCTCCCTGCACCAACCAGCAAGTAGGCGGCAATGAGCACACCTCCGAATACTCCGGACCCCCGCGACCCGAACCAGCCACGAGATCCCGGCCCCGCCGCCGACGACGGACCCAGGTACGGCCAGCGCCTCCCCCAGCCGCCCCAGCACGGCCAGAACCAGCCGGGGCAGGCCGACCAGCCCTACACTCCGTACGGGCAGCCGGGACCGGCGCAGTCTTCCGGTCAGCAGTCCTCCCCCTACGGCCAGCCCTACAACCAGTCCCCGTACGGACAGCAGCCCTACGGCCAGCAGCCGCAGAGCCCGTACGGCTATCAGTCCGCCCAGCCTTCCGGTTACGCCTACCCTGAGTCCGGGCAAATGCCCGGCGGCAAGGGTGCGCCGCCGCGTGAGGTCATGACCGGATTCTGGCTGATTCTGGCCGGCGGGATCCTGACCCTGATCTACATGATCGCTTCATCCCTTTCCATCTCAGCGGAGGACATTTTCGGATCGCTGTCCGCCGAGGACCGGCAGGTGTTTGACGAAGCCGGCATGACGGAAGAAACGGTGCAGAGCTTTGCCGCCACCACCGGGGTCGTCATGTCCCTGATTGTGCTGGCCGTCTATGTGCTGATTGCTTTCCTGATCCGCAGCGGCAAGAACTGGGCACGGATCATCGGAACGGTTTTCGCCTCGCTGTCCGCCGTCGGGGTGCTGCTCTCCCTGGTGACCGGTCTCGCGTTCTCCTCCCCCATGGAACTGGTCTCGCTGCTCGCTTCGCTTGCCGGGATCGCCGGAATCGTCATGCTGTACCGCCCGCAGGCGCAGCCGTACTTCCAGAAGCGGCCCCGCTTCGGTCCCTACTACTAAACCCGAGCGCTGCTCAACCTGCACAAAAGGTTCCGCACAAAGGGCCGGCCCGGAATGGGGCCGGCCCTTTTTGGTGCCCCGCATGCCTCAAACCGCTGACGCTGGTCACACCGCGGAAGAAGCGCTGTAGCGTTTGATGACCCGCCGGGACCGCAGCGATTGCCCGGCGCGGAGCGTATCCCTTTTTTTGCAAAGGCGGCACCCGAAGATGAGTTCACTTCCTGCTTCCCCCAACCCTCAAAAGCGCCGTGTATTTGGCCTCGGCCGAAAGGCCCCGGGCTCGCCGGGCGTCCGGCTTCCTGCTGCACACCGGCGCGCGGCTGCACCATCGGCAGCAGTGCCGTTATCAGCAGCAGCCCCGCCGGCGCCGCCGGCACCACCCGTCCCGGAAGAGACCGCCGCGGTGGAACAGCCCGCCGGCACCGGCGCTCTGTCAATCCCGGACCCGCCGGCCGCTGCCCCTGCGCCGGCTGTCCCGGCCCGGATTCCCTACAGCGAGTGGAAGGGCCCGCGGCCACGGATCGTGGGTTTCGCGTTCGTCCTGATTGTGGCTGCCGGCGTCATCAGTCTCTGGGGAGGGGTCCGGGCCAGCCGCAGCCCCGTGACCGAGCTGCCGTCCAACGCGGCCCAGCTTGAGAAACTCGGCGTGGATGCCGGCGAGTATGCCGCTGCCCTGCAGGTGGTCACTCTCGCGTCCTCGATCGTGGTTTTCGGAATCTATCTGCTGGTCGCCGTGCTGGTCAGGGAAGGCAGGAACTGGGCACGCATTGGCGGCTCGGTCCTAGCCGCCGCGGGTCTGGCGGGCGCGGCAGCTGCCGGCTCCGTTTTCCAGGTCCTTGCCGTGCTGGCAGCAGCCGGCGGCCTCGGGCTGCTCTACCGGGGTGACTGCAGCAGGTACTTCCGCCCCAGGCGCAGCCAGTACCTGAGCATGTCCTGACGGTTCAGCCGGCGGCTCCCGGACCTCCGGCTGAGAGCTATGTTGCCAACCGGGCCCGGGCCTTGGAGGCGATGTCCGAGACCTGGGCCCGCTGCGCATGGTAGGCCAGGATCTGCAGTTCGGTGGCCAGGTCAACCTTCCGCACCTGGACGTGGTCCGGGACCTGCAGCAGCACGGGCGCAAAGCTCAGGATGCTGGTGACGCCGCAGGCAACGAGGCGGTCGCACAGGTCCTGGGCCACCTCCGCGGGAACGGACAGGACGGCCATATTGGTCCGCGTCCGCTCCAGCACGCTCTCCATGGACTCGACCGAGCTGACGCGCAGCCAGCCGACTTCCTGGCCGATCAGCAGCTGGTCCGCGTCGAGCAGGGCCACCACTTCGAACCCGCGGGAGCCGAATCCCGGGTAGCCGGCCAGCGCCCTGCCGAGGTTTCCGGCCCCGACAATGGCTACCCGCCAGCTGCGGGTCAGGCCCAGCGCGGAGGCGATCTGTTCGCTGAGGTAGGACACGTCGTAGCCGACGCCGCGGGTGCCGTATGAGCCCAGGTAGGACAGGTCCTTGCGGAGCTTCGGGGAATTAACACCCGCCGCTTCCGCCAGTTCATCTGAGGACACACGCTCGTTCCCCTCGGCCAGCATGCCGCTCAGCGCCCTGAGGTAAATGGTCAGGCGGGCGAGCGAGGCAGGCGGAATGTGCCGGGCGGCTGCACCGGCAGACCGGTCGGATTCCTCGGAGGTGCTCACATGTGCCTATCGGTTGTCGGTGCTGTCCGGATTTCCCACTCTAAGCCCGCGGCCGGAGGGGACAAAGCTTCCGCCGCTAGGCACCCAGAAGACGTCGGAGACGGGTTTCGTCCAGCTGCCAGAAATCGCGCTGGATGCCGTCGATCAGGAGCACGGGTATCTCTTCACCGAAACGGGAGGTCAGGTCCGCGTCCCCTTCGATGGACTGTTCGCGCCAGCCGATGCCCAGGTCAGAGCGGATCCTCTCGAGAACCTCGCGGGCTCCTTCGCACAGGTGGCAGCCCGGCCGGGTGAGCAGGAGGAGATCAGGATGCGCATCTGTTGAGGTCATACCTCTAAAATAACCGCCCCGTCCGGTTTCCCCGGAACCCGCAAGGGGCGACGGTGCCCCGGAGGACTTTTTGCGTAGACTCAGTGGTATGCCCAGAACCACCGCAGTACGAGCCGCCGAGCCTCTGGCTCCGGCGGTCAAACCCGGCGAGGCTGCGTTTTTCGACGTCGACAACACCCTGATGCGCGGAGCCAGCCTGTTCCACGTGGGCCGCAAAATGTACCAGCGCAAGGTTTTCACGCTCCGGGAGGCCTTCGGCTTCGCCCGTAAGCAGGCCAGGTTTATGCTGCAGGGCGAGAACCTCAAGGACGTGCACTCCGTGCGCGACGCCGCCCTGACGCTGGCCACCGGCCTGGCAGCCGCAGATATCCGGGTCCTGGGCGAAGAAGTGTATGACGAGATGATCGAGTCCAAGATCTGGCCGGGCACCCGGGCCCTCACGGAACAGCACATGAAATCCGGACGGCCCGTCTGGCTGGTCACCGGCACGCCCGTGGAAGTCGCCTCGGTGATCGCGGACCGCCTGCACCTCACCGGTGCGCTGGGAACGGTCAGCGAAATTGACGAAGGGCTCTACACCGGCCGCCTGGTGGGCGAGTTCCTGCACGGTCCGGCGAAGGCCGAAGGCGTCAAGGTCCTGGCGAAGAAGGAAGGCCTCGACCTCGACCGCTGCTGGGCCTACAGCGATTCCTACAACGATGTTCCGCTGCTCAGCCTGGTGGGACATCCCGTGGCGATCAATCCGGACGCCCGCCTGCGCCGGCACGCCAGGGACCGCAACTGGCCCATCTACGATTTCCGGTCCGGACGCCGCGCGGCCACCCTGGGCCTGAAGGGTGCCACGGTGGCCGGGGGCGCCTACGGCCTGTGGCGGGGCTTCTCCTGGGTCCGGTCCCGCTAGGACCGTCGCCGGCCTTGCGGCAGCCAACCAGCCTTAAACAACAAACCCGCCGGGCCCCGAAGGGCACGGCGGGTTTGGCCAGAAAATTCCTGGTTACTTCTTGTTGCGACGCTGGTGGCGGGTCTTGCGAAGCAGCTTACGATGCTTCTTCTTTGCCATACGCTTGCGGCGCTTCTTGATAACTGAACCCACAGAGTCCTCACAAACTTGAAATAGTCAGACGCCGGCTCCAACGCTTCGGCACCGTTGGCACCCGCGCATTGACACCGGCAGATAGTTGCCACGATGTAAAACGTTCTTTAACAGGGTACCGCCTCGCCGCGGTATCCAGTGACAGTACTAGGCAGTGTCTGAACGGCGGTCAATGACGGCGTTTTTCAGCACCTGCTGGACGGCTGATTCCGGCACGCGGTACGAGCGCCCGAAACGGACGGCGGGAAGCTCGCCCGAGTGCACCAGCCGGTACACGGTCATTTTGGACACCCGCATGACATCCGCAACCTCTGACACGGTCAGAAACCTCACGTCCGAGAAATTTCCCTCGTCTGCCATTTGCCTTGAGTCCTTTAATGATGCTCAACAACCGGCTGCACTGCAGCATCGGCGTGAACGCGGTGACTGCCACTGGGACTGCTTTGCGGACCGTTAGTGATTAACCGTCCGGTCTTCCACTCTAGTGTCTGAGGTCACGATAGTGGAAGTTCACCGGGCATCTTCGCGCCGTCTGCGGGCCGCATCGGCAAGGGACCGCAGGACGGGCACAGTGGCGTCCCATCCCATGCAGGCGTCGGTGATGCTCTGCCCGTACGCCAGCCGTCCGGGGGCGGATTCGTCCAGTTTCTGGGCTCCGGCAACCAGGAAGCTCTCCAGCATCACGCCGGCCACGGCGGACGACGTCGTTCCGCCGCTCCCCAGCCTGGCCGCCAGTTCCAGTGCAACCTCCGCCTGGCGAACATGGCTTTTGCCGCTGTTGGCGTGGCTGGCGTCGATGATGAGCCTGGGGTTGAGGCCCCTGGCCGCCAGGGCATCGGTTGCCGCAGCCACGTCCGCCGGGGAGAAGTTTGGCCCGGCTGCCCCTCCGCGCAGAATCAGATGCGTGTCCGGGTTCCCTGCGGTGCTGACCACGGAGGCCCGGCCGTCGTCGTCGATGCCCAGGAAGCTTTGCGGCGCCGAGGCTGCCCGGCAGGCATCCAAGGCAACGTCCAGTGAGCCGTCGGTTCCGTTCTTGAACCCCACCGGCATCGGCAGGCCCGACGCCAGCTGGCGGTGGACCTGGCTCTCGGTGGTCCGCGCTCCCACGGCGCCCCAGCTCACCAGGTCCGCCAGGTACCGCGCGCTGACCGGTTCCAGGAACTCCGTGGCGACCGGCAGGCCCAGGTTCCCGGCTTCAAGGAGGAACCGCCGGGCGGCACGCAGGCCTTCGGCGATGTCGTGGGATCCGTCCAGGCGCGGATCGTTGATCAGGCCCTTCCAGCCGACGGTGGTACGGGGCTTTTCGAAGTAGGCCCGCATCACGATCAGGAGGTCCTCCCGGTGCTCGCGGGCTGCCGCCGCCAGCCGCCGGGCGTAGTCGAGTCCTGCCGCCGGATCATGGATGGAACACGGGCCGGCAATGACCAGCAGCCGGTCATCCACGCCGTTCAGGACGGCGCGGATTTCTGCCCGGGACCGGTCAATGCTGCGGATCAGACCGGAGGCGGGAGCCAGTTCCTGCCGCAGTTGCCGGGGAGCCGGCAGCGGGCTGAACCCGGTGGTCCGGGGATTGGAGTGGGCCGGTTCACGGCCGGCGGCGCCGGGCGCAGCCGGTCCGGTCAGGGGTCCGGTCAGGGGTCCGGAGGTAACAGTCATGGTCTTTCCCGTTCGGCAGGTTGCGGACCGGCGGGGAGACTCCTCAAAGCCCGCCGGATATGGCGAAGGGCAGGGAATCATCCCTGCCCCGGTGGCTCTGAAGGTTGGCGTCAGCGTATTACCGCGCAGGCTCCTCCAGAGCCAACGGAAAATACGCATACCAACGCTTTGTCATGCCTCCGACCGTAAACCCGGCCCGTGCGAACCCGCAAATTCTGTGCCGTGGCTAACGTTATGTGTCGCCGTTTTACCTGTTTGGATGACGCCCTGTTTAGATGACGCCCTGGGCGAGCATGGCGTCGGCCACCCGGACGAACCCGTTGATGTTGGCGCCCACCACATAGTTGCCGGGCGAGCCGTATTCCTCGGCCGTGCGGGCGCAGCTGTCATGGATATTGACCATGATTTCCGTGAGCCGGCGCTCGGTGTGTTCAAAGGACCACGAATCGCGGCTGGCGTTCTGCTGCATTTCCAGTGCAGAGGTGGCCACCCCGCCCGCGTTCGCGGCCTTGCCCGGTCCGAAGAGCACTCCGGCTTCCTGGAAGGCTTCGATGGCTTTCGGCGTGCAGGGCATGTTCGCCCCTTCCGCCACCGCAACCACACCGGACCTGATCAGGGCGGCGGCGTCGGCTTCGTCGAGCTCGTTTTGCGTGGCGCAGGGAAGCGCCACGGTGGCTCCGGCGTCCCAGATGGAACGGCCCGGCACATAGGTGGCGGAGCTGCCGCGGCGCTTGGCGTAGTCGGTCATGCGTCCGCGCTCGACTTCCTTGACCTCGCGCAGCAGCGATACGTCAATGCCCGTCTCGTCCACCACGTACCCCTGGGAGTCGGAGCAAGCCACCACGTTTGCCCCGAGTGACTGGGCCTTGGCGATGGCGTTGATGGCCACGTTGCCGGATCCGGAAACAATGACGCGCTGTCCGTCCAGGCTCAGGTTGCGGGTCTTGAGCATTTCTTCCACGAAGAGCACCACGCCGTACCCCGTGGCCTCGGGCCGGACCAGGGAGCCGCCCCAGCTGACACCCTTGCCGGTCAGCACGCCGGATTCGTAGCGGTTGGTGATCCGCTTGTACTGGCCGAACAGGTAGCCGATCTCCCGTCCGCCAACGCCGATGTCGCCGGCGGGGACATCGGTGTATTCACCGATGTGGCGGTAGAGCTCGGTCATGAAGGACTGGCAGAAGCGCATAACTTCGGCGTCGGACTTGCCGCGCGGATCGAAGTCGGAGCCGCCCTTGCCGCCGCCGATGGGCATGCCCGTCAGCGCATTCTTGAAAATCTGTTCAAACCCGAGGAACTTCACGATGCCCAGATACACCGAGGGGTGGAACCGCAGCCCGCCCTTGTAAGGTCCCAGGGCCGAGTTGAACTCCACCCGGAAGCCCCGGTTGATCTGCACCTGCCCGTGGTCATCCACCCACGGCACCCGGAAAATGATCTGCCGTTCCGGTTCGCAGATCCGCTGCAGAATGGCAGCCTCGCCGAACTCGGGATGCTTGCGGAGCACCGGTTCCAGCGTGTCGAAGACTTCGACTACCGCCTGATGGAATTCGGTTTCACCCGGGTTGCGGCGGAAAACGTCGTCGCGCACGCTGATGAGTGTTGGGTCCATAGTTGTGATTGCTCCTTCGGTATTCCCCACCTACTACGCTAGCGTTCACCTGCCGCGGCTGCGATGTGTGACGGGGGAAGACGCCCTAGGAGCGGCGACGCCGGAACTTCGGGAACTGTCCCAGCAGATCGGCGGCGCGTTCAGCGGCCCTGCCGACGGTACGCCCCAGGTGCTGCGCGGCGGCGGGATCCGCTCCTGCCGGCTGCGCTTCAACGCTTCCCGGTTCCAGCTCGGCTGACGCAGCTGCCGCTGCTGAGCGGGGGTCCGACGACGCCGGACGGCCGGCAAACAGCCGTCCCGTTCGGGCTGCGGCCGGGGCGGCCGCTGCAGCGCCGGCACCTGCCGGGGTGCCTGCCGCACTGCCCGCCGCACTGCCCGCCGTGCTGAGGGCGGCGAGCCGCGCGTCGGGCCCTTTTGCCTCCTGCAGGGAAGGAAGGTTGAATGCCTTGAGCCACAGCACGATCTCCTCCAGCGGAGCCGACTGCAGGGAGTAGTAGCGTTTCTGGCCCTCGGCGCGCATGCTGACCAGCCCGGCCTCGCGCAGGACCTTCAGGTGCTTCGAGACGGTGGGCTGGCTGACTTCCAGTTCCTCCACGAGCGCGCCTACGGATTTATCCCCGCTGCGCAGCGCACCCAGAAGTTCACGGCGGGTGCCCTCCGCAATGACGGCAAAAACATCATCGATGACCATGACACCCACTTTATCCGTTTCCGGGACAAAGGCCGGTTCCGCTGTCGGCCCGTCGGTGCGGGACATGCGTGGTATCCGGAACGGCTAGTCGAACCAGGAACGCTAGTCGAACCAGGGATCCAGCCCGTGCAGCGGAAAGACTTCCTTGCGGGTGGCCATGACCGTACGGTCAATCTCGTCGTTGGGGTCGTATCCGACCTCCCAGGACCTCCACCACAGTTCCACGCCGTCGCCCATCAGCGGCTGGGTATCCTCCCCGTACTTGTCCTTGACGTACTCGCGCCAGGACAGGGGCACCGGTGTATTGCACCTGATCCGGCCGTTAGCCGCCACGGACATCAGCAGGCTCCAGGAGCGCGGCACCACGGACACAACGTTGTAGCCGCCGCCGCCGGTGGCGATCCATCTGCCGCCGCAGAGGTTGGCGGCGAGGTCCGCGATCGACAGGGCTGCCTGCCGCTGCGTTTCCACGCTGAGCCGGAGGTTGGTCAGGGGGTCATCCAGGTGGCTGTCGCAGCCGTGCTGGCTCACAATAACGTCCGGAGCGAACGCCTCCGCGAGCTGCGGGACCACGGCGTGGAAGGCCCGCAGCCAGCCGGCGTCGGACGTCCTGGGCGGCAGCGCCACGTTGACGGCGGTTCCTTCGGCCCCGGGGCCGCCGGTCTCGTTGGCAAAGCCGGTGCCCGGAAAGAGCGTCAGCCCGGTTTCATGCAGGGAAATGGTCATGACGCGCGGGTCATCCCAGAAGATGCTCTGGGTCCCGTCGCCGTGATGGGCGTCGACGTCGATATAGAGCACCTTGCCGACGCCGCCGGCCAGCAGCCGGGCGACGGCGGCCGCGGCGTCGTTGTAGATGCAGAAACCCGAGGCGCGTTCGGCTGCCGCATGGTGCATTCCGCCGCCGAAGTTCACCGCGTGGAGCACTTCCCCGGAGAGGACGGCGTCGGCAGCGGCCAGCGAACCGCCGACCAGCCGGGCGCTGGCGTCATGCATCCCGGCGAAGGCCGGGTTGTCCTCGGTGCCCAGGCCGAATTTCTCCTGGCTTGACCGCGGGTTCTCACTGACGCTGCGGACCCCGGCGATGTACTCGCTGCCATGCACGGTTCCGAGTTCCTCGTCGGTGGCGACGTACGGCTTGCCCAGGGACACGCCGGGCAGGTCGAAAATCCCGAGGTCCCGGGCCAGCCTGGCGGTGAGGTCCAGCCGCAGGGGACTCATGGGGTGGCCGACGCCAAAGTTGTAGTCCAGCATGGACTCGTGCCAGATGATGCGGGTCGGCATGACCGGAAGACTGAGTCCGCGGTTGATCATGCTGAACAGGCTACGCGATGTGCGCAATACTGGGAGACTGAGCCGCGGCATACCGCCGGACCGCTGCGGAGAGCTGCATCGGTGATTTACTACTGTGCAGAGCCTCCGCGCCCCACTTGGAACCAAGGAACAAGCACGATTATGGCAACCAACCCGCAGCCCCGGCTGCAGCTGCGGCAGCTTCGCCCCCTCCACGCATTCTCCGCGCTGCGTGACTTTGTGGATTCCTTGGCCGCCAGCTCCCCGGCGCGGCTGGCGCTGATTGTCTTCGGGCTGGTCATCCTGCTGTTCACCGCGCTGCTGTCGCTGCCGGCCTCGTCAAGCAGCGGCGAGGTCACCCCCCTGTACGACGCTTTCTTCACCGCCGTTTCGGCCGTGTGCGTCACCGGGCTGACGGTCGTTTCCACCGCCACCCACTGGTCCGGATTCGGCCAGGTCCTGATCTTGATCGCCATCCAGGTGGGCGGCCTGGGCATTTTGACCATGGCCTCGCTGCTCGCCCTGGCGGTGAACCGCCGGCTCGGTGTCCGGGGAAAGCTGATCGCCCAGGAAGGCATGAACACGGGCCGGCTGGGTGAAGTCGGCTCCCTGCTGCGCATCGTGGTGACCACCACGGTGGTCATCGAACTCATCCTGGCGCTGGTGATGGCCCCGCGGTTCATTATTCTGGGTGAGTCCCCCGGCCAGGCGCTCTGGCATGCAGTGTTCTATGCCGTGTCGGCGTTCAACAACGCCGGCTTCACCCCGCACTCCGACGGGCTGGTCCCCTATGACGAGGACCTGTGGATCCTGGGGCCGCTGATGGCCGGGGTCTTCATCGGCAGCCTCGGCTTCCCGGTGATCATGGTCCTGCTGCAGAGCAGGCTTAACATCCGCAGATGGAACCTGCACACCAAGCTCACCCTTTTGGTGACCACCATCCTGCTGGTGGGCGGCAGCATCCTCTGGGGTGCCTTCGAGTGGTTCAACACCAAAACCATCGGTGAGATGAGTGTGGCGGACCGGATCCTGCACTCGGTGTTTGCGTCCGTCATGACGCGGTCCGGCGGCTTCAACCTCGTGGACATGTCGGACCTGGATTCCAGCACCCTGGTGATCACCGACATGCTCATGTTCGCCGGCGGCGGCTCGGCGTCCACGGCCGGCGGCATCAAGGTCACCACCCTCGCCGTCATCTTCCTGGCAATCGTGGCGGAGGCCCGAGGTGACTCGGATGTCCGGGCGTTTGGCCGGACCATCGCCTTCGGCGCGATGCGGGTGGCCATTTCGGTTGTTGTCCTGGGCGCCACCCTCGTGGCCGTGTCCACGGTGGCCCTGCTCGCCATCACCCAGGAAACCCTGGAACCGGTGCTCTTCGAGGTGATTTCCGCCTTTGCCACGGTTGGGCTGAGTATAGGACTGAGTGAAGAACTGCCGCCGGCCGGAAAATACGTGCTCTCCGCCCTCATGTTCGCCGGCCGGGTGGGTACCATCACCCTGGCTGCGGCTCTGGCCACACGCCAGCGCAACACGCTGTACCACTTCCCTGAAGAGAGGCCCATCATTGGCTGACAGACCAGCTCATAACGCCCCCGTCCTGGTAATCGGGCTGGGACGCTTTGGCTCCGCCACCGCCGAACAGCTGGTCAAGCAGGGCCGCGAGGTGCTGGCGATCGAGCGGGATCCGAACCTGGTCCAGAAGGCATCCACCCTCCTCACCCATGTGGTGCAGGCGGATGCCACGAACATTGACGCCCTCAAACAGCTGGGCGCACAGGACTTCTCCTCCGCCGTCGTCGGCGTGGGAACCTCGATTGAGTCGAGCGTCCTGATCACCGTGAACCTGGTGGACCTGGGGATCGAACACCTCTGGGTCAAGGCGATCACCTCCGCCCACGGCAAGATCCTGACCCGGATCGGCGCCAACCACGTGATCTATCCGGAAGCCGACGCCGGCCGCCGGGCAGCGCACCTGGTGGGCGGCCGGATGCTGGACTTTATTGAGTTCGACGACGACTTCGCGATCGTGAAGATGTATCCGCCGCGCGAAACCCAGGGATTCACGCTGGGCGAATCCAACGTGCGGTCCAAGTACGGGGTGACGGTGGTGGGAGTGAAGTCACCCGGCGAGGACTTCACCTATGCCCGGGCGGACACCAAGGTCTCGTCCCGCGACATGCTCATCGTTTCCGGGCACGTGGATCTGCTCGAGCGGTTCGCCGCCAGGCCGTAGCCCGTAGCCGGGGAAGCGCCGCGGCGGAGGATCATGCGGGGGCCCGGATGCAGCCGGGCATCCCAAGGCCCGTCATCTGCACGATAGATCCGGGCCCGGCCGGCTACTTGGCCGAAAGCTCCGCCGTGATCCTGGCAGCACGTTCGGCTGCGGCACGCGCTCCCCGGGCGATGATGCCGGGAAGCCCCTGCTCGTCGAAGCTGCGGATGGCGGCTTCGGTGGTGCCGTTGGGGCTGGTGACGGCACGGCGCAGCCCGGCAGCGTCAGCGCCGGGTTCGGCCAGCATGTAGCCGGCACCGGCAACGGTGTCGCGGGCGAGCACAGCGGAAAGCTCGGGATCCAGGCCCAGCTCCTCACCGGCGCGGGCCATGGCCTCGGCCAGATAGAAGGCGTAGGCCGGTCCGGAGCCGCTCACGGCCGACACGGCGTCGACCTGATCTTCCGGAACCTGGACCACCCGTCCGGTGGCGGAGAACAGCTCGGCGGCCAGGGCCATGGTTGCTTCGGTGGCGCTGGTTCCGGCGGAAATGGAAATCACTCCGCGGCCCAGGCGGGAGGGCGTATTGGGCATGGAGCGGATAACGGGCTGGCCCTCCGGAAGCCCGGCTTCCAGCATCTCGATCGAGACGGCGGCGGCGACACTGATGACCACGGTCCCCGGATGCAGGACGGGCGCAATCTCCGCGAGCAGCGCCGCAACACCCACCGGCTTGACCCCGAGGACGACGACGTCGGCAGCAGCCGCCGCAGTGCGGTTGGCTTCCGGATCTTCGTTCCCGGCCAGCACGGTGAGGCCGGCATAGCGGCTGCGCAGTTCCTCGGCGCGCTCCGGGCGCCGCACCGTGGCGCTCACCTGGTCCGCGGGCATTCCGCCGGCAAGGATTCCGCCGAGAATGGCTTCATTCATTGAGCCGCAGCCCAGAAAGGTCAGATGCAGAGTTCCGGTATCCATGCCCCCGATTCTGTCACGGCCTGCACTCGCGCCCTCCATCGGGCCCAGGGCAGCGGACCGGGGTGCGCCTCTACTCGGAGATCTGGCCCAGATTCATGCGGGCGAAGTCCAGCGTCTGCTTCAGCTGGTCCTCCCGTTCTCCGGCGCCCTTGACCTTGCGGGTGCTCACTTCGATCGCCACCACGCCCGTATATCCCGACTCGGCCAGGTACTGCATCGCTTCGGCGCAGCGCTGGGTCCCTTCACCGGGCAGCATGTGCTCGTCACGCCCGTTGGGCGTGCCGTCCGTCAGGTGCACATGGTGCAGGCGGCTGCCGAGCTTGCGCAGTTCCTCGTAGGAGTCCATGCCGGCGATGGCCGCGTGCGAGAAGTCCCAGGTGACGTGCTCGTAGGGTTCCGTCACCGGATTCCAGTGCGGCAGGTAGGCCTTCGCTTCCCGTCCGCGGACCCGCCACGGGTACATGTTCTCCACGGCGATAGTCACCCCGTACTGTTCGGAAATGTGCCGGACGCCGTCGGCGAAGTTCTCGGCGTACCCTGACTGCCAGCGGAACGGCGGATGCGCCACCACGGTTTTGGCGCCCACCTCCGCGGCCATGGCGGCGGAGAGCTCAATCTTGGTCCAGGCCTTGCCCCACACCTGCTGGGTCAGCAGCAGGGTTGGTGCGTGGATGGCCATGATCGGCTGCGAGTACCGCTCGCTGAGCGCGTTCAGGGTCTGCGGGTTCTGGCTGTCGTTGCTGCCCGTGACCATGACCTCGACGCCGTCGTACCCCAGGTCGTGGGCGACGGCGAAGGTGTCGTGCACGCTCAGCGGATAAACGGAGGCGCTGGACAGGGCCACCGGTATGAACGGTGTGCTGTTGTCCTCCGCCCGGGAGATCTTGGATGGAATGGTCATTCAGCTGGACTTTCGTAGAAGGTGCCGGGAACGGTTGCCATCGCCGGCTCAAGCGGAGCTTCCGCCGGCGGGCTGTCCGGGAGCGGGCCCTCGGATTCAAAGCGCAGGGTGTCAAAACGCTGGAGGAGCAGGCCCTCGCGCAGCGCCCAGGGACAGATTTCGAGCACGGGCAGGTCGAAGGCCTCCATAGCGGCGTACGCCGTCATGGCTCCGGCCAACACCTGCGAAGCCCGGATCGGCGACACCCCGCCGAGGTTGCTGCGGTCGTCGATGCTCATGGTTTCCAGGCGCTTGGTCCACAATCCCAGATCGGTGCGCAGCAGCTGGCGGCGGACGTAGGGTCCGGCGGCCGACGGCGCGGCGCCGGCTATGCGGGCCAGCGACCGGAAGGTCTTGGACGTCCCCACGGCGAGGTTCGGTTTGCCGCAGGCTGCGAATTCCGCTGCAGCTTCCTCGACCGAGGCCCGGATGTGCTTGCGCAGTTTCTTGATGCTCTTGGCCGTGGGCGGATCACCGGCAAGCCAGTCCCGCGTCAGCCGGCCGGCGCCCAGCGGCAGGGACAGGGCGGTTTCCGGAAGCTCGTCGGCGCCCTGCGCCATCTCGAACGATCCGCCGCCAATGTCCAGGTCCAGCAGGGTGCCTGCTCCCCAGCCGTACCAGCGGCGGACGGCGAGGAACGTCAGCGACGCCTCATCGGTGCCGCTGAGTTCCTTCAGCCGGACCGTCGTCTCGGCCTCCACCCGGGCGAGGACGGCCTCACCGTTGGCCGCCTCGCGAATGGCGGACGTGCAGAAGGCCAGGAGGTCCTGGGCACGGTGGCGCCGGGCGAATTCGCCAGCCTCGGCGACGAACCCGGTCAGCTCGCGCTGCCCCGCTTCGGTGATGGCGCCGTCGTCGTCCAAATACGCGATCAGCGACAACGGCCGCTTGTGCGAGGCAAACGGCACCGGCCGGGCACCCGGATGGGCGTCCACCAGCAGGAGGTGGACGGTGTTGGACCCGATGTCGAGGACGCCTAAACGCATGACACCATTATCCCGCGCCGGGACCGGGCTTCCGTACACGGAAGGCCGCTCCCGGCGGACACGGGCATGGCCGGGGCCAGGCGGCGCCCTACTTCTTCGCCGGTGCGCGCTTGCGCGCAGCGGGCTTGCGGGCGGCAGGCTTCTTGGCCGGGCCCTTTTCGCGCTTCTCCGCCAGCAGGTCAATGGCCTGTTCGCGGGTCAGCTCTTCAATGGCCGTGGACCGGGGCACCGTGATGTTGGTGATGCCGTCGGTGATGTACGGACCGAACCGGCCGTCCTTGACGACAATGGGCTTTTCGGAAACCGGGTCGGTGCCGAACTCGGCCAGCGGAGCCGCAGCCTGCCGGCCGCCGCGCTGCTTGGGCTGGGAGTAGATCTCCAGTGCCTGTTCCAGCGTGATCGTGAAGATTTCCTCTTCCGAGCCGATGGACCGCGAGTCCGTCCCCTTCTTCAGGTACGGTCCGAAGCGCCCGTTCTGCACGGTGATCTCGTTGCCCTCGGCGTCGGTGCCCAGGACGCGCGGCAGCTTCATCAGCTTCAGCGCTTCCTCGAGCGTGACGGTCTCCACGCTCATGGACTTGAAGAGCGAACCGGTGCGCGGCTTCTGCTTGACCGGCTTCTTCGGGGGCTTGGGCTTGCCGTTCTTGTAGTACTCCACCGGCTGGTTGGCCAGTTCCTCTTCGGTGGGCTCAGGGATCAGTTCGATCACGTACGGACCGTAGCGGCCGTTGCGGGCCACGATGGTGCGCCCGGTTTCCGGATCCTCGCCCAGCACGCGCTCTTCCGGCCCGGCAGTTTCCATCAGCTCGATCGCCTTTTCGGCGGTCAGCTCATCGGGTGCCAGGTCCTCCGGAACGTTGGCGCGCTCGGGTTCGGTCCCCTCCGGAGCATCCGCCGGCAGCGGGCGCTCCAGGTACGGGCCGAACTTGCCCACGCGCAGCGTGATGCCCGGGGCAATCTCGATCGAGTTGATCGCCTTGGCGTCGATTTCGCCGAGGTCGTTCACGATCGTGTGCAGCCCGGTGTCCACGCGGTCGCCGTAGTAGAACTGGTTCAGCCATTCCACGCGGCCGGCTTCGCCGCGGGCAATACGGTCCAGGTCCTCTTCAAGCTCGGCGGTGAAGTCGTAGTCCACGTAGTTCGTGAAGTGCTCTTCCAGCAGCCGCACCACGGAGAACGCAATCCAGCTCGGCACCAGGGCCTGGCCGCGGTTGGTGACATACCCGCGGTCCATGATGGTGGAGATGGTCGCGGCGTACGTGGACGGCCGGCCGATGCCGAGCTCTTCGAGCACCTTCACCAGCGAGGCTTCGGTGTAGCGCGGCGGCGGGGAGGTCTCGTGCCCGACGGCGTTCAGTTCAGCGGCCGTGAGCGTGTCGTCGGCCTTCAAAACGGGCAGCCGTGCACCCTCGGTGCCTTCGGCGTCGTCGTCGCGGGCGGCGTCGCGGCCTTCTTCGTAGGCGGCCATGAAGCCGCGGAACGTGATGACGGTGCCGGAGGCCGAGAACTCGGCGTCGCGGCCGTCGGAGGCCACCGCACCCAGGCGGACGGACGCCGTCGAGCCCTTCGCGTCTGCCATCTGCGAGGCGACGGTTCGCTTCCAGATCAGTTCGTAGAGCTTGAATTCGTCTCCGCGCAGCGAGGAGGCAACCTGTGCCGGGGTGCGGAAGGAGTCACCGGCGGGGCGGATGGCCTCGTGGGCTTCCTGCGCATTCTTGGACTTGCCCTTGTACACGCGGCGCGCTTCGGGCACGTATTCCGGCCCGTACAGTTCCGAGGCCTGCCGGCGGGCGGCATTGATCGCCTGGTCCGACAGCGCCGGGGAGTCGGTACGCATATAGGTGATGTAGCCGTTTTCATACAGCCGCTGCGCCACCTGCATGGTCACCTTCGAGGAGTAGCGCAGCTTGCGGCCGGCTTCCTGCTGAAGGGTGGAGGTGGTGAACGGCGCGGCCGGGCGGCGGGTGTACGGCTTGGTGTCCACCGAGCGGACGGAGAACGACGCCGATTCCAGGTTCGCGGCGAGCGAGGTGGCTGCCGCTTCATCCAGATGGGCCACGGACTTGGACTTGCGCTGGCCCAGGTCGCTGAAGTCCTTGCCGGTGGCAACGCGGGCACCGTCCACGGAGACCAGCTTGGCCTTGAAGGACTCGGCAGCACCGGTGGCGAAGGTTCCCAGCAGGTCCCAGTAGGAGGCGGGGCGGAAGGCCATGCGCTCGCGTTCGCGCTCAACCACCAGCCGGGTGGCGACGGACTGCACGCGGCCGGCGGACAGGCCGCGGGCAACCTTGCGCCACAGCACCGGGGAGATCTCGTAGCCGTACAGGCGGTCCAGGATGCGGCGGGTTTCCTGCGCATCCACCATGGCGACATCGACGTCGCGCATTTCCAGCAGGGCGCGCTGGATTGCTTCCTTGGTGATTTCGGGGAAGGTCAGGCGGTGCACCGGAACCTTGGGCTTGAGCACCTGGAGCAGGTGCCAGGCGATGGCTTCACCTTCGCGGTCACCGTCAGTTGCGAGGTAGAGTTCGTCGGCGTCCTTGAGGGCAGCCTTGAGCTCGGCTACCTTCTTCTTTTTGTCCGAGGACACGACGTAGTACGGCTCGAAGTCGTTGTCGAGGTCCACGGCGAACTTGCCGACGGCAGTCTTCTTCAGCTCGGCCGGCAGGTCCGACGGCTGCGGAAGGTCGCGGATGTGACCCATGGAGGCCGTCACCTCGAAGCCCTCGCCCAAATACGCGGCAATGGTCTTGCCCTTGGCGGGAGACTCGACAATGACTAACTTCTTGCCGGTCTTCTTGTCCGTCGCCTTAACTGGCACTGTTCTCCTACGTAACGAAGGTGGTTCAAAGGGTTAGGGGCCGCGGCCGGGCTCTGGTGCCTGGCCCGGTTCATCCTCAGACAGTATGCGGGATGCCCCAGCACTAGGGTAACTGCATTGAATGGGAGTTGCTGACTCCCCTCCCAAAACAGCGGACGGCCCTAGCGGGATGCGGGGACCAGGAATCCGTCCAGCACCAGGTTGCGGACCTCGGCTTCCAGGCCGCGGGAAAAGTCGGGGTCCGGGCGCCCGAGCAGGGCCGCGAGGGCGCCGATGATCTGCCCCACTGACAGTTCACCGTCGCTGGCGGACACAAAGCCGGTCAGCTCGGTGCTCATCAGGTTGGTCCGCCGCAGGCCCGCGCCCTGGCGGAGCAGAATCACCCCCGGGTGCTCCGCGCCGGGGCGGGCGTGGCGCTCCTCCGTGACGTCGTCGGCCGCTTCCAGGTGTTCTTCGAGCAGCGAGGGACGCGCCGCGAGCCAGTCAAAGCGCTCGACGGCGGCGCCGAGGTGCGGTCCCACGGGCTGTTCCAGGGCGTGGGTAATCTCCTCGAACCGGCGCAGCGGCGCGGATGCGGGGTCGGCGCGCCGGCGCAGGAACAGGGACCCGAAGCCGACGGCGGCCACGTCCCGGGACGCGAAATCCGCCAGGTACGCAGCGTAGGAGGCCAGATACTCGGTGCGGTCCCGGTTTTCGGCCGCGTCCCGCAGCCACATTTCCGCGTACTCGGCCGGTTCCAAAACTTCCCGCTGGATAACCCAGGCGTCGGTTTCCGGCGGCAGCCACGACTCGATGCGCGCGGACCACCGGGGTGACCCTCCGCTCCCGGTTTCCGGCTCCGCAGTGTCGGCAACATCACTGTCCTGAATCTCCCAGTTGCCCAGCATCTGAGCCGTGCCGCCGGGAACCAGCACCCGGTGCAGGGTCCGTACGAGCGTGGCGACAATCTCGTCACCGGCCATTCCGCCGTCACGGTAGGTAAAGCGGTCTTCCGGGTCATCCCCGGCGCCGCGGGGAGTAATCACAAACGGCGGGTTGGACACCACCAGGTCAAACTGCTCTCCGGAGACCGGCTCCAGCAGGCTGCCCAGGCGCAGCGACACGCGGTCCTCCAGCTGCAGCGGATCCAGGTCCAGCGCCTTGGCATTGAGCAGCAGATTAAAGCGGGTGAAAGCGAGCGCCCGCTCGGAGATGTCCGTGGCCGTAACGTGCCGGGCATGCCGGAGCAGATGGAATGCCTGGATCCCGCAGCCGGTGCCCAGATCCAGCGCGCGGTCCACGTCCCGGCGGACGGTCAGCTGGGCCAGGCTCAGCGAGGCCTGCCCGATGCCCAGCACATGGTCGTGCCGCAGCACTCCCGGGCGCTGGTGGGCACCGAGGTCGCTGGCCACCCAGAGGTTGCCGTTTAGGCCGGCGGCGTGGGCGCCTTCGGTGCCGTTCCCGCCCCCGGAAGGTTCAGCGTCGGTAACGCCGTACGGCCGCAGGTCAACGGCTGCCCGGAATCGTCCGGAGGTACGGGCATCTCCGGCGGCTTCTTCCGGAGCCGCGGACTCAAGCAGCCCCAGCGCGAGCAGTCCCTCGGTGCGGGTCCGGGGAAAGGCCGTGTCCAACAGTTCACGGTCCATGTCCTCACCGGCCAGCCAGAGCAGGATCATCACGCGGACCGGCGCCGGACTGCCCTGCTGCGCCTCTTCCCGGCAGCGCAGGAGCGCCGGAACGAGCTGGTCGCGGCCGAGCGCGGCGGCGGCGGACTCCCCCAGGAAGTCGGCCACGCCGTCCACGCTGTAGCGGGCGTCCGCCAGGTCCGCGGCAAGAGCCTCGAGCAGCGGAAGGTCGGAACTCTGGGGTGCATCGGGAACACCGGCGAAATCAGTCACCGTTCCAGTTTATGGCTGGCGGCGGCGGTCTCCGTTCCGGTGCTGCCCGGCGCGCACCCGTCCTAGACCACCTGCCGGTCCCCGGATCCGGAAGTCCGGCCCGCCGCATGCCGTGCGCCCAGGTAGCCGAACACCACGGCCGGAGCGATGGTGGCTCCGGCGCCGGGATAGGTCCGGCCCATTACCGAAGCCGTGGTGTTGCCGGCAGCGTACAGGCCTTCGATGACCGATCCGTCCTCGCGCAGCACCCGGGCGTCCGGGTCCGTCACCAGTCCGCCCTTGGTGCCCAGGTCTCCGGGGTACAGCCGCACCGCGGTGAACGGACCCTTTTCCAGGGCGCCGAGGTTGGGGTTGGGCTTCACCCCCGGATCTCCGTAGTAATTGTCGTAAGCGGTGTTGCCCCGGCCAAAGTCCGCGTCCACGCCCGTGCGGGCAAAGCCGTTGAACCTCTGCACGGTGGACACCAGGCCGGCCGCGGGGACGCCCATCTTTTCGGCCAGTTCGGCCACGGTGTCCGCCTGCACCAGCAGGCCTTCCGCCGCCCACTTCTTACGTCCGACCATGATCGCCGAGAACAGGTAGCGCCGGCGGTGCCGGGCTTCCATCACCAGCCAGGACGGAGTGGCCGGCACCGTTTGGTTGCGTTCGAGCATGTGGTGCCCGAAGTCCACGTAGGACTCGGACTCGTTCAGGTACCGGGCTCCGGAGGAATCAACCACCAGGGAATGCGGCATGGAGCGTTCGGCCAGCGAGAAGGCGACGCCGCCGCCGGGCGCCACCGTGGACGGGCCCCACCAGGCGTCGTCCATCAGGGCCAGCGCTCCGCCGCGCTGGGCCACCAGGTCAATCACGTCCCCCTGATCCCCTTCGGGGGCAGAGGAGTATTCCTGGTCCAGCCCGTGGTACTTCTTGCGCCACTGAGCGTTCCGGGCGAACCCGCCGGCGCCCAGCACCACGCCCTTCCGGGTCCGGATCCGCACCCTGCGCCCGCGGTGGACGACGACGGCGCCCACCACCGCGCCGTCGTCGTCCTGGATCAGGTCCGTCAGCGGCGAAGACAGCCAGACCGGGGTCTGCTGCTGGCGCACAATGTGCATCAGCGAGGAGGAAAGGGCGCCTCCCAGCCCGTACAGCCGCTTGCCGCGGACAAGGCCGCCGAGGGTGCGGAAAACGAAGCGCGCGCCGCGGATGAATCCGCTCGGGCTGGACCAGGCGCGGGACAATTCGAAGACGTCGTCGGTCGCCAGGGGTACGGGAATGCCGGATTTGGCGGCCCGGGAGGATTTGAACCAGGTGCCCAGTTCCTTCGTGTCGAAAGCCCTGACCTCCAGCGACCGGCCGATCATGCCGCCGGGCTTGTCCGGGTAGTAATCCGGGTAGTCCTTGGAACGCATCCAGCGGACACCCAGCGATGCGAGCAGGGTGACGACGTCGGGAACGGCATTCAGGAAGGCCAGCTTGCGCTCGCGGGAGGAGACCGGGCCGACGTCGGCGATCACCGTTTCCATGTAGGTGAGGGCCTTTTCGGTGCTGTCCGGCACCCCGGCCGCGGCCATCAGCGGATTGTTCGGCATCCACAGCCCGCCGCCGGAGACGGACGTGGTGCCTCCCCAGACGTCGGTGCTTTCCACCACGAGGACGTCCTGCTCCTCCTCGGCTGCCGCTATTGCCGCTGTGAGGGCCGCGGCGCCGGTGCCGACCACGAGGACGTCGACGATGCGGTCCCAGTCCTCGATGACGTCGGCTGCGGCGTCCGCTTCGGCACTCCCGCTGCGGCTGGTCTCTCCCGTAATGTCCGCATATTCCTGCGTCATGGCTGGCCCCCTGTGATCGGTATGCCCGGACGGCGGCGTCCGGTGCTGCCGCGAATGCTACATGCCCCGGAGGCGGCGCACACGGGAAGCGCGGATGAGGAACGGTACACCGGCAGCCCGTGAAATCTCAGCCAAGCAGACGCTTGTTGCCTACGTCACATTTGTGAACTAGAGTCCAGCTTCAGTTTATGTTCTTCCGACGGACGTCGACCGGGCCCCGGCCCGGACGCGAAAGTCCATGACATTGGAGTCATTACATGGCGCTAGCCCTCACCGAAGAGCACACGGATCTGTGTGCCGCGGCATCCGACTTTGCCTCGCGCTTCGCCAGCACTTTGACCACGCGCGAGCAGCTGCCGGCCTACGGCGCCGGCGGACGGGCGCCGTACTGGGACGAGCTCGTGAAGAACGGCCTGCACGCGCTGCACATCGGCGAAGAGCACGGCGGGCAGGGCGGCACCGTCGCCGACAGCGCGATTGTGGTGGAAGAGTTCGCCCGCCGCCTGGTTCCGGGCCCTTACCTGTCAACGGTCCTTGCCGGCGCCGCCGTTGCGGCAGCTGGAGACTGCAAGGCCGGTGCCCGCGGCCTGGCCGGCTTTGCGGAAGGAGCCCCCGGCGCACTGGTGCTTCCGGCCGGAACCATTAAGGCCGCCCCGGCGGCCGGCGGCGGGTGGGTGCTGCAGGGCAGGGCCGAGGTTCTCTCGCTGCTGTCCGCCGAACTCCTGGTCATCGGATTCACCGCCGACGGCGCCACGCTGTTTGCGCTGGTAGACGCCGGGAGCGCCGGACTCACCCGCACCGCAGCTGCCTGCACCGACCTCACGCGCGACGCCGGCATCCTCGAACTTTCCGGCGTTGTGGTGGGTTCAGATGCGATCCTCGAAGGTCTGGACCCCGTCCACGTCGAAACCCTCCAGGCCGCACTGCTCGCAGCTGAAGCCGCCGGCATCATGCGCTGGGCGGTCGAAGCATCCACCGAGTACGCCAAAATGCGCGAACAGTTCGGCGCACCGATCGGATCCTTCCAGGCCATCAAGCACAAATGCGCCAACCTGCTCATCAGCGCCGAACTCGCCACCGCAGCAGCGTGGTCGGCCCTTGTATCCCTGGACCAGGACCGGGATCAGCAGAAGCTGGCTGCCGGAGCCGCCGTCGCCGCAGCCATTGTTCCCTCCGTGGAAGCCGTCACCGAAGCCGTCACCATTTTCGGCGGGATTGGCTTCACCTGGGAGCACGACGCCCACCTGTTCTGGCGCCGCGCCATGACCCTCGGTGCCCAGGTGGCGCCGGTGAGCACACGCTTGGCCGGGCTGGGCCAAACCGCTCTGGAGCTGGACCGCCGCATTGACATTGAGTTGCCCGATGAAGATCCCGCTTTCCGGGCCCGCATCGGCCGGCTGCTGGACACCGCACAAACGCTGGCCAACGAGCACGACGGCGGGCGCTGGTATTCGCGCGGATCGCAGCGGTCCTTCCTCGCCGGGGAAGGGCTTGCGGCCCCGCACTGGCCCGCCCCCTACGGGCTGGGCGCCACTCCCGCCCAGCAGGTGGTCATCTCCCAGGAATACGCCCGCCGCGGGCTGACCCAGCCGTCGTCGGTCATCGGTGAGTGGGCCATGCCCACCATCCTGGCGTACGGCAGCGACGAGGTTAAGGAACAGTTCGCGCTGCCGACGCTGCGCGGCGAACTGATCTGGTGCCAGCTCTTCTCCGAACCCGGCGCCGGCTCCGACCTGGCCGGCCTGGCTACCCGGGCCGTCAAGGTTGAGGGCGGCTGGGAACTGAAGGGGCAGAAAGTGTGGACTTCCGGCGCGCACGAGGCCGACTGGGGCATCTGCCTGGCCCGGACGGATAAGGACGTGCCCAAGCACAAGGGACTGAGCTACTTCCTCGTGGATATGCGCAGCACCGGAGTGGAGGTCCGTCCGCTGAAGCAGTCAACCGGCGACGCCGAGTTCAACGAGGTCTTCCTCGACTCCGTCTTTGTGCCTGATGCCTATCTGCTGGGCGAACCGGGCCAGGGCTGGCGCATCACCGCCACCACGCTGCAGAACGAGCGAACCCAGATCTCCGCGGGAGTGTCGGTGGGAACCGAGGAAGCGCTGCGCACCATGATCAGCCAGGGCAGCTACACCGGGAGTGAAAGCGAAGCTTTTGCCTCGCTGGGGCACGTCGCCGCGCTCAGCTCCGCCATCGGGGCGCTGAACCTGCGCGAGACCCTGCGCCGGGTCAACGGCATGAACCCGGGGGCCGGTTCCTCGCTGGCCAAGGTTGCCCACGCCCGGCTCACCCGCGAAGCCGCCTCCCGCGTCCTCGCACTGGCCGGACCGGGCGCGCTCTTTGCCTCCGCCCCGGGCGACGCCGTCACGGGGCAGCTCACCGTGCCTCAGGTCCTGATCGGCGGCGGAACGGTCGAAATCCAGCTCAATGTCATTGCCGAACGCATTCTTGGCCTCCCCCGCACCTAAGCACCGCCTCTCCGGCGCCGGCCCCGGCTTCGGGGCAACCACACCCATGCTTTACCGAAAGGAGCGTTTCGCATGACAGCGTTGACGAGCGAAACAGACAGCACCCGGATCCTCGATTCCGCCCGGCTGAAAGAACTTCTCGAACCGAAGTCCATTGTTATTGTCGGTGCCAACACCAGGTCCACCTGGTCGCATTTCACCTACAGCAACCTGGTGGACGGCGGCTTCGACGGCAAGCTCTATCTGGTGAACCGCCGGGGCGAAGACTGCCACGGCCAGCCCAGCTTCCCGTCGATCTCGGATCTGCCCGAAGCCCCGGACCTGGCCATCGTGCTGACCGGCACCAACTCACTCGAAGAGATTCTTGAGGAAGCCCGGGTCAAGGGCATCCGCAACCTGGTCCTGCTGGCGGCCGGACTGGGCGAGGCCGGAGCGGAAGGCGCTGCCCTGCAGGCCCGGCTCGTCGAGCGCGCCCGTGCAGCCGACCAGCTGATCCTGGGTCCGAACAATCTCGGATTCATCAATTCCCATGCCAAAGTTGCGGCCTTCAGCCACATGACGCAGATGCCCATGATCAGCGGCGGTGTGGGCATAGCGAGCCAGTCCGGCGCCCTGGCCATCTACCTGCTGCCGTACATGGCCTCCCGCGGCGTGGGCTGCTCCACTTCGGTGACTGTCGGCAACGAGGCCATGATCTCCGCGATTGATGTCATGAGCGTGCTGGTGGATGATCCCAACACGAAGGTCATTGCCGCCTATCTGGAACAGATTTCGGAGCCGGCGCAGTTCCTCGACGTCGCAGACCGCGCCCGCGCCGCCGGCAAGCCGATCGTCATTTTCAAGGCCGGACGAAGTGAAGCATCCGCCCGGGTGGCGGCCGCGCACACCGGGTCCCTGGTAGGGGACGACACAGTCATCGACGCCGCCTGCCGGCAGTACGGAGTCATCCGGGTCGAGAACATCGAAGACCTGGTCGCCACGGCGGGCCTGATTGAAGCCTACGGTGCCCTTCCCGGCCCCCGGATGGGCGTTGTCACCGGCTCCGGCGCCATGTGCGCCCTGGTGGCTGACAAGGCGGACGCCGCCGGGCTGGAACTGCCGTCGCCGTCCCCGGACACGGTGCAGGGCCTGCATAACGCCGGGCTGCCTGTCTTCTCCACGGTCAACAACCCGATGGACACCACCGGCTACGTGTCGATCGATCCCACCATCCTCACCAAGGCCGCCCAGTGCTTCATCGATGACCCGCACTATGACTTCGTCGTGGTCAACGGCTCCTGGCCGGCCAACCAGGCGATGGCGGACATGAGCCGGGCAACGCAGGATGAAATGCTGCGCCAGCTCACCTCCTCCTCCAAACCGGTTATTGCGATGAGTTTCCTGCCGACCGAGGTCACTGAATTCGGCCGGGCCTTCGCCGCTGAGCACGGCTTCCCGCACGCGTCGGATTCGTTTGACCGGGGCATTCCGGCCGCTGCCCGCAGCGCCTGGTGGGGACAGCGCGCCGCCGAACTTGCTGGCGACGGCAAGCTGCCCGCGGCACCCGCCATCGCCAGGCCGGACGGTGCGGAACGATGGACCGAGGTGCAGAGCGGGGAGTTCCTGCGCAGCCACGGAATCCCGTACATTCCCGCTGCCGTTGCTGTTTCCGCCGAAGAGGCCGTGTCCGCCGCCGAGTCGCTGGGCTACCCGGTGGTGCTGAAAGTCGCGTCCGAGGACATTGCCCACAAAACCGAGGTAGGCGGCGTCCGGCTGATGCTGCAGGACGCCGATGCGGTGGCCGAGGCCTACCGCTTCATCCGCGACTCGGTGGCCAGGCACGCCCCGGAGGCCCGGATCCAGGGCGTCGCCGTTTCACCGATGCGCCCCGCCGGCACGGAACTGCTGGTCGGCGTCGTCCGGGATCCGCGGTGGGGGCTGGTGCTCGCAGTCGGTTTCGGCGGCGTCATGGTGGAGCTGCTCAAGGATTCTGCGGTCCGCCTGCTTCCGGTGGGGCCGGCGGAAATCCGGCGGATGCTCGAGTCCCTGAAGGGGATTGACCTGCTGACCGGGTTCCGCGGCGGCGAGCCCACCGACCTGGATGAACTGGCGGCGGTCATTTTTTCCATCGCCCAGGTGGCCGAGGGTCTCGGCGACGAACTCGAGGAGCTTGAAATCAACCCGCTGAGGGTTGCCGGGAACCAGATCGAAGCGCTGGACGCATTGATCCGCTGGAAGGACCGGTAGCGCGGTGGAGAGGGCTCAGGGGTGCCCGGAGGCGGTGGTAGCTTTGGGTTTTCACCGGATATCCACGCAGGAGGCACTTCATGGTTGGGCAACTGACGCGCGACACCACGGAGCTGCCTGCCTATCAGGTGGAACGCCGGCAGAGGATTCTGGATGC
Source organism: Arthrobacter sp. G119Y2 (assembly GCF_038069765.1). NCBI lineage: Bacteria > Bacillati > Actinomycetota > Actinomycetes > Micrococcales > Micrococcaceae > Arthrobacter > Arthrobacter sp. G119Y2. The sequence continues at coordinate 170,135 of NZ_JBBPFS010000006.1, read as the reverse complement.
CGCAAAAACGCTGCTGCGCTCAACCGACTTCGAATCGATCCAGATCCGCGACGTCGCCTCGACGGCGAACGTCGCGCTGGGCACCCTGTACCGGTATTTTTCCTCCAAGGAACATCTGTACGCGAACGTCCTCTACGACTGGAGCGTGCCGTTCTACTCGGCGGACCAGTCCTGGGCGAACGGCCTGGAAACCACCGAGCGGGTTGCCCGGCGCCTGCGCAATGCCCTGGCAGCCTTCGAAAAAAAGCCGCACTTCTACCAGACCATCCTGATCCTGCGGACGTCCTCGGATCCGGATGTCCGCGAACTCATGCAGCAGCTGGTGCTGGTGCTCGAGGAGCCGTTTCGCTCCGATTTCTCGGCGCTGCCGCCGGACGAAGCCGCGGATGTCACTGCCATGGTGTGGGCCGTCCTGATGGACCTGGTCGGCCGTCTGCTGTCAGGCAACAAGACGCTGCCCGAAGCAACGAGGGTGCTGGACCGGTTTGTGGCAATGATCGGACTCCGGCTCGACCAAACGCAAGCCCGGGAGCACTAGCCCCCGTTTTCCTGCGGGCGGCCCCATGAGCGCCCACGAGCTGGACCACGTCGCGTTTGCCGTTCCCGCCTGGAGTTCCGCCGGGGAGCTGCTGCACAGGGAGCTCGGCGCACGCTTCGCCAGCGGTTTCAGCCTGTCGGCCTTCAGCCCCTGCCAGGTTGCCCTGGCGGAGGACATGCGGCTCGAACTGCTGGAACCGGGCAGCTCCCCCGCGTCCTTCATCAGGCGTTTCCTCGCTGACAACGGCGGCAATGCGGCGCCGCACCACATCACCTTCAAGGTGCATGATATTTCCGCCGCCATGGCCGCCGCCCGGGCAGCGGGCGTCAACCCGATCCTCGTGAACACCGAACATCCGCTGTGGCAGGAAGCCTTCCTGCATCCGCGGGACACCGGACTCGGTTTCCTGGTGCAGATGGTCCACACCCCGCAGTCCCTGGAACAGATCACCGCGGACAACGACGAGTTCACCATTCCCTGCCCCTGGCCGGAAACCGAAGTCCCCCGGGCCCGGCTGCCGGTGGTCTTCGGGCTGGTTAGGGATCTGGAACGTGCGGGCCGGGTGCTGCGCAGCGTCCTGGGAGCCACCGGATTTCCACTGCCCGCCCTCCCCCGCGGCGAGCCGGCGGCCGCAGGTTTTCGATGGCCGCAGGGCGCGGACCTGATCCTGCAGGAGAGCGCTGATTCGCCCGGCGTTTCCGGCCTCCGGGCCCTGGGGTATGCGGCTGCCAGCGAACCCGCGCTGGGACCCGAGCACCCCGGACTGCTGGAAGCACTTGTTGCGGGGCCGTTTGTTCCGGAGCTGGGCATCCGGATCTCGTCCCTGCGCCTTCCGGATCCGCCCGGATCCGTCCGGCACCCCGTCCACCAAACCACCACCTGAGCATCCGCAAAACCGCCGGGCCTGCACAACGCATCCGCACCGCCCCGGCACCATCAATGAGGAGAAGAAACCTATGGGACTTCGTGGAGAAGCCGCAATTCTCGGCTACTTTGAACTGCCGCCCGAGCGCAAGCTCGCCCGTGAAAAGACGTTCAACCTGGAGCAGTGGGCCCGGCTTTCGAAGGCGGCGCTGGACGACGCCGGACTGGACGCTACCGATGTCAACGGCATCGTGACCCCGCTGATCGGAGAAGCGGACATGTTCGTGCCCTCCACCATTACCGAATACCTGGGCATCAACGCGAACTTTGCGGAAATCGTCGACCTCGGCGGCGCAGGTTCCGCCGCAGCCGTCTGGCGGGCAGCCGCGGCCGTGGAACTCGGGCTGTGCGACGCCGTGCTGGTCACCTTCCCCGGCACCCACGACGTGCCGACGGACGCCCGCCGCCCCTTCGTGATGGACGACAAGATGTACTTCGGCGCCTCATCCAACGCGTACGGCTCCCCCCAGGCGGAATTCGAGATTCCCTACGGCAACCTGGGGCAAAACGGACCGTACGGCCAGATCGCCAAGCGCTACGGCTACGAATTCGGGTACGACGAGCGGGCCATGGCCAAGATTGCCGTGGACCAGCGCACCAACGCCTGCGCCACCCCGGATGCCATCTTCCACGGCAAGCCGATCACCATCGAGGACGTCCTTGCCTCCCCCATGGTCGCCGACCCGCTGCACATGCTCGAAATTGTGATGCCGTGCCAGGGCGGGGCGGCCATTGTCATCGGCAACGCTGAGCTGGCGGCCAAGTCCAAAAACCGCCCCGTCTGGATCAAGGGCTTCGGCGAAAGGGTCCCCTACAAGACCCCGACCTATGCAAAGGACCTGATGCATTCCCCGATGATCCACGCCGCGGACCAGGCCTTCACCATGGCCGGCATCGACCGCAGCGAGGTGGACATGGTCTCAATCTATGACTGCTACTCCATCACGGTGCTCATGAGCCTGGAAGACGCCGGGTTCACCGAAAAGGGCAAGGGCATGCAGTTCGTCAGCGAGCACGACCTGACCTTCCGCGGAGACTTCCCCATGAACACGGCCGGAGGGCAGCTTTCCTTCGGCCAGGCCGGAATCGCCGGCGGCATGCACCACGTCATCGACGGCGTGCGCCAGATTATGGGCCGTGCCGGCGAGGCCCAGGTCGCGGACTGCAACCGGGCTTTCGTCACGGGCAACGGCGGCATCATGAGCGAACAAACGGCACTGATTCTCGAAGGCGAATAGGAGTACCACCATGAGCACCGATTACACCCCTCCGGTCCTGGAACGGCCGATGCCGGTCCCCACCCCGCTGACCAAGCCGTTCTGGGACGCACTGGCCGAGCACCGGATCCGCATCCAGTTCTCGCCGTCGCTGGGCGAGTACATCTTCTATCCGCGGCCGCTGGCCCCGGGAACCCTCGCCGACGACCTGGAATGGCGCGAGATTTCCGGCGCCGGAACCCTGTATACCTACACCGTCTCCACCCGGCCCGTGGCCCCGCACTTTGCGAACGAAGGCACTCTGGTGCTCGCCGTCGTGCAGTGGGACGAGGGTCCCAAGTTCTCCACCGAACTGGTCAACGTTGCCCACGACGAGATTCAGGTGGGCATGCGGGTCAAGCCCGTGTTCTGCGATTACCCCGAATCAGGAATAACCATGCTGCGCTATGAACCGGAGATGTGAATATGACAACCACCACCGATTTTGTTCTTCCGCCCGTCACCCTGCGCATCGGCGGGGAATCCCGCACCGCCGGCGCAGGCGCCCACACGCACGTTAACCCGGCCACCGGACAGCCCGGCGCCCAGGTTCCGCTGGCCGGGGTGCAGGACGTTGACGACGCCGTCAACGCTGCCCATCAGGCCTTCGCCGTGTGGCGTGCCACCCCTGCCGGTGTGCGTTCCAAGGCCCTTCTCAAGCTGGCGCAGCTGGTGGAGGAGCACACCGAGGACTTCGTGGAGCTGGCGATCGCAGACAACGGCATCGCCCGTTCCAATGCCTACCCCACGGTCACCGCGGCCACGGAATGGATCCGCTACTACGCCGGCTGGGCCGACAAGCTCCCCCTGGGCCGGATCACCTCGGTGGTTGGCGCGGGAGGGTCCTTCGGGCACACGCTGCGCCAGCCCTACGGAGTCATCGGCGCGATCATCACGTGGAACGCGCCGCTGATGTCCCTGGCCATGAAGGTTCCCGCGGCTCTGGCCGCAGGCAACACAGTGGTGGTCAAGCCCAGCGAACTGACGCCCTTCAGCGCCATGCTGTTTGCCGACCTCGTCACCGAGGCCGGCATTCCCGACGGCGTGTTCAACGTCATTCCCGGCGGCCCCGAGGCCGGCGCGGCTCTGGTCGAGCACAAGCTGGTCAAGAAAGTGACCTTTACCGGCGGACCGGACACCGCCCGCAAGATCACCGCTGCCTGCGCCCAGACCTTCAAGCCGGTACTGCTGGAGCTGGGAGGCAAATCCGCCAATCTGATCTTCGACGACGCGGACCTCGAAGCCGCAGCCATGAACTCCACGTTCATGGCCTTCGGCATCATGAGCGGCCAGGCCTGCGCCCTTCCCACCCGGCTGCTGGTGCAGGACTCGATCTACGATGCGTTTGTCGAAACCATCGGGGCGATCGCCGCGTCCTTCCCCGTCGGCAATCCGCAGGACATCGGCACCGTCTGCGGGCCCGTCATCAACGAAGCGGCCATAGACCGCATCCAGTCGATGGTTTCCCGGGCCCAGGAAGAGGGCGCGCGCCTGGTGACCGGCGGGCAGCGGCTTGCCGGCGACCTGGCCGACGGGTTCTTCTACCCCCCGACCGTCCTGGCCGACGTCGATCCCTCCAGCGAACTGGCGCAGAAGGAAGTTTTCGGCCCCGTGCTGGCCATCACCCGCTTCAGCGACGAGGCCGAGGCAATCTCCCTGGCGAACAGCACCGACTACGGACTCTCGGGCTACATCTGGACGGCCGATGTTCGCCGCGCCATCCGCGTCACCGAGGCCCTGGAAACCGGGGAGGTCACCGTCAACGGTGCCATGAACGCAGTGGCCGAACGCCCCTTCGGCGGCATCGGCCATTCCGGCAACGGCAATGAAGGCGGACTGGAAGGGCTCGAAGAGTTCTTCTGGACCAAGTCCGTCGCCTACGGCAACGGCTAACCACAAACCCCGCTGCGCACCACCCACCACCTTTACCGGCTCCGACGAGTACCGCTTCCACCCGCACCACGCACCACCTTTCTCTAAAGATCGTCTGCTCCACCGCCGCCCGATACCTGTCGGCCGGCGCCGCTGCATTCTGTTGACCTCATAGGAAAGGCAGGACACCGATGTCCTCCACCACTCGGGCGCTCAAGCGCCCAGGCTTTGCCTCAGTAGTCATAGTCCTGGTTCTGGCCGAAATCATCTCGGCCTTCGAACTGTCCATGATGTACGTCATGCTGCCGACCCTGATCGCGGATTTCCAGGTGGACGCCAACACGGTCGCCTGGGTCGTCACCGCCTATCTGCTGGTCTCCGCCTCAGCCGCCGTGCTGGGCGGACGCTTCGGCGACATGTACGGCCGGCGAAAGGTCATGGTCATTGTCCTGGCCATCGCAGCCGTCGGTTCGCTCATCTCGCTGCTCGGGGGCTCCCTGGGCATGATTATCTTCGGCCGCGCCATTCAGGGTGTTGCCGGCGCCGTCCTGGGCCTGGCCTTCGGACTGGCCCGCGAACACCTGGATGAAAAGCGGGTGCCGGTTGGCATCTCCATGGTCGGTGCCTCTGCCCTGATCGCCGGTGCCGGCGGATCCATGATCGCCGGGTTCATGATCGATCTCTTCTCCTGGCACGGGATCTTCGTCTTCGCTGCCGTCCTGGCGGTCATTGCCGCCGTGGCCATCCAGCTGGTTATTCCGAAGGACACCAACGCGGCCACCACCGACAAGCCCGACTACCTGGGTGCCATTCTGCTGCCCATCGCGGTCAGCGCCCTTCTGCTGGGGCTCTCCAACAGCTCGAAGACCGGCTTCCTGTCGATGGAGTTCCTGGGACTGACCGGCCTGGGCCTCGCTGCCGCCGCTGTATGGGCGTGGTGGGAACTGCGGGTTGAATCACCGATCGTGAACCTGCGGATGTTCAAGAACCGGCAGATTGCCCTGGCCATGACCGCCACGGTGTTCGCCGCCGTCGGCCCCCTGGGCGGGGTGTCGGTTCCCTCGCAGATGATCATGCAGTCCCCCGAGTCGCTGGGGTACGGGCTGGGCTTTACGCCCACTGAATCGGGCGTCATCATCTGCCTGACCGCTCTTGTTGGCTTTGCTCTGTCACCGGTGGGCGGAAAGCTTGCCTTCCGCTACGGGGCGCGGATTGTGTTCATCGGAGGGCTCGTGCTGATGGCCCTGGTCCTTCCCCTCATCCTGCTCACCTACGGGAACGTGGCAATGTACGTAGTGGCGATGACTCTGAACGGTGTTGGGATTTCCCTCACCTACGGTGCGCTGCCGAACCTGCTCGTTGAGGTGGTCCCGGAAACCCACACCTCGGAAACAGCCGGAACCAACACCATGATCCGCAACGTCGGCCAGTCCGCGGCGATCGCCATCGGCGCGTTCATCCTCGCCAAGAACACTGACCCGGCAACCCAGGCCATCTCGCAGCAGGGCATCAGCGCCGCGCTGCTCCTGGTCCTGGCCTTCGCAGTGCTCTCCGTGATCATGGGACTGATGCTGAGCCGCCGTCCCAAGCCCTGGGTTCCTGAGACGGTTGGCGAGCGCGACATTCGCCGGGGAACGGTTACCGGCCCGAATCCGGAAGACGTGGTCTCCGCTACGGCCTAGGCCGCACCCGGCTCAGTCCCCGCCGCCGGCATGCACCGCGTCACCGTGCGCGGTGCATGCCGGCCTATTCTTCTCCCCAAACCGAAAGGCGGGACACCGATGTCCTCCTCAGCACGGCAGCTTAAGCGTCCGGGTTTTGCTCCGATCGTCCTGGTTCTGGTGCTGGCCGAGATTGTGTCGGCCTTTGAACTGTCCATGATGTACGTGACGCTGCCTACCCTCATCCGGGATTTCCAGGTGGATGCCAACACCGTTGCCTGGGTCGTCACCGCCTTCCTGCTGGTGTCGGCCTCCGCCGGCGTCCTCGGCGGACGGTTCGGCGACCTGTACGGACGGCGCAGGGTCATGGTCATTGCCCTGGCCATTGCCGCCGTCGGCTCGGTCGTGTCCCTTCTCGGCGGTTCCCTGGGGATGATCATCCTCGGCCGGGCCATTCAGGGCGTGACGGGCGCCGTCCTGGGCCTGGCCTTCGGACTGGCCCGCGAACATCTTGACGAGAAGCGGGTGCCCGTCGGCATTTCCATGGTCGGCGCCTCCGCCCTGATCGCCGGCGCGGGCGGCGCGCTGATCGCCGGCTTCATGATTGATGCCTTCTCCTGGCACGGAATCTTCATTTTCGCGGCGGTCGTGTCGGTTCTTGCCGCGGTTTGCGTCCAGCTGGTGATCCCCCGCGACACCGTGCTGCCCAACCGTGAAAAACCCGACTATCTCGGGGCTGTCCTGCTGCCCGTTGCGGTGTCCGCGCTTCTGCTGGCGTTCTCCGGCGCCTCCAAGACCGGTTTCGCCTCGGCACAGTTCATCGGGCTAATCACTGCAGGCCTTGCCGCCACAGCAGTGTGGGCCTGGTGGGAGCTGCGGGTCGAGTCACCGATCGTGAACCTGCGGATGTTCAAGAACCGGCAGATCGCCCTGGCCATGACGGCCACGGTGCTCGCCGCCGTCGGCCCCCTGGGCGGAGGGAACGTTCCGGCGCAAATGATCATGCAGGCCCCGGCATCGCTGGGGTACGGACTCGGTTTCTCGCCGACGGCGGCCGGGGTCCTGATCAGCAGCACCCTGCTGGTGGGATACATCTTCTCGCCCCTGGGCGGGAAGCTCGCCTTCCGGTATGGCGCCCGCACTGTCTTCATTGCCGGCCTAGCGCTGGTGGCCCTGGTGGTGCCGATCATCCTGCTGACCTACGGAAGCGCTGTGCTGTTCGCGGTCGCGATGATCTTCAACGGCATCGGCATCTCACTGGCCTACGGTGCGCTGCCGAACCTGCTCATTGAGGTGGTCCCGGAAAGCCACACATCGGAAATCGCCGGGACCAACACCCTGATCCGCAACATCGGGCAGTCCGCCGCCGTCGCAATCGGCGCGTATATCCTTGCCGGGCACACGGATCCTGCCACTGCTGCCGTGGCCCAGGAAGGAATCAGCGCAGCCTTCCTCTTCGTGTTCGTCTTCGCGGCCCTGTCCGTGGCTGCGGCGCTGATGCTGCGCCGTTCCCCCGCCCGGTGGGTCCCGGAGACGTCCGGGCAGCGGGACTTACGCCGCGGCGCCGCCGCACGCCCCGCGGACGTGCTCCCGGCCGCAGGCTGAAACTAGAACCCTGTTATAGCATTGCCGCAAGTGATCCAGGCCACAGTTGCGGCGGGAATCATCCACCGGGACCTGTTCCCGAAAGTCTCATGAGAGGGAACGTCATGGCGATCCACACGCAGAACATTGGAAAGGTCTCCGAAGGGGCTCCTGTTTCCTGGAATTCCAAGGATGCACTCCTGTACGCACTAAGTGTGGGTGCAGGAGCCCGGGACCAGACCGGGAACCTGGCCTTCACGACGGAAAACTCCCGCGGCATCAGCCAGAGCGTGCTGCCCACCTTTGCCGTGCTGCTGGGCGGTTCCGGCGGGTCGATGGACTCGCTCGGCGACTTCAAGCTCTCCCAGATTCTGCACGGCGGCCAGTCCGTCACCCTGAACCGGACGCTGGCGCCCGCCGGGACGGTGATTCCGCGCAGTTTCATGAGCGCGGTCTACGACAAAGGCAAAAACGCCGTTATCGAGCTGACCACGGAACTGCTCGATGCCGAGACCGGCGAAACGGCGGCAACCTCCGTTACCAGCATGATCATCCGCGGCGAGGGAGGCTTCGGATCGGAGCCGGCGCCGGCGGACGGGTGGGAGGTCCCGGACCGGTCCGCTGATCTGGTGGAGACACAGAAAACCACGCCGGACCAGGCGCTGCTGTACCGCCTGAACGGGGACCGCAACCCGCTCCACTCCGATCCGGCCATGGCGGCCCTGGTCGGATTCGAGAAGCCGATCCTCCACGGGCTGTGCACCATGGGATTCGCCGGCCGCGCCCTGCTGGAGGGCATTTCCGGATCCGACGCCGATACCTTCGGCTCGCTCAGCGTCCGCTTCGCCGCCCCGGTTATTCCGGGCGACGAACTGACCACGAGTATCTGGAAGACCGGCACGGGCGCAGTCTTCCAGACCCGCGTGGGAGACACCGTGGTCCTGGACCGCGGTGTCTACACGCTCCGGGGCGCGGCACCCTCCGGGGAAACCCGCGCATCCGCAACCGCCGCGGTTTAGCGACCGTTCGCTGCCGGGCGGCACACCGTGATTATTCGGTGCAGCCGTCCGGGCAGCGCAGCGTTTCGGGATCCGCCGAGCACTCGGCACAGTACAGGGTGAGCTTGCGGCAGGAGAGATTAGAGCAGTTCTCGAACTTGCTGGTGGGCGCCTCGCAGCGGACACAGGTGCCGATCGTCACGGCGTCGTCGGTGAACTCCGTGTGCATCCGCTTGTCGAACACGTACAGGGATCCCTCCCACAGGCCCTTGTCGCCGTAGGTCTCGCCGTAGCGGACAATGCCGCCCTGCATCTGGTAAACCTCCTTGAAACCGCGGTTGACCATCAGCGAGGAGAGCACTTCGCAGCGGATGCCGCCGGTGCAGTAGGTCACCACGGGCTTGTCCTTGAGGTCGTCGTACTTGCCGGAGTCCAGTTCCGCAATGAAGTCATGGGTGGTGGCCACATCCGGCACCACCGCGCCCTTGAACCGGCCGATCTGCGCCTCAAAGGCGTTGCGCCCGTCGAAGAAGACCACGTCCTCGCCGCCGGCTTTTTTCTCCTCGACCAGTTCATGCAGCTGCTCGGGGCGCAGGTGGGTGCCGCCGCCGACCACCCCGTTCCGGTCCACTTTGAGCTCGCCGGGAGCGCCGAAACTCACAATTTCTTCGCGGACCTTGATGCTCAGGCGGGGGAAGTCCTCGGCTCCGCCCTCTGAGTATTTGATGTCCATCTTCTTGAACGCCGGATATTCGCGGGTGGCCTTGGCATAGGCCTTGACGGCGTCAAGGGGGCCGCCCACGGTTCCGTTAATGCCGTCGGGGGAGATCAGGATCCGCCCGCGGAGCCCGAGTTTCTCACAGAGGGCGCGCTGCCACAGGCGCACCGCCTCCGGATCCGGAAGGGGAGTAAAGGCGTAATACAGAGCAATTCGATTCAAAGCCACTCATCAAGGGTAGACCGCAGCAGGACCCCGGATTTCATCAGCACCCGTACCTTTCCCCTGCCTGCGCCGTTAGTGTTCATTCATGAGAGTGCTGAACGACGATTTGCTCGAGACCTGGGTCACCGGCTGGGCGCAGTCCCGCGGGTACCAGACGCGGCGGGAGGGCCGCTTTCCCTCCGCGTTCCTGCATGACAGGACCAATGACTGGGAGTATTTCGCGCTGGAGCCCTCCCATGACGAGTTCGCCGCACTCGCGTCCTCCGCCCGGAAGAGCCCGGAGCGCCTGTTCACCATTGTTACCAGCCGCACCAACGAGATCCACGGCGCCGCCCTGGTCCACGGGCTGAGCGTGCGCTCCGCGGATGAGGTGTTCATGTCCCTGGAGATGGCCGGACAGGACATTGAAGACCCGGTTCCGCTCGACGGCTTTGAAACCGAAACCGTGCGCGGGGCCAAGACGGGCATCGTCATGGTGACTTCCGACGGTGAACCGGCGGCCCGCGGCAGTGTCTCCGTGGTGAATGATCTGGCGGTCTACGACCGCATCATCACTGAACCGCGGTTCCGCCGCCGCGGGCTGGGAACCTATGTCATGCGTGCCCTGACAGCGGTGGCGCTGGAACACGACGCCGAGGCCGGGCTGCTCGTGGCCACGGCCGACGGACTGGAACTGTACAGATACCTGGGCTGGGAGAACCTGGCCAGCGTGGTGATGTTCGAGCCGAGGCTGTAACTGCCTGCGGGTTCAGCCTGCGGCTGAGCAGCCGTGTTTAGCTGCGGCTCCTCCAGCCTCCGGTGGGAGAATGGCAGCGTGGCCCTACATGATTCCCTGATCCCCCTGCTCGGCTCCGGCGCCGACCCGGAACAGCTGGTCCATGTGCACGAAATCCCGGCCCGCACTGCCGTTCCGGTGCCCTGGCCGGACTGGGCGCATCCCGACGTCGTCGCCGCCTACTCGCGGGTGGGCGTCCACGAACCGTGGCGGCACCAGATCGAAGCGGCAGAGTCCGCCCACGCCGGGAACCACACGATCATTTCCACCGGCACCGCCTCCGGGAAGTCGCTGGCCTACCTGCTGCCGGTCCTTGACGAAATTCACCGCACGGCACTGGATGACCGGGTCACGCTGGAGCCGACCGGCTCGGTTGCCCTCTATCTGGCGCCCACCAAGGCGCTCGCCGCGGACCAGCTCTCCGCGGTGAACGCGTTGAAGCTGCCCACTGTGCGGGCGGAAACGTACGACGGCGACACGGACCCCGGCGCGCGGCGCTGGATCCGGGACCACGCCAACCTCGTGCTGGCCAACCCCGACATGCTGCACTTCGGCGTGCTGCCCAACCATGCCTGGTGGGCCCGCTTCTTCCGCCGGCTCAAGTACGTCATCATCGACGAGGCCCACAGCTACCGCGGGGTGTTCGGTTCCAACGTTGCCAACCTGATGCGCCGGCTGCGCAGGATCTGCCGCTACTACGGCGCCGATCCTGTGTTCATCGGCGCTTCGGCCACCTCCGCTGACCCGGCCCAGTCCTTCGGCCGGCTGATCGGCGGCGAAGTGACCGCGGTGACCCGGGATGCCTCACCGCACGGGGCCACCACGGTGGCGCTCTGGGAACCGCAGCTGACCGAGCTCAAGGGTGAAAACGGTGCCCGGTCGCGCCGGACCGTCATTGCCGAGACCTCCGATCTGCTGGCGAACCTGGTGGCCGCCCAGGTGCGCACCATTGCCTTCATCAAGTCCCGGCGCGGCGCGGAAACGATTGCCACCATCACCCGCCGGCTGCTCGACGAAGTGCACCCTTCTTTGCCGGACCGGGTGGCGGCGTACCGCTCCGGGTACCTGCCGGAGGAACGCCGGGAACTGGAACGCCGGCTGCGCAGCGGTGAACTGCTGGGGATCTCCAGTACCTCCGCGCTGGAGCTGGGGATCGACATTTCCGGGCTTGACGCGGTGCTGGTGGCCGGCTGGCCGGGCACCCGCGCCTCCCTGTTCCAGCAGATCGGCCGGGCCGGGCGCTCCGGACAGGACGCGCTGGCCGCGTTCGTCGCCAGCGACGACCCCCTGGACACCTATCTGGTGCACCACCCGGAGGCCATTTTCGACATCTCGGTGGAAGCCACCGTCTTCGATCCGTCCAACCCCTATGTCCTGGGCCCGCACCTCTGTGCCGCCGCGGCGGAAATACCGCTGACCCCGGATGAGCGCGAGCTGTTCGGCCCCACCGCCGCCGGATTGCTGGACCAGCTGGTGGAACAGGGTTACCTCCGCCGCCGGCCCTCGGGCTGGTTCTGGACCCACTCCGAAAGCGCCGCCGCCATGGTGAACCTGCGGGCCGACGGCGGCGGACCGATCAACATCGTGGAGTCCGACACCGGAATGCTGCTGGGCACCATGGACGCTCCGCAAAGCCAGTACCAGGCGCACACCGGCGCGGTGTACGTCCATCAGGGCCAGACCTTCATGGTGGACGAACTGAACGAAGCGGACCACTGCGCCATGGTCACCCGCGGCAACCCGGAGTTCTACACCCAGGCCCGCGATATCACCCAGATCGAGGTCATGGAGACGGAGCGGACCTCACACTGGGGTGAAATCCAGGTCTGTTTCGGCACCGTGAAGGTCACTACCCAGGTGGTCTCTTTCCAGCGCAAAGCACTGATCTCGAATGAGATCCTGGGCGAGGAGCCGCTGGAGCTGGAAGCCAAGGAGCTGTTCACCAAGGCAGTCTGGTTTGTCATCGACGAGCATCTGCTGACCGGTGCCGGGCTCATCCCGGCCGATTTCCCCGGCGCCCTCCATGCCGCCGAGCACGCGTCCATCGGGATGCTGCCGCTGATCGCCACCTCCGACCGCTGGGACATCGGCGGGGTGTCCACGGCGCTGCATGCGGACACCGAGAAGCCCACCATTTTTGTGTACGACGGCCACCCCGGCGGTGCCGGTTTCGCCGAGCGGGCCTATGAAGCCGCCGAGCTGTGGCTCACCGCCACCAGGGATGCCATCCGCGCCTGCGAGTGCGAACGCGGCTGCCCGTCCTGCGTCCAGTCCCCCAAGTGCGGCAACAAGAACAACCCGCTGTCCAAGGCGGGAGCAGTGACGCTGCTGCAGGTGCTGCTGGACTCCGCCCGCGGCCGGGATGCTGATCCGGCGGCGGCCGAATCAGCGGTCACGGCAACTGGACCATAGTCACGGCGGCGGTCCGGCACGGGCGCGGCCGGTAGCTGTCACGGCGGCGGTCCAGCCCGGGCGCGGCCGGTAGCGGGCCACGGCACCAGCCCGGCCGCCACCTGGGTGTTTACCTGCACGGTGTGATCCCCGGGATTGACCGCACAACCGGTCAGCGCGGCACCGTTGCGGGCCGCAACCTCACCCGCCACCGCGCAGGCATCGCCCTGCCGCAGGCCGCGGACGGTGTCCGCAGCGGCCAGCGCAGACAGGTCCGCTGCAGTGGCGGCCCGGTTCGCGGCGACCGCGCTCTGCAGCAGCAGCAGAACGGCACCGAACAGCACCAGCAGCAGCACCCCGGTTCCCAGCACCAGCACGGTCCCGGACCCGCGTTCCTCCTTCCCTGCTTTCCTCTGTCCTTTCCTCTGTCCTTCCCTCGGTCCTTCCCCCGGCCCTTCCTCCGGTCCTTTCCTCGGCAACCCGGTCCCCACCCCGGCTTCAAGCCCGGTCTCTTCCCCGGTCTCAGGCCGGGCTTCCTCTCCGGATCCGTTCCGGGCAGTGTTCACGGCAGTGACTCCGGAAGGGCCGACGCAGAAGCAGTAAGCACCAGGGGCAGCCGGTCCAGCAGCGGGGCGGCCACGGCTGAGTCGACCTGCACCCGGAGCCAAGGCCCGTCCGGCGAGAGCGTCACCTGCGCTTCAGCGCCAGCAATCCGCAGGGCCGCCGACTCCGCCGCACCGCTGTCTCCGCGCATGATTTCCCGGGCCGCCGCCCGGGCCGCTTCCTCGATGCGAAGCTGGGTCACTCCGGCCGCGACGCCCGTGAGCACCGCGGCCAGAAGCAGCGCCACAGCGGGCAATCCCACCGCAAGTTCGGCGGTGACTGCACCCCGAGCGGGTGGATCCCTCGGATTCTTCCGGCCCATCTGCTATCCCAGCGTGAGCGCGCTGCGGATAAGTCCCATCAGCAACGAGCGCACCTCTCCACTGCCAAGCACGGCCACCAGCAGCGCGGCAAACGCCACGGCAGCGAGAGTGGCAATGGCATATTCCGCGGTTGCCATCCCTGCCTCGCGGCCGGGAACACTACCCCGGAGCCGTTCAGCCCTCCGTGCCCGTCCTGGAGTTGAACTGTCCCGGGCGGCAGAGGGTTGCGCCGGGTACAACACCGTCACGGTGCCGTAGCCCGGAGTTTCCCGCGGTTTTCCTCCGAATCCCGGTGCCTGGCCGGCAGAACTGCACCGGCAGGTACTGCCTTCGGGTCCTGACGTCTCGCCGGTGCCGAAGGCCGGGACACCGGCAAAGCTGCGGCCGCGCTGGGCGGCAGTTACGGATCTGCTCAAGACAGACATGGTTTCCTCCTGGTGTTGGCTGGCATCACTTGCACCGCTTCGAAAGCGGTGTTCCGATCCTGCAGCCGGCAGCCGCAGCGGGCCAGAGGTCCTTCCGCCGCTGCGGATAACGGCCGCGGCCAAGTTGGCTGTGGAGGGACGTACCGGTGCAGCGGTTAGGGAAACGACGGCAGCAGTGACAGCAGCAGCGGCACCACGGTCAGGATGACAAAGGCCGGCAGCGCGCAGAGTCCCAGCGGGACCACCAGCTTGACTCCCAGTGCCGCCGCCCGGCGTTCGGCCTCACGGGAGCGTCGGCGGCGGACCTGGGCGGCTGCTGCCAGCAGCACTGCGGCTGAGGGCGCCCCGGTGGTCGCGACAAAGGTCAGTGCCTCGCGGAGCTGGGCGGCCGGTGCCTCCGGCCGTTGAGAGGCAGCCTCTCGAGGAGCACGTTGTTGAGGAGCCCGCTGTGGCGAACCGAGCTGCTGAAGTCCTGACCGCCGGGGACTGCGTCGGCGGTGATCTTTCGGCCCTGATCCGGGAGGACGGGATCGGCCGCCGGGACGCCAGACATCGGCTAGTTCCCACGCCACGGCCCACGGAGCACCCAGTTCCAACGCAGCCTGCACCCGCCGCAGGCACAGGGCCGTCTCCGGCTCCACAACGTCCGCCAGGACACCCAGCGCCGGCAGCAGCGATTGGCCGGCGTCCAGCATGGCAGCCACCAGGTCCAGCATCAGCGCGGGATCTGCTATTCCGGTGCTTCCATGACTGTTGGCTCCGGGCGTTTCCAGCCCGGCGCGACCGGCCGCGGTTTCCCTGCCCCGGGCCGGGTATCTTCCCGGGCGCAGCAGCAGCCAGGCAGCTGCAGCCAGGAACACGGCCACCAGGGTTCCTGCCATCAGGGGCCGGCTGCCCGGCGCACCAGCGCCCTGGACCAAAACCCGGCGATCAGGAACAGGGCTATGCCGGCGGCCGCGGCCAGCCAGCCCAACGGGCTTCCGGCGAGGACCGCCACCGGATCGGCGCCCAGCAGGTAGCCCAGCCCCAGCCCGCCCGCCGGCAGCCAGGTCAGCAGCCGCACGGTTGCCTGCGGTCCTGCCAGCGCCGTTTCCCGGGCCGCCTGCTGGTCCAGGCCGCCCTCCAGCTGCGCGGCGTAGCGGCTGAGCACTCCGACCAACGGTGCACCGCTGCGTTCCGAGACGCTTACGCAGGCCGCCAGTTCGCTCCACACGCCCTCCAGTGACAGGTGGGCGTGCCCGGCCCCGCCGATAGCGGTCCGGGGTGCGCCCCCTCGGACCGCTCGAGTCCGCCGGGAGCCACCAGTTTCCCCTCCGGCTCCCGCGGCAGCCCGGAAGACGGGCACCGGGCTCAGGCCGAGCGAGGCAGCTTGGGCGGCTGCTTCCAGGACCGGCAGCAGCCGCGCGGCCAGCAGTGCATTTGGTCCTGTGCCGCGGACGCCAAGCTGCAGGGCTGCGGCATCTGCCCACAACTGGTGAGGAGACCGCCCGGCGGCCAGCAACCCGGTGAGCTGGTGGATGAGCAGCGGGACGTCCTGCAAAGCAGGATCGGAACGGGCGGGGACGATATTGGCCCTTACCAACCGGGACCGCAGCCGACCGGTCTTTGGCCTGTGCGGCCCCGGCCAGCCCGAGGAGCGCCCGACGGCAGGTGAAGCGGAACGGGGCAGGAGCAGCCCGGCGGAGATTCCGAGCAGCACCGAAATCCACAAGCCAGTCACTCGACGCGTGTTTCTTCTCGAATCGGTTCTTCGTTCAGAATCTCCGCCGGCAGATTGGAGCGGCCGGCCATCCGTTCCTGCAGTATCGGCCAGCCGGGACCGTAGCGGGCTGCGGAATCGGGGCGGATCAACGGCAGCAGCGCCGGCAGTGTTAGCAGCCGGCCGTCGGGCGAAACTGTGAGCACAGCGATTTCGGCCACCCGGCGGCCGGAGGGCTGGCGGGCAAGGTGCACCACCGCGTCCAGGGCACTGGCTGCCTGCAGGTTTACGGCCGTGCTGCTCATCCCGGCCAGGGCACCGAGCGCGGCCAGCCTTGCCGGCACGCTGGCCGCGGAGTTCGCATGGATGGTTGCTCCGGCGCCGTCGTGCCCGGTGTTCATGGCCGCCAACAGCTCGCGAACCTCCGCACCCCGGCACTCGCCGACAACCAGTCTGTCCGGACGCATTCGAAGGGCCTGCCTCACCAGCTCGGCCAAGTCCACCTGGCCGGTGCCCTCCACGTTGCCGTGGCGGCTCTGCAGACCCACCGTATGGGGATGGCGCGGATCCAGTTCTGCGGCGTCTTCGACCAGCACCAGCCGTTCCCCGGGATCACTCAGTGACAGCAGGGTGGAGAGAAGCGTGGTCTTTCCGGTCCCCGTGGCTCCGCTGATCAGGAAGTTCAGCCGGGAGGCCACCAGGCGCCGCAGCACCCCCGCGCTTTCGGGGTCAACGGTTCCCCCGGCCTGCAACTCCTCCAGCGTGAACGTCAGGGTCCGCCGGATCCGGATGGACAGCAGCGTGGAGCCGGTGGAGATCGGCCGGAGCACGGCATGTACCCGGTAACCGCGCAGCTGGACATCAACGCAGGGGTTGGAGTCATCCAGGCGGCGGCCTCCGGCCGCGATCAGGCGGGCAGCGAGCGCCTGGACTTCCGCATCGGAGCCAAACCGCAGCTCGGTCAGTTCAAGGCCGTTTCCGCTGTCCACCCAGACACGGTCCGGACCGTTGACCAATATGTCGCTGATCCCCGGCAGCAGTGCCAGTTCCTGCAGCGGCCCCAGTCCCTGCAGCTCGGCCTGCACACGGTCCACCGCACGCAGTGCCCCCTCTGCCCCGAGCAGCCGGCCGCTGGACTGAATGGCCGCGGCCAGCCGTGCGGGCGTGACGGGTTCGCCGTCGTCGAGCATTTGCCGGCGAACCTGCCGCACCATGGGAGCGTCACCGGGCCGGGACTGCTGCTGGTCCGCCGGCTGGGAGCGCGCGGCCCTCCGGCCCTGGGGACTCATGCGCGTGCACCCGAAGCCGCAGATGCGGCCGGGAGCCCGGATGCGACCTGCCGGACCAGCTGCCCCGTCACGCTCCGGATCCGGGTGCGGCGGCCCCGTTCCAGCAGCAGGCCGCGCGCTTCGGCATGTTCCAAGTTGCGTACGTCGGGCAGGTACCCCGCGAGGGGAAGCCCAACGGCTTCGGCCGCACGGGCATCATCCAGCCCGTCTCCCAACGGCCCGCGGACCACCACAGCCTGCGGCACCGGGCCCAGGCTGAGGTGCAGGGAACGGGCTGCCAGCACCGGGCGGAGACGGCCCGGAACCACCAGCAGCAGGGCATCACAGGAGACCAGCAGCTGAGCAGACCGGTTTCGAGCGCAGTCCACCACGGTCAGGGTGAAGGCAGCCCGCGCCGCGTCCATCACCGCCCTGACGCTTTCTTCGGCAGGTTCCGCACCGGCTTCCGCTTCGCTGTCCGCTGCCGGCAGCACCCCGGATTCATCGGCACCGGACCCCGCGGTGCCCGGGCCCGCGGTACCGGAAAGCAGGGCGAACCCGGACACCTGTGGAAGCGCCGACAACAGCTGCACCGGGTTGAGGGAACCCCTGACATCGGCCAGATCGGGCCAGCGAACTCCTGGAATATTCCCGCTGGCGAGACTGGCGTCCAACCCGCCGCCGTATGGATCTCCGTCCACCAGCAGGGTCGAGATTCCCTGTTCCGCTGCTTCGTGGGCCAGCCAGCACGCCAAGCTGGAGGCTCCCGCGCCGCCGCAGCCGCCCATTACACCCAGGACGTACCCGGCCGCCGGCGCACGCCGGCGGCTCAGGTACTCAGCCAGCCAACCGGAGGCTGCAGGCAGGACGGCTACCCGTACGGCGTCCAGCCGCGCCGCGGCTTCCCACAACCCGGGATCCTGTCCGGTGCCCACCACGATGGTCTCGGTTCCGTTCGCCCCCGGCCGGGCATGCCGCCAGGATCCGGCGCGCCCGTCCGTGGCCAGGTCTATGCCCAGCAGCAGCACCTCGGGGTTCCGCGCCAGGGCTGTCTGGACATCCGGCAGGGCTTCCAGCTCCAGCCCGGCTGCAGCCGCAACCCTGGCCACCTCATCCTGCAGATGCTGGGACCGGCTGGCCAGGACCACCTGCGCTTCGGTATTCGCGCCGGGTGCCGCAAAACGCGAACCCGGCCGCGAACCCGGGCGGCGCCCGCCGGAGGAAACCCGGTGGACTCCCCCGGAACCGGCCCGGCGGCCCGGCTTCCGCACCGTTCCCGCCCCGCGGCCGGGCAACACCGGGCCCGGCGGCGGCACCGCTGCCCGGCCCGGCCGGGTGGCAGCCGCCGGCTCGGAAGGGTCCTCCCCTGAAGAGCTCTCCCCGCCAGCGTCTTTACCCTCAGGGGCAACCCCGACCCCGACCCCGGGCCCGCCACCGGACCCGGCAAGACGCTCGGTCAACCCCGCGGCACCACGGTTCCGCCGGGTGGCGACAACCGGCCCCGGCACCCCAGCATCCGGCGCCCTGGCCGCCGGTACCCACAGCTGTTCATCTCTCATGCGCCCCACCCTTCCCTGCCAGCGGCAGGGTGCACCCGGGAACGGAGCAGGCTGGGGACAAGCTGCCGCCGTCCCGCGGCTGTGGAGGACAAGCCCGACGCGGCCATATTCACCCTGGAACACGTTCACCCGGTAAATGGTTCAAGCCCCGCACCTGCCAGCAGGGACAATGGAAGCATGTACGTTGTCCTCGCCCCGGCCGGTCCCGGCCCCGCCGCCGGTTCCCTGCAGCTGCAGGAGACGGACGACGCCGGCCGGCCCACCGCGGCGCCCGCCGTCGTCGCGCCCTCCCTGCTCGCCGCCGTCGTCGGCGACTACGAGGACAGCGGCCGGAACGTCCGCTGGGTGTTCGGCAGCACCCGCGAGCTGTATCCGCGGCTGCTGGACGCGGACGTGCGGATCGGCCGCAGCCACGATTTGGCGCTGGTGCGCGGGATTCTGCGCTTTTCCGAGGCCGCAGCGCCTTGCCCTTATATTGACGCGCTGCGCGCCAAAGTGCCCGCAGCGGACCCGGATCTGCTGCCCCGGCAGCTGCTGCCGGTCCGGCCCGCACCGAACCAGAGCTCGCTTTTCGAGGAGCTGGAGGGCTTTGAGGACCCCGCGGCCAGACGCGGCCCGTCGCTTGAAGACCAGCTGGCCGAGCTGCAGGCCCAGCTCGCCGCGGTCGAGGCTTCCCCGGCACGGCAGGGACTGGCGCTGCTGCTCGCCGCCGAATCCGCCGGCGGACTGATCGCCGTGGAGATGGAGCACACGGGACTGCCCTGGCGGCGGGACATCCACGAGGCGATGCTGGAACAGGAGCTCGGCCCGCGGCCGCCCGAGGGGCAGCGTCCGGTCCGGTTGGAACAGCTGGCTGCCGAGCTGCGGGAAAAACTTGGCAACCCCGGCTTCAACCCGGATTCCCCGCAGGAACTGCTGCGGGCACTGCACCGCGCCGGGATCGAGGTGAAGACCACGCGGTCCTGGGAACTGGAGCAGCACGAACATCCCGCCATCCCCCCGTTGCTGGAGTACAAGCGGCTCTCCCGGCTGCTCAGCGCCAACGGCTGGACCTGGCTCGACGCCTGGGTGGCGGACGGCCGGTTCCGCCCGGAGTACGTGGTGGGCGGCGTGGTGTCCGGACGCTGGGCCTCGCGCGGCGGCGGCGCCCTGCAGATTCCCCGTTTCGTGCGCGACGCCGTCCGCCCGGACCCGGGATACAAACTGATTGTCGCCGACGCCGCGCAGCTCGAACCCCGGGTCCTCGCTGCTCTGGGCCGGGACAACGCCCTGGCCGCCGCGGCCCGCGGCAAGGACCTGTACCAGGGTATCGCGGACCAGAACTTCAACGGGGACCGTGCGCAGGCCAAAATGGCGATGCTCGGTGCCATGTACGGAGCAACCTCGGGAGAAGCCGGACGGCTGATGCCCGCCCTGACCCGGTCCTATCCGCAGGCGATCGACGTCGTCGAGCGCGGCGCCCGGGCCGGGGAAGCAGGCAAGACGGTCAGCAGCCACCTGGGCCGCAGCTCCCCTCCGGTCTCCGGGCGCTGGCTGCGCGCGCAGCAGACGGCCTCTGCCGAAGAGCAGCGCCGCGCCGACTCGCTCGCCCGGTCCCAGGGCCGTTTCACCCGTAACTTTGTGGTCCAGTCCACCGCCGCCGAATGGGCTCTGTGCTGGCTGGCGGAAATACGACGCCGGCTGCAGGCCGCGTCGGTGTCCTCACCGGCCGGGGAACTGGTGTTCTTCCTGCACGATGAAGTCATGCTGCACGTGCCTGAATCCAGGGCCGCGGAGGTCACGGCGCTGGTGACGGATGCCGCTGCGGCCGCAACACGGCTGCTGTTCGGGCAGATCCCGCTGGAATTTCCGGTGGTCGCCGTGACCGTCGATTCCTACGCCGACGCCAAGTAGCCCGGACAGTCCGGCTCTTTCACGAATGCGGCTACAGGACCGGCACGATTTCCCGGCTGTCGTCCCAGGGCAGGGTCCAGCCCAGTTCCTCCAGCACGGCGTTAAGGATGATGCCGGTAAACCCCCACACCAGCACCCCGTTCACGAGGAACGCGGGCGAGCGGTGTGCGCTGGCCCCGTGTCTCATCACGGCGGTGCGCCGGTTTTCCGGATCGAGCAGGTCCGCCACCGGCACCCGGAACACGGAGGCGGACTCGCCGTAATCCACCACATCCACCGGTGTGGGCCGGTCCCACCAGCCCAGCACGGGCGTCACCAGGAAGTTGCTGACGGGCAGCCCCACCTCCGGCAGCGTGCCCAGCACGACGACGCCGTCGGGGTCCAGCCCCGTTTCTTCCCGGGCTTCACGCAGGGCGGCGGCCTCCGGGCCGGCGTCCCCGGCGTCAAGCGATCCGCCGGGGAAGGCCACCTGTCCGGGGTGGTCATTGAGCGTGGCGGCCCGTTCAACCAGCAGGACGTCGAGCTCATCAGGCACCCCGGCGGAGTGGAAGTCCGAGGGCTTGTTGTCCAGGTTGCCGAAGAGGATCAGCACGGCGGCGCGGCGGGCCGTGGACGGGTCGACGCTGCGGCGCAGCAGCTCCAGGTTCGCGTCGAAATAGGTGGTGCGGGCGGCGGCTGCTGCCCCCAGCGCCTGCAGATCCGCGTAGGCGCTCATGCTTCCAGGCCGTAGCCGGCGGCCCGCAGCTGGGCGCGCGTTTCGGCAGCCATCATCCGGGCGTGCAGCTCCTCGCGGCCGGGGGCGAGCTCATACTTCAGCAGCTTCCGCGCCTTGTCCGGATCGGTTTCACCCTCGCCGTAGGAGGGGCAAAGCTGCGCGACGGCGCAGGCCCCGCAGGCCGGGTTCTTGGCATGGCAGACCCGCCGGCCGTGAAAGACCACCCGGTTGGACAGCGGAGTCCAGTCCTTGGGCTCGAACAGCTCGGCCACGTCCTCTTCCACCTTGACCGGGTCCTTGGCAGTGGTCCAGCCGAAACGGCGGGAAAGCCGGCCGAAGTGCGTGTCCACGGTGATGCCGGGAATCCCGAAGGCATTGCCAAGCACCACGTTCGCCGTCTTGCGGCCGACACCGGGCAGAGTGACCAGCTCTTCCAGCTTGTCGGGAACCTGGCCGTCGTATTCATCGACCAGGCGGGTGGACAGCGCCTTGATGCTGGCGGCCTTGGCCCGGAAGAAGCCGGTGGGCCGGATCAGCTCCTGCAGGTCCGCCTCGTCGGCCTCCGCCAGGGCCCGGGCATCCGGATAGCGGGCAAACAGCACCGGCGTGACCGCGTTGACGCGGATGTCGGTGGTCTGCGCGGACAGGACTGTGGCGACCAGCAGCTCAAAGGCGTTGGTGAAATCCAGCTCCGCCACGGCATAGGGATACAGCTCCCCCAGCAGCCGGTTGATCTTCCGCGCCCTGCGCTTCAGGGCGAGCAGGGAGGGATCACTCCCGGGTGCCTTAACCACGTCCTTGTGTCCTTCGTTCCGGTTTGGATGGTGCCGGGTGCGGGCGGATCCGGCTACTCGCCGGAGTCTTCGCCGACACGCTCGATGTTGCTCAGGTCCCGCAGCACGCCGATGCGGCCGGTGCGCTTGTCCTGTACGAGGAACTCGGTGCCGCGGTCTTCCAGCCCCAGCTCCCAGTCGCCCGGGTGGAACATGAACAGCGGCAGGCCCGTGCGCTCGTCGACAATCTGGCGCGGGGTGCCCACGGCAAACCAGAACGCCTCCACGACGTTCTCGGATTCCTCGCGGGTGGCGCTGATCGAGTCAGAGCCCGACGACGGCGCAGAGACCAGGGGCGATGCCTGCGTGGCAGGTTCCGCGTGGGACTGCTGGCTCTGGACGACCGGGTTTACCGTGGTGGCCGCGATGTCGTCGCGGCCGGAGGAGGAAGCCGAAGCCTCGGTCTTGGTTTCCGGAGTGTTCTCCGCAGCAGCCGTTTCGGCGCGGGCCGGACCGGTGCCGGCCGGGTCCTGTTCCGCATTGCTGCGGGCTGAATCGTCATGGGCTGAATCAACACCGTTGGGGGCCGCTGAGGCGCCTGCAGCTGCTGCGCCGGTTTCCGGGATGCCGTTCGGGGCGGGAGTGGTGCCGGCGTCGTCGGGCTTGCGGCCGAACAGGCCGGTCGGGGCAAGCTTGCCGATACCGGCGAACCGGGATCCTGCGGGCTTGGCGTCGCCGGCTGCGGCGTTATCGCCGGAGTGGTCGGAGTGGCCGGAGGCAGCGGAACCAACGGTCCGTGCCGGAGCCGCCGGGGCGGCCGGCCGGCGGCGCAGTCGCACGGCGTCGCGCGCCATGACATGGGCGGGCTCCTCGGGACGCTCGCCGAACTCGCGGGAGAACGGCGGAATATGCGGAGCCAGCGTTGTCGAAGCCACCAGGCCGAGGGCACCGATGAACGTCAGCAGGGTGCCGATGGTGAATTCGTTGACCAGCTGCAGGAAGAAGAAGGCGGTGGCCAGGACTGCCACCACGGAGCCGAACTGGTCCACTGACAGGGAACCGATACGGTATTTGAGCTCCGGGGCCATCCGGCGGGCCGCGAACAGTCCGGCGACCAGCAGCGGCAGGATGATGCCGATCCCCAGGAAGAACAGGGGCGTCAGCGGCGACCAGAGGTTGAGTTCCAGATCAAAGCTGGTGCTCCACGGCAGCAGGGAACCGATGAGCATCAACAGGACAGAACCGCCCACCACGGTGTCGCGCAGGCCAAACGGACCAAAGACGGCGGTCCGGGCTTTGTCCTCGCCGGCTGGACGGTTCTCGGCAGGTGCCGGGGTATCCGCCACCGTTCTGGCGTCCTTTTCAACGGGGGGCTGGTTCATTCTGTTCTCCATTCACGACCGCCGCTTACGGGCCGGCACTTGCTGCGGTCCGCAGCATCGGCGGGCCGCATGCACGGGTCAAAAAGCGGTTGCTTCCTCCCACAGCCTAGTCAACGCCGGCACCGCAGACTAGCCGAACTGCCGCAGGGCTATCCGCCGTGATCTACCGCTCACCGCAGAATTACCCCCTTTACCGGGCCTGCATGTGACGGTGGACACATGCCCGTCTGATCGGAGTTAGGGTTGTTCCAACGCTACGGCAGCCCCTCGATCCGGGCTGGACCGTGGGCACACAGTTAGCGAAAGGGTTCACGATGTCTGAACAGTCCCCCGTCAAGGCGCATGGCGATGCACTGGAGAACCTGCTCCACGAGCACCGCAGTTTCCCGCCCAGCCAGGATTTTGCGGAGAACGCAGTCGCCAAGCCTTCCCTCTATGAGGAAGCGGCAGCCGAAGGGCCGGAGTTCTGGGCCCGGCAGGCCCGCAGCCTGCTGACCTGGGACAAGGATTTCACCGAGACGCTGGACTGGTCCGATGCTCCGTTCGCGAAGTGGTTCGGCGGCGGCAAAATCAACGCTGCGTACAACGCCCTGGACCGCCATGTCGAGGCAGGCCGCGGCGACCGGGTGGCACTCTTCTTCGAAGGCGAGCCCGGCGACACCCGCACCTACACGTATGCCCAGCTCACCGAAGAGGTCAAGAAGGCGGCCAACGCCTTCGAATCCCTCGGCGTCGCCAAGGGCGACCGGGTGGCCGTCTACCTGCCGATGATTCCCGAAGCAGTCATCACCATGCTGGCCTGCGCCCGCATCGGCGCGGTGCATTCCGTGGTCTTCGGCGGCTTCTCGGCCGATGCACTGCGCAGCCGGATCGACGACGCCGAGGCCAAGCTGGTCGTCACCGCCGACGGCTCCTACCGGCGCGGCAAGCCGACGTCGCTCAAGCCGGCCGTGGACGAGTCGCTGGTCAAGGAAGGCCATACGGTCAGCAGCGTTGTTGTCGTGAAGCGCAACGGCGAGCCGGTCCAGTGGACCGAGGGACGCGACCTGTGGTGGGACGACGTCGTGGGTACCGCGAGCGCCGAGCACACCGCGGTGGGGCACGACTCCGAGCATCCGCTGTTCATCCTCTATACCTCGGGCACCACCGGCAAGCCCAAGGGCATCCTGCACACCACCGGCGGCTACCTGGCGCAGACGGCCTTCACTCACCTGAACACCTTCGACCTGAAGCCCGAAACCGACGTGTACTGGTGCACCGCGGACATCGGCTGGGTCACCGGGCACTCCTACGTCACGTACGCGCCGCTGGTCAACGGAGCCACCCAGCTCATCTACGAGGGAACCCCGGACACCCCGCACCAGGGCCGCTGGTGGGAGCTGGTCGAGAAGTACAAGGTCTCCATTCTGTACACGGCCCCCACCGCCATCCGCACCTGCATGAAGTGGGGCCGCGACATTCCCGGGAAGTTCAACCTCGACTCCATCCGGGTCCTCGGTTCCGTGGGTGAGCCCATCAACCCCGAAGCCTGGATGTGGTACCGCACGGTCATCGGCGCCAACGGCAACAAGAAGGAAAACCCCGCGCCCATCGTGGATACCTGGTGGCAGACGGAAACCGGCGCGCACATGATCGCGCCGATGCCCGGAGTCACAGCCACCAAGCCCGGCTCCGCGCAGGTGGCAGTGCCCGGCATCTCCATTGACGTGGTGGATGAGATGGGCGAGTCGGTGCCCAACGGTTCCGGCGGCTTCCTGGTGGTCAAGGAGCCCTGGCCGGCCATGCTGCGCGGCATCTGGGGTGATCCGGAGCGCTTCAAGCAGACCTACTGGTCCCGGTTCGACAACATGTACTTCGCCGGCGACGGCGCCAAGAAGGACGAAGACGGCGACATTTGGCTGCTCGGCCGGGTGGATGACGTGATGAACGTTTCCGGGCACCGGCTCTCAACCACGGAGATTGAATCCGCCCTGGTCAGCCATCCGTCGGTGGCGGAGGCCGCCGTCGTCGGGGCCAGCGACGAGACCACCGGCGAAGCAGTGGTGGCGTTTGTCATCCTGCGCGGCAGCGCCAAGGACGACGACGACATTGTCACCACGCTGCGCAACCACGTGGGCAAGGAAATCGGACCCATCGCCAAGCCGCGTCACATCCTGGTGGTGCCGGAGCTGCCCAAGACCCGTTCCGGCAAGATCATGCGCCGGCTGCTCAAGGACGTGGCCGAAGGCCGCGAAGCCGGTGATTCGAGCACGCTCGCGGACAACACCGTAATGCAGCAGATTGCGGAGTCCATGCGGAAGTAACTCCCGCGGAAAACAACCCCGCGACATGGCAGAAGGTGCGCTTCCCAAGGCTGGGAAGCGCACCTTCTGCCATATCGGCGAGGGGAGGTTAGGCGACGGTGACGTCGAGAACGACGTCGATGTTGCCGCGGGTCGCGTTGGAGTACGGGCACACCTGGTGGGCGGCTTCGACGAGCTTTTCGGCGGCCTCCTGGTCCACGCCGGACATCTCGACGTGCAGCTCGACACCGAGCTTGAAGCCGACTTCCTGCTTGTGCAGGCTGACGTCCGCGGTGATCGCGGCGTCGGCAATCGGAGCCTTCTCGGCGCGGGCAATCATCTTCAGCGCGGAGAGGAAGCACGCGGCGTAGCCGGCGGCAAAGAGCTGTTCCGGGTTGGTGCCGTCGCCGGCGCCGCCCATCTCGGTGGGAGTGGCAAGATTGAGTTTCAGCTGGCCGTCGCTGGTCCGGGCCTCTCCGTTGCGGCCGTCTCCGGATGCGGTGGCTGAAGCGGTATACAAAGCGCTCATGGCGACTCCTTCAATTGGGGGACGTTCAGGTAGACTGACTAGTACGTCTACTTGAGGCAAGTAAACGCGTCTTCGCCTTAATCCGCAACCCAGGAGGAACCATGGCCAGCCAGTCGCCGGTGCGCGAGCGCATCCTGGACGCCGCCGCCTCCCTCTTCTATTCCGAGGGCATCCGTGCCGTGAGTGCCGACCGGATCATCGCGGAAGCGGGCACCACCAAGGTGACCTTCTACCGGCATTTCCGCACCAAGGAGGACCTGGTGGTCGCCTATCTGCAGGCCCAGTCCGCGCGGACCCGAGCGGCAGCTGAGCACCTAAGCGCCGATCCCTGCACCGGACTCCTGCAGCTGGCGGAAGCCATGGGCGCCGAAACCTGCGTACCCGGATTCCGCGGCTGCCCGTTCATCAACGCGGCAGCGGAGTATCCCGACGCCGGGTCCCCGGTCCGCGCCGTGGTCCGGGAGCACCGGGAATGGCTGCACGCCGAAGTCAGCGGCAGGCTCGCGCAGCTGGGAGCAGCAGAACCGGCCGCGCTGGCCGACCAGCTGCTGATGCTGCGGGACGGGGCCATGGTCCACGGTTATGTAGCCGATCCGGCCGGGGTTTCAGCTTCCCTGGTCAGCGCCGGCCGGGCGATTCTCGGCAGCGTTCTGCACTGACGCCGGACCCGGCGCCGGAGTCCAGGGGTGACCTTGGACTCAACAAGTTGGCACCGGGGCACGCGGGGTAGCAGAATCAATGCTCGTGTCCACTTCCAGCACTGCCTCCCCAGCTTCCACACCTGCCGAAACCGATCCGCAGCACCGCCCGCAGTCACGCCGGATGGCGCGCAGGGTAGCCGGAGCCTCCTTTGTCGGAACGGCACTGGAGTCCTATGACTTCTATGTCTTCGGCACGGCCGCCGCACTGATCCTGAACCGGATCTTCTTCCCGGAGGTCGATCCGCTGATCGGCGTCCTGCTGTCCTTCCTCTCCCTGGGCATCGGCTTCATTGCCCGCCCCGTCGGAGCGGTCCTGTTCGGCCACATCGGAGACCGGATCGGACGCAAGAAGTCGCTGATCTGGACCATTGTCCTCATGGGCACGGCCACCGGCGTGATCGGCCTGCTCCCGGACTACAACACCATCGGCCTCTGGGCTCCGGCGCTGCTCGTCACCCTGCGGCTGCTGCAGGGCCTGGCCGTGGGCGGGGAATGGGGCGGAGCCATCCTGATCGCCACCGAACACGCCGAGCCGCGCAAGCGCGCCCTCTACGCCGCGATCCCGCAGATCGGCTCCCCGGTGGGCACCATCATGGTCACCGCCACCTTCCTGCTCCTGACCCAGGCATCGCAGGAAACCATGGAAGCCGGGCTGTGGCGGCTGCCGTTCCTGATGGCCTTCCCGTTCATGGCCATTGCCCTGTACCTGCGCTTCGCCATCGAGGAAACCCCGGTCTTCAAGGACGTTGCCGAGCACCAGGCCGTTCCCCGCGTTCCGGTCCTGGAAGTGCTCACCACTCAGCGGCTGCCCGTTCTGGTTGCCGCCGCCGCCTCGCTGCTGGGCATCGGTTCCTACTTCCTCATGACCACCTACACCCAGGCCTACGGCACCCAGCAGCTCGGGCTGTCCGACACCACCGTGCTCAACGCCGCCCTGGTGGGCTCGGTCCTGCAATTGGCCACGATTCCGGCCTTCGGCTGGCTGGCCACCCGAATCGGCTCGGCCCGGATGGTGGCTGCCGGCGCCGCGGCCACGCTGCTGATTTCCTTCCCGCTCTACTGGGTGATCAGCACCGCGGACCAGACCACCTACATCCTGGCCATCCTGCTGGGCGGCATTGCCCCGACGGCGGCCTGGGCGGCTTTGGGCGGGCTGATGGCTGACCTGTTCCCGGCCCGCACCGGCTTCACGGCGCTCTCGCTGGCCTACAGTTTTGCCGGAATCCTCGCCGGCTTTACCCCGGCGGTCACGTCCGCCTACGGCGAGGCGACCGGCGGTGCGTGGTGGCATCCCGGCGTCGTACTGGCCCTGATGTCCCTGGTGACGATTGCCGGCGCGCTTGCTGCGGCCCGCATGACGCGCCGCGGCGCAGACGCCGACGAGCGGGTGCAGGTTGGCGCATAGTTAAGGCATGACTGCCTCCCGCACCCGCAACCTGCTCGTCCTCAACGGCCCCAACCTGAACCTCCTGGGCACCCGGGAGCCGGGGATCTACGGCACGGCCACCCTTGATGACGTCGAGACACTCGCCCTCCAGGCGGCCGAGGCGCAGGGCTGGACGGTTGACTGCATCCAGTCCAACCACGAGGGGGACCTGATTGACGCGATCCACGGCGCTCCGGGGCTGGCGGACGCCATCATCATCAACCCCGCCGCGTACAGCCACACCTCGGTTGCCATTCCCGATGCGCTGTCCGGAGTGGGGCTGCCCGTCGTGGAAGTGCACCTGAGCAACATCCACCGGCGCGAGGAGTTCCGCCACCACTCCTACGTGTCGGCAGTGGCCGACGTCGTCATCTGCGGCGCCGGAATTGCCGGCTACGGGATGGCGGTCAACTATCTCGCTGCCCGGCTCGACGGCGAAGCCGGGGACTGAGCCCGCGGAACCGAGCCTCTGCTACTTGCAGCCTGTCCTACTCGCCGGAAATGCACTGCCCGGGAGACACCGGGTCGGAGTAGCCGGCGGCAGCCTGCGCCACCGGACCGAGTTCGCTCAGGGACAGGGCGTAGCCGATGGGCTGCTCGCCGGTCGTCTTGGCGAAGATCACCCCGGCCACCTGCCCGTCAATATCCAGGAGCGGCCCGCCGGAGTTGCCCTGCTGCACGTTGGCCGCCAGGGTATAGACCTCCAGCACCTCCGGCGATGAGCCGTAGATGTTACGGACGGAGACGTCGGAGAGCCGCTCCACGTTGGCCGCCTGCAGACGGAACGGGCCGCCGGCCGGATACCCGGCAAAGGCCGCCGTGGTGCCGTCCGGCAGCACGTCGCCGAGGGGAATGGGATCCGCCTCCAGGTTGTCCACGGACAGCACGGCCAGGTCACGGGTGCTGTCAAAATAGACCACCTTGCCCGGAAGTGCCCCGCCGCCGGGGATCTGCACCACCGGCTCGGACACCCCCGCCACCACGTGGGCGTTGGTGATGACGCGGTCATCCGCCACCACGAAGCCGGAACCGGTCTGGTTCTGCCCGCACTGGTAAGCGGTGCCGGTGATCTTCACCACGGACTCCGACGAGGTTTGGAGCGCAGCGGAGGAGAGCGCCTGGTCGGGGGCGACCACCGTTTCCGGTGCCGCGCTGTCCAGGATGGTCGGCAGGCCCTCGGCCAGCGTGAAGGACCGCACCTGCGCCGTCCAGGCCTGCACCCGGTCCGGAGTGGCCTCGTCGATGGTGGTCAAAACCTTGGACGAGGTGATCTGCTGCGAGAGGAAGGGCACACCGAGCGTATTGACGCTGAACGCGAGCATCGACATCACCAGTGCGGATACCGCCAGGTTCACCGCACCGCCGAACAGCCGGTCCAGAAACCGCAGCGGCGGGAAGTTCAGCCAGCGCCGGATTCCGCCGCCCAGCGCGGCTCCCACGGCATGTCCACCCAGAACGAGGACCGCCACGGTGGCAATAACGGCGGTCAGCCGCCACCCGTCGTCGGGCACCCACGCCGCGACCAGCGGAATGGCGAAAAACGCAGCGACAGCTCCGGCCACGAAGCCGACAATGCCGCCCAGAGTCACCACCAGACCGTTCCGCAGACCGGCGATGAGGTAGAACAGCAGCGCCAACAGCAGAATGATGTCAAGCAGGGAGAAACCGAGCACAAACAGCTCCAAATACGGTGTAGGGGGCTAACGCGGGACCATGCGGCGACGGTCCCTGCCTCCAGAGTTTAGCGGTCCAAGCTGGGTGTGCCGTCCGCGCCGGAGTCCGCCGGGCAGTGCGTCGGGGCGTCCTTTTTATCATCCGAGGGCGAACAAAGCTATTACAGGTGTCACATGGGGCCGCAGTGCGGGAAGATAATAGAAGGGACAACTATTTACAGGAGATTTCATGGATATCGAGGTACTGCGCCGTGCGCCACTGTTCGCCTCATTGGGAGACGACGTCTTCGCAGCTCTGACCGACGAGTTGACCGAGGTCGACCTTTCGCGCGGCGCATCAGTTTTCCGCGAAGGTGACCAGGGCGACCAGCTGTATTTCATCGTGTCCGGAAAGATCAAGCTGGGCCGCTCTGCACCCGACGGCCGCGAAAACCTGCTGGCCATCCTCGGCCCGGGCGAGCTCTTCGGCGAGATGGCACTGTTTGATCCGAGCCCGCGCAACGCCACCGCCACCGCGGTGTCGGAAACCCGTCTTGCGGGACTGCGGCACGACAACCTGAAGGCGCTGCTGGAAACGCGCCCGGAGGTGTCGGTGCAGCTGCTGCAGGCACTGGCCCGCCGCCTGCGCCGCACCAACGAGTCCCTTGCGGACCTCGTCTTCTCTGACGTTCCCGGCCGTGTCGCCAAGGCGCTGCTGGATCTCGCGGACCGCTTCGGCCGTCCGGCCACCGACGGCATCCTGGTGGCACACGAGCTGACCCAGGAAGAGCTGGCCCAGCTGGTCGGCGCTTCCCGCGAAACGGTGAACAAGGCCCTGGCCGAGTTCGTCCAGCGCGGCTGGCTGCGCCTTGAGGCACGCGCCGTGGTCATTCTGGACGTGCAGCGGCTGCGTCAGCGCTCCCGCTAGGCCTTCGGCTTAGCGGTTCTGCCGCACGACGACGGCGGCGCCTCCCCTTTTCGGGGCGGCGCCGCCGTCGTTTAACCGGTGCGGTATCCAGGTGCGGGCGTCAGCGCCCCCGCTGGGCCGAACCTTCGCCGGCGCCGCTGAGCTGTACGGCCAGCCAGTAGCCGTCGTCATTCTGGACCAGTTCGGGCTGGTAAACCTTTGCGGGGCGGCGGGAAGCCAAATAGGCGATGCAGCCGCGGGCAGTCGCCAGCTTTTCCAGGACCAGCTCCACCTGCGGAACTGTCAGTTCCCCCAGGCGCAGTCCGGCGGTGTCCGGAAGCCCGATTTCGTCACCCAGCGACGTCGTGTCGCGCGCTCCGATTTCAGCGGCCGCGGACCGCCACCCGCCCCAGACGCCCTTGCCCTCGAGCAGGGAGGCCTCCTGGCCGATGGGCTGCACGGCGGCAAAGTAGCGGGTGTCGAAGCGGCGCAGCGCAAAATCCGCCGTCTGCCAGTTGGAGAGCGGGCGCAGCAGGTCCGTGCGCAGGCCCAGGCCGCGGCGGCCGAGCAGGTCCAGGAAGGACAGCTCTCCGGAGGCAATTCCGGACCGTGCCGCCATCCACTCCGGGCCCCGGTTGGCCTCCAGCAGGGTGGACTCGTCCGGGCCCGCCAGCAGGATCCCCGTTTCTTCGAAAAGCTCGCGGATGGCAGCCACCACGTGGCGGCGGGCCAGCCGGGGGTCGTCGATGCCCAGGGATTTGGCCCAGGCTGCGGCGGAGGGTCCGTACCAGCCGGCGGCGGAACCGTCGTCGCCCTCTTCGATGCTTCCGCCGGGGAAGGCGACCTTGCCCAGCGGGGATTCGCCGCGCCGGTAGGCCAGATAAGTTTCAGTCCCGCGGGGAGCGTCCCGGACCAGCACCACGGAAGATGCCAGGCGGGGTTTGCGCGGTGTGCGGTCACCGTGTTCTAGCCAGCTTTCCGCGGCCCCCCGCAAATACGGGGGAACCGGGAAAAGCCGTAGGGAGGAACTAGGCAAATTCAGCGATCACTTCTACTTCGACCGGGGCATCCAGCGGCAGTACCGCCACGCCGACGGCGGACCGGGCGTGGGAGCCCGCCTCGCCGAAGACCTTCCCCAGCAGTTCGGAGGCTCCGTTGATGACGGCCGGCTGTCCGGTGAAGGACGGCTCGGAGGCAACGTAGCCCACTACTTTCACAATGCGGCTGATGCGGTCCAGGTCACCGATCTGTGCCTTGATGGCAGCCAGTGCGTTGACGGCGCAGGTTGCGGCGTAACCGGCGGCGTCCTCGGCGGACACCGCGGCGCCCACCTTCCCCGCAGCCGGCAACGCGCCGTCGACAAACGGCAGCTGGCCGGAGGTGTAGACGTAGTTGCCGGTAACAACGGCCGGCACGTACGCGGCCACGGGGGCGGCCACCGCGGGCAGGGTCAGGCCTAGCTCCGCGAGCCGGCGCTCCACGGCCGAAACCGCTTCATTAACCTCTGTCACTGCGACTTCTCGCGCTTCATATAGGCAACAGCTCCGGTGCCGTTGGGGGCGGGGGTGATCTGAACCAGCTCCCAACCTTCTTCGCCGTGCATGTTAAGGACAGCTCCCGGTGTGTGAAGAGGAAGCGGCGTGATGAAATATTCCCATTTGCTCATAATCCAAAGACTAACGCGTGCTTGTAGACTGATGCGCATGGCAGCTCGCAAATCACCTCTTTTTGACACGGCGACCACTTTGGGCAAGATCGTCGCGTTCTTTGGCGTCAGTGCACTTTGCGGTGTTTTGGCCGCGGGACTCCTCGTTCCCGCCGCCGCGGCTGCCGGCACGGCCGCATCCGGTTCCCTGCAGTTCTTCGACGATCTTCCGTCGGAACTTGAGGCGGGAGCACTGGCCGAGCCCTCTCGGATTTATGCCAATGACGGTTCCCTCATCGCCACGCTGTATGAGGAGAACCGCCAGCCCGTGAAGCTGGCCGAAGTCTCTCCCACCATGATCGACGCGATGCTTGCCATTGAAGACGACCGCTTTTACGAGCACGGCGGCGTGGACATGCAGGGCATCATCGGGGCTTTGGCCTCCAACATCTCCTCCGGCACCAACCGCGGTGCCTCCACGATCACGCAGCAGTATGTGAACAACGTCATCATCGACTCCAACCTCCAGAACGAAGAGGAAGTCGTCTTCAGCGGCAGCGTGCAGAAGACCTACGGCGACAAGCTGCGGGAGATGAAGCTCGCCATCGCCGTGGAGAAGCAGCTGAGCAAGGAAGAAATCCTTGAGGGCTACTTCAACATTGTGCCGTTCAGCGGGATGACGTTCGGCGTCCAGGCAGCCGCCAAGTACTTCTTCAACGTGACAGCGGCTGAACTGAACATCCCCCAGGCCGCGCTGCTGGCCGGCGTGGTCAACGGTCCCACGCTCTACAGCCCCACCGGCAACCCCGAAGTGGCCCTGAAGCGGCGCAACCTGGTCATCGGCACCATGCTCAGCACCGGGCGCATCACCCAGGAAGAGCACGACGCCGCCGTCGCCACCGATCTGGGCCTGAACCTCACGCCGGTCCCCAGCAACTGCGTCGGCGCCGTCCAGGCACCGTACTTCTGCGACTATGTCACTCACCTGGTCACGAACGACGAGCGGTTCGGCGCCACGGTGGAAGACCGCGAGAAGCTGCTGTACCGGGGCGGTCTGAGCATCAACACCACCCTTGACCCCGAAATTCAGAACGCCGCGCAGACCGCGATCAACGAGACGGCGAACCCGGACACCACCGACCCCGAGATCGGCCACTCCATGGTCTCCATGGAGCCGGGCACGGGCAAGATCCTGTCCATGGCGCAGAACACCCGGTACACGCCCGAGCAGGGCCCCGGCAACTCCGTGCTGAACTTCAACGTGGACCAGTACCAGGACGGCAACCCGGAGAAATCCCTGGGCGGCATGGGCGGTTTCCAGCCGGGCTCAACCTACAAGCCGTTTACCGTGGCTGCCTGGCTTGACGCAGGCAAGACGCTGAACGCCCAGCTCGACGGCCGCAAACGCACCTACCCCGCAGGACACAGCTGGAACGCCAGCTGCCTGCCCGGCGGCCGGTACGGCATTCCGGAACCCTGGACACCCATCAACTACGGCGACACCAACTACAAAACGACCTCGGTCATCGACGGCCTGGCAAACTCCCTGAACACCATCACGCTGGCAGAAATCAACCAGCTGGATCTGTGCAAGTTCCAGGAAATGGCCTTTGCCGCCGGCATCCACAACGGCAAGAGCTCCAGCGGAGAGTACGAACGGCTCGGCATCGACCCGCCATCGTCCTTCGGCGGCGGCGGCGACGCTTCGCCGCTGTCCATGGCCACCGGCTTTGCCACCTTCGCGGCTGAGGGCCTCAAATGCGAACCCCGCGCCCTGACCTCGGTGACGGCATCCGACGGACGGACCTTCGAGGTTCCGGCTCCGGACTGCCAGCAGGTCATGAAAAAGGAAGTTGCCCAGGGCGTCAACGCTGCCACCCAGCAGGTGATGACCAAGGGATCGGGCTACAACCTGCAGATCGGCCTCCCGGTCGCCGGCAAGACCGGAACCAACGACTTCCGGTCCCAGACCTGGTTCATGGGTTACACCACCGGCATGGTCACCGCCACCTGGCTGGGCAACCACGTCTGGGGTGACGATCGTGGAACCATGATCGGCAAGCCCATCGGCGGCAAGGTTTACCCCGAAATCGACGGTTCACTCATTGCCGGACCGTCCTGGAAGAACTTCATCCAGCGCATCCCCGGCGAATACGGGGCCAACCCCTTCACTCCCCCGCCCGCCAGCATCATGGGCAATGCGCCCCAGGCCCCGAAGCCCGCTCCCGCGCCGTCCCCCAGCCCCGCCTCCGACAATGACGAGGGCAACGGCGGCGGCGACGGCAACGACGGCGGAGACGGCGGCGGCGAGTCCGAGGGCGACAACAACGCTTCCGGGGTGAGCTTCTTCGAAGACCGGCTTGCTGCCGGACGCGAGACGTACTAACTGTGGCTGACTCATCCCTGGGCACTGCCCTGCGCTCGGCGGCATGGACGGCCGGAGCCGCCGCCGGAGCCGGGGCTGCCGCCCTGGCCTACGCCTCATTGATCGAACGCAACCTCTTCGGCGTCCGCACGGAGACGCTGGCTGTCCTGCCCCCGGGCAGCACGCCCCTGCGGGTGCTGCACCTTTCGGATATCCACTTTGTTCCGAACCAGAACGTCAAAACACGGTGGCTGGCCTCGCTTGCCGAGCTGGAACCGGACCTGGTGGTCAACACCGGTGACAACCTCAGCCACCCCGATGCCGTTCCGCCGCTGCTTGAGGCGCTCAAACCGCTGCTGCGGTTCCCCGGCGTTTACGTTCCCGGCTCGAATGACTACTACGGTCCGATGCTGAAGAGCCCCTTCACCTACTTCACCGGGCCTTCGAAAATCACCAGGGAACCGCCGGCACTGCCGTTTGGAGAGCTGTTCGGCGCATTCGACGACGCCGGCTGGACCGGACTGACCAATCGCCGGGATTCCAAGGTCATCGACGGCGTCCGGCTGGATTTCTCCGGCGTGGATGATCCGCATCTGGACCGCGACGTCTATGCAGGGTTCCCCGAACCAGCCGCTGCCGCCGCTGCGCTCCCCGCTCTCCGGGTCGGGGTCGCCCATGCGCCCTACCAGCGGGTGCTGAATTACTTTACCGACGGCGGCGCGGAGCTGATCCTGGCCGGCCACACCCACGGCGGACAGGTCTGCATCCCGTTTTACGGCGCACTGGTCAGCAACTGCGACCTGCCCACCTCACGGGCCAAGGGCGTGTCGATGTGGGAGCACAACGGCCGAAGCGTACCGATGAACGTGTCCGCCGGGATCGGAACCTCCCGTTTCGCTCCGGTCCGGTTCGCCTGCCGTCCCGAAGCGGTCCTGCTGACGCTGACCCCGCGGGCATAAAACCGGCCTGAGCGGCGCCGGCTCAGACTCCCGGGCAGCGACCGCACCGGGCGTGAAGCAGGCATTTCGTTCCGGCCCGGACCATACTCCGGACCCCCGTCGATTCCGTCGCCGGGCAGGCTTAGGATTGAGGCCACCAGGGACAACTGCTCGCAGCAGAACCCTCCACCCGCACAAAGAGGTTTCATGCCCGCGCAAACAACACTGTGGCTATCCCTTGGACGGCTGTATCCCCATCTGCGGCCCATCCTTCTCCGCCTAATCCTTGGACTCTTCTGCGCACTGGGGGCCAGCCTCATGGCGCTGGCCATCCCGCAGGTCTTCCGGGTCCTGATCAACACCTCGCTCAACCCCGGCGGATCCTCCGCTGCGGTGTGGGGCGCGGCCGGCGTCGTGCTGGGCCTGGGCGTGCTGGAAGCCGTCTTCGTAGCGCTGCGCCGCCAGTTCGTGATCGCCCCCGCCACCACTGTGGAAACCCGGATGCGCACCTCGTTCTACCGGCATCTGCAGGACCTGTCCGTGGAATTCCACGACCGCTGGGGCAGCGGCCAGCTGCTCTCCCGCGCCATGAGCGACCTGAACCTGATCCGCCGCTGGATGGCGTTCGGCGCCATCATGCTCGTAGTCACCGCCCTGACCGTGGTGATCGGGTTTACCGTCATGCTGTTCACCAGCTGGCCGCTGGCCCTGATCTTCATGGCAGCTGCTGTTCCCATCGTCATTTACGGATTCCGCTTCAACCGGTTCTACCGGCAGGTGTCCCGCCAAAGCCAGGACCAGACCGGCGACCTGGCCACCACCGTGGAGGAATCCGTCCACGGCATCCGCGTCCTGAAGGCCTTCGGCCGCAGCCGCGAAGCCCTGGACTCCTTCGAGGAACAGGCCCAGGAACTGCGTCTGACGGAAGTGTCCAAGGCCAATTCACTGGCCAAGTTCTCGCTGGTGGTCACACTGCTGCCCGAGGCCGCCCTGGCCGCGGCCCTCGTCGTCGGCATCATTTCCGTGGCCGACGGCACGCTCAGCATCGGCGCGCTGGTCGCGTTCTTCGCCACCGCCGCCGTCGTCGCCGGCCCGGTGGAGGCCATCGGGCCGCTGCTGTCCATGACGCTCACCGCAAAAACCGCAATTGACCGCCACTACGAGGTCATGGACGCCCGGCGCTCCATCACCAGCCCGGCCAACCCGGTGCACCTGCAGGACGTGCGCGGGGAGCTGGTGTTCGACGATGTGCATTTCGCCTATCCGGACACCAAAGACGGCACACGCAACCTGATCGACGGCGTCGACCTCTGCCTGCGTCCCGGCGAAACCATGGCGCTGGTGGGGGTCACCGGAAGCGGGAAAACAACCCTGCTGCAGCTCGTGCCCCGGCTCTTCGACGTCACCGGCGGCTCGATCCGGATCGACGGCACCGACCTGCGGGACCTGGACCTTGAAGAGCTCCGCACCATCGTGGCGGTGGCTTTCGAGGACACCACCCTGTTCTCCAGCTCCGTACGGGACAACGTGCTGCTCGGCGCCGAACCGGCAAGTTCCGCCGAAGCGGACCAGCTGCTGGCCCAGGCGCTCGACGTGGCGCAGGCCGACTTCGTGTACTCGCTGCCCGAGGGCACCGACACGCTGATCGGCGAGGAGGGCCTGAGCCTGTCCGGCGGGCAGCGCCAGCGTGTGGCCCTGGCCCGCGCCATTGCCGCCCGGCCGAAGGTCCTGATCATGGATGATCCGCTGTCGGCCCTGGACGTCCGCACCGAAGAACTGGTTGAGGGCCGGCTTCGGGAGGTGCTGGCCGACACCACCACGCTGGTGGTCGCGCACCGCCCCTCCACGGTATCCTTGGCCGACCGCGTCGCCCTGCTTCAGGACGGCCGGATCAGCGCCGTCGGAACCCACGCCGAGCTGCTCGCTGGCAATGAGCACTACCGGTACGTGATCGCGAGCCTGCCCACGGACCCCAAGGATCTGGACAGCGGGCTCGACGACGGCCCGGTGCCGGAGAACGACGACGGCGACGGCCTGGCGGCCCAGCGCCTCGATGATGAGGAGATAGTGCGATGAGCCGCTTTACTGTCCGCCGCGGCCCCGCCAAGGGCTCCGATCCGAACTACGACGCCGCCGCCCGGCTCGGCACCGCCGGCGAGGACGCCGTCCACCTCGGAGCGGAAGAAAACCGGGCGGTCCGGCGCCGTTCCCTGGCCCTGCTCGGGTCCCTGATCCGGCCCAACCGCGCCAGGTTCATCGGCACGGTGGCGTTGGTCGTCTTCTCCCAGGCCGCGCGGGTGGCCGGACCGGCCATCATCGCCTACGGCATCGACCATGCCCTCCCTGACCTGCAGGCCGGCAACAGCCTGCCGCTGATCCTCTCCGGCGTTGCGTACCTCGTGGCGGCGCTGCTGGCGGCCGCCCTGACCGCCGGATACGTCCGCGCCACCGCACTGCTGAGCCAGGCCATGCTGCTGGACCTGCGGCTGCGGGTTTTCCGGCACACCCAGCGCCTGAGCCTGGAGTTCCACGAGAAATACACCTCCGGGCGCATCATCTCCCGGCAGACCTCGGATCTGGAGGCCCTGCGCGAACTGCTCGACTCGGGCATCAGCTCCCTGGCCTCAGGCGCCATGTACATGCTGTTCACCGCCGTCAGCATTTTCCTGCTGGACTGGCGCACCGGGCTGCTGCTGCTGGTGGCGTTTGTTCCCATGTTCCTGCTGACGCGCTGGTACCAGACGCGTTCCCATCTGGCCTACCGCGCGTCCCGGGTGACCTCCGCGAAACTGATTGTGCACTTCGTGGAGACAATGACCGGAATCCGGGCTGTGAAGGCATTCCGCCGCGAACAGGTCAACGCCCGGAAGTACGACGAGCTGGCCGATGACTACCGGGTGGCGACCGTCCGCTCCATCAACCTTAACGGCGTTTTCCAGCCCGGACTGGTGCTGATCGGCAACGCCACGGTGGCCGTGGTGCTGCTGGTGGGCGGGTTCCGGGTGCTCGACGGCGGCCTCGAGGTGGGTGCCCTGCTGGCCCTGCTGCTGTACTCGAAGCGCTTCTTCCAGCCGGTGGACCAGATGGCCATGTTCTACAACTCCTTCCAGTCCGCCTCCGCGGCGCTGGAAAAGGTCTCCGGGCTGCTGGAGGAAGTTCCCACCGTCCGCCCGCCCCAGCATCCGGTGGAACTCAAGCACGCCGCCGGCGACATCCGGTTTGACGGCGTGGAGTTCCGGTACGGCAGCGGCCCGGTGATCCTCCCGCAGATGGACCTGCACATTCCCGCCGGGCAGACGGTCGCCCTGGTCGGCCAGACCGGGGCCGGAAAGTCGACCCTGGCCAAGCTGATCGCCCGCTTCTACGACCCGTCGCAAGGAGCCGTGCTGCTGGACGGTGTGGACCTGCGCGACCTCACGCAGCGGGACCTGCGCCGCGCCGTCGTCATGGTGACCCAGGAGGCCTTCCTGTTCAGCGGTTCGGTGGCGGACAACATCGCGCTGGGCAAGCCCGAGGCCAGCCGCGCGGAAATCATCGCCTCGGCCAAGGCCGTGGGCGCGCACGAGTTCATCGAAGCGCTGCCGGAGGGTTATGACACTGACGTGAACAAGCGCGGCGGCCGGGTGTCCGCCGGCCAGCGCCAGCTGATCAGCTTTGCCCGCGCCTTCCTGGCCGATCCGGCGGTGCTGATCCTGGATGAGGCCACGTCCTCGCTGGACATCCCCAGCGAACGGCTCGTGCAGCACGGCCTGAAGACCCTGCTCGGGAACCGGACGGCTTTGATCATTGCGCACCGCCTCTCCACCGTGGAGATTGCCGACCGGGTGCTGGTGATGCACTCCGGCGAGGTGGTCGAGGACGGCACCCCGGCCGAGCTCACCGCCGGCACCGGCCGGTTCGCCAAGCTGCAGGCCGCTTGGCAGGAGTCACTGGTGTAGGACGACGGCGGCGGCATGGGACGACGGCGCAAACGGGCGCCGTCGTCCGTGTTACCGCCGGTGTGCAGCCCCGGTTTCGCGGAACCGGACCTCATCGTCTACACTTGTAAAGTTGCTTCAGCGGCGGGGAAACCCGCCGAATAGCAGTGGTTACGGGGTGTGGCGCAGCTTGGTAGCGCGCGTCGTTCGGGACGACGAGGTCGCAGGTTCAAATCCTGTCACCCCGACCATAGAAAAGGTTCCCTTCCGGTTTTTCCGGAAGGGAACCTTTTTCGTTAAGTTCCCTGCTGTTCGTCTGGTTCGGGGACTCCCCCGTGCCGGAGGAAGGGGGAGTTCCCGAACAAAGTCCCCTACTCGAACTTTTTCCCGGTGAGCCGCTCGTAGGCCTCCACATAGCGCGCGCGGGTGCGTTCGACGACGTCGGCCGGCAGGGCGGGCGGCGGGGTGTCCGAGGACTTGTCCCAGCCCGATTCCGGCGACGTGAGCCAGTCGCGGACGTACTGCTTGTCGAAGGACGGCTGCGCGCGGCCCGGCTCGTAGAGCGCGGCGTCCCAGAAGCGGGAGGAGTCCGGGGTCAGCACCTCATCGCCCAGGGTCACCTCGCCGGTGGCCGGATCCTTGCCGAACTCCACCTTGGTGTCCGCCAGGATAATCCCGCGGTCCCGGGCGATCGCCTCGGCCGCCGTGTAGATCTCCAGCGTGAGCGCGCGCAGCGTTTCCGCCGTTTCGGCGCCAACGGATTCCACCACGGCACCAAAGCTGATGTTCTCGTCATGCTCGCCCACCTCAGCCTTGGCCGAAGGCGTAAAGATCGCCGGCTCCAGCCGGGAGCCGTCCACCAGTCCGGCGGGCAGCGGCACCTCGCACACGGTCTGCGACTGCCGGTATTCGGCCAGTCCGGTCCCGGTGAGGTAGCCGCGGGCGATGCACTCCACCGGGTACATCTCCAGCTTTTTGCAGATCATCGCCCGGCCGGCCACTTCGGTCGGCACGCCCTCGTCCGCGGAAATCACATGGTTGGGCACGGCCAGCTGGTCAAACCACCACAGGCTCAGCTGGGTCAGGATGCGGCCCTTGTCCGGGATCTCGGAGGCCAGTACATGGTCAAAGGCGCTGATCCGGTCACTCGCGACC
Organism: Arthrobacter sp. G119Y2; assembly: GCF_038069765.1. Classification (NCBI taxonomy): domain Bacteria; kingdom Bacillati; phylum Actinomycetota; class Actinomycetes; order Micrococcales; family Micrococcaceae; genus Arthrobacter; species Arthrobacter sp. G119Y2. The sequence continues at coordinate 129,036 of NZ_JBBPFS010000006.1, read as the reverse complement.
ACCAGGACACGCTCCTGCGCCCCGGGCGCGGACAGGTCCGCGGGCACATAGAGATCGCGGACCTTGCCGGAGTAGACGTGGGTCCAGCCGGCCAGTTCGGGCGCGCTCATGCCGGGTCTCCGTCCAGGCTGCGTGCAGGCGTGTTTTCCGTAGCGGCGTCCGGTACAGTGCAGGTGCCGGAGGGAACCTCCACTTCCCCGCGCAGCGCCTTCAGGGCAATGTCGCTCCGGTGCTGGGACCCGTCCAGCCGGATTTTCTCCACCCCGGCATAGGCCAGGTCCCGGGCGTTCCCCAGGTCAGAGCCGAGCCCGACGACGGCGAGCACCCGTCCGCCGGCGGAGACTGCCTTGCCGTCCCCATTGAGCGCGGTACCGGCGTGCAGGACGTGTACGCCGTCGAGCTTTTCCGCCTTCTTCAAGCCCCGGATCCGGTCTCCGGTGCGCGGGGTCTCCGGATAATTGGCGGCAGCGACCACCACCGCCACTGCCGTCCGCGGGTCCCATTTAAGCTGTTCCATGGCGTCCAGCTCACCCTTGGCCGCGGCCAGCAGCAGACCGCCGAGCGGGGTTTTCAACCGGGCCAGGACAGCCTGGGTTTCCGGATCGCCGAAGCGGGCATTAAATTCGATGACGCGCATGCCGCGCGAGGTCAGGGCCAGTCCGCAGTACAGGACGCCGACAAACGGGGTGCCGCGGGCGGCCATTTCATCGACCGTGGGCTGCGCGACGCGCCGAACGACATCATCCACGAGGTCCGCCGGAACCCAGTTCAGCGGCGAATAGGCTCCCATGCCGCCGGTGTTGGGGCCGGCATCGCCGTCGTGAATGCGCTTGAAATCCTGGGCGGGTGCCAGGGGAACAACATTGCGGCCGTCGGAGAGGACAAAGAGGGACACTTCGGGGCCGTCCAGGAATTCCTCGATCACCACAGTTCCGCCGGCGTCAAAGCAGGCCTGCGCATGCGCCAGCGCAGCGTCCCGGTCGGACGTGACCACCACGCCCTTGCCCGCGGCCAGGCCGTCGTCCTTGACCACATAGGGTGCACCAAAGGTGTCCAGCGCATCGGCGGCCTGCTCGGCAGTCGAGGCCACCCGGGCCATGGCAGTGGGAACGCTGGCCGCGGCCATGACCTGCTTGGCAAAAGCCTTTGAGGCCTCCAGCTGGGCGGCCGCCTGCGAGGGACCAAACACCGGAATGCCTGCCTCGCGCAGGGCGTCCGCAACGCCTGCGGCCAGCGGAGCTTCCGGGCCGATGACCACCAGGGTTGAACCCAGGGTCTTGGCGAGCGCGGTCACCTCCGCCGGATCGCTGGCGTTGACCGCGTGGACCGGAACCATCTGCGCGATGCCCGCGTTGCCGGGGGCAGCGTGGACCTCTCGGACATAGGGGTCAGCGAGGAGGGATCGGACAAGGGCATGTTCGCGGCCGCCGGGGCCAACAACGAGAACCTTCACAGTAGTTCAGGGTACTGGTTGGGCTCCGGCAGCCGAAAGCACGGCTCCCGTGTGACGCGGCCACCCATACCTGCACCGGGCTGCTGCGAATAGTTTCCATGACGGCCTCCCCAGCACCCCCGCCCGCCCGAACCCGCATCCTGACCCTGCTCCGGCCCCGGCCCGCACTGATCTACGCCGCAGTGGCCGGGATCCTCGCCGCCGCAATGGTGCTGGCCGTGGCCGAGCTGGCCGGCGCGTTCTTTACTGCGCGGGCCCGCCCGCTCATTGCCCTGGGCTCCACGTTTATTGACTTCACTCCCCTGTGGCTGAAGAACTTCGCGGTGGAAACCTTTGGCACCAATGACAAAGCTGCCCTCTTTGCCGGCATGGCCGTGACCATCGCCGTGCTGGCCGCCCTCGCAGGGGTGCTGGCCCGGTACCGCTGGGCGCTCGGAGTTGTCGCCGTCGTCGTCATGGGCGCGGTGATCGTCGCGTGCGTCCTGACCCGCGCCGGGGCTGCTCCCCTCGACGCGGTGCCGACCCTGCTGGGCACCGCAGCCGGCATTGGCGTGCTGCGCGGGCTTCTTCGGCGCATTCCTGCCGCGAAATCCGCTCCTTCTGTTGCGGTGCACGGGCAGCAGGCGGATAGTAAGCACCGGTCGGCAGGCATCCCCGCAGCGGCGCCCGCCGTCCAGCCGGTCTCGGCGGGGGACGGTCAGAACGACGGCGGTGCCGGGGCCGTCATCGGCGCCCCGTCCCCCGCGGGCCCCGGCCTGCACCCCGGTCTGCACCCCGGACCCATTCCGAACCGGCGCGGGTTCTTCGTTGCTGCCGGGCTCACGGCGGTGCTGGCGGCTGCGGCAGCAACCGGCGGCCGGGCCGTCGCCGCGGCCCGCAGCACCACGGCCACCTTCCGTGCGGCCCTGAAACTGCCCGCCGCCGCCGAGCCCGCTCCCGCCCTTCCCGCCGGCCTGCAGTCGCCGGTGCCCGGCGTAACGCCGTGGCTGACGCCGAATGCAGACTTCTACCGGATCGACACCGCGCTGAGCGTGCCGGAGGTGGACGCCGAAACCTGGGAACTGCGGATCCACGGGATGGTGGAGGAAGAGATCCGGATCAGCTTTGCCGAGCTGCTGGACTCGGACCTGGTGGAACGCCACCTCACCCTGACCTGCGTTTCCAATCCGCTCGGCGGAGACCTGGCCGGTACTGCCAAGTGGCTGGGACTGCCGGTGCGGGAGCTGCTGGCCCGGGCCCGCCCCACCGCAGGGGCCGACATGGTTCTCTCCACCAGCATCGACGGCTTCAGCGCCTCCACTCCCCTGGAGGTGCTGCAGGATGACCGCGACGCCCTGCTGGCCGTGGGCATGAACGGTGAGCCGCTGCCTCCGGTGCACGGCTATCCGGTGCGGATGGTGGTGCCCGGCCTCTACGGCTTTGTATCCGCGACCAAATGGCTCATCGACATGGAGGTGACCCGCTTCGACGCCCAGACCGCCTACTGGACCGACCGCGGGTGGGCCGAGCAGGCGCCGGTCAAGACGATGGCGCGGGTGGAGGTCCCGGCATCGTTCGCCCGGATACCGGCCGGCCCCGTGGACGTCGGCGGCACAGCCTGGTCACAGCAGCGCGGCATCACCGGAGTGGAAGTGCAGATCGACGACGGCGAGTGGCAGCCGGCGGTCCTGGCCGCGGAGGCCTCGGTGGACACCTGGCGGCAGTTCTCCTTCCGTACTCCGGCGCTGGCTGCGGGCAACCACACGGTGCGGGCACGGGCCACGGATCCGCGGGACGGTGTGCAGACCGACGCCCGCGCCGACACGGTGCCCGACGGCGCCTCCGGCTGGCAGTCGGTGCAGTTCATGGTGGAATAAGAACATGCCTGCCACTTTTACTGCGTCCGATGCCGTTGAACTTGCCGTTGTGGAACGCAACGGTTTCATCGAGTCCCGCCACATCGGTTCCGCCGTCGTCATGGCGGCGGACGGAAGCGTCGTCACCGCCCTGGGCGACATAACGACTCCCATCTTTCCGCGCTCCACGCTCAAGCCGTTCCAGGCGGTGGCCGCCATGAAGTCCGGCGTCCCGCTGCGCGGCCCGCAGGTGGCGCTGGCCGCAGCCAGCCACACCGGGTCCAAGGAACACACCGACGTCGTCAAGACCATGCTGGCTGCCGCCGGAGTCACCGAAGAGCACCTGCAGTGCCCCGAGGACTGGCCGCAGGATGAAGCCGCCCGGCATGAGCTGATCCGCAGCGGCAAGGGCAAAAACAAGCTCGCCTTCAACTGCTCCGGCAAGCACGCCGCGTTCCTCTGGGCCTGCACCGAAAACAACTGGGACCACGCCACGTATCTGGACCCGCAGCATCCGCTGCAGCTGCGCATCGCCGAGGTCTTCGAGGAATTCACCGGCGAAACCATCCGGCACTGGGCCACCGACGGCTGCGGCGCGCCGCTGGCCGCCGTTTCCCTCACCGGCCTGGCCCGCGGCATCGGGCGCCTGTCCAAGGCACCCTCGAGCAAGCACGGCGACGCCCGGGCCGCCACCGTGGCCACCGCGATGCTCGACTACCCCTGGGCCGTCCACGGCCACGGCCGCGAAAACACCGTGGTGATGGAAGACCTGGGCATCATTTCCAAAAACGGCGCCGAAGGCGTCCTCGTGCTGGGCACCGACACCGGCGTGTCAGTCGCCCTGAAGATGCTGGACGGCGACACCCGGGGCGCTTCCCTCGTGGGACTGACCCTGCTGGCGGCCAGCGGGGCGGTGGATGCCGGCAAGATCGGCGCGGTACTGGACAAGATTGTCCGTCCGGTACTCGGCGGAGGCGAGCCCGTCGGCAGCATCCGGCTCGGGGCACCCGTCACGGCCCTGCTGGATTCCTGACCAGCGGCAGCGGACGGATTACCCATGGCACGACGACGCGTCCCGGCGCCCGAGGGTGAGGCGGCGCTGCGGGCTGCCCTGGCAGCGGCTGAGACCGGATCCCCGGCCGACCGCAAGACCACGGCAACCGCGGTCCGCTATTCCCTGGAGGAGCTGGCCGAGCGCGCGCCGGGCAACAGTGTGGAGGTCCGGGTCCCGCCGTTCGGCGTCACCCAGTGCGTGGCCGGCCCCCGCCACACCCGGGGAACGCCGCCAAACGTGATCGAGACCGATGCTGCCACATGGTTGGCGCTCATAGCCGGAAGGCAATCGTGGGCCGACGCCGTCGGAGCCGGGCAGGTGGCCGCATCCGGGCTGCGCGCGGACCTCTCAGAGTGGCTTCCGCTGTTCCGTGCAGGGCAATAATCTCTACTGCCGGTAGAATTTGGATATGAATTCCGAGCAGCACAGCCCTGAACGCCGCGAGATTACCGTCCGCCGCGCTCCCCGCTTTATCCCGTTCCTGGCTCTGGGCGTGATCGCCGGGTTCATTGCCGCGCTGGTAGTCGCCTACTCCGGGCCGGCCGACCCCACCTACACCCGGGCGGCAACCCTGGGCTTCTTCACCATCATGTTTGCCATTCCCGGAGTCTGCCTCGGCGCCGTCGCCGCCCTGCTTCTGGACTGGATCAGCGTGCGCAAGGCACGCCGCGCCGTCGTGGAGCGCGACGAGGAGTAACTCCCGGCGGCTCCGTAATGGTTCCGCATCAAACTCCGGCTTTGACTCCGCCGTGAGACACTAATCTCATGGCACGCGGTGACGGAAAGCTTTCCCACGATCTCATGCCCGGCGAGAAAGGTCCGCAGGATGCCTGCGGAGTTTTTGGTGTCTGGGCCCCCGGCGAAGAAGTAGCAAAACTCACGTATTACGGGTTGTACGCGCTGCAGCACCGCGGACAGGAGTCCGCCGGCATTGCTACGAGTGACGGCAACAGAATCAGTGTCTACAAGGACATGGGCCTGGTGTCCCAGGTCTTTGACGAAACCACCCTCAATACCCTGACCGGCCACATTGCGGTGGGGCACTGCCGGTATTCCACCACCGGGTCCTCGCAGTGGGCCAACGCGCAGCCCACGCTGGGCGCAACGGCGAGCGGAACCGTGGCCCTGGCGCACAACGGCAACCTGACCAACTCCGCCGAGCTGTACGACATGATCATTGAACGCGAGGGCCGGCCCCGGTTCGGTGAAATCGCCCAGGGCAATACCTCGGACACTGCGCTGGTCACTGCCCTGCTCAACGGCTCCGACGGGCGTTCGCTGGAAGACACAGCCCTCGAGCTGCTGCCCAAGCTGCGCGGGGCCTTTTCCTTTGTCTTCATGGATGAAGGCACCCTCTACGCGGCCCGCGACACCTACGGCGTCCGTCCGCTGGTGCTGGGCCGGCTGGCCAGCGGCTGGGTGGTGGCCTCCGAAGGCTCCGCACTCGCCACCGTGGGCGCCAGCTTCATCCGCGAAATCAAGCCCGGCGAATTCATCGCCATCGATGAATCAGGCATCCGCAGCACCAGCTTCGGCGAAGCCACCCCGGCAGGCTGCGTCTTCGAATACGTCTACCTCGCCCGGCCCGACGCCGTCATCAACGGCCGGTCCGTCTACGAGAGCCGGGTGGAGATGGGACGCCAGCTGGCCCGCGAGTACCCGGTCGAGGCGGACATTGTCATTCCGGTGCCCGAGTCCGGCACCCCGGCGGCCGTCGGCTACGCCGAGGAGTCGGGCATTCCCTTCGCCCACGGCTTCGTCAAGAACTCGTACGTGGGGCGCACCTTCATCCAGCCCAGCCAGACCCTGCGCCAGCTGGGCATAAAGCTCAAGCTCAATGCCCTCGAATCCGTCATCCGCGGCAAGCGCGTGGTGGTTGTGGACGACTCCATTGTCCGCGGAAACACGCAGCGGGCGATTGTGCGGATGCTGCGCGAGGTGGGCGCCAAGGAAGTGCACGTCAAGATTTCCTCCCCGCCGGTCCAGTGGCCGTGCTTCTACGGCATTGACTTTGCTTCCCGTGCCGAGCTGATTGCCAACGGTGCCGCCGTCGAGGAGATCTGCGCCTCCGTGGGAGCCGACACCCTGGCCTACATCTCCGAGGAGGGCATGATCGGCGCCACCCAGCAGCCGCGCGAGCGGCTGTGCACCGCCTGCTTCACCGGTGTCTATCCGATTGAGCTGCCCTCGGCGGACCGGCTGGGCAAGAACCTGCTCGAGCCCGCAGCGCCCGGCAATCCGGCCGACGAGGACGGGGCCAACGGCTGCGATCCCGGCCCGGATGCCGAGTTTGAGAATCTCCTGACCAAAGCTGACAAGAAGGAAGCCGTATGAGCTCGTCCAAGACCGCCATTACCTATGCCTCAGCGGGCGTGGACGTTGAAGCCGGCGACAGGGCCGTGGAACTGATGAAGGCCGCGGTGAAGGCCACGCACAATTCCTCCGTGCTGGGCGGAGTGGGCGGATTTGCCGGACTCTACGACGTTTCCCGGCTGCTGACCTACAAGAAGCCGCTGCTTGCCACCTCCACCGACGGCGTGGGCACCAAGGTGGCCATTGCCCAGGCCATGGACATCCACGACACCATCGGCTTCGACCTGGTGGGCATGGTGGTGGACGACATCGTGGTGGTCGGAGCCGAGCCGCTGTTCATGACGGACTACATCGCCTGCGGCAAGGTGGTTCCGGAACGCATTGCCGACATTGTCCGCGGCATTGCCGCGGCCTGCGAGGTTGCCGGAACAGCACTGGTGGGCGGCGAGACCGCCGAGCACCCGGGCCTGCTGGGAGAGCATGAGTACGACGTCGCGGGCGCGGCTACCGGCGTCGTCGAGGCCGGGAACCTGCTGGGACCGGAACGGGTCCGCAGCGGCGACGTGGTGATCGGTATGGCGTCCTCGGGGCTGCACTCCAACGGATACTCGCTGGTCCGCCGCGTGATCAACCATGCCGGCTGGCAGCTGGAGCGCCAGGTCAGCGAATTTGGGCGCACGCTTGGTGAGGAGCTGCTGGAACCCACCCGGGTTTACGCTGCCGACTGCCTGGACCTGGCACGGCTGGAAGCCGCCGGCGTCCACGGTTTCAGCCACGTCACCGGAGGCGGCCTTGCGGCCAACCTGGCGCGTGTACTGCCCAAGGGCCTCGAAGCGACCGTGGACCGCTCCACGTGGGAGCTCCCGCCCATCTTCAAGCTGGTAGGCGAGCTGGGGAACGTGCCGCAGCCCGATTTGGAGCGCACGCTGAACCTGGGAGTGGGCATGGTGGCCATCGTCGATGCCGCGGGTGCCGATGCAGCTGTGAACCGGCTTGCCGAACGCGGAGTTCCGGCCTGGGTGATGGGCACGGTGGGAGCCGCCGGTGAAGCACAGGCGGGACCCGACTATGTCCAGGGCGCCAAGGGAGTCGACGGCGGCGCGGTCCGCCTGGTGGGAAACTACGCGGGCTAGCGGGAACCGCGGGCTGGCGGGAACCGCAGAGCCGGCGAGATAAGAGGGTGCGTATCCGCAGGGATGCGCACCCTTTCCCGTTCGACGGCCGGGTGAACCGGCAGCGAATGGGCGTTAACGGCCTTCAGCGGATACACCCTGGGGTGATCCGCTGAAGGATAGCAATTGGCCGACGCTTTGAAGTGCCGCTCTAGCCGGTGCGGCGGGAAGTACCTTCATCGTCGTCATCGTCGCCAAATTGATCCGCGTACTTATCTTCGTACGCCGAGTAATCCGGCTCGGCCGGTTCCTCGGGATATCGACTCGATGGACGGCTCGTTGGTCCCGCAAGCTCGCGCTGCAGTGCCGAGTAGTCCGTGGCCGGGGTGAAGTACTTCATTTCCCGGGCCTGCTTGGTTGCTTTTGCCTTTTGACGGCCGCGCCCCATGGCGTGACCCCCTTTTTGCGTCGATCCGGAGGTGGTCGCTCTGAGCAAGTGAGCGAGGCCCCGGAATATTTGGTCAATTTGTCGTAAGTACAGGTTACATGTTTTCGGGCCGCCTTGTGCCCCGCCTCGCCCTTTGTGGCGCTGGGAGGCGCATTTTGACCGCGCGCCCCAAACCCCCCTTTCCTGCGCCACCCCGCAGAGACTGGGTAAAGTCAGGGGTAGAGACAGTTTTGGGGCCCCCGGAGGGCCGCCTACAGTGAGGACTGACGTTCACCATGAGCGATAAAAAAAGCACGAAGGGGGCGGGCACTCCTGCCCCCTCGGGAGCGTCCGAGGCGACCCCGGACACCGTCGAAGGGCAGGCCCCGGTTCCCGCGGAAGCGGATGCTGCAGGCACCGTACCGGCTGAGGCCGACGCGGCTGCCCCTGCCGACGCCGAAGCCCCGACAGGCACCGAAGCCCCGGCAGCCGGCCTGCCGGACTTGGAGGCCCACACGGAGGCTCCCGCCTGGCTTTCCGGGAACGGAGAGCATGACGGCAAGGTCTGGGAGGGAGCATTCGAGGCAGAGCCCGGTGAACCCGCCGACGCAGAGCCCGCTGCCGAAGAGCCCGCTGCCGAACCGGAGGTGACCAATCCGAATGACGTCACGCTGGAAACCCCGGCGCTCGGAGAGGCGGACATCAGTTCCGCTGCTGCCGAGGCCGCATCGCTCAGGGACGCCACGGCTGAAGTCAAGGAAGTGGAAGCCCAGGCAGCGGACGCCGCTGTGCTGACCGATCCGGCAGCCAACCATCCGGCGGCAGTAAACCGTACCGACGGGATTGCAGCGGCTGCGCCCATGACAGGTGACTCGCCCGGCGACTCGTCCGATGCTCGTGACGACAAGCCGTCGGCAGGCACGGAAACCGGCACGCAGGCGGCAGGCACGGACACCGGCACGCAGGCGGAGGGCGATGCCGCCCCGACCGCGGACACGGAGGACGGCTCCAAGCCGACGGCGGACGACCATGCCGGTGCGGCCGCAGGTGGCGCCGCAGCAGGAGCTGCCGCCGCAGCTGCCGCCGCAGCGGATCCCGCCGAGTCGCGCCGTTCGCGGCGGACCGATCCTGCCCCTTCGTCGGAGCCGGCCGGCAACGGACGGAACAAGCGCCTGCTGATGATCATCGGAATCATCGGGGTCCTGGCCGTGCTGGTGGTGCTGTTCTTCACTGTCATTCTGGGCAATTCCGAGAAGGAACCGGGCGTGCTGGATGAAGATGTGGCGCCGATCGAGCTGGAAACCGGTGCCTGCCTGCAGGACTTCACCGGAATCAACGAGCCCACCACCGTGGTGACCTGCGAGACGCCGCATAACGCGCAGCTGGTGGCCACTGACACCTACCCGGACGCCGATGACTTCCCCGGCACCGAGGCGCTGTCATCCCGTGCCACCGAGATCTGCTCCGAGGTCCGGTATTCGGACGCATTGGCTGAGCGCGGCGACCTGGACCTGCAGGAAAACAAGGTAATCCCCACCCCCGAATCCTGGCGGGACGGGGACCGGCGGATTGACTGCTTTGTGGTCGCGGGCTCCGACCAGGAGCTGACCGAATCCCTGCTTGAGCAGTAGGTCGGCGCAGCCCCTGGCCGGGCCCCGGCAGGAAGCGCGTTAGGCCGCTTCCACCGACAGCCCCACCGGCTCGGCCACCAGCTCCTCGCCGTCCACGGCCATGTTGCCCTCCGGGCGGTCCACCAGCACGGTGTCGCCGTCGGTGATCTTGCCTGCCAGGATTCCCCGGGCGAGCTTGTCGCCGATCTCGCGCTGGACGAGACGGCGCAGCGGCCGGGCGCCGTAGGCCGGGTCGTAGCCGGTGAGGGCCAGCCACTCGCGTGCGGCATCGGTGACATCCAGCACCAGCCGGCGCTCGTGCAGGCGGTCGGCCAGAGCCCGCACCTGGATGTCCACGATCTTTGACAGATCGTCCAGGCTCAGCGGGTCAAACAGGATGACGTCGTCGAGCCGGTTCAGGAACTCCGGCTTGAAGTTCGCGTTGACCATGCCCATGACCGCTTCCCGCTTCTGGTCCTCGGCCAGTCCCGGGTCCACGAGGAACTGTGACCCCAGGTTGGAGGTCAGGATGAGGATGACATTGCGGAAGTCCACCGTGCGTCCCTGGCCGTCGGTGAGGCGGCCGTCGTCGAGCACCTGGAGCAGGATGTCGAAAATCTCCGGGTGCGCCTTCTCCACCTCGTCCAGCAGGATGACGGAGTAGGGCCGGCGGCGGACCGCCTCGGTCAGCTGGCCGCCTTCCTCATAGCCGACGTAGCCGGGAGGGGCACCGACGAGCCGTGACACGGAGTGCTTCTCCGAGTATTCGCTCATGTCGATGCGCACCATCGCGCGCTCGTCGTCGAAGAGGAACTCCGCCAGGGCCTTGGCCAGCTCGGTCTTGCCGACGCCGGTGGGGCCCAGGAAGAGGAAGGAGCCGGTGGGGCGGTCCGGGTCGCTGACACCGGCGCGGGAGCGGCGCACCGCGTCCGAGACGGCATTGACGGCTTTGGTCTGACCGATCAGGCGGGAGCCGATGTTCTCTTCCATGGTGAGCAGCTTCTGCGACTCCCCCTGCAGCATCCGTCCGGCCGGAACTCCGGTCCACGCGGACACCACCTCGGCTATGTCGTCAGCGGTGACCTCCTCGGAGACCATGAGTTCACGGGTTTCCTCGCCGAACTTGCTTTCCTCCGCCTGCTGGGCGGCGTCCAGTTCCTTCTGCAGGGCCGGGATCTCTCCGTACAGGATCCGGGAGGCCTCGGTCAGGTCGCCGTCGCGCTGGAATTTCTCCGCTTCGGAGCGCAGCTCGTCAATCTGCGCCTTCAGGTCGCCGACCCGGTTGAGCCCGGCCTTCTCCGCTTCCCAGCGGGCGTTCAGTGCCGCCAGCTGTTCCTTTTTATTGGCCATGTCTTCGCGCAGCACTTCCAGCCGCTCCACCGAGGCCGAGTCGGTTTCATTGGCCAGGGCCAGCTCTTCCATGGTCAGCCGGTCCACGGCGCGGCGGAGCTCGTCGATCTCTTCCGGCGCGGAGTCGATTTCCATGCGCAGCCGGGAGGCCGCCTCATCCACCAGGTCAATGGCCTTGTCCGGCAGCTGGCGGCCGGTGATGTAGCGGTTGGACAGCGTGGCGGCGGCAACCAGGGCCGAGTCGGCGATTGCCACCTTGTGGTGCGCCTCGTACCGTTCCTTCAGCCCGCGCAGGATGCCGATGGTGTCCGGAACGCTGGGTTCGCCCACGTAGACCTGCTGGAAGCGGCGTTCCAGCGCGGCGTCTTTTTCCACGTTCTCGCGGTATTCATCCAGCGTGGTGGCACCGATGAGCCGCAGCTCGCCGCGGGCAAGCATGGGCTTGAGCATGTTTCCGGCGTCCATTGACCCCTCGGCTGCGCCGGCACCGACAACGGTGTGCAGCTCATCGATGAAGGTGACAATCTGACCCTCGGCGTTCTTGATTTCCTCCAGGACTGCCTTGAACCGCTCTTCGAACTCGCCGCGGTACTTCGCTCCGGCAACCATGGACCCCAGGTCCAGGGAAAGCAGGGTCTTGCCGTTGAGGCTTTCCGGAACGTCTCCGGCGACGATGCGCTGGGCCAGCCCCTCAACGACGGCGGTCTTGCCCACCCCCGGCTCGCCGATCAGGACCGGGTTGTTCTTGGTACGCCGGCTCAGCACCTGGATCACCCGGCGGATTTCCGAGTCCCTGCCGATGACGGGGTCCAGCTTGCCGCTGCGCGCCATCTCCGTGAGGTCGGTGCTGAACTTTTCCAATGCCTGGAAAGTGTTTTCGGGGTCTGCGTTAGTCACTTTTCGGTCTCCTCTAACGGATGGAAGGGCTGTCCGCAGGGCGTCGTGGCCCGCACCGTTGTCCCGCAGGGCCTTGCCCGCAGCACCGCTGTCCAGGGACAGTCCCAGCAGCAGGTGCTCCGTGGAGACATACGCATCTCCCAGCTGCTCGGCTTCCTGCTGGGCTGCAGTGATCACCTGAAGCATGGGGCGGGAAAACTGCGGCTGCGCCACAGAGGAGCCCGATGACGACGGCAGGGCATGGATCGCATTGCTGGCGGCAGCACTGACGGTGTCCGGATTGGCGCCGGCGGCCTTGAGCAGTGCCACGGCCACCCCCTGGCGCTGGTCCATCAGTGCCTTCAGGAGGTGGGCGGGCTCGATCTGGGGATTGCCCGCGGTGGTGGCGTTCATTGCAGCCGCCTGCAGCGCCTCTTGGCTCTTGTTCGTGAATTTGGTGTCCACTACGGGCTCCTTCCAACCTCAACAACGTGGCTTCCCGGCTTCCGGAGCGCGGCTCCACGCAGGTATCACCCGTCCGGACGCAACAAACTTGAGTCTAATCCGCTCAACTTAGGATGTAAAGTTATCCACAGGCTTTCAGCGCCTGTGAAGGCTCTTAAAAAGAAGGGCCCCGGGAAGAACATCAGGAGGGGCCGGGAGTGGCCTCGTGCTCGTGGTCCCAGTCGGCTTTTACCTTTTCCCATTCGGCATTCCGTGCCTGGTACAGGCCCAGCTGCTCTCCCTCGAACGTCCGCCAGCCGATGATGCCCAGCGGCTCTTCAGGATTCTCCCCGTTCAGGAAGTCAGAGAGGCTGTCGAGGAAGAATTCCCATCCCGGACCCGCCGCCCACTCGCCGGAAGCGGCATCGATCAGCACAAACCCCTTGCGGACGGACGCGTACTTCAGATCGATGCGCGTACGGGAATCCTCGGCGGTCAGATGCAGCTCCAGCTCCGCCGAGTGCCCTCCGGGGCGCTGCACCGAGAGGGTCAGCATCCGGGGCGGATCGCAGCGGAGGATGTCTCCGCGGGTGCCGTCGGGCAGCTCGTACGTGCCGCCCCGCCTCAGGTCGCCTTCGGGCCGGCCCACGTACTGTTCCAGCCGGTCGGGATCAGTGACAGCCGCCCACACTTCACCGATCGGGTGGGGTATGGCCCGCGAAATCAACATCATGAGCGCGTGGCCCGCCTGGATCTGGCGGCGGCCGAAGGTTCGCTCGGTTTGCGTAAGCGCGGACTTCTCTTCGGACATCATTTCCACTCCTCTGTAGAACAACCGGCCACCAGTTCCGGGTCCTCCAGCGGCCGTCGACGCCGAGTGGCCGTCAGCAGGATCAGTGGAAGCGAGTTGTGGTCAGGGCCGCAGGCAGCCTCTTTCCGAAAACGGTAGCAGGGAAAATCCGCGGTGCACAGGTACGCTGAGATGCAGGTTCGTGATGGGAGTCACTGAAATCGGAGCCATTAAATCGTGTTTGATAAGTTCATATTGCCTCGGTTCCCGCTCCTTCAGGAGCCCCCCGCAGTTCCTTCGTGCCTTGTCAGACTGGAACTGTGCGTTGCCGGCGCTGCTTTGAAACTGCCGGCGGCCGGAGCGGGAACACCTCCAGCAACCCGAAGGATTGATCAAAGTGGCCAAACTTGCGGAACCGGACGCGGCGGAAGTCGCCGAACCACGGACCAGGGTTAACAGAACGGTCTTTGTCGGGTCTGCCGCAGGCATCCTTGCCATCGCCCTCTGGGCCATGCTGGCCACCGAGAACGCCGAGTCCGTCATTGGCTCGATGGTGGGCTGGGTGTCGGCCAACATGGGCTGGTACTACTTCCTGGTAGTCAGCCTGGTCGTGGTCTTTGTCCTGGTTACCGCCCTGTCCCGGGTAGGCAAAACGAAACTCGGCCCGGACCATTCCAAACCGCAGTTCGGCGTCTTCACCTGGGCCGCGATGCTCTTCGCAGCCGGCATCGGCATCGACCTGATGTTCTTTTCGGTGTCGGAGCCGGTCACCCAGTACCTTGCGCCCCCAACCGGCGACGGCGCCACAGCGGAAGCCGCGCGGCAGGCCCTGGTCCTGACCCTGTTCCACTACGGCATTACCGGGTGGGCGCTGTATGCCCTGATGGGCCTGGCACTGGGGTACTTCGCCTACCGGCACAACCTGCCGCTGAGCATCCGCTCCGCCCTCTACCCGATCTTCGGCAAGAAGATCGAGGGACCCATCGGCCACGGCGTGGACATTGCCGCCCTGCTCGGCACCATCTTCGGCATTGCCACCTCGCTCGGCATCGGTGTGGTCCAGTTAAACTACGGACTGAGCTTCATGTTCGGCCTGCCGGAAAACCTCACCGTGCAGATAGCCCTGATTGCCCTGTCCGTCGTCATGGCCACCATCTCCGTGGTCTCCGGCGTGGAAAAGGGCATCCGCCGGCTCTCGGAGCTCAACGTCATTCTCGCCGTCGGACTGATGCTCTTTGTGCTGATTGCGGGCAAGACCAATTTCCTGCTGGACGGAATCGTGCAGAACACCGGCGACGTCCTCAGCCGTTTTCCGGCAATGACCATGGACACCATGGCCTATGACCGGCCGGATGAATGGCTGAGTTCCTGGACCTTGTTCTTCTGGGCCTGGTGGATTGCATGGGCACCGTTCGTGGGCCTGTTCCTCGCCCGCATTTCCCGGGGCCGCACCATCCGCCAGTTTGTGCTCGGCACCATGATCGTTCCGTTCGCCTTCATCCTGCTGTGGATTTCCATCTTCGGGAACTCAGCCCTGGACCTGGTCATCGGCGGCAATGCGGCCTTCGGCGAGGTTGCCATGAACCAGCCGGAACGTGCCTTCTACGGGCTGCTCGAGCAGTACCCGTGGGCTCCGGTGACGGCCGCCGTCGCCACCTTCACCGGCCTGCTGTTCTACGTGACCTCCGCCGACTCCGGCGCCCTGGTCATGGCCAATTTCACCTCGCACCTCAAGGACGCCGACTCCGACGGGCCCAAGTGGCTGCGCGTCTTCTGGTCAGTGGTCACCGGCCTGCTGACCCTGGCGATGCTCATGGTGGGCGGAGTGACCACCCTGCAAAACGCCACCATCATCATGGGCCTGCCGCTGTCCATCCTGCTGCTGTTCATCATGCTCGGCGTCTACAAGGCCCTGCGCGTGGAAAACTCGCTGACGGACAGTTACCGCGCTTCGCTGCCGGGCATCATCGCCGGCCGCAGCCTGGACACCCGCAGCGGCCGCAGCTGGCGCCAGCGGCTCTCCCGCGTCATGACCTATCCCGGACCCCGTGCCGCGGAGCGGTTCCTGCAGACCGTGGCGCGGCCGGCGCTGCAGGAAGTCCATGACGAACTTCAGGAACGCGGCGCCGACGTCGTGCTCTGCGAGGGCGAGGTGGCCCCGCACGGCATCCACCACCTGGACCTGCAGGTGGGCATGGCGGAGGAGCGCGGTTTCAAATACCAGATCTACCCCGTGCAGTACGACACCCCGTCCTACGCCAGCAACGCGTCGGCGGACAGCAAGTACTTCCGTATGGAGGTCTTTTCCCTTGAGGGCAGCCACGGCTACGACCTCATGGGCTACACCAAGGAACAGGTCATCACCGATGTCCTGGACCACTACGAAACCCACCTGGAATTCCTGCACCTCAACCGTGAGGTGCCGGGCAATACCTCCATCGCGGAGGACCAGGTTCCAAAAGATAACTGGGAAGCTGATTTTCTCAGCGAGGAGGGACGAGCATGACAACCGCCACACTGTTCATTGACGGAGCGTGGGTGCCCGCATCCGACGGAGGCACCCGTGAGATCCACAATCCTGCGGACGGAGAATTCGTAGGCGCGGTCTCCGAAGCAACGCGGGAAGACACGGAAAAAGCCATCGCCGCCGCCAAGGCCGCCTGGGACCGCGGGGAATGGGCCGGCGTGCCCGCACCGGAGCGTGGAGACTTCCTGCTGAAGGTCGCCGCCAGGCTGAAGGAACGCAAGGATGAATTTGCCCTGGCCGAAACCAGGGACACCGGCAAGCGCCTGGTGGAAAGCGAAATCGACATGGACGACATCGCTGCCTGCTTCACCTACTTCGGCAAGATCGCCGGTTCCAATGCCGGCCGGATTGTCGACGCCGGCAACAACGACGTCGTCAGCCGCATTGAGTACGAGCCCGTGGGCGTCTGCGGGCTGATTGCTCCCTGGAACTATCCTTTGCTGCAGGCAGCCTGGAAGATTGCCCCGGCCCTGGCCGCCGGCTGCACCTTCATCCTCAAGCCCTCCGAGCTGACCCCGCACACCTCCATCCTGATGATGCAGGTGCTGGAGGAACTCGGCCTGCCCCGCGGTGTCGCCAACCTCGTGCTCGGGGCGGGGGCAGTTGCCGGCGCGCCGCTCTCCGAGTCCCCGGACGTGGACCTGGTCTCCTTCACCGGCGGCGTGGCCACGGGCAAGGTGATTGCCGCTTCCGCCGCCAAGACGGTCAAGAAGGTCGCCCTGGAGCTGGGCGGCAAGAACCCCAACATCATCTTCGCCGATGCAGACTTCGACGCCGCACTGGACAACGCCCTCAACGCCGCCTTTGTCCACTCCGGCCAGGTCTGCTCCGCCGGAGCCCGGCTCCTCGTGGAGGAACCGATCGCCGAACGGTTCGTGGCCGAACTGGCACGCCGCGCCGAAATGATCCGGATGGGCGGCCCGTTCGACGCGGACACCGAAACCGGCCCGCTGATCTCCGCGGCCCACCGCGACAAGGTCACCGCGTACGTGAACAAGGCCGTCGAGGAAGGCGCCCGCATCCGCTGCGGCGGCACCTGGGGCACCGGGGAGCTGGAGAAGGGCTTCTACTACGCTCCCACCGTGCTGGACAACGTGGACAGCGGCACTGCTGCTCTTAAGGACGAGGCCTTCGGCCCCATAGTCGCGGTGGAGACGTTCAACGGCGAAGCCGAGGCCGTGAAACTCGCCAATGACACCGACTACGGACTGGCCGGAGCCGTCTGGACCTCCGACGCCGGCAAGAGCCAGCGCGTGGCCCGGCGGATGCGCGCCGGAACCGTATGGATCAACGATTTCCATCCCTACCTGCCGCAGGCCGAATGGGGCGGATACGGCCAGTCCGGCATCGGCCGCGAGCTCGGACCCACCGGGCTCGGTGAATACCAGGAAGCCAAGCACATTTACCAGAACATCAACCCGCAGGTGACCGGCTGGTTCACCGATCACGGAAAGGCCTAGGGCTACATGGCTGAAAAGACCGAATTCGACTACATCGTGGTGGGCGGCGGCTCCGCCGGCGCGGCTGTGGCCGCCCGGCTGAGCGAGGACCCCGACGTCGAGGTGGCGCTGGTTGAGGCCGGCCCCGATGACCGCGGCGAAGAGGTAATCCTCCAGCTGAACCGCTGGATGGAACTGCTCGAATCCGGCTATGACTGGGACTACCAGATTGAACCGCAGGAAAACGGCAACTCCTTCATGCGCCACGCCCGCGCCAAGGTGATGGGCGGCTGCTCCAGCCACAACTCCTGCATCGCCTTCTGGGCCCCGCGCGAGGACATCGACGAGTGGGAGGCCAAGTTCGGGGCCGAGGGCTGGAACGCGGAAACGGCTTTCGCCCTGTACAAGCGGCTGGAGTCCAACGAGGACGCCGGCCCGGAGGCCCCGCACCACGGAGACTCCGGCCCCGTGCACCTGATGAACATTCCCCCGGCGGACCCGTGCGGGGTGGCGCTGCTGGATGCCTGCGAGCAGGCCGGCATTCCGCGCGTGAAGTTCAACACCGGCGAGACGGTGATCAACGGAGCGAACTTCTTCCAGCTCAACCGCCGCGCCGACGGCACCCGGTCCTCATCCTCGGTCTCCTACATTCATCCGATCATGGAGCGGGAGAACTTCACCCTCCTCACCGGTGTCCTGGCGAAGGAACTGACCTTCGATGAGGCCAACCGCTGCACCGGCGTCGCCGTCGTGAACAATCCGTTTGGCCGGGCCCACACGCTGCGGGCCCGGATCGAGACAGTGGTCGCCGCCGGCGCGATCGACTCCCCCAAGCTGCTGATGCTCTCCGGCATCGGCCCCGCGGAGCACCTTGTGGAGCGCGGCGTACCGGTCCGGGTGGACTCCCCCGGCGTCGGATCCAACCTGCAGGACCACCCCGAGGGCGTGATTCAGTGGGAGGCCAAAAAGCCGATGCCCGAAACCTCCACCCAGTGGTGGGAAATCGGGATTTTCACTCCCACCGAAGAGGGACTGGACCGGCCGGACCTGATGTTCCATTACGGGGCGGTGCCGTTTGATATGCACACCCTGCGGCACGGATACCCCACCACGGAGAACGGTTTCTGCCTGACCCCGAACGTCACGCACGCCCGCTCCCGCGGCACCGTCCGGCTGCGCAGCCGGGACTTCCGGGACAAGCCGATGGTGGATCCGCGCTACTTCACGGACCCGCATGACCTGCGGGTCATGGTGGCAGGGATCAGGAAAGCCCGCGAAATTGTCTCCCAGCCGGCCATGGCGGAATGGGCCGGCGAGGAACTGTACCCGGGCAAAGACGTACAAACGGATGAACAAATCACCGAGTACATCAAAAAGACCCACAACACGGTGTACCACCCGGCCGGCACCGTCCGGATGGGAGCTGCCGAAGACGTGATGTCGCCGCTGGATCCGCAGCTGCGGGTCAAGGGAGTCACCGGTTTGCGGGTCGCCGATGCGTCGGTGATGCCTGAGCTGGTTACCGTCAACCCGAACATCACCACCATGATGATCGGTGAACGCTGCGCGGACCTGATCAAGGCTGCGCGCAGGTCATAAGACCGGCAGCCAGCAGGGAACGCCGAAGGGGCGGTGGGGGAAACACTCCCGCCGCCCCTTCGGCGTTTCTTTTCCGGAGCGCAGGTACTCTGTGCGGATGGGGAAAATTCGCACCATCACTTCCGTCCTGGCCGCTTCGGCCCTGGCACTGACGCTCGTCTCCTGCTCGGAGGACAAACCCTCGCCGCAGGACGCGGCCGAGTCGCTGGCCAAGGGAATCGCCGCCCGGGATGTCGCCGGGCTTTCCTTTGCCGACACCGATCCGGCGAATGTTGGCACAGAGCTTGAAGAAATCCTGGCCGGCCTGGGGGATGTGGAGCCCGACGTCACCGTCGCCGGAGTTCAGGAGGACGGCGACGACGCCGCCACGGCCCGCCTCAGCTATGCCTGGGACTTCGACCGGGATGAGACCGCGGACTGGACCTACGAGACCACTGCTCCGCTCGAACGGGCCGACGACGATTCGTGGCAGACACGCTGGGAACCGGCTGTCCTCTTCACCGGCCTCTCGGATGACCAGCGGCTTGTCCGGACCAGCGAGCCGGCCGCGCGCGCCGACATCCTGGGCGCGGGCGATGAGGCACTGGTGACCCAGCGCGGCGTCTTCCGTGCGGGGATCGACAAGACCAAGGTCGACGCGGCAGCCCAGGCCGCCTCTGCCGCTGCCCTCGCAACACTGCTGGAACTGGACCCGGCAGCCTACACCGCCAGCGTCGAAGCCGCCGGCCCGGAAGCTTTCGTGGAGGCCATTACCCTCCGCGCCGAGGAAGAGCCGGATCTGCCGGAACGGGTCGCCGGAATCCCCGGCGCCGTCGCACTTCCGGCCACCATGGCCCTTGCCCCCACCCGCACCTTCGCCCGCGCTCTCCTCGGTTCGGTGGGAGAAGCAACCGCCGAACTGATCGAGGAATCCGACGGCGTGCTGGCGGCCGGAGACCAGGCCGGGCTTTCCGGACTGCAGCAGCAGTACGATGCCCAGCTGAGGGGCACGGACGGAATCACGGTGATGGTGATGGATGCCGCCGGGGAAGTCTCCTCGGAAGCCTTCACCTCCGCCCCGAAACCGGGAACGCCGCTGAAGACGAGCCTCGACGCGAGGCTGCAGGCCCTCGCCGAATCGGTGCTTGAGGACGAGCCCTCAGCATCCGCCATCGTGGCGCTCCGGCCGTCCACCGGTGAAATTCTTACCGTGGCAAACGGCCCCGGCAGCGAGGGGCAGCAGACCGCTCTGCTGGGCCAGTATCCGCCGGGATCCACCTTTAAGATTGCCACCTCCCTGGCGCTCCTCCGGCAGGGAAGCACTCCTGACAGTGTGCTGTCCTGCCCGGCCGAGCTGATGGTTGACGGCCGCAAATTCAACAACGCCGGCAGCTATCCGGCAGCCTTTGTCGGAGACATTCCGCTGCGCGATGCCTTTGCCCAGTCCTGCAACACCGCGTTTATTAGCACCCGGGATGCGGTTCCCCAGGAGGCACTGGCCGCCGCTGCCGCAGATCTGGGCATCGGCGTGGAACAGCCCATCGGTACTGAGGCATTTTTCGGTTCGGTTCCGGAAACCGCCGAAGGCACCAACCATGCCGCCTCCATGATCGGCCAGGGCGAGCTGCTGGCCTCGCCGCTGGCCATGGCCGTTGCTGCCGCGTCCGTTGGAAAGGGTGAACGCGTGGCTCCCGTCCTGGTCACGGCCGCCGCCGCGGATTCTGCTGCGACAGCGGAGACCGGCACTTCGCCGTCGGCTTCCGCTGCCCCTGAGCCTGAGCCTGAGCCTGCGGAAGCCGCCGACCCCGGATCCCTGACCGCTGCGGAGGCAACATCGCTGCGTGAGCTGATGCGCGGCGTGGTGACCGAGGGCGGCGCTGCCATGCTGCTGGATGTCCCGGGCGAACCGGTGCTGGCGAAAACCGGAACCGCCGAGTTCGGCAGCGAAACACCGCCGCGGACGCACGCCTGGGTGGTGGCACTCCAAGGAGACCTGGCCGTGGCCGTGTTTGTCGCCGAGGGTGAACTGGGCTCCACCTCCGGCGGTCCGCTCATGAAGGCCTTCCTGGACGGAGCGGCCGGATAGCGGCGGAACTAGCTGCGGTACTGGCCGTATCCCGGCGCGGCACTGTAAGATCCCGCCTGCCCGTAAGGAGCGGCCGCACCGTACGGAGTGACCCCGGGACGGCCGGTCGGGACAATGACCTTGCCCAGCGGCATCAGGGAGATCGGCACCATCTTCAGGTTTGCGATGCCGAGCGGAATGCCGATGATGCTGATGAACATGGGAATGGCAGTCAGGATGTGTCCCACCGCGATCCACACGCCGGCCACGACCAGCCAGATCACGTTGCCGACCGTGGACAGCAGCCCGGGAGATCCGCCGCGGTCCACCACAGTCCGGCCGAACGGCCAGAAGGCGTAGGCGGCGATCCGGAACGAAGCTATGCCGAACGGGATGGTCACAATCAGGAGGCAGCAGACAATGCCGGCCAGCACATAGCCCAGTGCCAGCCAGATGCCGCCGAACAGGAGCCAGATGATGTTCAGGATGAGGTTCATCGTCTCATTGTGGGGCACTGGCCCCGGCGGCACCATATCCCGGGAGCAGCGCCGGTTTCCGGCGAAGCTGGCCGCTGCAACTAGACTGAGGGCATGTTGCCTATCAAAGATGATGCCGGAACACCTGCCGAGAAGCCCGCCGAACTAACGGCCAACCAGTGCTGGGACTACATCCGCCAAGCGGCCATCGGCCGGCTGGCCGTGGTAGTCGACCGGCATCCCGAGATTTTCCCGATTAACTTTGTCGTGGACAGGGGTTCGGTGATTTTCCGTACGGCTGAGGGAACGAAGCTCGCGGGCGCCCTTGAGGGTGGTGCGGTCGCTTTCGAAGTAGACGGATATGACGACCGCCTCGGCAAGGCCTGGAGCGTTGTCCTGAAGGGCAGAGCCGTGCAGCTGGAGAGCATTGAAGACATCCTGGCTTCCGAGGAGCTTCCGCTGTTCCCCTGGCAGGCCGGGGAAAAGAACCATTTCCTCCGGATCGAACCCGTGCAGACCAGCGGGCGCAGCTTCCTCATTAACAGTGCAGCCCGGCGGCACTATCTGCGCGGCAGCACTCCGCTGCCCTCCATCGAGTAAGGACACCGTGAGCAGTCCCCAGAACACCGGCACCCCGGTCATCCGCTTTGCCGATCTCCCCTCTGTCCCGTGGGGGAAAAACAACGGCCGCGTCAAGGAGGTGTCCTCCGGAACCGGGTGGCGCCTGAGCATTGCCTCCATCGACAAGCCCGGCGCTTTTACCCCGTTTCCCGGCAGCGACCGGATCACGGTGCCGGTCGAGGGCGAGCTGCTGGTGCTCACCGTTGACGGCGCTGAGCACGGGATGGAGAGGTTCCGGCCCTTCCGGTATTCCGGTGACTCCCCCGCCGAAGCAGCGCTGCCCACCGGGCCGGTGACGGTGCTGAACACCGTTGCTGACCGGGCCTCGACCGGAGCTTCCGTGCTGGTCGCCGAGCTCTCCAAGAAGAACCCGCAGACCATTGGCGAGGGACAGTTTGTGGTGCTGCTGCACGGCGCGGCAAGCGTCACCGCCGCCGACGGTTCAGCCTCGGCACTGGGCCCCCTGGACACCGTGGTTGGCGGGCCCGAGCGGCCTGCTGTCGTGGGCCGGGGCTTCGCCGCCGTCGTCTCGTTCTATGACCTGGACTGACGGACCGAACTCAAGGTGTGAGCCGACGGCCTGAACCCACGGTCTGCTCAACAAAAAAGGCGCCTGCTTCCGGAAGGAAGCAGGCGCCTTTTGGCTGGTGCTAGAGGCTAGCGTGAACGGCGTTCGTTCGACGCCGGAGCCGTTGCGCGGCGGGGGCCGGCACCGCGTGCGGGACGGCCTGCGCCCGTTGGTGCCTGGCTGCGGGAAGCAGCCGGCCGGCCGCCGCCGGCGGGAGCCACGTCACCGGCGCGCTGGCCGGTGGCCGGACGGCGGTTGCGGCCCGAAGCGGTGGAAGCAGCAGCGGCACCGCGGCGTCCGTCCTGCGACCGGCCGGCGCGGGGCGCATCGGGAGTGAAGTCGTTGCGTTCGCTGCGGTCGCTGCGTTCCGTGCGGTCAGCGGAGACACGGCCGCGTCCGCCGGATCCGCCCCGGCCGCCGGCACGGGGTGCGGTGGTGGAGCGGGCGGCGCGCTTGCGCTGTGCGTTGGCACCGGTGGACCGGCCGCCGCCCTGCTGGGGCGACTTCGACGCGAGCTGGGCGGCGCGCACATGCGGCTCCACAGCAGCGGCGCGGTCGCCGATCAGCTTGGCAATGGACGGGGAGTTGTGCGAGACCTTCTCGATCGAAACGTCCACGCCGGCAGCCTTCATCAGCTTGGACACTTCGCTCTTCTGCTCCGGCAGGGTCAGCGTGACCACGGTTCCGCTGGACCCGGCACGGGCCGTACGGCCTGAGCGGTGCAGGTAGGCCTTGTGCTCCGTGGGGGGATCGATGTGGACAACCAGCTCCACGTCGTCCACGTGGACGCCGCGGGCGGCGACGTCGGTGGCAACGAGCACGCGCACGTCACCGGAGGAGAATTCCGCCAGGTTCCGGTCACGGGCGTTCTGCGACAGGTTGCCGTGCAGGTCAACGGTCGGGATGCCGCTGTCCGTCAGGAACTTGGCCATCTTGCGTGCGTGGTGCTTGGTGCGCATGAACATGATGCGCCGGCCCTGGCCCGAGGCCAGTTCCTTGACCAGCAGTTTCTTTGCCGTCTGGTCCTGGACGAGCAGAACGTGGTGCTCCATGGTGGTGACCGCGGCCTGCGGATCATCCACGGAGTGCGTCAGCGGGTTGGACAGGTAGCGGCGGACAAGCTTGTCCACGCCGTTGTCCAGCGTTGCGGAGAACAGCATCCGCTGGCCCTTTTCCGGGGTGCGGTCCAGCAGCCGCTGGACTACCGGCAGGAATCCGAGATCAGCCATGTGGTCGGCTTCATCGAGCACAGTGATTTCAACGGATTCCAGGCTGATGACCTTCTGCTTCATCAGGTCTTCCAGGCGGCCCGGGCAGGCAATGACAATGTCAACGCCCGCCTTCAGCGCCTTTTCCTGGCGCTGCTGGGAAACGCCGCCGTAGATCACCGTGGTGACCAGGCCCATTTCCTTGGCGAGCGGCTCAATCACGTTGTTGATCTGTGTGGCCAGTTCGCGGGTGGGTGCCAGGACCAGGCCCAGCGGACGGTTCGGACGGCGGCGGTAGCCTGCTTCGGCTTCAGCCAGCCGGGCGACGAGCGGCAGCGAGAATGCAAGCGTCTTGCCCGAGCCGGTGCGGCCGCGGCCCAGCACATCGCGGCCCTTGAGGGTGTCGGGAAGTGTTTCAACCTGAATCGGGAATGCTTCGTCAATTCCGGAAGCGGAGAGGGAGGAAACGAGGACCTTGGGTACACCAAGGGCAGCAAAAGTAGTCATTAAAAGACAGGCAACTTTCGGTAAGTGGTCCCCAAAACCGTATGGCGCCGGGGGTTCGCCGAAGAAAAGTCAGACAGTGTCCAGGGCTTGGCCGGATAAGGGCCAGCGGGACAAAAGAAAGCGTTCATCGACGCAGGTTGTGCTGCTTACACACGCGGCTTTGAGGCGCGGCAGACACAACAACTTCGTCCAGTTTACCGGATTGCCCCCAGTTTCCTAATCGGCGGGTCCGCAGGCACCCCCGGGACGGCGCCGGGACAGCGCCGGAACAGCGCCGAGCGGCTGGAAACCGGCCCCCGTCCCAGCCGATAGCATTAACAGTGATGACTACTGAACCAGCCCTGCCCGACGCCGGCTCCCAGAACGCTGCGGATCCCGAATTTCCGGAACCCGCTGCCCCGGAGCACGGGAACGAAACCGGTGAAACCGGCGAAACCGGCGATCCCCGGCACTTCCGCTCACCGGTGTCGTTTGTCCGCCGCGGCTCCCGCCTCCAGGGACGCCGCCAGCAGGCATGGGATGAGCTCTCCGATCAGTTCGTCATTGACGTCCCCCGGGCCGAAGCTGACACGTCCGTTGATCCGGAGTACGTGTTCGACGCCGCTGCCGAGTTTGGCCGGACTGCTCCCCTGATCGTGGAAATCGGTTCGGGGCTGGGGGAAGCGGTAACTCATGCCGCCGAGCAGAATCCGGACAAAAACTACCTTGCCGTTGAGGTGTATCTTCCCGGCCTCGCCCAGACCCTGCAGCGCATCGGGCAGAAGGAACTGAGCAACGTCCGCGTGGTCCAGGCAAACGCCCCCGAGGTCCTGACCACCATGCTTCCCGCCGGGTCCGTGGACGAAGTCTGGGTCTTCTTCCCCGATCCCTGGCACAAGACCCGCCACCACAAGCGCCGCATGGTCAAGGAAGAATTCGCCGAACTGGTTGCGCGGGTGCTGGTGCCCGGCGGTCTCTGGCGCCTCGCCACCGACTGGTCCGATTATGCAGTGCAGATGCGCGAGGTCCTGGACGCCTCCGGGGCGTTCGTCAACCTGCACGCCGGGGAGCGCGCCGGCGAGGACAGCCCGCTGACCCGGGTGAACCGGGAAGGCCTGGAAAAGAAGGCGCCCGTGAACGACGTCGACACCCGCGGCGGCTGGGCACCGCGCTTTGACGGCCGCATCCTGACCAGCTTTGAGAACAAAGCCCACCAGGCAGGCCGCCTGATTTTCGATCTCACCTACCGCAAGGCCTAAGTTCCATGAATGAACCCAACGACGCCCGCGTCGGCCTCTACATCGACTTCGACAACATTGTCATTTCCCGCTACCAGCAGCTGCACGGCCGCAACGCCTTCCAGCGCGACGGCATCCGCAATTTTGACCGGCTGAGCCGTGACGCCGATCCCGAGGTGGCAGCCAAGCTGACCGCGGCGACGGTGGACTTCAACGCCATCATCGACTTCGCCGCCTCATTCGGCACGCTGGTGGTCAACCGCGCGTACGCCGACTGGTCGGTGCCGGTGAACGCCAGCTACCAGCGCCAGTTGATGTCCCGGGCCGTCGACCTCACCCAGCTCTTCACGACCACCACCCGGGGAACCAAGAACGGGGCGGACATCCGCCTCGCCGTGGACGTCGTCGAAGACCTTTTCCGGCTGCCGGACCTGACCCACGTCATCATTGTGGCCGGCGACAGCGACTACATTGCCCTCGCCCAGAAATCCAAGCGCCTGGGCCGCTTCGTCGTGGGCATCGGCGTCGCCGGATCGACAAGCACCTCCCTGGCCGCTGCGTGCGACGAGTTCGAAGACTATGACTCGCTGCCCGGCGTTGTGAAGGCAAGCGAGACTGCTCCGGCCTCCACCGAGGCCAGGGGCACTGCAGCCGCTGCGCAGGACCAGGCTCCGGACACCGCGCGGAAGCTGACCGTGGTTCCCATGTTCTCCCACACCGGGGATGCCCCGTTCGAAGAACCGGATACTGCGGAAGACATCGATCCCCGGACCCTCGCCACGGAACTCCTGGTGCGGGCACTGAAGATCGGCCATGCCAAGGGCGACGCCGACGAGTGGCTCAACACGGGCACCGTGAAGAACCAGATGCGGCGCATGGACCCGTCCTTTAACGAGAAGCCGCTCGGTTTCCGGTCCTTTACCGATTTCCTGTCTTCGCACGGGGATCTGGTGGAGCTGGACGAGGACGGCCCGCAGCGGCTCATCCGGCTGCGTCCGGAAGCGGATTCCCGGCTCTAAGGCAGGGAGGACAGAGCAGGGCGGTCAGCGAAGGGAGACCGCATCTCCGGCCCGCACCGTCCCGGCCCGCTGCACATACGCCTGCAGGCCGAATTCCGTGCGGTGGTGCAGGCCGAGCAGCTTCAGGGTTTTGCCGCCTTCGGTGACTCCTGCCTGGGCCTGATCGATCATCACGCAGCGGGGCATCCCCGGTCCCAGCCGGAGGACAACCTCATTCCCCAGGGCCAGTTCGGCCCCGGCCCAGCCGTCCTCGCAGAACGCCGGCTGGGCCCCGGTGTTGAGAATGATGTTGGCGCGGAACCGGCGCTCGTCCACCGCGGCGCCGGTGAGGTTCCCGAGTGCTGCCAGCGAGGACGTCGTGAGAAGGTGCAGGGGCGTCTCGTCGTGGTGCTGGACCGTGGTTTCGGGCCGCAGCTCCAGTGAACGGCCAAAGGCTTCGCTGAGGGCCCCGGATGCGGCGGGGTCGCCCGCCGCGAAACGGAGCCCTTCAGGACTTACGAGCAGCGGTTCTCCGCAGTCATCTTCCACCAGGGAGGACCACTGCATCAGGCCCGGGACCGGGCGGAAGCGCTGAGTCCGCTTGCCGCTGGCGATGCCGCCGTCGTCGGTATACACGGCCCATCCGCGGTCATGCAGCAGTCCCCGGCCGGTCACGGCGCAGCTGCGCACCGCCTGGCCTGCGGTTGATTTGACCGGGTAGCGGTAAAGCGCTTGGACCGTGCCTATCGGCGTTCCCTCATGCGGCATTCCGGCATTCTTTCACACGGGCCGGGATCCGCGGGTTGCCGGTTCAGCAAAACAGCTTGGCTGCAAACGGCCCGGGGCGGCATGCTTTTTCCATGGAGAGAAATGACGGCAGCACGCGTGATGCGCAGCAGTCCCCCGCCCACACCCGAGAGCCCTCCGGCGGAATCGAAGACTTTTGGGACCGGCGCTACGCGGAGATGAAAAGCCTGTGGAGCGGACAGCCCAACGGCGCACTTGTCCATGAGGTGGACGGGCTTGAGCCCGGGCGGGTCCTGGACGTTGGCTGCGGTGAAGGCGCCGACGCCCTGTGGCTGGCGGAACAGGGCTGGAACGTCACGGCGCTGGATGTTTCCCGGGTGGCGCTGGACCGGGCCGCCCGCGAGGCCGAAGCGCGCGGGCTCCGCGTGACGTGGCTGCATTCGGGCCTGGTCGAAGCGGCCCTGCCGGCCGGGTCCTTTGACCTGGTCTCCGCACAGTACCCGGCGCTGCTGCGCACGCCGGAGAACCTCGCGGAACACGCACTCCTGGACGCGGTGGCTCCCGGCGGTCTGCTCCTGGCCGTGCACCACCCGCTGCCGACCGCCGCCGAGGCCAAGGCCCGCGGCATGAATCTCGACGAATATGTGGGCCTGGCGGAAATCCGCGCACTCCTTGAGGGGAACTGGCGGATCGAAGTTGACGAAATCCGTCCCCGGCACGTTGCCGCCGGCGCCGGCGCGCACCATACCGAAGACGTCATCCTGAAAGCCCGCCGCCTGCGCTGAGCGTGCGGTGCCCGGAAAAGTTCCAAAACCCTCTTGTTGCAAACGGGTTTGTGATGCAAACTGCTTTGCAACCGGCGCAAAGCCGGCCGGATCTCTTCCGGAGGACAGCATGGAACGACAGTCAGCGGGCCTGCACCACGACGGCGGATCTCCCGCGGGCGGGCGCATGGACACGCCTGCCCCGGACCGGCCGCTGGACCCGGGGGCGGCCCTGGCCATCGTGGAGAACGCGGAACGCTCCACCCGCAGGCAGCTGACCGGCAACGCGGCCCTGATCTACCTGCTGTGGGGGCTGGCGTGGCTCACCGGGTACGGTGCGCTGGACGGCAGCAGGCGCGGGTGGCTTCCGCTCGAGCCGGCCTCCGCCCTCATCGTGCTGGGCGCGGCGCTGCTGATTGCCACCGCTGCCACAGTGGCCGTGTCGATCCGGGCCGCTCTGGGCATCAGGGGGCACAGCGCCTTCCAGGCCGGAATGTACGGTGCTTCATGGATCCTGGGGTTCCTCGTCATGGGCATCCTCAGCATGAGCATCGGCCGGGCGGTGGACGATTTCTGGCTGCGGGGCATGCTGATCAATTCGAGCGCGGTGCTGATTGTCGGCCTGCTCTACATTTCCGGCGGCACCGTCTACAACGATCCCCGCCAGTGCTGGCTCGGATTGTGGCTGCTGGCGGTCACCGCGGCCGCGCTCCTCTCCGGGCCGGATCATTTCCTGACCGTCAATCTCTACCTGGGTTCCGGGGGCATGCTCGCAGGCTCCCTCGCCGAATATCTCGGCACCCGGAGCCGGGCATCGGGGGTTCCCCGTGCCTGAACTGGATCCGGTCATCCACGCCGAATCGCGGCTTCGGGCCCTGACCACATTGAACGAGGTGGGCGAACGAAACCGCATCGCGTTCACCAAGCTGCGCGCCATGCTGGACATGACGGCGGGCAATCTTTCCACCCATTTGCGCAAGCTCGAGGATGCCGGCTACATCGAAATCACCAAGACCATCGAGGGCCGCTCCCCCGCCACCTATGTGGGCATCAGCGCCGAAGGGAAGCTCGCCTACGCGCAGTACCGCAAGGCGCTGAGGGACCTCCTCGCGGGGCCGGTGCCCGAGGGCGCCCCCCGGACCCGCGCCGAAGAACCGCAGCCGCACTGACCGTCGTCCCGCCGAACCCGTTTCCTGGAGGCAGCATGAGTGTGAACCCGAGTCCCGTCACCGCTGAGAGAGTTCCCCCCGAACGTCAGGCTGACGTGCTCGCAGCGGCCTCCTCCGTGAGGAAAAACTACGCAGGGAAACCGGCCCTGAACGGGGTGAGCCTTTCCATCCGCGCCGGTGAGGCCCTCGGGCTGCTCGGCCCCAACGGTGCCGGCAAATCCACCCTGCTGAACCTGCTGTGCGGCACCCGGACCCCCGACGCCGGGACGGTGGAACTCTTCGGCCGCAGCCCGCGGGATCCGGCGGCACGGCGGGAACTCGGGACCACGCCCCAGGCCACCTCGGTTCCGCCCACCCTGCGGGTCCGCGAGACCGTCGACTTTGTTGCCGCCCACTACCCGGACCCGGTGCCCACCCCCGAGCTGCTGGCTGACTTCGGGCTCTCCGACATGGCAGCCAAGCAGTGCGGCGGGCTCTCCGGCGGACAGCAGCGCCGGCTCATGGTGGCGCTGGCACTGGTGGGCCGGCCCCGGCTGGTGATCCTGGACGAGCCCACCACGGGCCTGGACGTGGAGGCCCGGGAGAATCTCTGGGAACGTCTGGGCCAGTACCGCCGGGACGGCGGAACACTGCTGGTCACCAGCCACTACCTCGAGGAGATCCAGGCACTGTCCGGGCGGGTGGTGGTCCTGAACGGCGGATCCGTCGTTGCCGACGGCACCGTTGATGATATCCGCAGCCATGTCTCCGTGAGCAAGGTGTCCTTCCGCACCGACCTGCCGCCGTCGTCGTTCGCAGCCCTTCCCGAGAGCGCCGGGGTCACGGCCGGACCGGGAAATTCAGTGACGGTGCTGAGCCGGGATGCCGATGAAACGGTGCGCCGGCTGGTCCGCGACAACGTTCCCTTTGCCCGCCTTGAAGTCCATGCCGCCAGCCTCGAAGAGGCCTTCCTTGCCCTCACCCACCAGCCCGCCGCCGGCCCGGAGCCGCTCGCGCGGAAGGAGCAGCCATGAGCGCAGTATCCGCCCCGGCACGCGGACGATCCCGGACGGAGCTGATCCGGGCCCACGCCAAGGCCCAGGTTTTGGAGCAGCTGCGGATTCCGATCTCGGTGATTTCCTCGACAGTGTTCCCCACCCTGGCCCTGGTGTTTTTCGTGCTCCCGCAGGAGGCAATCACATCCAATCCCGTTGCGTCGCTGATGGCCATTTCCCAGCTCGCCCTCTTCGGCGTCATGAGCTCGTTCCTCTTCAACTACGGCATCGGTGTTGCAGAGGAGCGCGCCAACCCGTGGAGCAGCTACGTGCGGACGCTGCCGGCGGGGGCCGTGCCGCCCACCGTCGGACGCGCCCTGACGGCCATGATGTTCGCTTTCTTCGCCCTGGTCCCGGTGATGCTGGTGGGCCTGTTCACCACCGCGGCACTGGAGGCCTTTACCACCGGGCTGGTCTCCTGGTGGCGGGTCCCGGCCGCGGTTGCGGTGTGGCTGGTGTGCGGCCTGCCGTTCCTGTTTCTGGGACTGCTGATCGGCTATCTGTGCACCTCAAAGGTGGCCATTGCAGTGACCCAGGTGGTGTTCTTTCCGCTGGCGTTTGCGGGCGGGCTGATGCTTCCGCCGGATCTGTTCAGTCCGGGACTGAACACGTTCTCCCTGTTCCTGCCCACCCGGGCCGCGCGGGATGTCTCGGTGGCGGTATTCTCCGGTGAACCGCTCGGGCCGGCCGCACTGCCGTGCCTGCTGGCCTGGACACTGCTCCTCGGCGCCCTGGCGGTCTGGGCCAACCGCCGCGACCAGGGCCGCCGGTTCCGCTAGAGGGACGGGACGTAGCCGCCGTCGGCGTAGTCCACGGGTTCCTGCTTCCCGGCCGGCAGGGCGCGCAGCTTGCCGCGCCGCTGAACCAGTGACGCCAGGCTGAGCTGGCTCGCGAAGGGGCGCGACGCCGGCGGCCGCTGTCCGCGGGTCAGGGTCACGACGTCGCCGGCCAGGCCGGCCGCGAAGACCCTGCTCCGGTCGGGGTTGCGCTGCTGCATGGATTCCAATTCCTCGGACAGTTCCTGGACCCGGGCGCGCAGCCCGGACACCTGGTTTTCGAGGTGCATGATGCGTTTGATGCCCTCCAGGGACACACCCTCCTGGGAGAGCCGCTGAACCTCGCGAAGCATTTCGATGTCATGCTGCGAATAGCGCCGTGACCTGCCCGGAGCGCGGCTGGGACAGACAATACCCAGCCGGTCGTACTGCCGCAGGGTCTGCGGATGCATGTCCGCCAGTTCCGCGGCAACGGAGATCACAAAAATAGGCGCATTGACATCGATGCCCATTGTTCCTCCTTGACAGCAGTTGAAGTAGTAACGATAACCCGGTTCGGCTCCCGGGGCACGGGAAACCGAACCGGGTGTGCGCTGCTAGAGCCGGGCCTTGGACGCCAGTCCGGCCCGGGGATCTTCGCCCTTTGTGGCCTCAGCGAAAGCTTCGACCGCCGCCCGGGCTTCCTTGTTCAGATGCGAAGGGACGGCGACGTCGATGGTGACCAGGAGATCACCGTCGCCCTTTGCGGTGTGGACGCCCCGGCCCTTCACCCGCAGGGTGCGGCCGGACGGGGTTCCCGCCGGCACCTTCAGCCTCACCTTGTCTCCGGTCAGGGTGGGCACCTCAATGGTGGCGCCCAGCGCGGCCTCCGGGAAGCTCACCGGTACGTGGATGCGGATGTTGTTGCCGTCGCGGACAAAGAAGTCGTGCGGGGTGACGTTCACCGTCACCATGAGGTCACCGTTGCCGGCCGCCCCGGGCTGGCCCTTGCCGCGGACACGGATCTTCTGGCCGTCCTTCACACCGGCAGGCACCCGCACTTCAACGACTTCGCCGCTGGGCTCGCGCAGGCCAATAACCGTTCCGTTGATGGACCCCGCGAAGGAAATGGTGGTGCTGGCCGTCCGGTCAGCCCCCTTCTGAGGCGGGGCCGAGCCGAAACCGCCGCCGCCAAAGCCGCCTCCGCCGAACAGATCGGCGAACTCGGGCGGGATGTTGCTGCCGCCCGGGGTGCTGTAGGTGGTGCGGCGGCCGCCGGGACGGGCGCCCTGGCCGAACAGTCCGCCAAACAGATCCTCAAAACCGGCGCCGCCGCCGGGGCCTGCACCGCCCGGACCGCCGGCGGAGAAGCGCGCCCCGCTGCCCATGGCACGGATCGCGTCGTACTGCTGGCGCTCTTCGGCGTCGGACAGCACCGAGTAGGCCTCGGACAGGTCCTTGAACATCCGCTCGGCGTTGGCATCGTCCTGATTCTGGTCCGGATGGTACTTTCGCGCCAGCTTCCGATAAGCCTTCTTGATATCGGCTTCCGACGCGTCCTTGGGGACACCCAGAATCTTGTAAAAATCCTTATCGACCCAATCCTGACTAGCCAATTGGAGTCCCCTTCCATAAATTCCTGCTCCTGCCCGGAACCCGTGGGGTTACGGGCAGGACGTGCACTGCGAAAAGAAAAAGGGTGCCCGGGGCCGTGACGGTCCCGGGCACCCGAGGTTACTGCTCCGGAACGGAGACGATAACCTGTGCCGCCCGCAGCACCCTGTCATTGGCCTTGTAACCGGCCCGCAGGATCTGCGTCACTGTATCCAGCTGGACGTCCGGGCTCTGCTGCTGAATCAACGCTTCGTGGATGTTCGGGTCGAACTCGACCCCCACTTCGTCGATCCTGCCCAGGCCGTACGTCTTCAGCGTGTTTTCCAGCTTGTTGGCGATCGAGGCAAACGGCCCGTCCGCCAGGTCGCCATGCTGGCGCGCTGCGTCGATGTCATCCAGGACCGGCATCAGGGAGTTCAGGACTCCGATGACAGCCATTTCCCGTGCAACGTCGCGGTCACGCTCCACCCGCTTGCGGTAGTTGACGTACTCGGCCTGCAGCCGCAGCAGATCGTTCCGCAGTTCGGCGGCTTCCGTGGAACCCGCTTCCTGCGGCTGGTCCGGCGCGCCGGCGCTGTTGAGGATCTGCTCGGCCTGGGCCAGGGCATCACCGTCAGCTCCGGCGTCTGCACCGGAAGCCGGAGCTTCCGATGCGTCAGCCGGTGAGCTGCCGGACCCCGCCGGCTGCCCGGCGGCTTCCTGCTCGTTGGGGTCGGGCTTCTCGTTGGGGTTTTCGTTCCCTGCCGTCATGATTACTTCTTGTCTTCGTCGTCAACAACCTCGGCGTCAACGATGTCTTCATCGCCCGCTGAGGAGGAGTCGGAAGCGCCGGCACCGCCCGCAGCACCGGCACCGCCTGCAGCGCCTGCGCCGTCAGACTGGGCCTGGGCGTAAATGGCTTCGCCCAGCTTGGTCTGCGAGGTCTGCAGCTTCTCGAACGCCGACTTCACTTCGTCGTCGTTCTCGGTGCCTTCCAGCGCCTTCTTCAGTGCGTCAACGTCGCCCTTGACCTCGGTCTTGACGTCTTCGGGCAGCTTGTCATCGTTGTCCGTAAGGAGCTTGTCCACGGAGTACGCCAGCTGCTCGGCGGAGTTGCGGACGTCGGCTGCCTCGCGGCGCTTCTTGTCCTCCGCTGCGTGCTCTTCAGCTTCGCGGACCATGCGGTCAATGTCTTCCTTGGAGAGGGAAGAGCCGCCGGTGATCGTCATGGACTGCTCGGCGCCGGTGCCCTTGTCCTTGGCGGACACGTGGACGATGCCGTTGGCGTCGATGTCGAAGGTGACCTCAACCTGCGGAACGCCGCGCGGAGCCGGAGCAATGCCGGTCAGCTCGAACGTGCCCAGCGGCTTGTTGTCGCGTGTGAACTCGCGCTCGCCCTGGAAGACCTGGATCGCCACGGACGGCTGGTTGTCGTCAGCGGTGGTGAAGGTTTCGCTGCGCTTGGTCGGGATGGCCGTGTTGCGCTCAATCAGCTTGGTCATCACACCGCCCTTGGTCTCGATGCCCAGGGACAGCGGGGTGACGTCGATCAGCAGAACGTCCTTGCGCTCACCCTTCAGGACACCGGCCTGCAGTGCGGCGCCGACGGCGACGACCTCGTCCGGGTTGACGCCCTTGTTCGGCTCCTGGCCGCCGGCCAGCTCCTTCACCAGTTCGGTGACGGCCGGCATGCGGGTGGAACCGCCGACGAGGATGATGTGGTCAATGTCGGAGACCTTGATGCCGGCCTCGGAGATGACGTCCTTGAACGGCTTCTTGGTGCGGTCCAGCAGGTCCTTGGTCAGGTCCTGGAACTTGGCGCGGGAGAGGTGCTCGTCCAGGTGCACCGGACCTTCGGGGGTGACCGAGAGGTACTGCAGGGAGATGTTGGTGGAGGTCGCGGAGGAGAGCTCCTTCTTGGCCTGCTCGGCGGCTTCCTTCAGGCGCTGCAGGGCGATCTTGTCCTTGGACAGGTCCGCACCCTTGGCCTTGGCCTGCTGCAGCAGGTAATCCACGACGCGCTGGTCCCAGTCGTCGCCGCCGAGGCGGTTGTCACCGGCGGTGGCGCGCACCTGGATGGTGGAGAAGTCGTCTTCGTCCTTGCCGACTTCGAGCAGGGAAACGTCGAACGTTCCGCCGCCGAGGTCGAAGACCAGGATGAGTTCGTCTTCCTTGCCCTTGTCCAGGCCGTAGGCCAGGGCTGCCGCGGTGGGCTCGTTGACGATGCGCAGGACGTTCAGGCCGGCAATTTCACCGGCCTCCTTCGTGGCCTGGCGCTCGGCGTCGTTGAAGTACGCGGGAACGGTGATCACGGCGTCCGTGACCTTTTCGCCCAGGTACGACTCGGCGTCGTTCTTCAGCTTCTGCAGGATGCGGGCGGAGATTTCCTGGGCCGTGTAATTCTTGCCGTCAATGTCCACCTTCCAGTCCGTGCCCATGTGGCGCTTGACGGAAGAGATGGTGCGGTCGATGTTGTTGACGGCCTGGCGCTTGGCGATCTCGCCTACCAGGACCTCACCGGACTTGGCGAAAGCAACAACCGACGGCGTGGTGCGGCCGCCTTCAGCGTTGGCGATAACGGTGGGCTCGCCGCCTTCAAGGACGGAGACAACCGAGTTGGTGGTTCCAAGGTCGATACCTACTGCACGTGACATGTTTGCTTCCTCTTTCCGTGGAAAACGACGCCGTTGGGAGGAATCACCCATCCCGCAGCGCGTCTTGAGCCTTCTGCACTCAACTTTACTCAGAGCATCGGCTTTGTCAACAAAGTTGAGCCTGATTGACTCAACTCTGTGTATCTGCCGGCCGGGTCTTGACGGCATCGGCGCGGGGCTTCCAGGCGCCAGGAAGGACACACGCCGCGAACTCCGGACAATCCGGTCCGCGGCCCGCGTATTCTCCTCCTATGGCTCCCGAACAGTATTCGCACGGCCACCACAGCAGCGTGGTCGGCGCCCACGCGGCACGGACCGCCGCTGATTCCGCCGCCTATCTGCTTCCATTCCTGGAACCCGGCCTGGCGGTGCTGGATGTCGGCTGCGGCCCGGGCAGCATCACCGCGGACCTGGCCAACCTGGTGGAGCCGGGTCCGGTGACCGGGCTGGATCCGTCCGAAGACGTTGTTGCTTCGGCGCGGAAACTTGCTGCCTCGCGCGGCCTGACGAACATCGGCTTCACGGCGGGCAACGTGTACGACCTGGACTACCCGGACGGAACGTTCGACGTCATTCACGCCCACCAGGTCCTCCAGCATCTGGCGGACCCGGTGGCGGCACTGCGCGAGATGCGCCGGGTGACCCGTCCCGGCGGCATTGTGGCGGTGCGCGACGCCGATTTCCACGGGATGAGCTGGTATCCCGAGCTTCCGGAGCTCATGGAATGGATGGATACCTACCAGCGGATTGCCCGCGGCAACGCTGCCGAGCCCGACGCCGGCCGACGGCTTGTGGCCTGGATCCTGGAAGCCGGTTTCACCGAGTTCGAGCCCTCCTCGTCGAACTGGCTCTATGCCACGCCGGAGCGCCGCGCCTGGTTCGGGGAGGGCTGGGCCGAGCGGGTGCTGCACTCCGCCTTCGCGGAGCAGGCCCTGGACCGTGAGTTGAGCGACCGCGCCGGGCTGGAACGGATGGCCGCAGGCTGGCGGCGCTGGTCGCAGGCCGCTGACGGCTGGTTCCTGCTGCCGTCGGGAGAAGTGATTGCCTGGGCCTGATAACCACTCGGTAGGCTGGAGGAATGTACCGAATCAGTGCGGTGTGCACCGGCAACATCTGCCGCTCCCCCATGGCCCAGTTTTGTTTGACCCGTGCTTTTGAAGACGCCGGCCTGGGAGCCCGTGTGAGCGTAACTTCCGCGGGCGTCACCGGGTGGGAGGCCGGACGCCCCATGGATGACCGCACCAGGGCCGAGCTGCTCAAGCACGGTTTTTCCGCGGCCGACCTTGCGCCGTTCCGGGCCCGCGCCTTCGAGCCGGAAGAGTTTGCAGCCCTCGACCTGATTCTGGCCCTGGACTACGGCCATCTGCTGGAGCTCCAGGACCTGGCCCGCACTGAAACGGACCGGGACAAAATCCGCCTGCTCCGCAGCTTCGATCCGGCCGCGGCCGGCCTTCCCCCGGAACAGCTCGGCATCGAGGATCCCTGGTACGGCGACATGCGGGACTTCGATTCCTCCTACGCCCTGATTACAGCCGCGGTCCCCGGCATCGTGCAGCATGCGGCCGCCGCCCTGGTCGCAGCTTCCGGCACCGCGGGCTAATGCCTCTTCCCTCCCCCACGGCCGCCGGCACCGCCGCCCTGCCGGTGATGATCGCCGTCGACGGCTTCTCCGGTGCCGGAAAAACGACTCTCGCCATTGAACTGGCCGCCGCCCTGCGCGCCCACCACCGGGTGTCCCTGTTCCATCTGGAGGATATCTATCCGGGCTGGGACGGCCTGGCCGACGGCATCGCCTACTACTGCGGGCAGGTCGCAGCGCCGCTGGCAGCAGGACGCCCGGCGGTCTGGCAGGCATGGGACTGGGACGCGGGCCGCTACGGTCCGGCCCGCACCACGGAGCCGGCGGAAATCGTCATAGTGGAGGGCGTTGGAGCCACCGCCGCCGCTGCGGGGCAGCTGCTTGACGCCGCAGTGTGGGTGCAGGCGCCCGCCGAGCTGCGCCGGGAACAGGCGCTGGAACGCGACGGTGAAACCTACGCACCGCACTGGGAGCGCTGGGCGGCGCAGGAACGCAGCTGGGCGGCCGCGGATCCCGCCGCGGAACGCGCGGACATCACCGTTGACCGGCAGCACCGGCGCGGAACTCCGGCGGAAGCCGCGGGTTATGTCCTGCGCGCCCTGGCTGATCTGTCCCTGCCGCGGCTGCAGCTGGCCCGGCCCGAAACAGGTGCCGCGTCCGCCGCCGTCCGCGTGCATCGGATCGAGGCGCAGCCCGATCCCGCAGAGTTGTTTGCCGCCCTGTACACGGACTCGGCGCGCGCGGTCTGGCTGGACAGTTCCAGCGCGGCGGCCCCCGGGCTTCCCGCGGGGTCCGGCGCCGCACACATTGCCGCGCGCAGCCGGTACAGCATCATGGCCGACGACGGCGGAGCGCTGGGCAGGTACGCCGAGCACCGCAGCGGCGTGACCACCGTGGTGTCCGGGCCGGTCACGGTGTCCCGCCCCGGTCCGTTTTTCCAGTGGCTGGACTCGGTGTGGGGCGAGCCCCGGGCCGCCGTACCCGAGGACTACCCCTGCGGATTCGCCCTGGGCTGGCTGGGTTTCCTGGGATACGAGCTCAAGCGCGAAACCGGCGGCTCCGACGCCGCTCCGCCCGCGGACGGGGCGCCGGACGCCGCCCTGCTTTTTGCGGGCCGGGCAGTGGTGCTGGACCACGAACTGCGCTGCCTGTACGCGCTGACACTGGGCGATGACGACGGCGCGTGGGCCGGCCGGGTCAGGCACGCAGCGCACGCTGCCGCCGGTGTCGGCGGTGTCGGCGGTGTCGGCGGTGTCGGCGGCGCGGGCTCCGGCGGAATTCCCTCCGTCCCGCAGGCTCCCGTCCGGCCGATTCAAAGCGCCCCGGAATTCACCGTCCGGGACAGCCGGGACTCCTATCTGGCAAAGGTCCGGTCCGCCCAGCAGGAAATTGCGGACGGCAATTCCTACGAAGTCTGCCTGACCACGTCCCTGAGCGCCCGGCTGTCGGTTCCGCCCGACAGCCGGACGCTGCTGGAGATGTACCGCGCACTTCGGCGGCGCAGCCCCGCACCGTTTGCTTCCCTGCTGCGGTTCGGCAGTTTCGCTCTGGCCGGCACCTCACCGGAGCGATTCCTGTCCATGGACGCCTCCGGGCTGATGCGCGCCGAACCCATCAAGGGAACCCGCCCGCGCGGCGCCACTGCGCAAGCGGACCGGGAGCTGGAGGAAGACCTGGTGACATCGCTGAAGGACCGCGCTGAAAACGTCATGATCGTGGACCTGCTGCGCAATGACCTGTCCCGTTCCGCAGTTCCGGGGTCCGTCACCGTTCCGCGGCTGTTCGCAGTGGAAAGCTACGCCACGGTCCATCAGCTGGTCAGCACCGTCGATGCCCGTCTGCTTCCCGAAGCGTCCCGGGCTGAAGCTGTTGCCGCCGCCTTCCCGCCCGGATCCATGACCGGCGCTCCGAAGATCAGCACCATGGCCATCCTCGACCGGCTGGAGGGTGCGCCGCGCGGCCCCTATTCCGGCGTCGCCGGCTGGTTTTCCCTCACCGGAGCCGCTGATCTTTCGGTGGTGATCCGCACCCTGGGGGTTCAGGGAAACTCGCTGACGCTGGGGGTGGGCGGAGCCGTCACTGCCGACTCCGATCCGGCAGCGGAATGGGAGGAAATCCGGGCCAAGGCCTTCGGCGTCCTCAGCGCACTGGGCGCCCGGTTCCCCGGCTGAGGAACGGCCCGGCCGGTTACTGCAGCGTGGCCGTCAGCCGGCACACATTGTCGATGTACCGCTGCCAGACCGGGCGGTCCACCCACTCGGAGAGCAGCAGCTCCCGCGACATGGAACGGTAGGTGTCCTCGATCCGGCGGGTTTTCGCCACGATGTCGCCGTCAAACATCATGATCGACACCTCCAGGTTCAGCGAAAAGGACCGCATGTCCATGTTTGAGGAACCGAGCACCGCCACCTCGTTGTCGATGGTGAAGTGCTTGGCGTGAAGGACCAGCGGCTTCGGGTAGAGATAGATCCGGATGCCGGCCCGCAGCAGCGCCTCGTAGTAGGAGCGCTGGGCGTGGTCCACCAGGAACTGGTCGCCCTTCTCGGATACAAAAAGCTCCACCTGCACGCCGCGCTGCGCCGCCGTCGTAATGGCATACAGCAGCGAATCGTCAGGAACGAAGTACGGGCTGGTGATGGAAATCCGGTCCGAGGCCGAATAGATCAGGGAGGTGAAGAGCCGGAGGTTGTTTTCGGTGGAGAATCCGGGACCGCTGGGCACCACCTGGCAGGTGACTTCACCGGGGTGCGTTGTCCACTCGTAGAGGCTGAGTTCGCGTTCCAGGTTCTCGTCGGTTTCCGCGTTCCAGTCGGTCGCGAACACCACGTTGATTTCGTCAACCACCGGCCCCTCCAGGCGGGCCATCAGCTCCACCCATTTGCGCCCCATCCTGTGGTTGCGGGGCTTGCGGTAGGACGGTTCCACCAGGTTCTGCGAACCGGTGTAGGCCACCTGGCCGTCCACCACGAGGATCTTCCGGTGGTTGCGCAGGTCCGGGCGGCGCCACTGGCCGCGGGCCGGAAGGATGGGCAGCATGCGCCGCCACTGGATGTCGGTGCTGCGCAGTTCCTTGAGCAGCTTGCGGTATCCCTTCACCCGCAGGGTGCCGATGTGGTCAAACAGGAGCCGCACCGGCACGCCGCGGGCCGCCGCTTCCTTGAGGGCGGCAAAGAAGTCCCGGGTGACGGCGTCGTAACTCATGATGTAGAACTCGACGTGCACGTATTTCTGCGCGCCCCGGACCACCTCGGTCATCTCCCTGATGGATTCGTCGTAGTCCCGCTGCAGTTCCACTTTGTTGCCGTCCAGGCTCGGGAACGATCCCAGCCTGCGGTTCAGCTCGGTGGCGGAAACCACCCACTCGGGACCGGAATACCGGCTGCCTTCGGCCTCGAGTTCGCGGGTGTTCTCACGTACGGCCCGGTTGACTTCAGCCTGCCGTTTCACCCGGTGTTCAGACAGCCGGAAGTTCCCGAAGAGCAGGAACAGGATGATTCCCGGGACCGGAAGGAAGAAGATGCACAGCAGCCAGGCCATGGCGGTGGTGGGGCGCCGGTTGCCGGGAACCACGCCCAGCGCAATGATTCGGATGGCGTAGTCAAGGATGGTGAGTGCGGTGGCAATCCACAAAGGCAGCGTCGAACCGGTTAATGCCACCCACACACGACGCTCCCATCAGCTGATCCTTATCCTCAAGCCTAGTCTGCCGCACCGGCAAACTAGGCTGGGCACATGACTGTTCTGGTATTTTTGGACCCCGAATTCCCCGAAGGCCGCCTGGCCGACGCTTCCGTTCCGCAGCTGATGGCCACAGATCTCGGCGCGACCCGAGGCGACGGCATCTTCGAATCGATGCTGGCCGTGGACGGCAGCGCCCGCAAAATGGACGCCCACCTGGACCGGCTGACGTCCTCGGCCCGCGCCCTGGACCTTGAACCGCCGGCGCGCGGCGCCTGGGAGCGTGCCGTCGCAACAGCGCTGACGGAACTGGTGCTGCGGGAAGGCCCGGGCGAGGCCGTGGTGAAGCTGCTGCTGACCCGCGGCGTTGAAGGGGCGCACTCCCCCACGGCGTGGGTTGCCGCTTCCCCCGTTCCGGCCGGCACACGCGAACGCACTGCGGACGGCGTGTCCGTACTGCTGCTGGACCGCGGTTACGACAGCACTCTGGCGGAGCGGGCACCGTGGCTGCTCCTCGGAGCCAAGACCCTCTCCTACGCCGTCAACATGGCCGCCCTGCGCTACGCGAAGGCCAACGGCGCCGACGACGTCATTTTCACCTCCGCCGACGGCAAGGTCCTGGAAGGCCCGACGTCCAGCGTCATTTTGGCCGTGGAAGAGGACGGCGTCAAAATGCTGCTGACCCCCGAGCTGGAGAGCGGGATCCTCCCCGGCACCACCCAGCGGGCCCTGTTCGACGCCGCCGAAGCAGCCGGCTGGGCCCGGGGTTACGGCCCGCTGGAGCCGGCGCACCTGATGGAGGCCGACGCCGTGTGGCTGGTTTCCAGCATCCGGCTGCTGGCTCCGGTTACCTCCATCGACGGAACGCCGATCAGTTCCTCCCCCGCTCTCACCGAGGAACTGACCGCCCTGCTGCGGGAAGCGCTGACGGAGGGTTAACGAGAGGGAACGGCCGCCGCCGGGGCGCCCCGGCGCGGGCGCCCCGGGTCCCCGGCCGGGCCCCCGGCCGGCCTAGGTGAGGATGAAGTTGAACGTCCCCGCCGCCACGGCGGCAGCCAGTGCAGCGCCGGCAGACACCACCCCGTACAGAGCCACCCAGATATCCAGGCCGGTGAACACGGACGTCCGCGCCCAGGTCCGCTCGCCGCTGCCAAAGCCGCGCGCCTCCATGGCCGCTGCCAGCCGAATGGCGCGGCGCACCGCCTGGACCAGCAGCGCCACCGACTGCCCGAGGAAGGACCGGGCACGGGCCAGCGGCCCTGCGTCCGAGCCGATCCCGCGTGCGTGCCGGGCCATGCCCAGGGTCTGCCATTCCGAGACCAGCAGGCCGACCAGCCGCATGGCAGCCAGCGCGCCGAGCACGAAGCGGTGCGGCAGCCGCAGCTTCTGGGCCAGCGCATCCGCCAGATCCGTCGGGTCCGTGGAGACCAGCAGATAGATTCCGGGCAGGGCGATCGCCAGCCCCCGCAGTCCAATCGCGATGCCTGCCTCCACCGAATCCGATGTGAACAGCAGCGGCCCGGCGTCCAGCAGCACCACTCCGGTCTTTTCGGCCAGCAGTGCGGTGCCGTAGGCGCCGATGAGGGCAGCAACAAGCAACGGCCAGATGCGCTTGAGCAGCGTCAGCGGCTCAATCCGCAGCAGCGGCAGCAGGACCAGCTCGGACGCCAGGACTATTGAGGCACTGATCCAGTCCACGCTCACCAGCACAGCCACTGTCAGAGCCAGCGCCGCAGCCAGCTTGGACAGCGGATTGGCCCGTTCCAGCAACGTTCCGGCCGGCCGCCGGGAGGGGTTGCTCAGGTCGGCGGGTTCCTGGTGCTGTGCTGTGAAACTCAATTCTTCCGAGCGTTTCACAGCAGCGCTCCGGCCCGGGCGGTGCCGTGTTCCACCCGCAGGAGGCTGCCGCCCAGGGCAGCCAGGAATTCGGCGTCGTGGGTCACGGAGACCACCGCCGTGCCGTCAGCCACCAGCGTACGGAGCAGTGCCACGAGCTCGGCCCAGGTGTTCGCGTCCTGCCCGAAGGTGGGTTCGTCCAGGAGAAGCACAGCGGGGTCGGTGGCGATCATCGTGGCGACGGAGAGGCGGCGCTTCTCTCCGCCGGAGAGGGTGAACGGGTTGGCGTCCAGCAGCGCGGACAACCGCAGCCGGTCGGCCAGGGAAGCCACCAGCCCGGCTACCTGCGCTTCGGACTTCCGCCCCGTGCGCCGGGGTCCGAAGGCCAGTTCCTCCCGCACCGTTGCCGCGAGGAACTGGTGCTCGGGTTCCTGGAAAACGGTGCCGATCCGGGTCACCAGGTCCGTTGATTTCCACCGCGCAGGATCGGGCCCTGCAGCACCGGCCAGTGCGGGGGCGGCACGCAGGGCGCCGGCGACGGGCTTCAGCAGCCCGCCCAGGGTCAGCGCCAGCGTGGACTTTCCGGCCCCGTTGGGACCGGTGATCCCCAGGGCGGTTCCGGCCGGCAGCGCCAGGTCCACGTCTCCCACAACAGCCGGTGCCCGCTTGGAGCGTCCGGCGCCGAGACCGCGGGCTTCGAGCAGGAGTTCCCCCGGTGTTCCGGCCGCCGGACCGCCAACGGCCGGCCGCACTCCGGGCAGCCAGACCCCCGCGGCGCGGAGGCGGTCCCGGTTGGACGGATCGGTGAGGACCTTCGAGGGCGGTCCGTCGGCGAGGATTCCGCCGTCGGCCGCCAGGACCACCACGCGGTCCACGACGTCGGCCCACACTGAAACGCGGTGTTCCACCACGATGAGCGTGGCGCCGGTGCGTTCCAGGACGCGTTCGACGGCGGCGCGGACCTCCAGCACTCCCGCCGGGTCCAGGTTGGCCGTGGGTTCATCGAGCAGCAGCAGCCCGGGCCGCATGGCCAGCACCGATGCCAGAGCCAGCCGCTGTTTCTGCCCGCCGGACAGGGCTGCGGTGGGATGGTGCAGCGGAACCCGGAGCCCGACGTCGTCCAGGCTCGCCCGGACCCGTTCCCAAATCTCCTGCGGCGGCACCCGGAGGTTTTCGGCGCCGAACGCCACTTCGTCGCCCACCCGGGAGAGCACCAGCTGGGAGTCGGGATCCTGCAGCACGAGCCCGGCCCGGCCGCGGGCCTTCAGCGGAGTTTCCCCGTCCAGGGTCAGGGTGCCGTGCTCCTCGCCCGCGGCATCGGGGCCGGACCCTTCGCCCAGCACGCCGGCGAGGGCATGCAGCAGGGTGGATTTGCCGGCGCCGGAGGCCCCGAGCAGCAGCACCTTTTCGCCGGCCTCAATGTCCAGTGACAGGGAGGAGACGGCCGGGGTGCTGCGCCCGGAGTGCCGCCAGCTGTAGTCGCGGGCTCGGACCGCTGCGGGAGCTCCGGCCGGGGACCGCCTAGGCGCGTGCATGGGAGCGAACGTCCGCAGCCCGTCCGGACGCAAACGGGGCCAGCACTCCGGTGCGGGCCAGCGCCCGGGCGATCAGCCAGGAGACAAATCCGGCAATGACGGCTCCGGAGACGGCGGCGAACAGCGTGTACAGCGCCTGCCACTGGAAGGCCCATTCCGGCTTGTAGAGGATGCTTTCACTGACGCCGAGGAAGATTCCCGAGACAAGTCCGGCCAGCACCGCCACGGGCAGCGTGTACCGGAGGTAAAGGAACGCCAGGAACACCAGTTCCGCGCCGAGGCCCTGGATGAAGCCGGAGAGCAGCACTGACAGGCCGAACTGGGTGCCCAGCACGCCGGAAACTGCGGCGGCGAGGACTTCGCAGTAAATTGCAGCGCCGGGTTTGCGGATAATGAGCGCACCGAGAACGCCGGCGATCAACCATCCGCCGGTGTACAGCCCGCCGAGCGGAGGGAAAGCAAGGATCAGGGCTTCAACGCCGGCGTAGCCCAGGGACCAGGCCCAAAAAATTACGCCTACTGCCACGCCCAGC
Organism: Arthrobacter sp. G119Y2; assembly: GCF_038069765.1. Taxonomy (NCBI): domain Bacteria; kingdom Bacillati; phylum Actinomycetota; class Actinomycetes; order Micrococcales; family Micrococcaceae; genus Arthrobacter; species Arthrobacter sp. G119Y2. The sequence goes on along the minus strand of NZ_JBBPFS010000006.1, from coordinate 84,691 downwards.
ACAGAGGCGACCACAATATCCACCACCCGCCACGGGCGCCGGAGGGATGACAACTGCTGCTGGAAACGGTTCTGCTGCATAAAAAAATCCTCCTGAGGTACAGGAGGGGAGGGACCGTCCACGGCGGACTGCCGTGAGGTCCCGTGAGATCTCGACTCCCTAGCGCCGGTACTAACCGGATCAGGTTCGAGGGTCTGCGGATGTCCGCACTCTCAGCGCCGTTGGTCTTTCCTTGTTCTTTCTGACCGGCTGTAATCCCGGGCAGAGAGCAAGGGCAGAGGCGCTCCCCTGTCGTATGTTTGCGCCTCCCACTGTACACACGGAACGGCCCGAAGGGGAGGATCGGCGGGTAGGGTTAGGGAAAAGGCCTTCAACCCTAGGAGCATCATGAACCTGATCCTCAAACTGCTCGCCACCGGTGCCAGCATCGGCGCCGGTCTCCTGTCCGCCAAGATCCTGGACTTTGTCTGGACCCGCGTCACGGGCAACGAGCCGCCCCGCGACAAGGACGGTGTCCTGGACGTGAGCCTGCGCACCGCGGTGATCTTCGCCGTCGTATCCGGTGCCGTCAGCCAGGGCATCCGCGTGCTGACGAACCGGGGCACCCAGCGCGCCATCCAGCGCTACCAGAAGACGCCGGAAATCGTCTAGGCGTCCTCCGCCTTACTTCGGGGCGCTCAGCCCTCGGGACTGTGTCCCGGGCGGCGGGCGCCCTGATTGTTTTCCGCTTCGGCTCCGGATACAGCCCCGGGCTGCGCCTCGGGAGCCCGGGCCGGAGTAACGGGTACGGCGTCGTCGTCCAGCGAGCCGGCCGGCGGGTGTTCGCCGGGGTCGTCGTCCACGCGCGGGTCTTCACTGTCGCTGTCATCCCCGGCGGTTCCGGCGTTGGCCTGCAGCAGCAGCTCCTGCGCCCGCGCCACAACGTCGTCGAGCTCGTCGATCGTCAGCAGCTCCGGCCGCAGGTGCTTGGTGCGGTAACCCGCGCGGCCAATCATGTGGGCGGAGACCGGGGCGGTGAGGAGCATGAACAGCCAGCACACGGCAAGGACCGGCAGCAGGACCCAGCTTTCAAACTGCACGGCCATGGCCAGCAGGAACAGCAGCAGGCCCAGCACCTGGGGTTTGGAGGCGGCGTGCATCCGGCTCATGAGGTCGGGGAAACGCGTGAGGCCAATGGCTGCGGCCAGCGACATCAGGGCACCGCCGAGCATCAGGACTCCGACAATGACGTCTTTCAGTTCCTGGTTCACCGGTTATCTCCTGTCCGTAACGAAGCGGGCAACCGTCACGGAGCCGATGAAGCCGATCAGCGAGACGGACACCAGGAGCGCCAGGAAGTTGAGGTTCTTGTTCACGATCATGTCCGTTGCGAGAGCGGCACCAACGATTGCCAGCAGGACATCGGCTGCCAGCACCCGGTCCAGAATGGACGGTCCGCGGGCGATCCGGAAAATCGCACCGGCCGCTGCGGCCGACAGCATGATGGACACCAGGACCACAAAAACGGTCATCATGACGGGGCTCCCTTGCTGGTTGCAGCGGTACCGCCCGGCACGGCGGCTTCTCCTCGGGACAACGCTTCTTCAGCCTTCAAGACTTCCAGGTCCTCGCGGGTGCCGATGCTGCGGATCAGCCAGGATTCGGTGTCCCGGACGTCCTTGCGGACCTTGTCCGCGTGTTCGGGGGTGGAAACGTTCAGGCAGTGCAGGTACAGCGTGGAGGTGGACCGGTCCACCTCCACCACCAGGGAACCGGGGATCAGCGACAGCGCGTGGCCGGTGGCCGTGACCAGAAGGTCCGAGTGGCTGCGCAGTTTCACGCCCACCACGGCGTTCTTGATGTACGGACCCTTAGCAACGGACAGCCACAGCACTTCGAAGCTGGCGTGGACCAGCTTGTAGAAGAAGCGGACCGCGAAGCCCAGCGCATAAACCGGGTTGAACCGGCCGCTGAGCTCCACCGGCGGCAGGTAGAAGATGTTGGCCACGATGAAAGCGATAACCGCACCGAAGACCAGGTTGCCGGCGCTGAAATCCTGCCAGAGGGCGCCCCAGAGGAACACCAGCCAGATCAGCAGCGGGATTTCCTTGAGCAGCGGCACGCGCGGGCGCTTGCGCATTTGGGCTTTGCGGGTCATCGGTTAGCCCCCTCTCCCAAAACGGCTTCAATGTAGGGCGTGCGGTCCAGCAGGTCCTGTGCCGCGTCGTCGCTGAGCGAGAACAGCGGCCCGGCCAGGACACTGAGCGAAACACCCAGTGCCACGAGCCCCACGGTGGGATACACCATGGTCCGCGGCAGCAGGTCGACGGCGTCGCGGCCGGCGAACTTCCCCGAGGACTTCTCGGTAACGTCGCCGGAGTTGCGCAGCGAAGAGCCGCCGACGCCCGTGGCCAGCAGGATGGGGTCGGGGTGCACTGCGTCCTCCGGTGTCCGCCAGAATGCCCGGTTCCAGACGCGGGCCATCACGAGCAGGGTCAGGAGGCTGGTCAGCACGCTGGCGGCTACCAGGACGTAGGCCAGCGGAGTACCCAGGTCCACGCCGGCCTCCATGAGCCCGAGCTTGCCGAGGAAGCCGGAGAACGGCGGAATCCCGCCGAGGTTGATGGCCGGAATGAAGTACAGCACGGCCAGCAGCGGGGACAGCTTGGCCAGCCCGCCCAGCCGGTCCATGTTGGCGGTGCCGCCGCGGCGCTCAATCAGGCCTGTGACCAGGAACAGCGAGGTCTGGATCGTAATGTGGTGGACCACGTAGAACACGGCGGATCCAATGCCGATCACCGATCCCACGGCCAGCCCGAACACCATGTAGCCGATGTGGCTGACCAGGGTGAAGGAGAGCATTCGCTTGATATCCGTCTGCGCCAGCGCGCCGAGGATCCCGACCACCATGGTCAGCCCCGCCACCACCATTAGCAGCGTATTGATCCGGTCGCCGGGGAAGAGCAGCGTCTCGGTCCGGACCATGGCGTAGACGCCAACCTTGGTCAGCAGCCCGGCAAACACGGCGGTCACCGGAGCCGGAGCCGTCGGGTAGGAGTCAGGCAGCCAGAAGGACAGCGGGAAGACGGCGGCCTTGATGCCGAACGCCACCAGCAGCATCAGGTGCAGCATCAGCTGTGTGCCCGGGTCCAGGTCGCCCAGTTTGACGGCCAGATCGGCCATGTTGACCGTGCCGGTGGCCGCGTAAATCATGGCAATGGTGATCAGGAACAGCAGCGAGGAAACCACGCTCACCACCACGTAGGTGACGCCGGCGCGGATGCGCGGCGTGGTCCCGCCCAGGGTCATCAGCACGTAGCTGGCCGTAAGCAGGATTTCGAAGCCCACGTACAGGTTGAACAGGTCTCCGGCGAGGAAGGCATTGGACACCCCGGCCACCAGGATCAGGTAGGTCGGGTGGAAGATCGAGATCGGCCCGTCCTCGTCGCCGTCGGTCATGCCCTGCCCCGCGGCGTATATGAGGACCGCCAGGCTAACGGCCGAGGAGACCACCAGCATCAGCGCGGAGAACTGGTCCACCACCATGGTGATGCCCACCGGCGGCAGCCAGCCGCCCAGGTTCACCGCCTGCGCACCGGTCTCCCACACCGAGAACAGCAGGATCACTTCCAGGATCAGCGTCACGGTCAGGATGCTGATGCTGATTACGCGCTGGGCGCGCGTGTGCCGGATCAGGATGAAGGCCAGGGCGGCACCGAAGAACGGCAGGACCACCGCCAGCGGGGCCAGACTTATCGTGTTCATTCCTTGGCCTCCGGGCTGGTGCTCTGACCGGTGGCGCGCAGGGAGCCCGGCGCCTCTTCAGCCTCTTCGGGCGGGGTGAATTCGGTGGTGTCCTCGGGGACATCGGCGTCGTCTTCGGCATCAAAGCTGCTCTGGCTCGCCACGCGGCGGTCTTCGATGTCGTCCTGGACCTCATCCTGGCGGCTCAGCACCCAGGAACGGTAAATGATGCCCAGCATGAACGCGGTCACGGAGAAGGAGATGACGATGGAGGTGAGGATAAAGGCCTGGGGCAGCGGGTCGTTGTAATCTTCCGCTGCAATGTCCGCATTGAACAGCGGGGCAAGGCCCTGGAACCCGCCGGTGGAGAGCAGCAGGATGTTCGTGGCGTTGGTGAGCATGGTCAGCCCCAGCACCACGCGGGTCAGGCTGCGCTCCAGGAGCAGGTAGATGCCGCAGGCGTACAGCGCTCCCATGATGACCATAAAGGTGATGTTTATGCTCATCGGGCTACCTCCTCCTCTCGGCTGGCTATTTCGGGTTCGGGCTCCAGCGTCTCGTCCTGGCTGGAGGAACCGCCTTCACTGCGTTCATCAATTTCGGAGCCCAGGCTCCGCAGGACATCCAGCACCAGTCCGACCACCACGAGGTACACGCCGATGTCGAAGATGGTGGAGGTGACGAACTTGATCTCGCCGAAGAGCGGCCAGGTGAACTTGATAATGGCGCTCTGCAGCACCTGCCCGCCGAAGAACAGCGGCACGGCCGCTGACAATCCGGCTATGCCGAGCCCGCCGCCAAGCAGGAGGCCGGCGCTGACCGGGCTTGCTTCCGCCAGTTCGAAGCGGCCGCCGGCCAGGTAGCGGATGGTCAGGGCGAGTCCGGCCATGAGCCCGCCGGCAAAACCGCCGCCGGGCATGTTGTGGCCGGCCAGCAGCAGGTAGATCGAGAACAGGATCACCGAGTGGAACAGCAGGCGCGTGACCACTTCGAAGATGATTGACCGGCGTTCCGGGGCAAGTGTCCGGCCGGCAACCAGCCAGGCGTCACGGCTGACGCTGGAGAACTTGCGGGCCAGTGCCAGTGTGGCCTGCTGGCGTCCGGACGACGACGCAAAGTGTTCGCGTCCCCGGTCCACGGAGCCGGTGGCAACGCCCTCGGCCCGGCGTCGCTTGTCGCCGCGTCCGCGGACAAAGATCAGAGACGCGACGCCGGTGGCGGCCATGGCGAGGACGGAGAGCTCTCCGAAGGTGTCCCACGCGCGGACGTCAACGAGCGTCACGTTAACAATGTTGGCGCCGCCGCCCACCTCGTAGGCCAGGTCCGGGAATGCCAGCGATATCGGCTCGGCGACCCGGGAAGCCATGGCCGTCATGGCGATCATGACCATGGTGGCTCCGAAGGCCAGGCCCAGCGCCGCGCGCAGCAGCCGGTGGCCGGCCGGTTCGCGCTTCCACAGCCGGGCGGGCAGGGAACGCAGTGCCAGGACAAAGGCCACCAGGACGATGGTTTCCACGAGCATCTGGGTCAGGGCCAGGTCGGGTGCGCCCTGCAGGGCGAAGATCAGGGCAATTCCGTAGCCGGTGACGCTGACCATCAGCACTGCGAGGAAGCGCTTGTTGGCGCGGGCTGCTGCCAGCGCACCCAGGATAATGCCGACGCCGATGACTACCTGCAGCGGCGAGTCAAACCAGTGGAACTGCTCGGGCAGGGGTGCGTCCCGCACGATGAGCGCAAACAGCGGGGTCACGACCGCCACCGACAGGATGACGAAGAGGTAGAACATCAGCGAACCGCGCTGGGTGCGGCCGGTAACCCAGACTGCGACGTCGTCGAGCACGCCGATGATCCCGCGGTAGGAGCGCTCGGCATCCAGCGGGGCGGTGAACCGTGCCTGCACCCGTTCCACGCCGAGGCGCTGCCAGAAGAGCAGCAGCCCCATGCCGATCGTGATGACCGTGAGCAGCAGGGCGGTGGTGAAGCCGTGCCACAGCGCCAGGTGCGTGGGGTCGCCGTCGGCCGGGTACAGATCAGCGTAGGAAACGATGGCCGCGTCCAGCGGTGCCGGCCACAGGCCGAACACCACGCTGACGACGGCGAGGATGCCCGGAGCCGCGAGGAAGGCCCAGGGAACCCGCTTGAAGGGCGTGGGCGGGCAGTTTGCCTTGGTGGCAAAACCGCCCCAGACAAACCGGGCACTGTAGGCGAAAGTGAGGATGGAACCGATGACGACGCCGGCCAGCAGCACCGCAGCTCCTGCGGTTCCCTGCTTCTCGGCGTAGTGGACGAAGGTCTCGTAGACCGATTCCTTCCCCACGAAGCCGAGCAGCGGCGGAACCCCCGCCATCGAAGCGGCGCCGATGAGCGCCACGATGAACAGCTGCGGGGAGGAGCGGTGGATGCCGGAGAGCTTGCGGATGTCGCGGGTGCCCGACTGGTGGTCGACGATGCCCACCACCAGGAACAGGGTCGCCTTGAAGAAGCCGTGGGCCAGCAGCATGCCCAGCCCGGCAACGGCGGCTTCCCGGTTGCCGAGCCCCACCACAAGGGTCAGGAAACCGAGCTGGCTGACGGTTCCGTAGGCCAGGATCAGCTTCAGGTCGTACTGGCGCAGCGCGCGCCAGCCGCCCAGCAGCATCGTCGAAAGGCCCAGGACCAGCACGACGACGTGCCAGTACGCGGACTCCGAGAAGCCGGGGGCGAGGCGTGCCACCAGGTAGATGCCGGCCTTGACCATGGCAGCGGCGTGCAGATAGGCGCTGACCGGCGTGGGCGCGGCCATGGCGGCAGGGAGCCAGAAGTGGAACGGGAGCAGCGCGGATTTCGACACCGCGCCGACGAGCATCAGCACAATGGCCACGTCGACTACGGCGCCGCGCTCAAGCAGCTGCGGAGCCATGGCCAGGATTTCGGAGATCCGCAGGGTACCGGCGGTGTCTCCGATCAGGACCATGCCCACCAGCATCGTCAGGCCGCCGAAGGTGGTGACGATCAGCGCCTGCAGGGCCGCCCGGCGTGCCGACAAACGGTGCGCCGAGTAGCCGATCAGCAGGTAGGACAGAATGGTGGTCAGTTCCCAGAAAATGAACAGCAGGATCAGGTCATCTGCCGTCACAAGGCCGAACATTGCCGCGGCGAAGGCCAGCAGCTGGGAACCAAAGGCACCCATTTGGGGGTCCCCGGGCCGGAAATAGCGGGCGCAGTAGAAAAGGACCAGTGATCCGACGCCGAGGATAAGGATGGAAAGGACCGCGGCCAGGGTGTCCATCCGGAATGCCAGCTCCACGCGGAGATCAGGAATCCAGGGGATGATCACGGACGGCGGGGCGTTGGGAGCGCCCGAGGCCAGCGTCTGGTCGGCACCTGTGTACCGGGGGAACGTGACCAGCAGCCACACAAAGGCTGCTGCGGGGACGGCGGCAAGGACGTAGAACGCCGACCGGCCGATCCTGCGGAACAATAAGGGCGCCACCAATGCCACCGTAAACAAAACGGTGAGCACAATTAGCACTAGATCTCCCGAGCTTTTTTGACTGTCTTCCAGCCGCGGACAGGGCTGCAGTTATCAAGGTGGTGGTCAGAGGGCGTCCACCTATTCTACCCATGGCATACAGCCAAGTCTCATCGGCGTTGTCACAGCGGGCGCCGCACCAACAGACATGCCGGAGCTTCCGGGTAACCCGGCCCCCGCACCGCGCAGGGATAGCATCTGGCTTATGACCTCCGACACAGAAGTTCCGCGCGCATCACCCGGCGGTTTCCGGCCGCCGGACATCCGGAAGCGGCAGGTCGCGGCATGGGCGGCCTGGGACTGGGGATCCGCGGCGTTCAACGCGGTCATGACGACCTTTGTGTTCACCGTGTACCTGACGTCCGAGAGCTTCGGCGGCGAGGCTCATGCCTCCTCGGTCCTCGGATACGGCGTGGCACTGGCAGGAGTGGCAGTGGCGCTGCTGGCGCCCGTCGTCGGGCAGCGCTCCGACGCCGGCGGCCGGCGGAAGCTGTGGCTCGGGATCAATACGGGGATGGTCTGCCTGGTCACCGCCCTCTGCTTCTTTGTCTTTCCGCGCCCGGAGTTCCTGCTGCTGGGAGTGGGCCTGATTGCACTGGGCAACGTCTTCAGCGAATTTGCCGGCGTCAACTACAACGCCATGCTGTCGCAGATCTCCACCCCCGCCACGGTCGGCAGGGTCAGCGGCTTCGGCTGGGGCATGGGGTACGTGGGCGGCATCGCTGCCCTGGCCGCAGTGCTGGTCGGATTTATCAACCCCGATGTCGGATGGTTCGGCGTCACCTCGGAGGACGGCCTGAACATCCGGGCCGTTGCTGTCTTCGCCGCCGTCTGGCTGGCCGTCTTTGCGCTTCCGGTGTTGTTCATGGTTCCCGAAGTCCCCCGGCAGCAGCGTGCCGCGGGAATCGGCTTCTTCGCCTCCTACGGGCTGCTCTTCCGCCGCATCAAGGCCATTTTCAAGACCAGCCCGCACACGGTCTGGTTCCTGCTGGCCAGCGCCGTGTTCCGGGACGGCCTGGCCGCGGTCTTCACCTTCGGCGGCGTGATTGCCGGGGGAACCTTCGGCTGGGAATTGCCCGAGGTGATCATGTTCGCGATCTTCGGCAACGTGGTGGCCGCCGTGGGCGCCATCGCCGGCGGGGTTCTCGATGACCGGGTCGGACCGAAAAACGTCATTGTCTTCTCGCTGGTCGGGCTGCTGGTCTCCGGCGGACTGATCGCGGTTTTTGGCCCCGATGAGCAGAGCATGCTGGGGCTGCAGTGGTCCGGCGACACCACGTTCTGGATCTTCGGCCTGCTCCTGTGCCTGTTTGTGGGACCGGCCCAGTCCGCGTCCCGGGCCTTCCTGGCCAGGCTTGCACCCGAAGGCCAGGAAGCCGAACTGTTCGGGCTCTACGCCACGACCGGCCGTGCCGTGAGCTTCCTGGCACCGGCACTGTTCGCCGCGTTCATCAGCATCTTCGGCGCCCAGCGCTACGGCATCCTGGGCATCCTGCTCGTCCTGCTCCTGGGCCTGCTGGCACTGCTGCCCGTCCGCTCTCCGGACAAGACACCGCGTGCGGTGGTTCCGGAAGTATAACGGCGGTTCCGGAGGCTCGGAGGAGCCTAGACCGCGCTGCGGTGGAAGTTCAGGTGGCTGCGCGACGCCGTCGGGCCGCGCTGCCCCTGGTAGCGGTTGCCGTACTGCCCGGAGCCGTAGGCGAACTCTGCGGGCGAGGTCAGCCGGAAGAAGCACAGCTGGCCGATCTTGGACCCGGGCCAGAGCTTGATCGGCAGCGTTGCCATGTTGGACAGCTCCAGCGTGACGTGGCCGGAGAACCCGGGGTCGATGAAGCCGGCCGTGGAGTGAGTCAGCAGGCCGAGCCGGCCCAGCGAGGACTTGCCCTCAAGCCGCGCGGCGATATCGTCCGGAAGGGTGACGGTCTCGTAGGTGGAACCGAGCACAAATTCACCCGGGTGCAGAATGAACGGTTCATCGGGATCGACCTCCACCAGGCGGGTCAGGTCCGGCTGGTCCAGGGAGGGATCGATGTGCGCGTACTTGTGGTTGTCGAAGAGCCGGAAGAACCGGTCAATGCGCACATCCACACTGGACGGCTGGACCATTCCGGGTTCATAGGGATCAAGAACGATCCGCTTGTCGGCAATTTCGGTTCGGATGTCGCGGTCAGAAATCAGCACCTTCTAAAAATAGCGCATTCCCGCCCTCCGGCCGCCCGGGTCCGGCCGGTGCCCTCAGCGGCCGATTTCCGTCCGGACCGCGTACAGCTCGGGGAAAAACGTCAGCTCCAGCGCCCGCTGGAGGAAGGAAGCTCCGGAGGATCCGCCGGTTCCCCGCTTGAATCCGATGGTGCGCTCCACAGTCTTCAGGTGCCGGAAGCGCCACAGCTGGAAGTTGTCTTCCAGGTCCACGAGCTCCTCGCAGGCTTCGTAGATGTCCCAGTGCTCGGAAGCGTTCTCGTAAACGTGTTTGTAAACACGCATCAGGTCCTCGTTCGCCACGTGTGCCCGGGTCACGTCCCGGTCCAGCAGCTCCCCGGGGACGGCGTATCCGCGCCGGTGCAGGAAGCGGATGAACTCGTCGTAGATGCTGGTTTGTCCGAGGAGCTCGGTGAGCAGTTCCATAGCTGCCGGATCCGCTGCAAAGACATTGACCATACCGGCGTTCTTATTGCCCAGCAGGAATTCCACCGCGCGGTACTGGTAGGACTGGAACCCGCTGGAGGCGCCGAGGTCCCCGCGGAACTCCGCGTACTCCGAGGGAGTCAGCGTGGCCAGCACTGACCATTGTTCCGTCAGCGAGCGCTGGATGTGCTTGATCCGGGCGATACCCTTCATGGCCCCGCGCAGGTTGTCCCCGGCAAGCTTGGACCGCACGGCCCGCAGCTCGTGCAGGACCAGCTTCAGCCACAGCTCAGAGGTCTGGTGCTGAATGATGAACAGCATTTCATCGTGGTGCTCGGGATTGCTGACCGGATGCTGGGAGTCCAGCAGCGTCTCCAGCGCCAGGTAGGAGCCGTAGCTCATCTTGTCGCTGAAGTCCCGTTCGATACCGGCTTCCAGGCTGCGGGTGTTCCTGCTGACGCTCATCGGTGCTCCGTGTTTCGTGGCGGTTCAGACAGCTCCTACGGTAGCCCTCCCCGGTGCGCTGCGCCCTCCCCGGCGCACCGGCGGCTCCGCATTCGAAAGACCCGCCGCTTGAAAGACCCCCCTGCCGCTGTGCCAAACTTGCCGCTGGGTATAACGCGATGAACAAGGCATTTAACAGAACTTCCAAGGAGAGTCCCATGGAGAACACCGACAGCACCGAGAGCACCGGCAACACCGAGAGCACGGGACAGGAAGATGCCGTTCCCGGGCAGACGCAGTATCAGGATCCGGAGGGAGCAGCAGCGCTGGAAGAGGCGATTGCTGCCGGAAAAGAAGGACGGATCAGCAGCCAGGAGCTGGTGGCGCGCATCTGCGAATCGGAGCTGCTCAGCGTGGGCCGGCTCCAGGACGAGCAGGATCCCGCGTCCTTCCAGGCACTGGTCCTGAGGGCGCCGGAGGGTGAATCCGCGGTGGCAGCCACTTTCACCACCGCCGCCCGCGTCCCGGAGCAGATCCGGGAACAGGCCCCGGTTATGGTCAAGGCCGGGGGTGAGGCGACGCTGCGCAGCATTGCGCAGGGCTACGGGCTGGCGATCAACCCGGGCAGTGACATGGGCCTTGAACTGGCGCCCGAGGGTGTAGCGGCCATTGTGGCCGCCTATGACCAGGCTGCAGCCAACCGGGCGGCACCGGCAGCTTCCGACGGCGAAGCAGACACCCCGCAGGCACCGTAACGGGGGCGGATTGACCGCCTCCCCTTGCACTGTCGGACGGGGCCCCTAGGCTGAGCCCACAGGTGCAGAATCCTGCTCCTGCCGCATCCGGCATCGGAGGTCACCCATGATCTGCTCCATTGTTCCCCCCTATCTGCTGGCCCGCATCGCGGAGCAGCAGGGAGGCAGTTTCACCAGGGCAGCGGAGGCAGCACGGCGGGCTTTGGCCGAGCTGCCTCCGCTGGAGTACGCCCGGTCCCGGGCCAGGCAGTCTCCCGCCCCGCCGCCGGGGACGGCTCTTGCGCCGTCCCTGCGGCGGGAAGTGTCCGACGCCGGAGGCACGGAAACGCTGCCGGGCACCCTGATCCGCTCCGAGGGCGACGAGCCTTCCCGGGACGAAGCAGTGGACGAAGCCTACGAGGGACTCGGTGCCACCCATGCGCTGTTCAGGGACATTTACGGCAGGGCCTCGGTTGACGGTGCCGGCGGTTTGCTGGCCGCCACCGTGCATTACGGGCGGGAGTACGACAACGCCTTCTGGAACGGCGAGCGCATGGTCTGCGGGGACGGCGACGGAGAGGTCTTCCAGCGGTTCACGAAGTCGCTGACGGTTATCGCCCATGAGCTGACCCACGGAGTCATCCAGTACACCTCCCGGTTCGAATACCAGGGCCAGGCCGGGGCACTGAACGAGTCGGTGTCCGATGTCTTCGGCGTTCTGACGGAGCAAAAACTCCTGCACCAAGAAGCCGCTGAGGCAACCTGGCTGGTGGGTGCGGGCCTGTTCACCGAGCAAGTGTCCGGGACGGCCATCCGCTCCCTGAAAGCTCCCGGGACGGCCTACGACGACGACGTCCTGGGCAGGGATCCGCAGCCCGCTTCCATGGCCGGTTATGTTTCCACCGAAGCAGACAACGGCGGGGTCCACATCAACTCCGGCATCCCCAACCATGCCTTCTACCTGGCTGCCGCCACGCTGGGGAACTTTGCCTGGGAGCGCGCCGGCCAGATCTGGTACGACACCATCACCGAGCAGGACCTGCCGGCGGACTGCACCTTCGACCTGTTTGCGGCGGGGACACTCGCCGCAGCCGGAAAACGCTACGGGACGGCCGGAGCCGAATACAGTGCCGTAGCCGATGCCTGGGAAGCGGTGGGCGTGCTGCCATGAAGATCGTAGTGGTTCGAACGGGCGGATTCGCCGGCCTCACGAGGGTCTGGAGCGCCCAGGTCAGCTCGGAGGAGGCTGAACGGGAATGGCTCCCCCTGCTGCAGAATCCCCCGCCGGAACAGCCCGGCGGCTCCGACCGTTTTGTGTACGAATTCCAGGTGGGACAAACCGCGGTGACGCTGCCGGAACAGTGTGTGCAGGGGCGCTGGCGGGACCTGGTGGAACGCGCCCGGCAAGCCAGCGGCGACGGCCCCGGGCAAACCGGCGGGGAGCGGGACGGCGACGCCCCGCACGGCGAATTCGGGTGAGGCCGGGGTTACATGTAAAGTAGTTTTCTGTGCCGGAGTACTCCGGCTTTGCGGGCGTAGCTCAATGGTAGAGCGCTAGCTTCCCAAGCTTGATACGCGGGTTCGATTCCCGTCGCCCGCTCCACGGAAACCCCGGAAATCCTTGCGATTTCCGGGGTTTCATCTTTTCCGCTCCGTTCGCTTCCGGCCGTATACTGGGCGGCGATGAGCCACTTACCGCCCCAGCCCGCCCCCTCGCCCGAGGTCCGCAGGGCCTCCCTTCCCCCGTCCGTGCTGTAGTACCCGGTGCTGGGGGTACTGACCGGGTTTGCGGTTGTCTGGATCATCATCCTTGTCGGCTATCTGATCGGCCGGCTGGGGGTGCTCGGCGACAACGCCCAAAACGTCCTGAGCCGGCTCGCGTTCTTCGTGGCCTCACCGGCGCTGCTGCTGGTAACGATGAGCGATGCGGACCTGCACACGGTGTTCTCACTGCCCCTGCTCGTTGCCGCCGCCAGCGCGTTCGCCACCGCTGCCGCCTTTGTGCTGTGCACCCGCTGGTGGCTGCGCCGCCCGCTGCCCGAACTGCTGATTTCCGCCATGTCCTCGTCACTGGTCAACGGCGCCAACCTGGGCCTGCCGATCGCTGTGTACGTTCTGGGAGACGCGGCGTACATCGCGCCGGTCCTGATTTTCCAGATGGCCATCTTTACCCCGATGTTCCTGATGCTCCTGGACTCGGCGACCAGCGGACGGCGCACTTCGCTGCGCATTTTCCTGGGCCAGATTGTCCGAAATCCCATCATCATCGGCACCCTGACCGGCTTGGTCCTGGCGGCCACCGGGCTGAAGCTGCCGGTTATCATCCTCGAACCGGTCACTCTGATCGGCGGTGCCGCCGTGCCGGCCATGCTCCTGGCCTTCGGAATTTCCCTGGTTGGCTCACGGCTGCTTCGGCGCGACGGCGGCCGGCGCGCCGACGTCGTGCTGGCGTCGGCGTTTAAACTGGTGCTGCAGCCTGTGCTGGCCTATCTGCTGGCGCGGTTCGCCCTGGGAATGGAGGGGCACCTGCTGTTCGCCGTCGTCGTCACCGCCGCCCTGCCCACCGCGCAGAACGTATTTGTTGCCGCCAGCCGCTATGAGGAAGGCGTACTCGTCGCTAAGGACACCGTGCTCCTCACCACAGTGGTCTCGCTTCCCGTCCTGGTGGGGATCGCTGCGCTCCTGACCTGAGGAAACTACTTCCCTGCGCCCGCTTGGCAGTGGCGCAAAACACTGTCAGGGCATAATGTCGTTCGAAAGGCTGCTGAGGGTGGCAGCCGCCGCGGATTTACCCGGTCCGCGCCTACGACGAGGTGGAGGCACAGCACCGATGCCAACGGACGCACGACACTACGGCCGAACCCGCAAAAGGACCCACGCCGCCGCAGGGCTTGCTCTCGCAGTCGGAGCCACTTTGCTCAGCGGGTGCAGCTCTGCTGAAGGGCCTCCCACCCTCACCTGGTACATCAATCCGGACGCCGGAGGCCAGGCCACCATCGCGGAGACCTGCACCGAGCAGTCTGACGGCGCTTACACCATTCAAACGTCCCTGCTCCCCAATGACGCGGCAGCGCAGCGGGAGCAGCTTGCCCGGCGGTTGGCAGCAGGCGACGACACCATGGACATCATGAGCCTGGACCCGCCCTTCGTTCCCGAATTCGCGGAGCCGGGCTATCTGGCGCCCGTACCCGAGGACGTTGCGGAACGCACCACTCAAGATGTGGTGGAAGGCGCCCTGGCCGGAGCCCGCTGGAAGGACAAGCTGGTGGCCGTTCCGTTCTGGGCCAACACGCAGATCCTCTGGTACCGCAAATCAGTGGCTGAAGCAGCCGGCATGGACATGACCCAACCCGTGACGTGGGACCAGATCATCCAAGCGGCCGCCAGCCAGGACAAGTACATCGGTGTCCAGGGTGCCCGCGCGGAGTCCATGACCGTGTGGGTGAACGCACTGATTGAATCGGCCGGTGGAACGATCGTTGAAAATCCCGACGCACCGGCGGATGAAATCCGGCTCGGCATCGACTCGGAAGCCGGAACCCAGGCCGCGGAAATCGTATCCACCATCGGCAAGGAAGGGCTTGGCGGGCCCGGCCTTCCCACCCAAACAGAAAACACGTCCATGATCCAGTTCCAGGGGGACCAGGGGTCCTTCATGGTGAACTACCCCTTCGTCTGGCCCGCCACCAATGAAGCGGTGACGGCGGGAACGCTGCCGGCAGGTCTGATCGAAGACATCGGCTGGACGCTCTACCCGCAGGTCAACGAAGGTGAAGACACCGCTCCGCCGCTGGGAGGCATCGACCTGGGTGTCGGCTCCAACAGCAAGTATCCGGATCTGGCCTACCAGGCGATTGAATGCATTGTGAGCCCGGAAAACCAGGCCCAGTACTTCACCACCAACGGCAACCCGCCGGCGAGCGCCGCAGCCTACGACGCGCCCGGAGTGACCGATACGTTCCCGATGGCGGAAACCATCAGGGAGTCCCTTGAACTGTCCAAGCCCCGGCCGCAAACCCCGTACTACAACGAGGTGTCGACCGGAATCCAGCAGACCTGGACTCCGCCAAGCGCGGTTGATCCGGCCACCACGCCGGCAACAAGCGGCGAGTTCATTCTTGCGGTCCTGAAAGGGGAGAAGCTGTTGTGAGTACTTCCGTAGAAGCCCCCAGGGGAACCACCCCGGCCCCGGCTCCGGCCAAGCCCCGGCTCAGTGACCGGGCCCGTTCCGAACGGCGGCTCGGCCTGTCGCTGGCGCTCCCGGCGTTCATCATCATGCTGGCGGTCACCGCCTACCCCATCCTGCTGGCCGTGTGGGAGTCGCTGTTCAAGTACCGGCTCACGGCTCCGGCCGACCGCGAATTCATCGGCCTTGGCAACTACGCAGTGATCCTCACGGATTCCCTGTTCTGGCGAGACCTCGGAGTAACGCTGCTGATCACCGTCATCACCGTTGTGGTGGAACTGGTGCTGGGCTTTGCCCTCGCCCTAGTGATGAACAGCGCGTTAAAGGCCGTCCGCGGCTGGCTGCGCACAGCCATCCTGGTGCCCTACGGCATCATCACGGTGGTATCGGCCTTTGCCTGGTTCTACGCCTTCGACATCGATTCGGGGTACATCAACAACTGGTTTGACTGGGTGCCCGGCATCAACCCGGACCTGAACTGGTTCGCCAACGGTCCCAGCGCCCTGTTTGTCATCATGGCCTCGGAGATCTGGAAGACCACCCCCTTCATCTCCCTGCTGCTCCTTGCCGGACTGGCGCAGGTTCCGGGTGAGCTGACGGAAGCCGCCGAAGTCGACGGCGCCACCTGGTGGCAGCGGATGTCCCGGGTCATCCTCCCCAACATGAAGGCCGCCATCATGGTTGCCGTGCTCTTCCGGGCCCTTGATGCCTTCCGAATCTTTGACAACGTCTACATCATGACCAACGGCGCGTACGGGACGGAGGTCCTCTCCCTGCTCGCCTACCGCACCTCGATTACCAGGCTCGAAATAGGCATGGGCTCAGCTGTGTCCGTGCTGCTGTTCCTGTGCGTCATCCTCATCTGCTTCATCGCCATCAAACTGTTCAAGGTGGACCTCACCGGTGCACGAGGGGGTAACTAATGAAAGCCTCGCCCACGAGGCGGCGGATCACCTGGACGATTATCTCGATCCTGGTCATCCTGTACGCACTGTTTCCGGTGGCTTCCATCCTGGCCACGTCGTTCAAGCTGCCCAGCGACCTGACGTCGGGAACGTTCCTTCCCACCACCTGGTCGTTCTCCAACTATGAACAGATCCTGGTCGGTGATGCGCAGGGCCTGTTCCTCTCCTCGCTGCGCAACTCGATCGGCATTTCGCTCATCGCCACCTTCATCGCCGTCGTGCTGGCCACCCTGTGCGCCTATGCCATTGCGCGGCTGGATTTCCCGGGCAAGAAGCTGATCCTGACCACCGCACTCGGCGTGTCGATCTTCCCGGTCATTTCCATCGTGACGCCGCTGTTCAATCTGTGGCGCAACATCGGGCTCTACGACACCTGGCCCGGTTTGATTATTCCGTATCTGTCGTTGACGCTCCCGATCTCCATCTGGACCCTGTCGGCCTTCTTCCGGCAGATCCCCTGGGAGCTGGAACAGGCCGCCCAGGTTGACGGCGCCACCACCTGGCAGGCGTTCCGGAAGGCCATCGTGCCGCTGGCCGCACCCGGGGTGTTCACGACGGCGATTATTGCCTTCTTTATCGCCTGGAACGACTTCGTCTACGGCATCTCGCTGACCTCAACCGACGCGGCCCGGCCGGTGCCGGCAGCTCTGGCATTCTTCACCGGCGCGTCCCAGTTCGAAGAACCGACGGGCGCCATCTCGGCGGCCGCAATTATTGTCACCATTCCCGTTGTTGTCCTGGTGCTGGCGTTCCAGCGCCAGATCGTCTCGGGTCTAACCCAGGGCGCCGTCAAGGGCTAGTCCCGGCACGTCCGGTCGAAGAAAAGGATTTGTTCTCATGGCATCGATCACCCTCAAGAATCTCGTCAAAAAGTACGGAGACGGCTTCCCCGCCGTGAACGATGTCAGCTTGGACATCGCGGACGGCGAGTTCATCATCCTGGTGGGCCCCTCGGGCTGCGGCAAGTCCACGCTGCTGCGCATGATCGTGGGGCTGGAAGACATCACCTCGGGAGACCTGCTCATCAACGGAGAGCGGGTGAACGACAAGGCGCCCCGCGACCGGAATCTCGCCATGGTGTTCCAGAACTACGCCCTCTACCCCCACCTCACCGTCTTCGAGAACATAGCGTTCCCGCTGCGCCTGGCCAAGGGGAAGTACACCGAGGAACAGGTCCGCAAGCTGGTCAACGACGCAGCGGCCACGCTGGAGCTCACCGAGCACCTGGACCGCAAGCCGGCCAACCTGTCCGGCGGGCAGCGCCAGCGGGTTGCCATGGGCCGTGCGATTGTTCGGCAGGCTGATGCGTTCCTCTTCGACGAGCCGCTGTCGAACCTGGATGCGAAGCTGCGCGGCCAGATGCGGTCGGAGATCTCCCAGATGCAGCGCCGGCTCGGGACCACCAGCGTCTATGTGACCCACGACCAGACCGAGGCCATGACTCTGGGTGACC
Source organism: Arthrobacter sp. G119Y2 (assembly GCF_038069765.1). Taxonomy (NCBI): domain Bacteria; kingdom Bacillati; phylum Actinomycetota; class Actinomycetes; order Micrococcales; family Micrococcaceae; genus Arthrobacter; species Arthrobacter sp. G119Y2. The sequence continues at coordinate 67,050 of NZ_JBBPFS010000006.1, read as the reverse complement.
GGGTGGCGGTCCTCAAAAAGGGCATCCTGCAGCAGGTCGCTTCCCCGCGCGAGCTCTATGAGCAGCCCGTCAACCTCTTCGTGGCCGGGTTCATCGGCTCCCCGTCGATGAACTTCCTGCCGGCAACGGTGGAAGGAAACGTGCTGCGGACCGCTGTCGGAGACCTCACGATTCCGCAGGACAGGGCGGACAAGGCCGCCGGGAAGAACATTGTCCTGGTGGGGCTGCGGCCGGAATTTTTTGAGGACGCAAAGTTTGTTGACGAGGCCAAGCGCCCGCACGGTTCAATCTTCACCGCACCGATCAGCCACACCGAGTGGCTGGGCAACGAACAGTACGGCTACATCCCCTTCAATCCGGACCCCGAGGTCAAGGAACTGCTGGACAACCTCGCCCGCGACATGGATGCCGACGAGCTGCGGCCGCAGATTGTGGTCACCCTGGACGCAGCGTCACGCATCCGGGGCGGCCGGGACGCCGAGCTGTGGCTGGACACCCGCAAGGTGCACCTGTTTGATCCCGAGTCCGGCGAGAACCTGACCCGTGATGCGCGGGCCGGCGCAGAACTCACCGAGGAAGCCAATGCCGCCCGGGCCGAGGAGATCGCGATGGCCCGCGAAAGGGACGCGGTCAGCAGCGGCGTCGACTCCTAGCAGCCCTTCGCCGGGGCCCGGATCTGCGGCCGCTGCCGCAGGTCCGGGGCCTCGGCGTGTTCACCCGGTATCGTTTGAGCAGTGCAGGGAACAACTTCAGTAATTAAGGCCGTGTCCACATGGCTGCTCGCGCTCATGCTCACGGTGGCCGCCGCCGTAGTGGTGATCTTTTTTGTCAACGCCAAGATCTACGGTCCCGAGCACCAGGTCAGCAGCTACCTCACGGCATTGAAGGAGGGCGACGGCGAACGCGCCCTCGGCCTGCTTGCCGCCAAGGTTCCGAACGCGAATGCCGCCCTTCTGGACGATGAGGGGTTGAAGGCATCAACCGCCGGCCTCGAGGTGCTGGAAATCGGAGAACCGCGGAACGCCGGCGGAAACCGGGTGGACCTTGATGTTCGATACTCCCTCGGCGGTGAGGAAGAGACCAGCACCTACCGGCTGGAACGCACCGATAAGCACTGGCTCTTTTTTGACCGCTGGTCCTTCGTGCCCTCCACGCTGCCGACGCTGACGGTGACGGCAGCCGGCCAGCCGCAGGCCTCCGTAAACGGCGTCCCGGTCGCCCTTCCCGAAGACACGACCACCTTTGCGGCGTTCTATCCCGCCCGGGTTGAGGTTTCGTACACCTCGGAGTTCTTCGCCGCTCCGGAGCAGACCGATTCCATCACCTCATCTCAGGACACGGCGGACCTGGTGCTCACCACCGAAGCCACCGAAGCACTGAAGAATGAAGTGAATGAGGACGTGCGCACCTTCCTGGCGGGCTGCACCAGCGCCCAGGACCGCCTCGCTCCCCCGGGATGCCCGTTCTTCCACTTCACCGACAACCGGGTTGAACTGCCGATCACCTGGGAGATCACTGAGTATCCCGAGGTAAAGATCCGCTCCGTCTCCGGCAACTGGGTGCTCTCGCCGCTGAACGGCAAGGCCCGGCTCACCGCCACGCAGACGGATTTGTTCTCCGGCGTAAAGAGCCCGCTGGATGTGGAGAAGGACTTCAGCTTTGCGGCGCAGCTGTCAGTCGGCAGCACCGAGGTTTCGGTCACGCCACTTATCGACTGACCTTCCAGGGCCGGCTATCCCTCCCCCGAACTACAGAAGGTGTACGTCCCTGGGGACGTACACCTTCTGTAGTTGGCGGGGCTTTCGAGGCGGTTAGTCGAGGCCGCGCAGGTCCAGTGTCAGCGATGTGTCCCCGGCGGCGTCGATGGTCACCGGGATGCCCCAGTCCTGCTGGTACAGGTGGCACGCCGCGTGATCGGGGATCTCGCCCCCGGGTTCGCCGTCGCACGCAGCGGCGCGGGCGGTGATGTGCAGGACGCCGCCCGGGACGGAGCCGGACAGCACCAGCTCACGGGTCAGGCCGGTGGAGGTGCCGCCGCCGGAGACGAGCAGCTCCTCCGGCGAGGAGGAAATCTTCAGCTGCGTCGGATCTCCCCAGCGGTCATCCAGCTTCTGGCCTTTGGGGGCGGAGAACCGAACGGACAGGGCCAGCGGACCGGCTGCGACGGGGCTGGCCGGGCGCTGGGTCTGCCGGGCGCCCTCGTCCACGGACTGCGCTTCCTTGGGAATCGGCACCCGGACCAGTTCGTGCTTGTTGGCCTCCACGACAATCAGCAGCGGTTCCTCCGCAGTGGTGTCAACCAGGACATCGGAGGGCTCGGAGAGTCCGCGGGCCAGGGTGGACACGGTTTCGGTGGCCGGGTCATACCGGCGAACCGCACCGTTGTAGGTGTCGGCGACGGCAACGGAGCCGTCGGGCAGCACGGCCACGCCCAGCGGATGCTGCAGCCGCGCCTCGCCGGCGGCGCCGTCCCGGAAACCGAAATCAAAGAGCCCGGCGCCGACGGCGGTGCTCACCAGCACCTGCGTCCCGCCGTCGTCCGCGGTAAAGGAGAGCCGGCGCAGGGCCGAGGTCTCGGAATCCGCGACCCAGATGTTGCCGTCAGCGTCTTCGGCCAGGCCCGAGGACTGGGCAAACCAGGCACTGTCTCCGGGCCCGTCCAGCAGGCCCTCCAGCCCGGTGCCGGCCAGGATGTCCACGGAACGGCTGAGCGGATCGAAGGTGAAGATCTGGTGGGTGCCGGCCATCGCCACGACCAGGCGCCCCAGTGCAGTTGACCAGGTGAGGTCCCACGGCGAGGAGAGGGAAACGTTAAGGGGTTCGTTCCCGAGGGCGGTCTCCGTCAGGGAAGGCCCGGAGCCGCTGGCTTCCGCTGTGCTGGACTCCGAGGGATGTTCCTCCCCCGCTCCCCGCTTCGTGTGGTTTCCCGCGTCCAGGAGCCGCTGAACACCGTTTCCTGCCACTGTGGTGACGGTTCCGGTGGCCAGGGCCACGCCGCGCAGGCGGTGGTTGACGGTGTCCGCGACGACGACGTCGTACCCGGCACGCCCGGCTACGGCTGCGGGAAGCACCGCCAGCCCCTGGGGCTCGTTGAAGCGGGCTGCGGCTGCCGAGCCGTCCTGCCAGCCCTTCGTCCCGTCCCCGATGACGGAGCGCACCGTCGTGAGGTCCGCTTCCAGCTCCACCAGGCGGTGGTGGCCGGTGTCGGCCACCAGGAAGGTGCCTCCGGGCAGCGGAACCGCTTTGCCCGGGAAGCGCAGGTTTCCGGCGGTGGGCTCGGCCGGGACGTACGGACCGTCTCCGCGGTGCAGTGTTCCCTTGGCCTCGTGCTCGGCAACCAGTTCGCCGATCAGCGAATCCAGGCCGGCGGCATGTCCTTCACCGGAGAGGTTGGCCACGATGTAGCCCTCGGGATCCAGGACCACAAGGGTGGGCCAGGCACGTGCGGCATAGGCCTGCCAGGTGAGCAGCTCGGGGTCGTCCAGGACCGGGTGGTGGATCTCATAGCGCTCCACGGCCGCGGCCAGGGCCACCGGATCCGCTTCGTGTTCAAACTTGGGCGAGTGCACGCCCACTGTGACCAGCACGTCGGAGTACTTCTCCTCCAGCGGGCGCAGCTCATCCAGCACGTGCAGGCAGTTGATGCAGCAGAAGGTCCAGAAGTCCAGCAGCACGACCTTCCCGCGCAGGTCTTCCAGCCCCAGCTGGCGGCCGCCGGTGTTGAGCCAGTTGCGGCCCTCAAGGGCAGAGGCCCGCACCCGGTAGCCGGCACGCACGGTTTCAGTCATTTACGATCTCCTTCAGGGCTGCTGGCATCCCGCTTGGCCAGATTGGCGAACATATTGTTGTAAGCGGCGAGCTCAGCCTCATTATTCCGCTCGGCGGCCCGGTCTTTACGCCGTGTTTCGCGGGCGTCCGTCCGCGACCACTGCAGGGCCACGCCGATTGCCACCATCACCGTGGGAATTTCACCGACTCCCCACATGATGGATCCGCCCAGCTGCTGGTCGGCAAGGGCGGAGAGTCCCCACTCCCGGCCCATGTTTCCGAAGTAGGAGGCCTGGATCAGCGAGGTGCCGCCCATCACCGCCACCCCAAAGAACGCGTGGAACGCCATGGTGGCCAGCAGGATCACCAGGCGCAGCGGATACGGCGCCCGGTACGGCAGCGGGTCGATGCCGATCATCGTCAGGACGAAGATGTACCCGGTCAGCAGGAAGTGCACGATCATCAGTTCATGGCCCACGTGCTGGCGCAGGGCGAAGCCGAACAGCTCGGAGTAGTAGAACACCACGATGGAGCCGGCAAAGTTCACTGCCGCGAAGATCGGGTTGGTGACGAGCTTGGAGAACCATGAGTGCACACCCACGAGGATCCACTCGCGGATGCCGCGGGTTCCGTCGCCGCGCGGCGTGAGGGCCTTCAGAGCCAGCGTCACCGGCGCCCCGAGGACCAGGAACAGGGGAACCACCATGGTCAGGGACATGTGGGCGAGCATGTGGGTGCTGAACAGAACCATGCCGTAGACGGCCGGGGCGCCGGAGGTGACATACGTCAGCATCGCAAGGCCGGCCAGCCAGCACAGGGTCCGGACCAGCGGCCATTTGTCCCCGCGCCGGCGGACTTTGACCACTCCGCGCAGATAAGCGACCGCGAGGGTGAGCACGATGGCGACCCAGAGCCAGTCGAAGCGCCATTCCGTGAGGTAGCGCTCCAGGGTCAGTTCCGGCGGAAGGTCGTACCCGGTCAGGATGCGTGCCGGGGAGGCATTGGGCGGCAGTTCCTCAGGGCGGGGGGTGGCGGTGCGGCCCAGCGCCACCGCCACGCCGGAGACGGCGCCCATGATCAGCAGTTCGACGGCGATGAGCTGCCAGAGGATGCGGCCGGCACTCTTTTGTTTCGGTCCGCCGTGCTCGCTGGACCCTTCGGCGGAGCCGGGGACCTTCGCGGGCAGCTGCGGAATGATCCAGCGGCGGTGGAGGAAGCCGATGACCCCCAGCAGCAGAGTTGCCGCAGCCTTGACGATCACCAGGGCGCCCCACTCCGAGTTCAGCTGCTCGAGCGAGGTGATCCGCAGGGAGGCGTTCACGACGCCGGAGAGCAGCACCAGGGCGAATGCGAAACCGGCCAGGGCAGAATAGCGGCGCAGGACGACGCCGGTGATGGGGCCCAGCCGGCGGGACACGACGGCCAGGACAATGAGTCCGCCGATCCACAGGCAAACGCCGGCCAGGTGCAGTCCGATCGAGTTGACGGCCGCGCTGTGGTCATCGCCGCCGGCGGAATGTCCGACCAGGGCAATGGGAATGATGGCGCCTGCAGCCAGCACGGCAGTGGCGGCCAGTGCGTTCAGGGACCGGACGCCGAAAGCCAGGGTGGTCACCACGGCGGCAATAATGCTCACGGCCAGCCATGCCCGCCCGGTGGAGAAATCAGTGACGAAGGATCCCAGGCCCTGGGTGTAGCTGGCCTCGGAACTCAGCGGCAGCCCGGACACATCCGAGTAGGTGAAGAGCAGTACGGCGACGGCGGACAGCGTCCAGACCGCAGCGGCCGCTCCGGCCAGCGACAGGGTCTTGGCGAACGCGGGATGTTCCGGCTCTCCGGCCTCGATCCTGCGGCCCCGCTTCAGTTTCAGGGATTTGGGCAGGATGGCCACCGCGAAGACCAAGGCGCCGATGACGGCGGCCATGGCCGCGTTCTGCACCGCCTTGGCCACCGGCAGCGCCCACCGGGTCAGGGCCCCGGGATCGGACAGCTGCTGGGCGGCTGCGGCTCCGGAGAAGAGCAGAGCTGAAGCCAGCGCGGTGAGCATGACGGCGACGGCTGCGATCAGCCAGCCGTTCCGGACGGCCGCCTCGGCAGCGGGAGCACCGGGTGCGGGGCGGGAATCCCTTCCGGCCCGGCCGCCGGCTGCGGTATCGGTGTTGGCAGTTTTAGGCACGTTACCTATTCTCTACCCACGGTAGAAATTTGGGCTAATTACGCGGAAAGGGCCGGCGCCTTCCGGCACCGGCCCTTGCACATGCGAAGAAGTTACTTCTTGTTGGAGACCGAAGCCTTCAGCTTGGAGCCCGCGGTCAGCTTGACGCTGTGGCCTGCGGGGATCTGGATGGTTTCGCCGGTCTGCGGGTTGCGGCCGGTGCGGGCAGCGCGGTCGGTGCGCTCAACGGCGAGCCAGCCCGGGATGGTGATCTTTTCACCATTGGCAACGGAGGTTGCGAAGATCTCGAAGACAGCGTCAAGCACGCCATTAACTGCGGTCTGGCTGTTGCCGGACTTCTCTGCGACTGCTGCAACAAGTTCACTGCGGTTCATAGCCAATTTATGTCCTCCTGGACTAGGGGTTAGCTCGAGCGGATCACGGATGCGAAACCGCCACTGTTGGAAAACTTACCAGCCTGACACCGAAAGTCCGGCAAAATCCGCTGTTTTTAGCGGTTTTTTCCGCTCTCAGCCCAGAAAAAGGTGCCATTTGCCCCGCTGCGGCTCGTAGGCTGCTTTCCTGCAACTTCCCTGCAACGGCACGGAATTGGCCGCGGAGGGCCGGACCGGCGCTGCCTTGCCCGGGCGGGCGGCGCCGCACGGCACCCGGACAGCAAAAAGGGCGGCAACCTCAGAGGTTGCCGCCCTTTCAGAGCAGATTAAGCGATGCTTACCAGCTGGACTTCTTGACGCCCGGCAGTTCGCCTGCGTGGGCCATGTTGCGGAAACGCACACGCGAGATACCAAACTTCTGGAGGGTACCGCGGGGGCGGCCGTCGATCTGGTCGCGGTTGCGAAGGCGAACCGGCGAGGCGTTGCGCGGAAGCTTCTGCAGGCCGAGGCGTGCAGCTTCGCGGGCTTCGTCGGTGGCGTTCGGATCCACCAGGGTCTTCTTCAGTTCGAGGCGCTTTGCAGCGTAGCGCTCAACAACGACCTTGCGCTGCTCGTTGCGGGCAATCTTTGACTTCTTTGCCATGTTTAGCGCTCCTCACGGAATTCGACGTGCTGGCGGATCTTCGGGTCGTACTTCTTCAGGACCATGCGGTCCGGGTCGTTACGACGGTTCTTGCGGGTCACATACGTGTACCCGGTGCCGGCGGTCGACTTCAGCTTGATGATCGGACGTACGTCCTTGTCCTTAGCCACTAGAGCTTCACACCCTTCGCGATAAGGTCAGTGATGACGGCGTCGATACCGCGCACGTCGATCGTCTTGATGCCGCGGGCCGAAACCTGCAGCGTAACGTTGCGGCGCAGGGACGGAACCCAGTAACGCTTCTTCTGAATATTCGGGTCGAACCGGCGCTTGTTGCGGCGGTGCGAGTGCGAAATGCTGTGACCAAAGCCGGGAATGGCTCCGGTGACCTGGCAGTATGCTGCCATGATCTCTCTCCTCCAGTTGTAGTAAATATGACGGTCCTCAAAAAACAGACACAGGGCGTTTGCCTAAGCACCTGCCATAAAGAGCGTCCCGCCACCAGTTTTGACACCGTTATTACTGCGACTTTCCGGAGGTGAACCTGGCGGGGTGAGATCCAGCCGAAGTGCCTCGCCGCGGGGAAGACGGTGAAGTTCAGGAAGCCAAGCAGTATCTGCCGGGACAGCCTTCAATTCTAGGTTTATACGGGTGGCCGCGCAAATGTCCCTCCGGCTGCTTCACAGCGGGCCGGGTGGGCACAGGCGCAACTTAACGCCTCTCTATCCTAGGGGCAAGCCGCCGTTCATTCAAACCGGCGGGACACCCTACCCGGTTAACGTGCCCGACCTCACGGTCGCCGGGCACGGTTTACGACGACGGCGGGGCGTCAACGGCGCCGTCCGCACCGACAACCACCACGCCTGCGTCCGGATCCAGCTGCGCACCGTCCAGTTCCGTGCCTCCGCCGATCACCGCGTCCGCGTCCACAATGGCGTTGCGGAGCCGCGCGCCGGAGCGGACCCGGACATCTCCGAGGATCACGCAGGATTCAACGTCCGCGCCGGCTTCCACCACTGCGCCCGGGCCAATCACGCTGCGCCGGACGGTCCCTTCCACCCGCGACCCCGGGGCAAGCAGGCTCCCGGAGACCTGCGCGCCGTCCCCCACATAGCCGGGCAGCCGGCGCGGCGCCGCGCTCAGGATCGGCCATTTCGGGTCGTCGAAGACCAGCCCCCGCCCGTCGATGAGATCCATGTGGCCCTGGTGGTAGCTGCGCGGAGTCCCCATATCCCGCCAGTAGCCGTCGAGCCGGTGTTCGGCTACTTTTTCGGTCCGGACCAGGTACGGAATCAGCTGGTCCCCGTAGTCCTCAAGCTTGCCTTCCTTTTCCATCAGTTCGTCCATGGCGGACAGCAGGACGGCGGCGTCATACAGGAAGATCTCGGCGGCCGCCCGGTCAGTCTTCGGGTTTTCCGGCTTGTACTCGAAGCCGGCCACCTCCCCGTCGGCGGCTTCGACGACACCGTGGTCCGAGGGGTTGTTGCGGATCTTGGTGGTCACTACCGTCAGTGCGGCATTGGCCTCTTCGTGGGTGGCCACGACGTCGCGGTAGTCCAGGCGGTAGAGGTGGTCGGCGCTGAGCACCAGCACCAGGTCCGGATCATATTCACGGATGTAGTCGGCCTGCCGGTAAAGCGCGTCGGCATTGCCCTCGGCAAACCCCTCCCCTTCCCCGCCCTGGTACGGCGGCAGGACGCGCAGTCCCCCGTTGGTCCGGTCCAGGTCCCAGGGGCGCCCGCTGACCAGGTGGTCGTTGAGGGATTTGGGCTTGTACTGCTCCACGATCCAGACGTCGGAGAACCCGCTGTTGTGGAGGTTGGACAGGGGAATGTCGATGAGCCGGTAGGAGCCCGCCACCGGCATGGCCGGCTTCGCCCGGTGCTCGGTGAGCGCTCCGAGCCGGCCCCCGGTTCCGCCGGCAAGAATAATGGTCAGGATCCGCGGCGCATGCATGAGTAGTACCTCTCGCTGGGTTGGTGGGGCTGCTCAGCTCTCACTACGCTAGCAAACGCTAAATCCCGGTGTCAGGCGCCCTCTTCGTCAAGGAACCCGATGCCCGGTTCGATCCGGGCGAGGATCCTGCGCCCCACCCGCTCAAGGTCCTCGACGTCGCGGGCATCAAGCCCGTCAAAGACCAGGTCCCGCACTGTGCCTACATGATCCGGGGCCAGCCCCTCAAGGGCCGCCATGCCCTCCTGAGTCAGTGCGGCCATGGTCACGCGGGCATCGACGGGCGACTGGGACCGTTCCATCCAGCCGCGGCCCTCCAGCTTCTTCACCACATGGGACAGGCGGGAGAGCGAGGCGTTGGACCGTGCCGCCAGCTCGCTCATGGGAAGGGCCCGGTTCGGCGCTTCGGAAGCCATCGCCAGCACATGATAGTCAAACAGGGTGATCCGTGCCCGCTTGAACAGGTCTGCATCCAAGGTGGGGGTCAGCCGGGTGGCCACCGCGTACAGCGCCAGCCAGGCCCGCCGTTCCTCCGGGCTCAGCCACCGGGGACCGGATGCATCAGATTCACTCATGCGGTCAATTCTCCCATGGTTGGTTGAGGCTTCAAGGATTGGCGGGCCTGACTCGATTTGCTACTTGCCGGAATCGGCCGTTTCCGTGCCGAACGGCAGGGAATCGACGTCGAGCCGGGGATTTTCATCCTGGGTCGCCACCAGTTCGTGGGCTTCGGCCCGGGTGTCCACGCTCGGCATCGAGCCGGGCATCGGCCGGTTTGCGGATTCCTTCATGATGAAGACGGCCACGGCTCCGACGACTGAGGTCGCCATCAGCCAGAAGGCGGGCATCAGGTCGTTGTCCGTGGCGTTGATCAATCCCTGCATGATCAGCGGCGCGGTGCCTCCGAAGATGGCCACGGCAAAGTTGTACGAGATGCCCATGGCACCGTAGCGGCTGGCCGTAGTGAACAGGGCCGGAAGCGCCGAGGCCAGGTTGGACACATACAGCGTCACCGGCACGGCCAACAGGACCAGGCCCAGCAGCGTGGACCAGATTGGGCCCAGGGCGATCAGCAGGAATGCCGGCACGGCCAGCACAATGGTGCAGCCGGCACCCATCAGCAGGACCGGGCGGCGGCCAATGCGGTCCGACAGCTTCCCGGCCAGCGGGATGCAGGCAGCCATCAGCACCAGGACCGGGATGGTCAGCAGCGTCCCGTGCAGGGCGTCATAGCCCATGGAGTCCGTGAGGTATGACGGCATGTAGGACGTCAACGTGTAGCCGACGGTGTTTGCTGCGGCAACGAGGGCCATGGCGACGAGGATCGGCCGCCAGTAGAGGCCGATCATGGCCAGGGTGCCTGGAGGGGTGACCGAATCGTCGGGGTTGTCCGAGGCTGCGTTTGCCTCCTGGGCATCCAGGGTCGCCTGGAACGCCGGGGATTCTTCGATCTTCAGGCGGAAGTAAATCGCGATCAGGCCCAGCGGGCCGGCGATCAGGAACGGAATGCGCCAGCCCCAGTCCAGCATGGTCTCGGGGCTCAACGTCAGCTGCATGACGGAAACGACACCGGCGCCCAGGGCGAAGCCCAGGTAGCTGCCCGTGTCCAGGATGCTGGAGAGGAAGCCGCGGCGCTTGTCCGAGGCATACTCCGTCACAAAGGTGGTGGCACCTGCGTATTCGCCGCCGGTGGAGAAGCCCTGGAGGAGCTTCATCAGGATCAGCAGGACCGGTGCCCACATGCCAATCTGGTCATAGCCGGGCAGGAGCCCGATGACGAACGTCGAGGCGGCCATCAGGATCAGGGTCGTGGCCAGCGTCTTCTGGCGGCCCATCTTGTCGCCGAGCCGGCCAAACACGATGCCGCCGAGCGGACGGGCCAGGAAGGTGGCGGCGAAAACGCCCAGGCTGAAGATCAGCTGGGCGGAGGCATCAGCCTCGGAGAGGAACACGGCACCCATGGTGACGGCGAGGTAGCCGTAGACACCGATGTCGAACCATTCCATGGTGTTGCCGACGACGGTTCCGCCGACGGCCTTTTTCATCATCGATTTGTCAACGACATTCACGTCATCGACCTTCAGTCGCCTGCGGCCCAGAACGGGGCGGCGCTTAGTCGGTGCATCTTTAGGCATGTTGGCTTTCTTTCCTAGAAGTCAGCTGCGTGTATCGGAAGCAACCGGCCGGACGCCGTAATAGGCGCCGGGCAGACCATCAAGTTTAGGAAAAACAGCCCCCCTCACCGAATTGCAGGGGGCGGCCGGAGCCAGTGGCGGGCTTTAGCCGGCAGCTTAATCCGCGTCAGCATATGGACTACGGCGGAAATTGTGAAACGCCTCACCGCAGCGCATCAGAGGCCTCATTTTCGTCCCGAAAAGCCGCCGGAGAGCGTTATTCCGGGAATACTGCAGCACGAAAATCCACGGCGGGCTGCCCTGCAGCCGCGCCGGCCCGACACCGGTGGTGGAGGTTGGCCGGTGTCAGTCTCCGACGCCGGCCGGCACGTCGAGACGCACCGGGACGGGATACTTGGGGCTGAGGTTGTCACCCGACGAAACCCGGCGCAGGCGGCGCCCGACCCACGGGCCCAGATACTCGCGGGCCCACTGAGCGTCGCGGCGCAGCTGTTCAACACGGGTCCGGGACGGCAGCGCGTCCAGTTCCGGAACGTCTATGGCGTCGGTGCGGCGCAGGACTTCCAGGACCTTCTTGGCGGTGAGCATGTGCCCTGCCGGCGACATGTGCAGCCGGTCAACGTCCCAGTACCGCTCATCCTGAAGTTCCTTCATCCGCCAGTAGTCCACCAGCTCAGCACCGTGGCGGTCCGCGGACTCCCGGACCAGTTCGTTGTACAGGGCGGTACGGCCCCGGGTGGCACCGAACACCGGGGCGCGGCCGGAGTCGAATCCGGTGAAGACGAGAACTGCAGCTCCGGAGGCCCGCAAAGCCGCGATGCCGGCGTCGTACGAACCGACCAGCGCATCGATGTCCACTTTGGGCCGCAAAATATCGTTGCCGCCCGCGTAAATGGTGACCAGGGTGGGCTGGAGCCTGACGGCGGCGTCCACCTGCTCGGCGAGGACCTGATGCAGCTTCTTGCCCCTGATGGCGAGGTTTGCATAGCCCCAGGAGTTGTCGGCGAGCATCAGCTGCTCCGCCACCCGGTCCGCCCAGCCCCGGACACCGTTGGGCCGGGAGTCGTCCCAATCCCCCACGCCTTCGGTGAAGGAATCCCCCAGGGCCACATAACGAGAAGTAAAAGTCACTCCCACAGGTTACAAGTTGATTGGACAGTTCCTGCACCTGCCAGCGCGCGGGCCCGGGGCGGATTAGACTCTGAAGCAAGCTGCACTCCGGCCGCAGGCTCCCGCCTGCACCCTCCCGCCGCGCTGCACCAGCCCCCCGCACTGAACCGCCAAGCCTTCGCCGCCCAAAGGATCCCATGCCTACCTCACCCGCAGGAACGCGCCAGCGCGCCGCCGTCGTCATGAACCCCATCAAGAAAACGGATGTGGACATCCGCGCCCTGGTCGACAGGATCTGCCGGAATGAAGGCTGGGAAGAGCCGCTGTGGCTGGAGACCACCAAAGAAGACCCGGGCCGCGGCATGGCCCGCGAGGCCCTGGACGCCGGGGTTGACCTCGTGATTGCAGCCGGCGGCGACGGCACGGTCCGCTGCGTGGCCGCTGAGCTCACCGGTACCGACACTCCCCTCGGGCTGCTGCCCCTGGGCACCGGCAACCTGCTGGCCCGCAACCTGGACATCGCCGTCGACGATCCCGAGGGTGCGGTCACCGCCGCCCTGACCGGAGCGGACCGCAACATCGACGTCGTTCATGTCACCCTTGACCGCGCGCTGAAGGGTGACGTCTTCCTGGTCATGGCCGGACTCGGCTATGACGCGGCGCTGATGGGCGACACGAATGACACCCTGAAGGACAACGTCGGCTGGCTGGCCTACGTCGACGCCGGCATCCGGAACCTCCCCGGCAAGCCGGTCAAGAGCACCATCCGGCTCGACGGCGGCAAGGAAATCCACGGTCATCCGCGCAGCGTCATGGGTGGAAACTGCGGAAAGATCATGGGCGGGCTGGAGATTTTCCCCGGCGCCCGCATCGACGACGGACTGCTGGATGTCATGACCATGGCCCCCAAGGGGCGGTTCGGCTGGTTGAGCGTTGTTGCCGGCCTGCTGCGCCGCGGCAAGGGAAGCACGTCGGTGGACTACTACCAGTGCAAGGAAGCCGAGATCTTCACCGAGGTTCCGCAGGAGTTCGAGGTTGACGGCGACCATCTGGGCAAGGCGTCCCATGTGGCGTTCCGGGTGGATCCCAGCGCCCTTCGGGTCCGGATGCCGCACGGGAAGAAAGACCCGGCGATCCTGACAAATCCCCGGGTCTAGGACCGGGCCTCCGGGCCGGGAAGCTAGATGCCCAGCCAAACGGCGGGGTCCTGGTATTCACCGTTGGCCAGCACTTCAAAATGCAGGTGGGGGCCGGTCGAGTTCCCGGTGCTGCCGATGGCACCGATCACGGTGTTGAAGTCCACCCACTGCCCCACCTCCACATGGATCTCGTTGAGGTGGTTGTAGGTGGTTTCGGTGCCGTTGCCATGGTCGACCACGATCCGCAGGCCGCCGTACTGGTGGTATTCGGCGTAGGTCACCGTGCCCGCGGCCGCTGCCTTTACCGGGGTGCCGGTGACAGCGCCGAAGTCGATGCCGGTGTGGAATTCCAGGGTGCCGGCGGCCAGCAGCGGGTTCTCCCGCCAGCCGAACGGCGAGGTCACGCGGAGCTCATCCAGCGGCACGGATGCCGGCACTTCTTCGGGCACGGGCTCGGGCGGGGCCGCCACGGGAGTGGTGGAGCCCTGCCCGTCGGACGCCGCTTCGCCGTCGGACGGCTCGTCCGATTCAGTTTCTTCCTTGGCGGGAAGCTCCGACACCACTGTGGTTCGCTGCAGCTCTGCGGGCTCGTGCGCCGCGTGGGCGGTTCCGACGACGGCGGTTCCCACCACCAGTGCGGCCGCGGCGCCCATGGCGCAGGTGCTGCGTCCGGGAGCGGCAAACCACTGCGGGTTCAGCGGCAGTGACTGTGCCGCCTGCAAAAGCCCGGCCGGCACATATCTCCGGACCGTCGACGCAACGTGTTTACCCGGCGGACGGTTTTCCGTGGCCCAGCTAAGGACCCGCTGCCGTAATTCCGTCAGATAACGCAGGGGCTGCGTGGGGTTCTTCGTAATCCATCACCTCTGTGCAATGTTCGGCAAAGGGGCAGGGAACAAGAATGCTGTGGTAAAAAGCACGGAGTTTTACTCCCGCAAAAAGCGCACGGAGCGGCACTCCGACTCCCTTAATTTTACGGGAAAAGGACTGCGGTCCGGAAAGAATTGTGAGCAATAACCGGGCACGGCGCGGCGGCCGTCACGCCCTCAAGCGCGTCCGGCCCTCAAAGCTCATCGCGTCCTGAAGCGCGTCTCGTCCCGTCCTAAAGCTCAGCCCGTCCTAAAGCTCGTCCCGTCCTAAAGCTCGTCCCGTCCTAAAGCTCAGCCCGGCCGCTGCGCCAGTAGCCCATGAAGGCCACCTGCTTGCGGTCAATGCCCGCTTCCGAGACCAGGTACCGGCGCAGTCCGCGGACCACCGCCGCCTCACCGGCAATCCACGCATAAAACGGCAGGGCGCCGGAAGGGGTGTCCGGGTTCGGGGTGGCCTTTACGGCGGCCGGGGTCAGCCGCTGCGGGGTCTCCCACAGGATGGCCTCGTCGATGTTGACGTCTTCGATGACCGGCCTCGGCGGTACCGGCGCACCGTCCACGGAAGCCCAGCCCGGCAGGGCGACGGCGCCCCGGACGGCTTCCTCCAGCAGCTCGCCGTGGGGGCGGCCGCCGCGGGGCAGCCAGGTCACCCGGACCGAGGAATCCGTGGATACCGGCAGCACATCTTCAGCCGCAGGAACCTCCAGCAGGGCATGCCCTGTCACGTCGGCAGGCAGGGATTCGAGGATCGCGGTGATGGCGGGAACCGCTGTTTCATCACCGGCAAGCAGGATGTGCCGTGCCATGCCCGGCCGCCACTCGATGCCGCCGTAGCTTTCCGCGGTGACGCAGTGCGCCGCGTTAGGTCCGATGATGCTGACCCGGTCGCCCGGCTGCGCGGCAGCAGCCCAGCTGGAAGCCGGTCCGCCTCGGCCCTGTTCGTCAAAGTGCAGCACAAAGTCGACGTCGATCTCCGGTTCCGCACCGCCGCAGCGCGCTGCGCGGACAGTGTACGTGCGCATGGAGCCGCGCACGCCGGCGTCGAGCTGCAGCCAGTTGCGGTACCAGCCGGTGTCGCTGCAATCAAACACCGGCATCGGCAGTTTCCGGCCGTCAGGGGCGACGGAGGGCACCACAACTTTGATCCGCAGGTCGTGGGTTTGTCCCTGCACTCCAAACTCGGAGAGGCAGGAACCGGCAAAGGTGATCCGCTGGAAGTTCCCGCTCAGGCGCTGCACCCGCTTCACCTCGACGTCGAAGCACATCACGGCCCCTGCGCTGGAGGCACGGCGTGCCTTGCGGGGAGCGGCTGTGGCTCCGTTGCCGGTGCGGACCTGCGTCATGATGCTGCCTCCAGGCGGTTGTCGGATGCTGATTGGCTGTCCTGCGGATTGGGCAGGTATCCCACGGCGCCCGCGGGGCGCACTTTTTCTGCCGGTTCTTCCTCCGGGAGCTTTTCCTCACGAAGTGCTGCGTGATGGCGGCCCAAAGGAACCACCATAGGCGTCCCCGCTACGGGATCACTGATCACCCGGGATTCAAGACCAAAAACGTCACGGACGAGCTGCTCGGTGACCACCTCGGCCGGGGCGCCCTGTGCCGCGATCGCTCCGGCTTTCATGGCAATCAGGTGGTCCGCGTAACGGGCGGCCAGGTTCAGGTCGTGCAGGACGATCACCACGGTGGTGCCGGAACGGCGGTTGAGGTCGGTGACGAGGTCAAGCACTTCAATCTGATGCGTGACGTCGAGGAAGGTGGTGGGCTCATCCAGCAGCAGGATGTCCGTGTCCTGGGCCAGTGCCATGGCAATCCAGACACGCTGGCGCTGGCCTCCGGAGAGTTCATCCACGTTCCGTTCCGCCAGATCCAGCGTGCCGGTCTCTTGAAGTGCGGCGGCCACGGCGGCGTCGTCGGCCGGTGTCCACTGGCGGAACCAGCCCTGGTGCGGGTACCGGCCGCGGCCCACGAGGTCCGCAACGGTAATGCCGTCGGGGGCTGTGGGTGTCTGGGGCAGCAGCCCCAGTGTCCGCGCCACCTCGCGTGCGGGCCGGGCATGGATATCCCTGCCGCCCAGCAGCACAGATCCCCCGGCAGGCTTGAGCAGCCGGGAGAGGCCGCGCAGGAGCGTGGACTTGCCGCAGGCGTTGGCACCCACGATCATCGTGATCCGGCCGGCCGGCAGCGTGACGGAAAGCCCGTCCACCACGAGGCGCTCCCCGTAGGAAAGCACCAGGTCCTGTGCGCTCAGGGTCGGCGGGATCTGCGCACCGGATACGTTCTGGGGGTTTCCCATCTCAGCCTCCTCGGCCTACACGGTTGGATGTGACCAGCAGCCACAGCAGGAACGGCGCGCCCAGCGCACCTGTCACAACGCCCACGGGCAGTGACACGCCGGGAACCAGGTTGGAGCCGGCGAAATCAGCGGCCAGCACAATCACCGCTCCCACCAGGGCGGCGGCAGCCAGGGACTGCCGCCCGCCCAGCAGCCGCCGGGCGATGGGCCCGGACAGGAAGGCGATGAAGGAGACCGGACCGGACGCAGCGGTGGCCACGGCGGCCAGGGCCACGCCGGTGACCAACAGCCCGAGCCGTGACGCTTCCACACGCACGCCCAGTCCGGCGGCTGTGTCGTCGCCCAGCTCCAGGCCGCGAAGCTGCCGTGCGAGCACTGCGGCGGCCGGCAGCAGGACCAGCAGGGACAGGGCCAGCGCGCCGGCGCGGTCCCAGCTGGCGGAGTTCAGGGACCCGTTCAGCCACACCAGCGCCTGGGAGGCTGTGCGGACATCGGTGCGGGTCATCAGGAACATGACCACTGCCTGCATCACGGCGGCAAACCCGATGCCCACCAGGATCAGCCGGTACCCCGCTGCCCCGCCCTGCCGGGAGAGCAGATAGATGGCAAGCGCCACCACCAGCGCGCCGGCCAGCGCCGACAGGGAAACAGCCGTTCCCGTTGCCCCGAAAACCACGATCCCCACAACTGCGCTGGCGCTGGCGCCGTAGCTGATGCCGATGATGTCCGGGCTGGCCAGCGGATTGCGCAGCATGGTTTGGAAGATGCTGCCGGCAATGCCCAGCGCGGCACCCACCATGATCGCGGTGACGGCCCGCGGAAGCTTGCTCTCCATCACGATGTAGGTGGCTCCCGGTATCTGCTCCCCGGCGAGGATCCGGAAGAAGTCCGGAACGGTCACGGTGTAGGTGCCGAGCAGGATGCTGACGGCGAAGAGGAGAACGACGGCGCCGGCCAGGGCAGTTGTGACCGTGCGGACCCGACGGGCGGATCTGCGGCGGGCGGAAGAGACGACGGCGGCCGCGGACTTCTCCAGCAGCGCGCTCACAGTTGGGCCGGCTTCCGGCGCCGGACCAGCCAGATGAACACCGGAGCACCGATGACGGCGGTCATGACACCCACCGGAATTTCCGCGGGCGGGAGCGCAAGCCGTCCGGCGATGTCGGCCGTGAGCAGCAGGATGGGTGCCAGGACGAGGGAGAAGGGCAGGATCCACCGGTAGTCGGGGCCGGTCAGGGAACGCACCATGTGCGGGATGACCAGGCCAACAAAGCCGATCGGGCCGGCGGCGGCAGTGGCTGCACCGCACAGCAGGACCACACCGAGCGCCGTGATGCCCCGGCTCAGCCCCACCCGCTGGCCCAGTCCCCGGGCCAGGTCGTCCCCGAGCGACAGCCCGTTCAGGGCCCGGCCGGCTCCCAGAGTGATGACGGCGCCGACCGCCAGGAACGGCAGTACGGCGGTGATCACGTCCCAGCCCCGGCCGGAAACGCTGCCCACCTGCCAGAAGCGGAAGACGTCGAAGGTCTGCTGGCTCGAGACCAGCAGTGCACTCATGAGGGAGCTAAGGCCTGCGGACAGGGCGGCGCCGGCCAGCGCGAGTTTCACCGGGGTGGCGCCTTCGCGGCCCAGGCTGGCGACGGTGTAGACGACGACGGCGGCCAGGGCGGCGCCGGCCAGCGCAAACCAGATGTACCCGGCGAAGCTGCCCACCCCGAAGCCGTAGATGCCGAGGACCACGAAAAATGCGGCGCCGGCGTTGACGCCGAGGATCCCGGGATCGGCCAGCGGATTGCGGGCCACTCCCTGCATCGCGGCGCCGGCCAGGCCCAGCGCACCGCCGGCCAGCAGCCCCAGGGCGGTGCGGGGAATCCGGGAGGCCACCACCGCGTGGTCACCGTTTCCAGGGTCGTACGCGGTGAGCGCCTCAAAGACAGTGGCGAAGGACAGCGCCCGCGCGCCAAAAGCGACGGATGCCAGGCAGGCCAGCGCCAGCACGGCAATCGAAGCGGCCAGCAGGGCGGTCCGGACGGCCGGGCGGACGCCGCGGCCCCGGGCGTTCGGCACGGACAGCGGCTGTAAGGACGGGGGCTGCAGAGTGCTGCGGGATGCCGGGATGGAGGAACTGACGTTCACGCCCACGGCGGCACCTCCCTCAAGACGGAATAATCTTAAGTAAGGCTAACCTACGGTCCGGGTGGTTAAGAAACACTTCTGTGCCCTATTACACACCGCTGTGCCGTATTACACCGGGCAGCTATCCGCAGGGGTCAGACGGCGCCGTGCCCGGGCACCACTTCCTCGCCTGCCCGGACAGGTCCCGGTGCGGTCCCTGATCCGAAGGGCCGGCCGCCCAGCTGCTCCCTGTGGTGCTCGCTGAGCCAATTCGACACATCCGGACCCTTGGGCACGATGCCGGTCGGGTTGATGTCCTCGTGAACGATGTAGTAGTGCGCCTTGATCTGCTCAAAGTCGATGGTGTCGCCGAAGCCCGGGGTCTGGAACAGGTCCCGGGCGTAGCCCCAGAGGTTGGGCATCTCGGTGAGCTTGTTCCGGTTGCACTTGAAGTGGCCGTGGTAGACCGCATCGAAGCGGACCAGCGTCGTGAAGAGCCGCACATCGGCCTCCGTGATGGTGTCGCCAACAAGGTAGCGCTGCCTGGACAGCCGGTCCTCCAGCCAGTCCATGGCGGCCCACAGCCGGTCATACGCGGCGTTGTAGGCTTCCTGGGAGCCGGCGAACCCGCAGCGGTAAACGCCGTTGTTGACCTCGGTGAACACCCGCTTGTTGACCGCGCGCATCTCCTCCAGATGCTCGGCCGGCAGCAGGTCCGGAGCGCCGTCGCGGTGGAATTCCGTCCACTCCGTGGAAAAGTCCTCGGTAATCTGCGGGAAATTGTTGGTGACAACGGCGCCGCTGGGAACGTCCACGATAGCCGGAACCGTGATGCCGCGGCTGTAGCCGGGCGTCCGCCGGAAGAAGGCCTCCTGCAGGCGTTCGATGCCCAGGACGGGGTCCCTGCCGTCGGGGTCCAGGTCGAAGGTCCAGCTGCGGGCATCGTGGGTAGGCCCGGGGGTGCCCAGCGAGATGGCATCTTCCAGTCCCAGCAGCCGGCGGACGATGATTGCCCTGTTCGCCCACGGGCAGGCACGGGCCGCGATCAGCCGGTACCGTCCGGCCTCCACCGGATACCCGTCGCGGCCGTCACGGGTGATGCGCGTTTCGATGTAGTTGGTGTCCCGGGTGTATTCGGCGCCGCCGGTGACATAGGCCCCTCGCGTGCTGAAGCCGGAGCCGTTGTCCTGGTCAGTTCCCGTAGTCTCAGCCATGACGCTCCCTGAAGGTGTAATTTCTGGTGGTGATGCTTCCTTCCCAGACTAACGGCAACTCGTTCACTGCCTGCTTTCCCGATGTGTTCAGCCGCTGCCAACGGTAGAGTCAGGAGGACATTGCCTGCTTAGCCACGAACCAACAGCCGGAGGATCCGCGGCCCGGACCCTTTGGCGGGGAAGGACCCAGCCAGATGCGAGTAGCTGTTATTGGAGCAACCGGGAATGTCGGCACGGCACTGCTGCGCCGGCTTGCCCAGGCCCGCGCTGAACGCCCGGAAGGTCTGGAAATTGTAGGCATTGCCCGGCGGGTGCCCGAAACCAGCGCACCGCCGTACGACGGCGTCCAGTGGCACAGCATCGACATCGCCACCGGGGAGGGCCGGGAAAAGCTGACGGAAGCCCTGCGCGGCGCCGACGCCGTCGTCCATCTTGCCTGGGCCATCCAGCCCAACCATGATGAAGCCGAGCTGCACCGCATCAATGTTTACGGCACGGAAAACGCCCTTGCCGCGGCGGCGGCGGCGGGAGTGCGCCAGTTTGTCTGCGCGTCCTCCGTGGGCGCCTACTCCCCCGCCCCGAAGGACCGGCTCACCGACGAGTCCTGGCCGGCACGCGGCATCGCCAGTTCGCATTACAGCCGCCACAAGGGCGAGCAGGAAGCCCTGCTGGACAAGTTCGAGCGGGAGTATCCCGAGATCCCCGTGGCGCGTCTGCGGCCGGGCCTGATTTTCTCCACGGACGCCGGAACCGAGATCGGCAACTATTTTCTGGGCCCGCTGGTGCCGAAGTTCATCCTGAACAAGCTGAGGCTGCCGCTGATCCCGCTGCCGAAGGAATTCTCCTTCCAGGTTGTCCACGCAGATGACATTGCCGACGCATACTGGCGGGTGGTGGACCAGCGGGCCGAGGGCGCCTTCAACATCGCCGCGGACCCGGTCATCACGCCGGAACTGCTGGCCGGAGTCCTCGGCGCCCGGCGGCTGCTGAACATTCCCGTGAAGCTGGTGCGCGCCGTCGTCGGCCTCACCTGGGCGGCGCACCTGCAGCGCACCGATCCCGGCTGGATCGATATGGCAGCCGGGGCTCCGCTGATGGATACCTCGCGGGCGAGGGAGCTGCTGGGCTGGCGTCCGCGGAAGACCTCCGTCGAATCGCTGCGGTATGTCCTGGACGGAATGTCCGGCGGCGACGGGGTTACCGGTTCGCCGCTGCTGGCTCCCCGGCGCTGAGCAGCGGCCCTTCCGCCTCTGCCGTCCGGACCGCGGCTGCCACGTCTTCCTCCAGCAGCTCGGCGTTCAGGGCCACAGCCAGGCGATAAGCATCCCCCGCTGCAGCCACCACTTGGCTGGAGGGATCGGCGACGTTGCCGACGGCCCAAATGCGCTCCGCGCCCGTCCGTCCGGCTTCGTCGGTCTCGAGGCAGCCGTC
The DNA here is from genome assembly GCF_038069765.1 of Arthrobacter sp. G119Y2. NCBI lineage: Bacteria > Bacillati > Actinomycetota > Actinomycetes > Micrococcales > Micrococcaceae > Arthrobacter > Arthrobacter sp. G119Y2. The sequence goes on along the minus strand of NZ_JBBPFS010000006.1, from coordinate 45,831 downwards.
GGCGTCCCGGCTGCATCCGGACACTCCGGAGAGCACCGGGTCCACTTCGGCACCGGGTTCACAGAACACAGCCCGGCACGGAACCGTGCGGCGGTCCGCGAGGACCACTGCCGCCAGGGTGTCGTCCTGAACCTGCAGCTCAACGGCCGTGCCTTCCACCACTGTTATGCCCATGGCTGCAAGAGCCCGCGAGTCCTCATCGGTCAATTCCAGCCCCTCCCGCCGGATCAGCGTGACCTCCGGGGAGAAGGTGCGCACCAGGCATGCCTGCTGCACTGAATCCGGCCCCGTTCCCAGGACAGCTAGGGGGAGGTCCGCCACTTCCCAGCCGTGGCAGTAGGGGCACTGCAGCAGGTCCCTGCCCCAGCGTTCCGCCGCGCCGGCGATATCCGGCAGCACGTCCCGGAGACCGGAGGCCACCACTACGTGCCGGCCCTGCAGCACCCGGCCGTCACCCAGTTCCACTGTGCGGTCTTCACTCAGGCCGGTGACCTCTGCATCAACGAGGTCAACGTCGTACTGCTCCAGGTCCGACCGGCACAAGCGGAGGAGCTCACGAGGCGGGATGCCGTCCCGGGAGGGAAACCCATGGACATGGTCAGCGGGGGCGTTGCGCGGCCGGCCCGCATCAACAACGGCGACCCGGCGCCGGGCGCGCCCGAGCACAGTCGCAGCAGTGAGTCCGGCGATTCCGCCGCCGACAATAACCACGTCGTACCGTGCGGGAAGAGCGTGGGGTGCAAAACTCATGCATCTTTTTCTACCGCATAATTCGGAAATCGTCAGCACCCTTATAGTTGCCCTAGACTTTTCGACATGGATAACAGCACGCAGGCGCCGCCTGCCTCAAAACTCAAGCAGGGGATCACCGGTCCCATGCTGTACCTCTTCATTCTGGGTGATGTCCTGGGCGCGGGCATCTACGCCCTCGTGGGCGAGGTTTCCGGTGAAGTGGGCGGCGCGATCTGGGTGCCGCTGGTGGTCGCTCTCGTCCTCGCGCTGCTGACCGCCGCCTCGTACGCCGAACTTGTCACGAAATACCCCAAGGCCGGGGGTGCCGCGGTTTTCGCCCAGCGGGCCTTCAAGGTTCCGGCGGTTTCGTTCCTGGTGGGTTTTGCCATGCTGGCGGCCGGCGTCACCAGTGCCGCGGGCCTGGCGCTGGCGTTCACGGGTGACTACCTCAGCCCGTTCCTGGATGTTCCCCCGGTTCCTGCAGCCATCATTTTCCTGCTGCTGGTGGCACTGCTCAACGCCCGCGGCATTACCGAGTCGGTGCGCAGCAACGTGGTGATGACCGTCATCGAGGTGTCGGGACTCGTGCTCGTGATCGTGCTGGTGGGCCTGATGCTGGGCAAGGGTGAGGGCTACACGGAGCAGATCACCCGGTTCCCGGCCGATGTGAACCCGGGAACCGCGGTTCTGGCAGCGTCCGTGATTGCCTACTACTCCTTCGTGGGTTTTGAGGTTTCAGCCAACATCGCCGAGGAGGTCCGCGATGTGCGCCGGGTTTACCCCCGGGCCATCTTCGGAGCCATGCTCACCGCCGGACTTGTCTACATCCTGATCGGGCTGGCTGCTTCCATTGCCCTGCCCACCGAGGACCTGGCCGGGTCCTCCGGACCTCTGCTCGACGTCGTCAGCGCCACCGGCTTCGGCGTTCCGGATTGGCTCTTTAGCCTGATCGCCCTGGTTGCCGTCGCCAACGGAGCCTTGCTGACCATGATCATGTCCTCGAGGCTGACCTTCGGCATGGCGGAGCAGGGCCTGCTCCCGGGCGTCTTCGGCAAGGTCCTGCCCAACCGGAAGACCCCGTGGGTTGCCATCGCCGCCACCACCGCAGTGGCCATGATCCTGACCATGACCGGCGGGCTGGCTTCGTTGGCCGAGACCGTGGTCCTGCTGCTGCTGTTTGTCTTCCTGAGCACCAACATTGCCGTGATTGTGCTGCGCAGGGACAAGGTGGAGGAAAAGCACTTCCAGGCCCCCATTGTGGTGCCGTACCTGGCCATCGCCTCCTGCGTGCTCCTCCTGACCCAGCAGGATGCCACCGTGTGGCTGCGGGCCGGCATCCTGATGGCCGTCGGGCTTCTGCTGTTCGGAGCCAGGTTCCTGTCCAAGGGCAAGAATCTTGGGTCGAGGAGCAAGTAGCGAACCCCGACAGCAAAAAAGACTGCCCCGGACCCAACGGTCCGGGGCAGTCTAATTTAATGGGCCGGTTTAGGTTTACCGAGCCGGCTTACGGAACCGCCGGGCTACTCGTGGAGGTGGTCGTCGTAGTCCTTGCCGGCGTGCTGCTGGCGCAGCTTCCGGCCCTGCTCGATGTCTTCTTCTTCCTGCTCCTGGCGCTTCTCCGTCTGGCGGGTGTCGCGCGGGGGCAGCTGCACGCTCTCTTCAGCCTGGATCCCGGCCTGCAGTTCACGCCCGCGCTCCACCTCGGCATCGAACTCGGCGCCGAACAGCAGCGACAGGTTGGCCAGCCAGAGCCACAGCAGCAGGACGATCACACCACCGATGGCACCGTAGGTGGCGTTGTAGTTGCCGAAGTTTGCCACGTAGAAGCTGAAGCCCAGAGTGACGATGGCGAGGATTACCAGCGCAATAAGCGCGCCCATGCTCATCCAGCGGAACTTGGGCTGCTTCACGTTGGGAGTGGAGTAGTAGAGGATCGCAATAACCAGCACAGCGAAGATCACCATGACGGGCCACTTGGCGATGTTCCAGACGATCAGGGCTTCGGGGCCGAGGCCAATGACGTTCCCCAGCGTTTCGGCAATGGGACCGCTGATCACCAGCATGATGAGCAGTGCCGCCACCAGCAGGATCAGCACCAGCGTCACCAGCAGCTGGGTGGGCAGCAGCTTCCAGGCCGGCCGGCCTTCATCCACTTCATAGATCCGGTTCATGGACCGGCCGAAGGCCTTCACATAGCCGGAGGCAGACCAGAGCGCACCGGCAATACCGACAATCAGCGCAAATCCGGCGGCACCGGACGTGGTCAGCTGCGTAATCGGCCCTTCGAGGACTTCCACGGCGCTGCCGGGCGCAAACTCCTCCAGGAATTCCAGCATGGTGTTGGTGGTGCTTTCGGCCTGCCCCACCAGGCCGAGTATGGACACCAAAGCCAGCAGGGCCGGGAACATCGCCAGCACCGTGTAATAGGTCAGGGCAGCAGCGAGGTCGGTGCACTGGTCCTTGCTGAACTCCCGGATCGTCTTACGCAGGATGTATTTCCAGCTGGGTTTTGTCACATCGGCCGGGCTGTCCGGTTTGCTCGCGTGTTCGGGATCCGGCGCCGTTTGGGCCCGTCCTCCACTGTCCTGCTGCGCCATGACGGCCTCCTGGGTGCGTTGGATTACAGACCTTCATCCTATTGGTAAGGGGGCTTACTACCAAAGGGTTCACGGTGCGGCTGCGGCCCCGTCCGGGCCTCGGGGGGTCAAAACTTCTTGTAGTAGTCGGTGAGCAGGGTTTCCTCTTCAGGACTGAGTGCGCCGTCCGGGTCGACGGCGGGCGAGTCATCAACCGCTTTTCGGCTGTAGTTGACGTAAATGTCATCCTCGTCCCGGCGTGCCCCGGCCAGCGGAACAAAATGCTGCCGCGTTTCAAAGAGGCCCAGTGCAACGGTAATCCATTCCGGCTCCCCCGTGGCCCGGTCCAGGTGCACCTGCCCCACCAGGCCCAGCCGTTCTCCGTCCTTGGCCCACACGTTGGAACCCTGAAGTTCATGGACCACAAATTCATCTGCCATTGCTGCTCCCCTTTTCCGATGCCCGGCCGCCCGGCCAAAAAGTGCCGGGCCCTGCTGCCAGCCAGCCAGAAGGATCTCCGTCTGTCAACAGATCAAAGCAGGGTTAACGGTTTTGGTCAGTCGTCCGCGGAGTTCTCTTCCCGTTCGTCGAAGACCTGCTTGCCCGGGCCGGCGAAGGAGTGGCGGCGGTCAATGGCCTCGATCGAGCCGGTGAAGAACTGCGAAGTGCTGGTGTCTTCCGGATCTCCGCCCGGATGGGAACGGGGAGCGCTGTGCACCTCGGGTGCCGTGGCCCGGACTTCTTCCCAGCGCTGGCGCGGCAGGGCTCCGGGATGCCATTCCTGCAGGTAGGTAACCATGGCTTCGCGAACCAGGCAGCGCAGGTCGAAAAGCGCCCCGCTGTCCTCCGCGCTGACCAGGATGCGCACCCGCACCAGGCTGTTGACCGCGTCGGTAATCTGCAGCACTCCGGTGCGGCCGTCCCACAGCTCGGTCGCGGCGAGGGTCTCCTTCAGGTGTTTGCGCAGATCGCCCACGGGGGCGCGCCAGTCCAGATCCAGTTCCACGGTGCCCAGAATCGCGGACTGCTTTCGGGTCCAGTTCTCAAACGGGGTGGTGGTGAAGTAAGTCGAGGGCAGGATCAGCCGCCGATCATCCCACAGGTGCACCACTACATAGGTCATGGTGATTTCCTCGATGGTTCCCCACTGGGTTTCCACGACCACGACGTCGTCAACCCGGATCGCGTCCGTAAAGGCCAGCTGCATGCCGGCAAACACGTTGGTGAGGGTGCTCTGCACCGCGAGGCCCGCGACGATGGAAATCAGGCCGGCGGAGGCGAGAATACCGGCTCCAAGCGCCCGGACTTCGGGAATGGTGAGAAGGACGAACGCCACTGCAATGGTGACAATGACGGCCACACCCACCCGGCGGCCCAGCATGATCTGCGTTTTCAACCGGCGCATCCGGCGGTTGTCCTTGCTGTCCGTGGAGTATTTGCTCAGCAGCATCACCTCGATGATGAGCAGGACGACGACGGCCAGCCAAGCCAGCGACGCGATCAGTCCCAGCGTGAGCACGTAGCTGACCGGCCCAAACCAGTCGGCGCCGGAGGCCGTGGCACCCAGGCCGATCCGGATGCCGATCAGGGACAGCACCAGCCGCAGCGGATTGCGGCCCAGCGCTATGGCCTCCCGGATCCGGGGAACACGCCGGAAAATCCTGGCCGTGGACTCCCGCATTATCCGCGCGAGCAGCAGGGCCGCCCCCACGGCGAGCAGGACGGCAAATACGGGCTTGAGGCCGGAGGCAATGCTGAGCAGATCTTGCATGCTTCCGATCGTGTCAGCTTCCCCGGGGGTCCTGTCCAATCGGGAGGCGCCGCCGGGACGTGAGAACGGCAACAGCCCGCAGATGCAAAAGAACGCCCCCGGAGCTTTCCGGGGGCGTTCTTTTCACGCAGGAACTAGCTGTCGCCGTCGGCTGCCGCAGCCGCCTCGGCGACCATCGGCACCACATTGTCGAGAGCATAGGGAATGCTCAGGACGTTGATGGCGGAGACGGAGAAGATGCGCTCTGCATTGGAGTCGGCAACCAGTCCGCCGTTCTTTACCGCGGGGATCTGGCCGAGCAGCGGGTCGGTGGCGAGGGAAGCGGCAGCTTCGTCATCCTGCACCCAGGTCACAAAGACGTCGGAGTCCAGCTGGTTGGCGTTTTCATTGGCCCAGGGGTAGTAGAACTCACCGTCCGGAGCATTCTCTTCCACGATCGGCGCCTGGACCATACCAAGTTCGGTGAGGAACTTGGGGCGGTTGTCCAGGGCGGTGTAGATGGAGGAACCGGCCGGGGCAAGATTTCCGTAGATGAAGGTCTTGCCGTCCAGCTCGGGGTGTTCTGCGGCAGCATCCTGGATGGACTGCTCGGTCTCGGCGATCAGCTCGTCCGCTTTGTCCGACAGGCCCAGGGCATCACCTGTCAATGCGGCGGTGTCCTGCCACGATGTGCCCCACTGGGCCTCCGGGTAGGCCACAACCGGCGCAATCTTGGAGAGCTTGTCGTAGTCCTCCTGGGACAGCCCGGAGAAGGCAGCCAGGATGACGTCGGGGTTGGTGGCCGCGACGTCGTCGAAGGCGATGCCGTCCGCCTCCGAATACTGAGCCGGGGCGTCCTCGGATCCGATCGGCGCGCCAAGTTCTTCCAGCGCCTCGTCAATCCACGGAGTTGTGCCCTGCTCGTTTCCGCCGTATTCGATGATTGGCATGCCCACCGGAACGACGCCGAGGGCAAGTGCGGTTTCCGCGTTCGCCCAGGCGACGGCTGCTACACGTTCGGGAGCCGAGTCGATGGTTGTTTCACCGTAGACATGCTCGATGGTGACCGGAAAGGCATCAGCTGCGGCGGAGGAACCGCTGCCGGCATCGGCTTCCCCTCCGGCTGAACCGGTTGAGCAGGCGGAAAGGGACAGTGCGGCGACGGCGGCAACGGCCGCAGCGCGGCGCATCCGGAACAGGGCCATGGGGGCTCCTTGACTGAAGGGAAGGAAAGTTTTCACTCTGACCAGCGTCCGGGAAGCCGGACAAAGTAAGGGTACCCTACCCTTGCCCTAATTAGGCAACATGAGTCTTGCGTATTCCTCCGCAAAGCCCCGACACACCCCGAGATCATCCCCGGAGCCCGCCAAAGACCAGGAGCGCGAACTACTCGGGGGCTTCCCCGGGGTAGAGGTACACCTCTCCGCCGCGCACCTCGACCCGGTGCGCTTTGGCGTTTACCAGCGCGGGAAGGCAGAGCGCTTCACCCGTCCGGAGGCAGAACCTGGCCGAGTGAATGGGACATTCCACCTCGGTATCCTCGATCCACCCCTCCGACAGCGATGCCTCTTCATGCGTGCAGGTGTCATTAAGGGCGTAGAAACCCCCGTTATCGCTGTGGAAAACCGCAATGTCATCCGCGGTGCCGGCCACCTCGGCGTCGACCTTCAGCGCAGTTCCTTCGTCAATCTCATCCGCAGCAGCAACTCGAATGCCTTCGCTCATTTTTTACCCTCTTCCGGCCGGGGCCGTGATGTCTTAGTGGACTACTCATCACGTTACCTCGGGCCGGGGAAGCCCTGCTGCCGGCTACAGCGACGCCGACGCTCCGGCCCTGTGAACTTCCAGCTCCCGGATCAGGCTAACAAGCTCCCGGCGGAGTTCGGGTCTGATGTCGGCACTGAATCCCGTGCGTTCAATGTCATCGGCCTGCCTCAGCATCCGGCGCCCGTAATCGGAGATGCCCACCATCCGGCGCGCAGCTCCCTCGGCGCTCGGCGGCAACTCAGCCACGAGCCCCTGACGCGACATGGCCACCAGCGAGGTTCCCAGCGTCTGTGCCGTAACCCTCAACCGGCGGGCCAGCTCCGCCCGCTTCATCGGCCCCTCCGACACCAGCACGCGCAGCACTGTCACGCGCTCCTGCGTCAGCCCCACTTCCCGCAGCCGGTTATCCACCTCGCGCCGCACAAGCCGGGCCGCCGTGGACAGCAATCGGACCGCTTCCCAATCCCCCTCGTTCTGCATCAGCCTGCTTCCCTGTATCCATCGCCCCTTGAAGAGGTCTGCGGTTAGCATCGGAAATAATCAGTGTGCTTACCATTCCAACGCTATAAGGGGGGCACTTGTCAAGAATTCTCGCCTTGGTGCCAGTTACGGCAGCTCCATTTTCACCCCGCCCTCACCCGCCGCCCCAGCACCCTTTCTGCAGACGCCGGCGGAGCGTAGGCTGGGGCGGCACAACCAACGGAGGCTGTCTGGTGCAGCCCGGACCGAGGGGAACTGCCATGAGCACAAAGGACCTGCCGGATGCCCGCACCACCGGAGACGACGGCGTCCGGGAGGTCAAGGAGCGCGTGGTCACCGCACAGGACGCCCGGGCGCTGGCCGAGGACTCCCGAATAGCCGAGGACCGGCGGCCCAGCTTTGCCAAGGGCATTTACATGGGCAGCTACAACCTGGACCTCATCCGCCCGCAGCCCGCGGATCCCGAAGCGGCGATCCGGGAGCGCGACTTCCTGGACCAGCTGGAGACGTACTGCGCCACTTTGGACGGCCGGCTCATCGAACGCACCGGCGTGATTCCCGACGAGTACCTCCGCGGCCTGACCGAGCTGGGCGTATTCGGAATGAAGATCCCGCGCCAGAACAGCGGCCTTGGCCTGTCCCTGCTCGCCTACGGACGGGCACTGATGCTTCTGGGATCCGTGCACCCCAGCCTCGGCGCGCTGGTTTCCGCGCACCTGTCCATCGGCGTACCCGAGCCGGTCAAGGTTTTTGGAACCGCAGCGCAGAAGGACGAGTATTTGCCGCGCTGCGCCACCGGCGCGATATCGGCCTTTCTGCTGACCGAACCCGACGTCGGTTCCGACCCGGCGCGGATGCGGGCCACCGCGGTGCCCTCCGAGGACGGCAGCGAATACGTGCTGGACGGAGTGAAACTCTGGACCACCAACGGCGTGATCGCGGAACTGGTGGTGGTCATGGCAGCCGTGCCGCCGCACGGAACGGAAAAGGGCGGGATCAGCGCCTTCGTGGTTGAGATGGATTCACCGGGGATTACCGTGGAGAACCGGAACAATTTCATGGGCCTGCGCGGGATCGAAAACGGCGTCACCAGGCTCCGCGGAGTCCGGGTCCCGGCAGCGAACCGGCTGGGCCGGGAGGGGCAGGGCCTGAAGATCGCCCTGACCACCCTGAACACCGGCCGCCTCTCCATTCCCGCCCTGTGTGCGGCCTCGGCCAAATGGTCGGTGAAGATTGCCCGCGGCTGGACCGGAACCCGGGAGCAGTGGGGGCGGCCGATCGGGCAGCATGAAGCCGTCGCCAAAAAGGTGGCCTTTATCGCCGCCACCGCTTTCGCCCTGGAGAGCGTCTTTGAACTGTCGGCCAGCATGGCCGACGGCGGAACCAAGGACATCCGGATCGAAGCCGCCCTCGCCAAGCTGTGGGCCTCCGAGATGGCCTACCGGGTCGGCGACGAATTGGTGCAGATCCGCGGCGGCCGGGGCTTTGAAACAGCGGACTCACTGGCGGCGCGGGGCGAGCGGGCGGTGCCTGCGGAGCAGCAGCTGCGCGACCTGCGGATCAACAGGGTTTTTGAAGGCAGCACCGAAATCATGCATCTGCTGATCGCCCGCGAGGCCGTTGACGCCCATCTCAAGGCCGCCGGCGATCTTGCCGTCGCCGACGCCACGCTGGGCAGGAAGGCCCTGGCCGCCGTGAAAGCCAGCGGCTTCTACGGCCGCTGGCTTCCCACCCTGGCTGCCGGACGCGGTTCGGTGCCTACCGCATATGCGGAGTTCGGCCCGCTCGCCGTATACCTGCGCTACGCAGACCGCGCTTCCCGCCGGCTGGCCCGGTCCACCTTCTACGGCATGGCCCGGTGGCAGGCAGGGCTGGAGCACCACCAAGTGTTCCTGGGCCGGATCGTGGACATCGGCGCGGAGCTGTTCGCAATCTCCGCCGTATGCATGCGCGCTGAAACCATGCGCCGGAACAACCCGGCCGAAGGCGCCCCGGCCTATGAACTGGCCAAGGCATTCTGCGCCCAGTCCCGCGCGCGGACCGACACACTCTTCGAGGACCTGTGGCGGAACTCGGATGCCGAGGACCGCCGGCTTGCCAAGGGGGTCCTCGCGGGACGCTACACCTGGCTGGAGAAGGGCGTCCTGGACCAGTCCGAAGGAACCGGGCCCTGGATTTCGGAGTGGGCAAACGGCCCAGATGCCGGAGAGAACCTGCACCGCCGCTACCGCTAGAATCCCCCGGCTCTCCCCCGGCTCCCCCCCGGACTCTCCGTCGACTCTCCGTCGTCGAGCCCCCTGGGCGGCCCGCCTCCCCGTTGGCGGGCCGCCCGCCGGTGTGCCCTGTGACGCTTGACACACTCTTGGTACTGCATGAGACTTGTCTTAGCGCAGATCATACCAAGCGGTTGCTTGGTATGATGACGCGGCGCACCAGGCAATGACAGAGGAGTTCGCGTGCAGGAAAATACCGTCCAGGTCCGCCGGCTGGAGGGCAAAACGGCCATAGTCACCGGAGCCAGCCGCGGGATCGGCCTTGCCGTTGCCCGGCGTTTCGCCGCAGAAGGCGCCCGGGTCTGTATTACGGCCCGCAAGCCCGGCCCGCTGGAGGAGGCGGCAGCGTCCTTCCCGGAAGGCTCCGTCCTGGCTCTTGCCGGAAGGTCGGACGACGCCGTGCACCGCGCAGAAGTCCTCGATGCCGTGGCCGGGGTCTTCGGACGGCTGGATATCCTGGTCAACAATGCCGGTATCAACCCGGTGTACGGCCCGCTGATGGATCTGGAACCTGAAGCCGCCCGAAAGATCATGGACGTGAACCTCTACGGCACGCTCGGCTGGGTTCAGGATGCCTATCACCATGCCAAACTCGATTTTGCCGGCCGGGGCGGCTCCGTCATCAATCTGTCTTCCGTCAGCGCGCAGACCCCCTCGCCGGGCATCAGCTTCTACGGAATCAGCAAGGCAGCCATTGAGCAGCTCACCCGGTCGCTGGCAGTGGAGCTGGGGCCCGCCATCCGCGTCAACGCCCTCGCACCCGCCGTCGTCAAGACACAGTTTGCGCGCGCACTTTACGAAGGCAGGGAGGAACAGGTAGCCGCGGCCTATCCCCTCGGCCGGCTTGGGACCCCGGACGACGTGGCTGCCGCCGCGGCTTTCCTGGCGTCCGAGGACGCAGCCTGGATCACCGGCCAGATCCTGAACCTCGACGGCGGCCTGCTGGCTGCCGGCGGCAACGCCTGGGCAGCGAAGGACACTCCATGAACACCCTGCCCTCCGAGGTCGAGGATCTGCGCGTCCGCACCCGGGACTTCATCCGCTCTGTGGTTATCCCCGCGGAACCTTCGCCCGGCGGGCGGCTGGACGAGGACGTCCTCCGCCGGCTGCGCTCCGCCGCAAAGGACGCCGGCGTCTACGCGCCGCACGCCCAGAAGGAATACGGCGGCCAGGGCCTGCCGCTTCGTTTCTGGTCGCCGATCTTCCAGGAAGCCGGCTACTCCCTGATCGGACCGACCGTCCTGAACTGCCAGGCGCCCGATGAAGGCAACATGCACATGCTTGAACTGATCGGCACCCCGGCGCAGAAGGAGCAGTATCTGCGCCCCCTGGTGTCCGGGGAAGCCAGATCCTGTTTCGGGATGACGGAACCTCATCCGGGAGCCGGATCAGATCCGGCCGCGCTGCAGTCCTCAGCGGCGAAGGTGGACGGCGGCTGGGTCATTAACGGCCACAAACGCTTCACCAGCGGTGCCAACAACGCCGCCTTCTGCATCGCCATGGTTCGCACACCGGCCCTCGGTGCATCCGCTCCGGGCGGCGCCGCCCCCGCGGGGGCCACCATGCTCCTTGTGGACATGGACACCCCCGGAGTGCGGATCGGCGAGCAGATTTCCACCATGGACCGCGCCATTGGCGGCGGCCACCCGCATGTGCATTTCGAGGACGTGTTTTTGCCCGACGCCGCCGTCCTGGGAACGCCGGGCCAGGGATTCCGGTACGCGCAGGTGCGCCTCGGCCCGGCCCGGCTGACCCACTGTATGCGCTGGCTCGGCCTCGCCCGGCGGGCCATGGACATTGCCCTGGACCGGACGAACACCAGGGAGATTTTCGGCTCGGCCATGCACGAGCTGGGGATAGCCCAGGACATGCTGGCGCTGAACGTGATGGATCTGGAAACATCCGATGCCATCATCACCAAGACCGCCCTGCTGCTGGATACCGATCCCAAGGCCGGTTCGGCCCTGTCCTCGGTGGCCAAAGCGCACACGTCCGAAGCCGTCTACCGGGTGATCGACCGTTCGCTGCAGCTGTGCGGCGGCGACGGCGTCTCCGACCGGCTGCCGCTGGCCTCCTACCTCAACGAGGTGCGTGCCTTCCGCATCTACGACGGCTCCAATGAAACGCACAAGTGGGCAATGGCCCGCAGGGCTTCGGCTGCCCGCCGGCGAGCGGTGGAGGAAGGCGCCCCCTTCCAGGCCGATGTTGACGGCACGCCCTCCTACAGCGCAGCGGAGGCATAGAACATGGCAACAGGCACTGCGGCACTGCTCTCCGTACCGGACGGCACCGAGGTGGTGTCCACCAGGGCCGAGGCCGACGCGATGCCCTTACCCCCACTGCTCATCCTCGATGCGGTGACGGAATTTCTGGACGCCCACAACCTTGGCTCGGGGCCGCTGTCCTGGGCGCAAATCGGTGACGGGCAGTCGAACATTACGTACCGCATCCAGCGCGGCAGCGACGTGTTCGTACTCCGGCGCGGCCCGCGCCCCCCGCTGCCGCCCTCCACGCACGACATGGTCCGAGAAGCACGGATCCAGCAGATCCTGAAGACCCGCGGCGTTCCCGTCCCGGCCATCCTCGCGGTGTGCGAGGACGAATCAGTCCTCGGTGTGCCGTTCTACGTCATGACGTATCTGGACGGCCTCGTTATTACCAACACCATCCCGGCGGCTTTGGGCTCTGCGGAACAGCGGCTGGCAACCAGCAACGCCGTCGTCGACACCCTGGTGCAGCTGCACCAGGTGGACGTGACGTCGGGCGACCTTGCCTCGTTTGGCCGCCCGGAGGGCTACCTGCGCCGACAGGTGGAGCGGTTTTCCGCTCTGTGGGACATCAACACCACGCGTTCCCTTCCCGACGTCGCCCTTCTGGGCCGGTGGCTGGCCGACAACCTGCCGGACAGCCAGCAGGCGTCCGTTCTCCACGGCGATTACCGCCCCGGAAACCTGATGTTCCACCGCGGCGCACCGGCGCGGGTGGCCGCCGTCCTGGACTGGGAAATGGCCGCCGTAGGCGACCCGCTCGCAGACCTGGGCTACCTGACGGCTACCTACGCCGAGCCGGGCAGCCCGCCGAGTCCGCTGGAACTGACCGCCGTCACCCGCAGCCCGGGGTATCTGCGGCGCGATGACGTTATTGCGCGGTACCAGTCGCAGACCGGCCTGTCGCTCGATGCCCTCCCCTGGTATCAGGCCCTGGCCCTGTGGAAGGCATCGATTTTCTGCGAAGCCATCTACACCCGGTGGCTCAAGGGCGAGCGGCCCCACGACACACTGTTCGCCCCGTCCATGGAGGCCGGCGTGCCGCAGCTCCTGGCCCAGGCCCGGGTGTTCGCGGGCCTGTCCCCCGCCGCCGGCTAGGGGACGATGACCGCACGCCCGATGATGCTGTTGTTTTTCAATTTCTCGTATGCCTTGGGCGCATCGTCCAGGGAATAGACCTCGGTGTGCACGTTGATCCCGCTGGAGCGGGCCAGATCGAGAACTTCAATCAGTTCCGGCCGGCTTCCCCAGTACGGCGAGCGGATCGTGGCCTCCAAAGCTCCGGACATGAACCCTACGGGAAGCACCCCGGCGCCGACCCCGAGCAGCACCTGGTCGCCCTGTGTGCGGATCATGGCTTTGCCCAGATCCATCGTGGCCTGGTTCGCCACAAAGTCGAACACCGCGTTGACCCCCTCGCCGTGGGTCAGGTCCCGCACCAGATCCACGGTCCCGGGTTCGGAGGGGAATGTGTACTGCGCACCCACGTCCGAGGCAAGGTTCAGCTTGTCCTCGCTGATGTCGAGCGCCACGACTGTCGCCGGAGTCATGGCCCGCAGGAGCTGGACGGCGACATGTCCCAGGCCGCCGACGCCGATGACCACGCAGGTGGCACCGGCATGCAGCTTGTCCAGGGATCCTTTGATCCCGTGGTACGGGGTGAGGCCCGCATCCGTCAGCGACACGTTCTGCACGGGATCGAGGTCCCCCAGCGGCACCAGGTGCCTGGGGTCGTCCACGATCATGTATTCGGCCATCGCTCCGGGCGCTCCCAGGCCCGGAGGCATGATGCCGAACTTGGCCGCATTCGTGCAGTAGTTTTCGCTCCCCTTGGAGCACTCATAACAACGGCCGCAGCCCCAGGGGCCGTACACCGCCACGGAAGTTCCCAGCTCCAGGTGCTCCACGCCGTCGCCCAGCTTATCCACCAGCCCTGCGCCCTCATGCCCCAAAGTCAGCGGGACTCCGTACACGTACTGGTCCTCGGGAAGACTCATGATGAACTCATCCGAATGGCAGACGCCTGCGGCGGTCACCTTGATGCGGACCTGCCCGGGCCCGGGCTCCGGAGTGTCAATCTCGACTACTTCCGGCGGGGCACCAATCGTGCGGTACTGAAGGGCCTTCATGGCAAACTCCTGCTCTCCGTGCCGGAGACACTGGTCCGACCGGTGTGGGTGGATGGCTGTGGCGCTTTAATCGTTGCACTCATCAGTTGGTTGCACAGCCCCCGCACCACCTGCCCGGCTTCCGGACTGCGGGGTTGGCTGGGCTACGGGGCTGGCTGGACTACGGGGCTGGCGGAGCGGGAGGCTCCGGCTTTGGGGCCGCAGGGCACGGGCATCAGCCAAACAGGGCCGCCGCCCGGGAGAGGGTCTGGAAGACGCCGTACCCCAGCGGCACGCCCACCAGCAGCCAGCTCACCGCTACCCGTACATTCGTGGATTTTTTCATTTGTGCTCATCCTCCAATTCGGTTGCGGTCTCCGGATCGGTTTTTGCCTGCGGTTCGTGGTGCTTCGCGTCAACCGGGCGGACCAGCAGGTTGGCGATAAAACCGATGACCAGGAGGGCGACCATTGTCAGCAGCGCCGGCTGATATGCGCCGGCGTCCAGTTCGCCGGGAGTTCCCTGGGCATCCAGGAAGGAGTTCACGATCAGCGGCCCGGCAATGCCGGCGGCGGACCAGGCCGTCAGCAGGCGGCCGTGAATGGCGCCCACCTGATAGGTGCCGAAGAGGTCCCGCAGATAGGCCGGCACCGTGGCGAAGCCTCCGCCGTAAAACGACAGGATCACGAAGGCCAGCAGGACGTAAAGGATTGTTGAGACGTTTCCGAACAGAGCCAGCATCAGATACAGCACCGCTCCGGCGCCCAGGTAGACCATGTAGATGCGTTTGCGGCCGATCACGTCCGAGGTCGCGGACCAGACAAAGCGTCCGCCCATGTTGCCGATCGAGAGCAGCCCCACGAAGCCGCCGGCCACCGCGGCGCTGACCAGGGAGACGCCGTCGGGCTGGCGGAAGAAGTCCTGGATCATCGGCGCGGCCTGTTCCAGGATGCCGATGCCCGCCGTCACGTTGCAGAAAAGGACAATCCACACCAGCCAGAACTGACGGGTCTTAATGGCGTTGGCAGCCGAGACGTGATTGGTAGTGACCAGGGATTTGCTTGCCACTGCGGCCGGATCGAATCCCTCGGGGTGCCAGCCGTCCGCAGGAACCCTAATGGTCCATGCGCCATAGAGCATATAAACGAGATAGACCGCTGCGAGAGTGAGGAACAGCTTGCCCACTGCCTGTCCTGCCTCGCCTCCCGCGGTGCCAAAGTCGGGATCGTAGAAGGTCAGCAGCGCCGAGGAGAGCGGGCTGGCGATCAGCGCACCGCCGCCGAAGCCCATGATGGCCATTCCGGTGGCCAGGCCGGGCCGGTCGGGGAACCACTTGATCAGGGTGGAGACCGGAGAAATGTACCCGATGCCGAGTCCGATGCCGCCAATTACTCCGTAGCCGAGGTAAAGGAGCCATAGCTGGTCGGTGAAAATTCCGGCGGCGCCAACAAGGAAGCCGCCCGTCCAGAAAACCGCGGAAACAAACATCGCTTTGCGCGGGCCGTTGCGGTCCACCCAGGTTCCCATGACCGCGGCAGAGAGACCCAGCATCACGATGGCGACCGAAAAAATGATGCCGATCTGCGTGAGGCTGGCGTCAAAATGTTCCACCAGTGCGTTCTTGTACACGCTCGTGGCATAGACCTGGCCGATACAGAGGTGGACCGCCAATGCTGCGGGCGGGATTAGCCAGCGGTTGAAACCGGGCGGTGCGATGGTGTTTTCACGGTCAAGCCAGCTCATCCATAACTCCCTGGTCCATGGTGAAGCGCCTGCAAACTGCCATTGCCGCCAGCATTCACCATGGCGCCGCAGTCGTCATCCGGACACGCCGGGGCCATTAACTGAATTTCGCCGCGACCGCAACCTACTCGCGGGTAACTTATTTTCTAAAATCCTTGCTTTGTTACCGACCAGTAAGTTAGATGTAACAGACATCACACTTATGTCGGGGGAATTCGTCATCAGAGCAGAGGCGCTTTCGGTCCGGCACCACTGAGAGCGGGAGCCCACCGGCGCCCCTCGCACCCAGCCGGTCGCGGGACCGGACTATGACCAGAAAAAGGAATTTCAATGACGAGTTCTCCGTCCGGCCGGGCTGGATCCCGGCCGCATACTCTCCTGACAGCTCTTCTAGCTTTGTTCCTCATACTC
Source organism: Arthrobacter sp. G119Y2 (assembly GCF_038069765.1). Classification (NCBI taxonomy): domain Bacteria; kingdom Bacillati; phylum Actinomycetota; class Actinomycetes; order Micrococcales; family Micrococcaceae; genus Arthrobacter; species Arthrobacter sp. G119Y2. Next base: position 29,724 of record NZ_JBBPFS010000006.1, on the reverse strand, counting down.
CTTCTCGCCTTTTTTGTTCTTTTCAGCAGCCGCGTTGCAGCCGGAGCCAGCCAGCTCAGCGAGGGCGCCACGAAGGCGTCCACAGGCGCGGGTGACCTGAGGGACGGGGCGGCCAAGGCCCGCGACGGCGCGGACAAGGTTGCGGCCGGCAGCGAAAAGGTCGACGCCGGAGCGAACACGCTGGCCAAGGGCATTGCCTCCGCCAAAACCGGTGCGACATCGCTGAAGGACGGCGCGGTTTCCCTGGACGAGGGCGCCTTGAAGCTGCAGACCGGCGCCGATTCCGCATCCGAGGGTGCGCTCAAACTCGCCACCGGTGCAGGAACGGCCAATGCCGGTGCCGGTCAGCTTGCCACCGGCGGCATCCAGCTCCGCGACGGGGCAGTGCGGGCCTCCGACGGCGCCGGCCAGCTTGCTGTCGGCTCCGGGGACTTGAACACGGGCGCGCTGAGTGCCGCCGAAGGTGCCAAGACACTGAACGCCGGTGCGGGACAGCTTAACGACGGAGGACTGGCCCTTCGGAACGGTGCCGATCAAATCGCCGGCGGAGCGAAGGAGCTGAACGACGGCGGTCTCAAGCTCCGGGACGGCTCGAAGGCTGCCAACGAGGGCGCCGGCAAGCTTGCCGCTGGTGCCGGAGTACTGCGGTCCGGAGCCAATGATGCGAAAGCCGGAGCGGACTTGCTGAACACCGGAGCCGGAAGCGCCAAGACCGGCGCCGATCAGATCTCTGCCGGAGCAGGCGAGCTTGCTGTCGGAGCGAAAGGGCTCAACGACGGCAGCACTGCTCTTGCCGCGGGCGCCCAGAACGCCGACGCCGGAGCCCAGCAGATTGCCGCCGGAACCGGTGAGCTGAAGACCGGCGCCGACACGGCGAACGCTGGAGCATCACAGGTAGCCGCCGGTGCTGCCGGCGTAAATGCCGGCGTCTCCAAGCTGGCCAAGGGTGCCGGAGACCTTCGGATCGGTGCTGCCACGCTTCACGAGGGGACCGGAGCTGCAGTTCAGGGCACCAAGGACCTCGTGGCCGGCGCCAACCGGGTCAACGCCGGTGCCGAGCAGCTGGGGGACGGCGTCAACGATGCTGCTGCCGGCTCTGCTGAACTCGCCACCGGTGCACGGAACCTCTCGAACGGCATCAATGCCCTGGTCAACGGCGGGCCGCAGCTTTCAGAGGGGGCTTTGGCGCTTTCCGCCGGAATTCCACTGGTAAACGGTGGCGCAGCCGGGCTTACCCTGGGCGCCGACACGGTGGCCACGGGTGCAGGAAATGCTTCAGCGGCCGCTGCCGACATGGTGGCAAAGCTGCAGGCGCTGCAGAATGACGCCGCGGCCCTCACCGATGCTGAACTCCAGGAACGCCTTGCCGCCGTCACGGCGCAGGCCGTCGGCACCAGAGACGGTGTAGACACCATCGCTGCAGGAGCCACGAACTTCAGCAACAGCTACAACACCCAGCTCAAGGACGGGCTGGAAACCGTCCGGGCCGGCGCTGTCACTGCCGGCGCCGGGGCAACAGCCCTTGCCGCAGGCGTCCCGTTGGTCAAGGACGGCGGTGTGCAGGTTGCTGACGGAGCAGAAGCACTCAACGGTGGAATCCTGACGATCAAGGCCGGTTTCGACGGTCAGGGAACTGCTGAAGAACCGGGTCTGCGCAACGGTGCGGCAGGAGTTGCCGGCGGTGCCGCAGCTCTTGCAGAAGGAGCCCTGAAACTTCAGGGCGGCGCCCAGCAGGTCCTGGACGGAACGGGCAGCCTGGAGAGCGGAATTGGCGAACTGGCTGCCGGAACCGGCGCCTTGGAAACCGGCTCCAGCACTCTGGCGGCCGGCAATGAAAAGCTCGCCACCGGTGCCGGAGACCTGAAGACCGGTGCTGCGACCCTGGCCGCAGGCACCCCGGCTCTTGCCGCCGGCGCCGACCAGATTGCCGCAGGTGCAGGAAAGCTCAACGCCGGAGCGGGAGAACTTTCCACCGGCGCATCGGATCTGTCCACCGGTCTCGCTACGCTGCGTGCCGGAGCCGGAGATCTGGCCAAGGGCAACGGGGCCATCGCCGAAGGCGCCGGGCAGCTCAACACCGGAGCCTCCGAATTGGCCACCGGCACACAGGCACTGGAAATTGGTGCCGGCCAGCTGGCAACCGGAGCGGGAACGCTCAACACCGGAGCGGTGACTCTCTCTGCGGGAGCCGGAGAGCTTTCCGCCGGGCTCGGTACACTGCGTGCCGGTGCGGGAACCCTGGCCACGGGCAATACCGCCATCGCCGAAGGCGCCGGCAAGCTCAACGCAGGTGCCTCCGAATTGGCTGCCAAGACTCCCGATCTGGTAACCGGTGCAGCAAAGCTTGCCACCGGCGCCCAGACGCTCTCCACCGGCCTCGGCACGCTGGAAGCCGGAGCAGCAACCCTCGCGGACGGAAATGACCAGCTCGCGACCGGTGCCACCACACTGTCGGAAGGCACCAGCAAACTCGTCACTGGCAGCGGCAGCCTTGCCGAAGGCGTCGTGAAGCTCGACGACGGCGGCAAGACGCTCACCACCGGAACCAGTGACCTGAAGGAAGGTGCAACGGAGCTGGCCGACGGCAACAAGAAGCTGGCCGAAGGCACCGAGACGCTCGACGGCGGCAACGGGGAAATCTCCGAAGGTGCAGACACCATGCGGGCCAGCACCTCGGCCATGACTCCCGGTGAGATTGTCACTTCTCCGAAGGTCCTGGCAGTGCTCATCCCGCTGCTCCTTCTGATGGTTCCCCTGGTCATGCTGATCAGCGGGCGCTCACGCAGGACGCAGTACTAGCCGGCAGCGGCACCAGCAGCAAAGATGAAGGGCGGAACCGCAGCAGCGGTTCCGCCCTTCATCTTTACTGCTCTTCATCGACACGGAGGGCCGGCGTTTCCTCAGCAGTTAAGTGTTCCTCCCGGTCCGCCCGTTCCCATGGTCCGCCGTACCAAAAGGGATGGGTTGCAGACGCAGGTGCAGGGCTCCGCTGTCCAGGGTCTCGGATTCAATGAGGCGGAACCCCGACGGAGCGGCCCCCATATCAAAGAGGCGCTTGCCCCCTCCGACCACTACGGGAAATACGAGCAGCCGGTATTCATCCACCAGCCCTGCGTCGTGCAGTGCACGGGCAAGCCGGTAGCTGCCGTGGACCTGCACTTCCCCGCGGCGTCCCCTGAGCCCCGCAACGGCCGACAACAGGTCCCCCGCCAACACCTTGGTGTTATGCCACGTCGGGCTAACCACAGTCGACGACACCAGATACTTGGGTAAGTGGTTGAAGGCGTAAGCCACGGGATCGTCCGGATCTGTGACAAGTTCCCAAAAGGGTTGCAGCATCTCATACGTGCCCCGCCCGAGAAGCAGCGAGTCGCCCTTTGCAAACCACCCGGTGACCGTTTGGCTCACGTCCGTCGTCATATGCGGCACCAGCCATCCGCCGCGCTCGAACCCGCCGGACATGTCCTCGTCTGCGGAACCCGGAGCCTGCATCACCCCGTCCAGGCTCAGGAACATATTGAGGGATAGTGTCATGGCGCCAATTTACGCCGCCGGGCAGGCGGGCGATATGCGTCTACCCGGTTTTGGGCACCGGATGCTGCGGGCCGGAATCAGCTCCAGGTGTGGGGAGCCGGACGGCGCGTGCTCGGCAGGGCGCCGTCCTCCCGCCACTGTCGAATCCACTCGGGCAGCTCGAGGTCCGCCGGCGGCTGGACGCCTGCAGCCTTAAAGATCTCCTCGTTGCTCACCGGGCCCTTCTTGGAAACGAAGCGCGCGGCGATGTACGCGCGGGCGTAGATCTCGCCGTCGGCCACCATCCGCTGCTCGATGTAGCTGGCCCGCTCGTCGAAGCCGATGACCTTGGTTTCGATCGTGTAGCGCTGGCCCAGTTCGAGCGATTTGCGGAAGCTGATGGTCTCATTGCCCACTACCGGGTTCCAGCCGTTCCGGCGCATTGCCGCCCAGAAACCGCTGCGAACCATGAGGTCGAACCGACCCAGATCCATCAGCGACAGATACATCCCGTTGTTGAGGTGCATGGCGATGTCGATGTCTGTGGGGAGCACCCGCATGGGCAGCGACGAAGTGTCGAAAAAACCGATTTTGGGTCGCCGGCGGGAGCGGAAGAGGACCAGGAGGGTACGAAGGAGAAGGTGCATGGACGCTATATTACTGGTCGGTAACTTAGATGTCCTGCAGTGTTACAGGCTCCCGGCAATGGCGGAGCAGTAGCGCGGTAAGAATGGCCCGTTGGGGTGCGCGTCTCCACCGTGTGTCCGCCGATTGGCCTTGCTGCTGCAGGTTCGACGGCAGGGAGGGCGTCGACGGTGCGTGTGGTCCAGCCGGGCGCTTCCTTGGCCTGGTTGCAGGCCTCGCAGAGCCCTTGGAGGTTCTCGATGCTGGTTGTCCCGCCGTCACGGACGGGGCGGACATGGTCATAGTGCCGGATCGGTGCCCCGCACCACGGCATCCGGCAGGTCTGGTCACGGGCGGCGATGAACCGGGCCATGCCCTCGGGCACCAGCCTGGCTCTGGAGTCCATGGCCACCAGCTGGTGGCTGGTGGGAGCGGCGTAGAGCCGCCGGAGCCAGGTTCTGGCGGTCTTGTCCGGAGGCGCGTCATCAGGTACGTCATCCGCACCTGCCCTGTTCCGGACCAGGTCCCGGGCGAACTGCGCCGGAACCACCCCGTAGCCGGGCAGGACAGCCGGTTCCGCAGATCCGGCCAGCAGGGCCCGGTCCGTCATGATCAGCTGCACCTCAACCCGGACATCCTCCGCCCGAGCCTGCCCGGTGGTGCGTTCCACGAACGTATCGGCCATGATCTGACCCTTCGACCGGGGATCCCCGCTTGCCCGGAGCCTGTCCGCTTCCCGCGTCAGGGCCGCATACACGCCCACCCCCTGGGCGACCGGCAGCAGGGCCGTCACCCACGTCATGGTGTCCGGTGCAGGCCGGCAGGACACAAACCGCTCCGAGACCGCATGCGCAGCCCGTTTCACGACTGCATGGGGGTCCATTGAGTAGGACAGGGACTTGATCTTCGCGATCAGCTGCCGGTCCCCGAGCTGCTCCAACTCACCCGGATCCCCGGCAACCAGCTCATCAACACGCTGCCGGTCGGCCAGGGACAGACACGCGGTCTCCCGGACCAGGATCGTGGCCCGGTATTCACTGATCACCCCGATCGTGAGGGCGTGGAGCGTATGGGGCATTTCCGCGGTGAGGATTCGTGCCAGCCCCAGCAGCCGGGTCCCGCGGTTGGGTGACTCGCGGCGGGCGAAGCCGATCTGGGCACCGACGCCCTTGCCGAGCTGGTCTGCTTTCAGTCCCGCGGCTGCCTGCGCCTGCCGAGTCACCGCGTCAAAGAGAGCCGTTGCCCTGGCCTGGGCCGCGGACGCTGCTGCCTTCAGTTCCTCCAGCGCCCGGATCTGATCAATCAGCCCGGCAAGCAGCGCACTTTCTGCTGCGGCGGGCTCCCCGTGATTGCTGGGACGGATAAATCCGGACGCAGAGTCAGGGGTTTCTGCTGCCAACCGCTCGGCGGCGATCTGACCTCTTGGGACTTTGGGGACCAAGGGGAAAGAGCCCGAAGGTCGCGAGCTTCTGGGATTCTCCTGAGGTCCGTACATGTGTTCTATTTTATGTGCTGTGGGCCGCAAAAGTATTGCATTCCGCAAAAAACGACATACGGGACTATTCCCACTAAGTACTCGAGTAATTCAGCCCAATTCATTGGCCCTTGCAGATACCTGCCAGAAGATTACGAAAAGTTCGAGGTGCCGGAACACAGGCCCCTCTCTGCCTAGTCTCAGGAAGCCTCGTCTTCGCCCGTTGAAGGCTGCACTATTCCTCCACCCGTGCCGCGCATCCACAGGACAACATCCATTGCACGGAGCGTGGAAACCGGATGGGGCAGCTCGGCACGGCGCTGCACCTCATTCAAGTGCATGGTGAGCGCGCAATTATCTTCGGTGAGCGCCTGGTGCCAGTCGATCCACTGAGTCTGGGAGTTCTTCAATTCAGTCTCTCGCTTCACCACTGAGTCCCAGATCGGAATCAACCGTGGCCGCTTGCGGGCCAGCAGTTTGCTGGCTTTGGTCGGACCTACGCCCCAACCCTTGCCGTTCAACTGATCCTTTCCACGCAGGAGGTCCCACAGTTGCCAAGCAGGACTTTCTTCCCCGAGTACGGCTTTGAAGTCATCGTGGCTGACATCAACCAAGTCCAGGTCGACTGGAATAGCCGAGAGCAGTGCAGTGACATCCTCCCTGCGATCCCCCAGAATGCCAATGACTGCCTTCGGGGAAAAACGAACGGAGAGAAATGATGCGGCGAGCAGATCGTCCGCCGTGAGGGTGTTGCAAATACTGGCGGCATCACCGCCACCACCCCATGTATCAAAGCGAGCTCCGCTCCGGAGTCCGCTCTTTGCATGCTGCGGTTCGGTGTAGTAACTCCGCAGAAGAAGAACGGCATTATCAATCTGGTCTTTAGTGAGTATTTCCGGAATTCGCACGGCGCTCCCCCAGTAATGTAGGGCAGCGGCGCTCCCCATTTCGCTGATGGTACAGACCCAAACCTCACTGGCGACGTTTTGTGATCGAATTCAGTAATTCGGCCTACCTAATGCTCACCTTTCCCGGCATATTCGGGAAGCAAGTAGTCGACGCCCTGCAGGTGCAGCAGCAATTGCAGGGCAACCACCCAAACTAGTTAGGATGATCCTAAGCACTTTGGGTGGCCGCGCTTTGCAGCCTGCGAAGGACTGCGCGCTATTTGGCCACCCGAAGGACCCCCACGTCCCGTAACGGAGCACCGAAATGTCACAGCACCCCCGAAAGACGCAGCGCGCCCATCAGTCCACTCCGATCTGGCGCGGAGCAGCAGCCCTGGGGTTGATCGGTGCCCTCGTCGGTTGTGCAGGCCAGGCCGCCCCGGCAACTTCCCCGGAGAACGGAACGGAGAATGACACTCAGAGCACGGCCGCGAAAAACACCGCCGACATCACCGCCGAAAAGGTTCTTCAGGTCAGCGAGGTCCACCCGGAAACGGGCATGACCCTGTTGGAAGGACCAACCTTCGGCCCCGACGGCGGCCTGTTCGTCGTCGATGTCACCGCGCCCCCCGGAGATCCGAAAGTCCACAAGATCGACGTCGAGGAAGGGACCGCCGAAGGGATTTACACCGACGACACCGGCGTCTACACCTCGGCGCAGTTCAGCCCGCAGGACGGCCGGCTGTACCTGACGGACTTCCTCGGCGGAAAGGTCACCAGCATCACCGCCGAAGGCACCGATCCGCAGACATTCTTCGCGGGCAACGTCGAGGGAACCCCGATGAAGCTCGATGATCTGGCCTTCGACGAGGACGGCCATCTTTTCCTCAGCGACACCACCGGACATGACGGGCCGGCAGAAGAGGCACAGGGCAGGATTGTGCGGATCGACAAGGACACCGCCGAAACGACTGTCCTGGCGAAGGATCTTCCCGCACCCAACGGAATCTCCTTCACCGAGGACTTCAAGGGGCTCTGGGTCAGCCAGTACTCTGACAACCGCATCGACTACCTCGGCCTGAACGAGGACCGGACCGGTGTTGCAAACTCCCATCCGGGTGTCCATTTCAGCGGCGGCAAGAGCCAGATCGATTCCAACGCCGTGGACGCCGACGGAAACATCTACCAGGCGGTGCACGGCCAGCCGAGCATCTTCGTCTACAGCCCGGAGGGCAGGCACATCGGCACGGTCTCGGTTCCGGCCGACGACGCCGAGGGCTTGTCATCGGCCACCAACGTGGCGATTAAGCCCGGCACCACCGAGGCCTACCTGACGGTCAGCGGCGCGGACGGCGGCTTCGTCTACTCGTTCGAGGCGCTGGGCACCGGCATCCGCCAGTCCAACGGCGGCTAAGCACCGAACCGCCGCACAGGTTCCCACCCTCTGTTGCCTGCTGGTGCTGCCGGGGCCACACCTGCCACAAGGGCAACGAAGAGTGGGAACCGGTGCACGGAAGGCCTCGGGATCCCCTAGAGCAACCGTCGCGCTGCCCCGGTGGTACCGGAATGGGAGGCTGCGCAGTTCAAGCTGGAGGAGCAGATGGAGGCAGAGCACCGTGCGAGGCGAACACGACGTCGGGAGGAACTCCGGAAGCGAAGGAGCCGGCCGCCCGCAGCTAGCCCTTTTTCAGCGCAGCGCGCACTGCCTTCCAGGCACCGGTGGACCACAGCGCCCAGATCACGAGCAGCGGCTGGAAGAACAGCCGCACCAGGCGGGCACGGTCAGTATCGAGCCCGAAAGCGTCGGTGTGGGTGACGTACTGGGAAATATTGCCCGGGAAAATGGCAACAAAGAACGCTGCAGCAGCCAGGCCCACCGGAACCCGGCGCCTGCGCAGCAGGATCAGTGCTGCCCCGAGGCTGAGCTCGGCTACCCCTGAAAGCAGCACGACGACGTCGGGGTCCACCGGAACCCAGCCCGGCACCTGGGCCTGGAATTCCTCCCGCGCAAAGGTCAGGTGCGAGGTGCCGGCAAAGGCCAGGAACGAACCCAGCGCGATGGCGCCCAGCCGCCGGCGCTTCGAGGTGGGCGGAGCGGGCCGGGCTGCTGCAGTTATCAGGTTCGCGATAGGCATGGGCACAGACTACGTCAACCGGTTGTACGCCAGCTGGGCCAGCGCAGCAGCCTGGTCGCCCAGCACCGAATCATCGAAAACCACCCGTGGAGAGTGGTTCCAGGCCACGGTTTCCGGATCCAGGTCCGGCGGCGTCGCTCCCAGGAAAATGAAGGTGCCGGGAACTTCATTGAGGACCAGGGAAAAATCCTCGGAGCCCATCAACGGATCACGGGACTCGAGCACCCTGTCTTCGCCGAACATTTCCCGCAGCCCGGTGATCGCTTCACGGGTTCGGCCGGCGTCATTGCTGGTCACCGGATACCGCACGGTGAAGTCCACGTCCACGCTGCACCCGTGGGCGGCAGCAATGCCTTCGGCGAGCGTCTTGGATTCCACCACCACCCGGTCCAGCGATTCCTCGGACAGCGTGCGGACGGAGGCGCCCAGGCTGGCGGTGTCCGGAATGACATTGATGGCTTCGCCCGCGCGGAGCTGGGTCACGGTGAGCACAATCGGGTCGAAGGCGGAGAACCGCCGGGTGGCCATGGTCTGCAGCGCGGTGGCAATTTCGGTGAGGGCAGGAACGGGGTCGACGGCGGTTTGCGGCTGGGAGCTGTGGCCGCCGGATCCCTTCACGGTGATCCGCAGTTCATTGGCACCGGCCATCAGCGTGCCCGGCTTCGTCCGGAAAACACCCAGCGGACCGGGGCGCACATGGATCCCGTAGGCGGCGACGGGACGTTCCCCCGCGGCGTCGAGTACCCCTTCATCGAGCATCAGACTGGCGCCGTCGTGGCCTTCCTCCCCCGGCTGAAACATGAAGATGACGCTGCCGGAAAGGTCTTCCTGCTGCGCGCTGAGCAGTCTGGCCGCGCCCACCAACCCGGCCACGTGCAGGTCATGGCCGCAGGCATGCATGTTGCCGTTGGTGGAGGCATAGTCCAGATCGGTCAGTTCAAGGACCGGCAGGGCATCCATGTCTCCGCGCAGCAGCACGGCCGGGCCCGGCTCGGCACCGCGGAGCACTGCCACCACGGAGGTCGACTTCACGCCGAGCGTGATCTCCAGCCCCAGCCCCTCCAACGCCGCGAGGATCTTCTCCTGCGTGCGGGGCAGGTCATTCCCCGTTTCCGGGTCGGAGTGAAGGGCGCGCCGCAGCGCCACCAGTTCAGGGAGAATCGCCTGTGCTTCGTCAACAAACATGCGTGCAGTCCTGTCGTCAGCGCGGTTTTCGGCCGCCGCCTGGCTGCCGTGTCAGTACCTTGAAGTAAATCACTCCTTCCCCTCCTGCGGCACCCGGTCATCCCTGCGGCGGAGCCGGCAGTGCACACCGGCTCCTAGACTGGCTGCATGATCGAAACCCCCGCCCTCGGCTCCGACACCCGGGACTCCCGGCCCCGCAGTCTTTTCCGGCCGCGTTTCCCCGGCGTCCGGCCGGAACAAAACGGCGAAGACTGGGAGCGGCCCGGGCCCACGCGGGAGCAGCTGCGCCGGGACCTGATCGGCACCGCCGTCGTGCTGCTGCTCAGCGCGGTGGCGCTCGAGAGCGTCCGCGGCGTCGGGTCCATGGGCGCGGAGGACCGCCCGATCTGGCTCCAGCACCTGGTAATGGCGCTGATGGTGCTGCCGCTGGCCGTGCGGCGCCGCTTTCCGGTCACCGTCCTGCTCATATCATCGGCGCTCTTCCTGGTACTGGGCATGTACATGCCCCTTCTCGCCGTCCAGCTCACCTTCCAGGGCGCGTACTTTGCCGCCATATATTCGGGCGTGGCCTGGGCCCGGAACCGCCGCCTGCTGCGTCTGGCCCTGGTGCTGGTGATAGCGGCAATGGCCCTGTGGCTGCTGCTGTCCTTCACCGTCTCCAACTCTTACGAGTCTCTCCTGCGGGAAGTCCAGGAGCAGGAAAACCCGTCCCGCGGCCTGCTCCCGCCGCTGGCTTCCTATGCCATCTACACCTTCCTCCTTAATGCCGCTTATTTCGGCGGAGCGATCCTCTTTGGCATCACCTCCTGGCGCAGCGCGCATCAGCGGGAGCAGCTTGCCCAGCAGTCGGCCCAGCTTGAGGAGCAGGCCACGGAGCTGGCCCGGCAGGCCGTGATCGATGAACGCCTGCGCATCGCCCGCGAACTGCACGACGTCGTCGCCCACCACATTGCGGTGATTGGCATTCAGGCCGGAGCCGCACGCCGGGTTCTGGAGAAGAAGCCCGCCGCCACCGCCGGCGCCCTGCAGACAATCGAGGCCTCGTCCCGGGAAGCAGTGGCCCAGATGCGGTCGCTGCTGGGCGTGCTGCGGGGCGGACAGGAAACGGCCACCGACTCCGACGGCGGCGCACAGCGGCATCCGGAGCCAGGGCTGTCTGACCTCCCCGCGCTGGTCGCCGAACATGACGCAATGGGACTGCGCGTTTCCTTTCATGAAGCACAGGATCCGCATTCGGTTCTTGACCGCATCCCTGCGCCGCTGGGCCTGTCCATTTACCGGACGGTGCAGGAATCACTCGCCAATGTGCGGCGGCATTCCACGGCAGGTTCAGCGGTGGTGGCGCTGCGCACCGGCCGGTCGGAGAACGGCGAGTGGGTGGAAGTCGAGACGGTCGACGACGGCCGGCCGCGGGCGGGAAGCACTGCCGGCTCGGGCTTCGGCCTCCGGGGAATCCGCGAACGAGCGGCGCTGCACGGGGGAACTGCCGAAATTGGCCCCCGGGCAGGCGGGGGCTGGCGGGTCCGCGTCCGCTTTCCCGTGCGCTGAGCGCTCCCTCTGTTTCCGCGGCTTTACCGGTACGGTAATGGCGGGGCCGGTGGGACCTCAGCCGGTGCCGAGGGGCTTTCCTTGCGCGAAAGGGTGTGAACGCACGCGATGGAACCAATCCGGGTCCTGTTGGCGGATGACCAGGCACTGGTCCGGGCGGGTTTTGCCATGATGCTGTCCGTGGAGGAAGAGATCACGGTGGTGGGGCAGGTGGCCAACGGCCTGGAAGCCGTGGACTTCGCTGCCGCCAATCCCGTGGATGTCATCCTGATGGATGTGCAGATGCCGGTGCTCGACGGCATCCGGGCCACGGAAGCCGTAGTCCAGGCGGGCACGGCCAAGGTGATTATTCTGACCACCTTTGAGCGCGACGACTATCTTTTTGATGCCATCCGCTCCGGCGCCAGCGGATTCCTGCTCAAGAACGCCGATCCGGATGACCTGGTTGCCGCCGTCCACGCCGTCGCCGGCGGCCATGCCCTGCTCGCACCGGAAGTCACCGTCCGCGTTATTGAACGCTTCGCTCGTCAGCTCGGAGCCGAATCCTCGCAGAATCCCTCAGGTGCCGGCCCCGGTGCGGCCCCCGCCGCGGCCCGGCCTGTTTCCCCGGAACAGCAGAAGCTCCTGGCCTCCCTGACCTCCCGGGAGCGGGAAGTCCTGGTGAATGTTGCCGCCGGATGCAGCAACGCCGAGATCGCCGCCCGCATGTTTGTCGCCGAGGCGACGGTCAAAACGCATGTATCGAACCTGCTCGCCAAAATTCAGGTCCGCGACCGCGTCCAGGCCGTGGTGTTCGCCTACGAATCCGGCCTCATCCTTCCGGGGGAGAGTGCCGCCGGGCCCTCCGGCGACCGGCGTCCCTAACCCGGAAGGATTCACCCGCCCGGCCGATTACCTTTGCTGCTGCCGCCCCTAGGGTTGAGGGAGAAGCTTTCCCCTGACAACACCCGGGATCTCCGGGAAAGGAGCAGCCACCATGCTGCAGGTCTCCAACCTCACCCGAAAATTCGGGGACAAAACGGCGGTGGACAACGTCACCTTTGACGTCCCCTCCGGGCAGATGACCGGATTTGTAGGCGGCAACGGCGCCGGCAAAACCACCACCATGCGCATGATCATGGGGGTTCTGACGGCAACCGGCGGCGAGGTGTTCCTCGACGGGTCGCCCGTCACCGCCGCCGACCGCGCCCAGTTCGGGTACATGCCCGAGGAACGCGGCCTCTACCCGAAGCAGCCGATCCTGGACCAGCTCATTTACCTCGGACAGCTGCACCGGATGAGTTCGGCAGCCGCGCGGCGCGAGGCCATGGACCTGCTGGAGCGGTTCACGCTTGCGGACCGGTTCAAGGACAAGCTGGAGTCGCTGTCCCTGGGCAACCAGCAGCGGGTGCAGATTGCTGCGTCGCTGCTGCACCGCCCCAACGTGCTGATCCTGGACGAGCCGTTTTCCGGACTGGACCCTGCCGCCGTCGATTCCATGGTGGAACTGCTGCGCGAACGCACCCGCGAAGGGGTCCCCGTCCTGTTTTCCAGCCATCAGCTGGACCTGGTGGACCGGCTCTGCGACAACCTGGTGGTCCTCAAGGCCGGAAAGGTCATGGCAGCCGGGTCCAGCGAGCAGCTCAGGGCCAGCGCACCCCGCCGGCACCGCCTCACCGTTTCCCCGGACGCCGGCTGGCTCCGTGACGAGCCCGGGCTGCAGGTCATTGATGTAGCCGGGCCAACAGCAGTGTTGGAGTTCGACGGCGACGCCGCGGCCCAGCGCGTGCTCGGCACCGCCATGGCGCGGGGCACCGTTGAAGAATTCACGCCACTGAGGCCGTCCCTCAGCGAAATCTACCGGGAGGTATCAGCATGAGCACCACCGAGACCCGCCGCCCTGAGTCCTCCGCGTCCCCGCGTCCGGAAGCGGCGGCCAACAACACCCCGCCGTGGGCGATCGTCACCCTGCGCGAAGTCATGGTGAAGGCCCGCGACCGCAGCTACCTGATCTCCACTCTGGTCACCCTGGTACTGATCATCGGTGCCGTGGTGTTCAACGCCTACATGGCCAACCGCGGCACCGACTACACGGTGGCCGTGGCCGGGGCATCCGGGCAGTCGGTGGTGGAAACCGCAGGCGAAGATGCCGGCGCCGATGACAACACCACGTTCGAGGCGGTTACCGCCGACTCACCGGAGGCGGCACGGGACCTGGTCAGCAATGGAGACGCCGACGCCGCCCTGCTGCAGGATTCCGACGGCGCCTGGACCCTGGTGGGGAACGAGGAAATCGACGGCGGCCTGCGCTCCGCAGTTGCCGAAGCACTGCGGCTGACCGTCATTAATGACAACGCCGAAGCGGCCGGAACCACCGGCACGGAGCTGCTGGCCGGAAGCGAGCTCAAGGAAGAGCTGATTGAGGGCAACGCTGAAAACGCCCTGCTGGCCACCGTGGTGGGCTTTGCCTTCAGCTTCCTGTTCTACATGTCCGCCATCATCTTCGGCATGGCCATCGCCAGCTCGGTCCTGGAGGAAAAGCAGAACCGGGTCGTGGAGATCCTGGCCACGGCCATTCCCATCCGTCAGCTGCTCTACGGCAAGGTGGCCGGCAACACCGTCCTCGCCATGATCCAGCTTGCCCTGTACGGCGGTGCCGCCCTGCTCGCGCTGAACCTCACGGATACAGCGGACATGGTGGGAATGATCATTCCTGCCTCCGGCTGGTTCCTGGTGTTCTTCCTCGCCGGGTTCCTCATCCTGGCATCGGCCTGGGCCATGCTCGGCGCCATGGCCAGCCGCAGCGAAGACCTGAACAACAGCTCCACCCCGGTGCTAGCCGTCGTCTTCGCGGCACTGTTTGCCGGCCTGTTCGCCAAGGGGCAGCTGCTGGTGGTCGCGTCCTACATTCCGGTGGTGTCCTCGGTTGCGATGCCGATCCGGATGCTCAACACCGAGGTTCCGCTCTGGGAGACGTTCCTGTCCCTGGCTCTCGCCCTGGCCGCGGCCTACGCCCTGCTGCGCTTCAGCGAGAATGTCTACCGCCGCGCCGTGATGCAGAGCGGAGGCGCGCTGACCCTCCGCAAGGCCATGAAGCTGGAGTCCTAGATCGAGCGCTTCATCAGGTCCGCCAGGGAGTTGAAGCGGTCATTGGACGGCAGGTCATCGAGCAGGATGGCCTGCCCGTCCGGCCCGCACAGGGGGATGCGCCAGTTGGGATATTCGTCCCCCGTGCCCGGCTGGTTTTGCGTCTGCCGCTCCCCCACCGCATCGGTCAGCGACACTCCAAGGAGCACCGACGGCGTCTGCAGGATGAAGGAATGCAGGGCCTCGACCGTCTGCTGAATCTTCTCGGCGCCATCGGCCCCGGAATCAGGCAGGAGCCCGCGGTCGCGCACCAGCGACAACAGCGCTTCCTGAGCGGCGGCGTCCATCTCCCGTTCTTCCTCCACCGGACGGCTCAGCAGCCCCAGGGACGCCCGAAGGTCCACATGTTCGCCGGCCAGATAGCCGGCCGCCGGCGGCAGGTCATGCGTGTTCACTGTCGTCAGTGCTCCCTGCCGGTACTCTTCCGGAACGCGCGGACCGGTCTCGGTCTGCTCGAACCACAGAATGGACGTGCCCAGCACGCCCCGCTCCCCGAGGTACTCCTGCACCCAGGGTTCAAACACGCCCAGGTCTTCGCCGATCACGACGGCGCCGGTGCGCTCCGCCTCCAGTGCCAGGATTCCAATCAGGGCTTCGTGGTCGAAGTTGACGTAGGCGCCTTCACTTGGAGCCGAACCGGCCGGAATCCACCACTGCCGGAACAGGCCCAGAATATGGTCCACCCGAATCCCGCCGGCATGCCGCAGCACGGTGCGCAGCATGTCCCGGTAGGGGAGGTAACCCGCGTCGGCCAGCCGCTCGGGGTGCCACGGCGGCTGGCTCCAGTCCTGCCCCTGCTGGTTGAACATGTCCGGCGGTGCTCCCACCGAAACGCCGGGGGCGAGCACCGGCCGCAGCATCCAGGCATCGGCTCCGGCCGGATGCACTCCCACCGCGAGGTCATGCACAACGCCGATGGACATGCCGGCACAGCGGGCAGCGGACTGCACCGTTTCCAGTTGCTGGTCACAAATCCACTGCAGCCACTTGTAGAACAGCACGCGCGGAGCGAGCACGCTCTCGTGTTCCCGCACATAGGAGCTGTCCGGCCCGGTAATCTCCTGCCACTGGGGCGCTCCGGGCGGAAGGTTCTCCGCCAGTGCGCACCACAGGGCAAAGTTGTCCAGCCCCGGCCCTTCCACGGCGCAGAACCGCTCAAACTGCTGCTCCCGGGCAATGCTGCGCGGCACCAAGAAGACCTGCTCCAGCGCTGAAAGCTTGGCCGCATAGGTTGCATCCCGGTCCAGCAGGTCGGCGGAACGGTTCGCCGCGCCCAGGGTGCGTGCCGAATCCTCCGCTTGCGTCCGCGCTTCGTCGGAAAGATAGCTGTACTCGGGGACATCCTCTACCCGGATATAGAGCGGGTTGAAGAACCGCCGCGTGGTGGGCAGGTACGGCGACGGCTCCAGGGGCGGGACCGGTTCCGCAGCGTGAAGTGGATTGATCAGGATGAACCCGGCACCGTGTCCGGCGCCGGAGAGCGCAGCCAGATCCGCCAGGTCGTTGAGGTCGCCGATGCCCCAGGAGCGGGAAGACCGCACCGAATACAGCTGTGCCATCAGCCCCCAGGCACGGCGCCGCGCCAGTTTCTCCGCCGTCGACAGCCGTGCCGGCGTTACCACCAGGACAGTATCGGCCTGCCCGCCGACGGATGCGACTTCCAGCCGGTGCCATCCCAGCGGCAGGTCGTCCGGAAGCGGAACGAGGGTGCGGCCGGTCAGGGTTCCGTCAATATCGCGTTCCTCGGCGGGAATCCGGGGCCATTCCAGCTCCCGGCGGCTGCCGTCCTCCAGCGTGATCCATACCCTAACCTCGTCTCCCGCCTCGTCCCCTGCCCCGTCCCCCACCGCAGTGTGGACGGCAACGGAATGGCTCATGCCCCGGCGCACGACGACGGCGCCGGGCAGGGTGCGGCGCCACTCGGAAAGGCGTCCGTCAGCCAGGGAAGCCGCCATCTCTTCTTCGGATCCCGCTGCGACTCCCAGTGCTTCGAGGACCCGGCGCAGACTCTCGTCAGAGACCTCGCGGGGAGAGCCGTCCCAGCCCTTGAACGTGGTGACAACGTGATGGTGTGCGGCAAGCTCGCGCAAAAGGGTGCTGCTGCCGGTCGCCTGGTCAGGAGAATTCGCTACAGTCATGACAGCTAATCTAAGGCGTGCCGCCCCCGGGTGCCCAGTCTGCAGCGGCCCGGCGCGGTTAGCTGCGTTTCTCGGTGAGCCGCCAAACGTCCTGGTAGTCGGGATGATCCTGGTACGCGGCAGCCATGGCCGCCAGTGCCAGGGTGGTCCACTCCAGCTCATCTGCAAACTGCTTGCCCTGGCCGTCCGCATCCAGAACCATCCGGGCCAGTGCGTTCCGCCTGGCGCCGCCGATGATTTCAATGAGCATCAGCTTGGCTTCGCATTCGCGGAGCAGCCGTTCCTCGTACCACCGGTCGGAAGGGGAAACGCCCCGGGCCGTCAGGAGCTTGCGGGACTCCGCGGCATCGTCCTGGAAGCGGGTCAACAGGAAGTCCACGATATCCATGGTCCCGATCGTACGCCGGGGCAGATCACGGCGTCAGGCACACTGCCCCAAAAGCGCGTGCTGAAGGCGGGAATAACTTCCCGGCCCGTTTGGTTGACATAACTAGTCAACAGAAAGAGAGTCCGTGCCACCGGTCAGCATGCCCAGTACGCCCACACGTTCGAAGGTTGCCCGCCCCAAGCGGGTCCGTAATATCCGTTCCATCCGCCGCGGCGACCACGTTGAAGTCCGCAGCGGCAGCGAGGTCTACTACCGCGGAGAAGTCAGGGATACCGCACCAGGACTGGGAACCCTGTGGATCCGCGAAGATGAAGGAAACCGCATCGCAGTCAGCGTTGAGGACTTCACCATCTGGAAGGTCCCGGCCTAGCCCCCGTTTTTCCCGGCCCGGCGCTCATCAGTCCATCTCATCGGTCCATCAGGGCGCCGGCGCTGATGTTCAGCGTAGCGGCCGTCATGCTGGCAGCCTTGTCAGATGCCGCAAACGCCGCCGCATTCCCCACCTCTTCCAGGGTCGCCGCCCGCTTGAGCAGCGTGGCATCGACGATGCTGTTGGCGATGTCTTCCCGGCCGTCCATGGCTGCAAGGGATTCGGGAATTCCGCCGCTGCGAAGAGTGACCACACGGATTCCGTGTTCCCCGAGCTCCACCGCCAGCTGGCGGCGCATCGCTTCCATGGCCTCAAACGCCGTGATGAGTCCGCCGAAGTAGTTTCCGGGACTCGGATCTCCCGATCCGCCGAATACCAGAATGACCCCCGACTGCTGCCGCATCATGTGCCTGGCGGCTGCCCGGGCAGTCAGAAACAGAGTCTGCACCGCGGTGGAAACCGGGCGCAGGTAGTCCTCCACATACATGTCCACCATGGGCGAACCCTGCACGTCACCGTGCTGGATGACGTTCAGTGAAATATCCAGGCTGCCGGCGGCAGCGGCAACATCGTCGGCATGCTCATCCACCGCCCGGGCGTTGGTGGCGTCCAGCAGAGCCGTCTCAACCAGCCCTCCGTCCGCGCGGATGTCCCCGGCAACGGCCTCCAGACTCTCCGGACTGCGGCCGGCCAGGAAAACCCGGGCGCCTTCCCGTGCGAAGGCCCTGGCCACCGCTCCCCCGATTGATCCGCCGCCGCCGTAGATGACGGCGGTTTTCCCGTTAAGCAGCATGTGAGCCTCTTCGGTCCGCTGTGGCTGTGGCTGTCAATGATGGCACTGCCGCCCGGCCGTGCACAGGGGTCCGGGAGCAGGCCCGTACCCCTGTGCACTTTTCCTTTACGCGCCGGCTTCTTACCAGCGCACTTTTTTCTCCCGCCGGCCCTGCTTGCCGTTGGTGTGCGTAGGCTTGTGGTCCTTGCCCAGGCTCTGCCAGCCGGGAAGCGCGTTCTCCGCCGCCATGGCGGCAGCCGCCTTGTCCGACGCCTCGGCTGCCAGCTTGGCGGCTACGGCGGGGGCAAGACTGACCGCTGCCTCCAGCGGTGCGTCCGACGCCGGCAGCACCGGCCCGGCCGAAGCCGGAACCGGCAACACCGGCGAGGAAACGGACGCGGGGGAAGATGAACCGGACAACGGGGAGTTTCCGGGCAAAGGCTTAGCGCGGTTTTTCTTGTTTTGCGTCATGGTGGTCTCCTGACATGCAGTACGGGCCGGGAGCTTCGCTGGGTATGGTGCGGACGATGCGTCCTGAAAACATCCGGCATCAGCGGCTGCCGGCACTGTTGAAGCGGCGGCAGCACCTGCAGCGGGATGGTTGGATGGGAAGCACGGTCAGCAACACGCACCATCGACAAGCTCACCCGGCGGTGGGTGGATGCTGTCTGCGAAAAGCGGGTGCGTGCGACCGGGGGATCAGCTGCAGCGGATGAGGCCGGCGGATCCGGAGCCCGGTCAGGGCACGGCCCTACTCGTAAATGAGTTCCATGGGGAGACCTTAACAGGAAAAGACGGCACCGGGTAGACCCGATGCCGTCTTTTGCCGGCTTTAACCGACGCTCTTACTCCTGGTGACTGGCCTTGCTGCTGCCCGTCCTGCCCTAGATCAGGGTGTCGGAAAGGTGGTTGGGCGTCCCGAAGCGGTGGGCCGTGATGCTGACGGCCTGCTCGTGCAGGAACGGCAGCAGTTCAACCCGTCCGGCTTCGGTGACCGGGTTGGCGTACACCGCAACGTCCGGACGTCCGCCCAGTGCGTCAGCCAGTGCCGACGCGCCGCCG
This sequence comes from Arthrobacter sp. G119Y2, assembly GCF_038069765.1. NCBI lineage: Bacteria > Bacillati > Actinomycetota > Actinomycetes > Micrococcales > Micrococcaceae > Arthrobacter > Arthrobacter sp. G119Y2. The sequence goes on along the minus strand of NZ_JBBPFS010000006.1, from coordinate 10,502 downwards.
CCGATGAGGCGGATCCGCGGGCCGTGGACCGCGGGATCGTAGCTGGAAGCGGCAGCCAGCCAGGCGGCGTCGTCCTCTTCCGTCACGGAAATTCCGTGTTCAGTCAGCAGCGCCCGCAGCGCCAGCGGCAATTCGACGCCGGTGGAGACCCGCAGTGCGGATCCGGCCAGCAGTCCCGCTGCCGCAACGCGCAGCAGGGGCGTGAGCGGCTGGTTTTCGGCCAGGCGGATGGTGACGGGCAAGGGCCGGTAGCGGAAGACATTGCGTTCGGCGCTCAGCGCAGAAACGTCCTTGGCGGTGCCGAATTCCTCGGCCCATGCTGCCGCGTCACTGCTCAGCGCACGGTGCAGGAAGTCCGTGTCCGCGTCGAAGCTGCCCGAGCCGGCGGCGGCCAGGATCTTGGCGGCACCCTGATGCCGGACGGGGGCTCCTGCACCGGCGGCTACAGCCGGTTCCCATTCGCCCAGGCCCATCAGGTAGTTGGGGCCGCCGGCCTTCGTTCCCGCGCCCACTGCCGACTTCTTCCAGCCGCCAAACGGCTGGCGCTGAACAATGGCCCCGGTGATGCCGCGGTTGATGTAGAGGTTGCCGGCGGAGATGTTCTGCAGCCAGACATCCATCTCAGCCGGGTCCAGGGAATGCAGGCCAGCTGTCAGCCCGTACTCAATCTGGTTCTGCAGGGCGACGGCCTCTTCCAGGGTCTCAGCCGTCATCACGCCGAGAATCGGACCGAAGTACTCGGTGAGGTGGAACTCGGAGCCGCGGCGAACGCCGGTGCGCACGCCCGGGCTCCACAGCCGGCCGCTGTCATCGAGCTGCTTGGGTTCGATCAGCCAGGATTCGCCCTCGCCCAGGACGGTGAGCCCGCGCAGCAGCTTGCCGGCGGCCGGTTCGATAACCGGGCCCATCTGGGTGACGGCGTCCACCGGGTAGCCCACCTTGAGGGACTGCACGGCGTCAACGAGCTGGTTGCGGAAGCGCGGCGACTTGGCCACCGAACCCACAAGGATCACCAGGGAAGCGGCGGAGCACTTCTGGCCGGCGTGGCCGAAGGCGGAGGCGACGACGTCGCGCGCTGCCAGGTCGAAATCGGCACTCGGCGTGACGATGATGGCGTTCTTGCCGGAAGTTTCGGCCAGCAGCGGCAGGTCCGAGCGGAAGGAACGGAACAGCTCGGCGGTTTCATAGCCGCCGGTGAGGATGACGCGGTCCACCGACGGGTGCGCGACCAGCTGGCGGCCCAGTTCCTTCTCGCCCAGCTGCACCATCTGCAGGACGTCGCGGGGAACGCCTGCCTCCCAGAGGGCCTCGACCATGACGGCGCCGCTGCGGGCGGACTGGCGGGCCGGCTTGATGATCACGGCTGATCCGGCGGCCAGGGCCGCCAGGGTTGAACCGGCAGGAATGGCTACCGGGAAGTTCCACGGCGGCGTAACCACCGTCAGCGTTGCCGGCACAAACCGGGCGCCGTCGACCTTTTCCAGGTCCTTGCCGCGCTCGGCGTAGTAGTGCGCAAAGTCGATGGCCTCGGATACCTCGGGGTCCGACTGGTCCAGGGTCTTGCCGGTCTCGGCGGCCATGACCTCCATCAGATCCGCGCGCCTCTCCTCCAGCACGACGCCGGCGCGGTGCAGGATTTCGGCACGTTCGGCTGCGCTGAGGGAAGCCCAGCCCTTGGCGGATTCCACGCCGGTGCGGACAACCGTCTCCAGGGCGTCCTCGCTGGCCACCTGTGCCTCGGCGACGGCGGCGACGCCGAGGTCCGAGCCCGCTACGCGGGTCAGGATCGCGCGGCCCCACGCCTGGTTGGCGGGCAGGGACGGATCCGTGTCCGGAGTGTTGCTGAAGTCCTGCTGCGCGGCGTCGACTCCCGCGGTGTCCGCCGGGCGCGGCTGGCTGCGGTCCTGGACGCGGTTGGACGCGGGAACCGTGTCGTCCAGGTCAGCCAGCGAAGTGAGGAAGCGCAGCTTCTCCCGTTCGAAGAGCGCCTCGTTTTCGCTCAGCTCGAAGACGGCGGACATGAAGTTCTCGGAGCTCGCCCCTTCTTCCAGGCGACGGATGAGGTAGGCGATGGCGACGTCGAACTCTGCCGGGTGGACCACGGGGGTGTACAGCAGCAGCGATCCGACGTCGCGCTTGACTACTTCGGCCTGGCCCGTGGCCATGCCCAGCAGCATCTCGAACTCGATGCCTTCGGTGACGCCGCGCTGCTTGGCCAGCAGCCAGGCGAAGGCAACGTCAAAGAGGTTGTGGCCGGCCACGCCGATGCGCACGTTGGCAACGCGTTCGGGCTGCAGGGCGTAGCTGATGACGCGCTTGTAGTTGGTGTCCGTTTCCGCCTTGGTGCCGCAGGTGGCCAGCGGCCAGCCGTGCAGCGAGGCTTCCACCTGCTCCATCGGCAGGTTGGCACCCTTGACGACGCGCACCTTGACGGGGGCACCGCCGTCGGCCCGGCGGGCGGCAGCAAATTCCTGAAGCCGCATCATGGCGGACAGGGCATCGGGAAGGTAGGCCTGCAGGACAATGCCCGCTTCCAGATCCTTGAACTCCGGCATGGAGAGGAGCTTGGTGAAGACCGCCATGGTCATCTCCAGGTCCTTGTACTCTTCCATGTCCAGGTTGATGAACTTCTTCGGGCTGAAGGCGGCCGCCTGGCGGTAGAGCGGGGTCAGCTTCTCCACGACATGCTCTACGGCTTCGTCAAAGGCCCAGTGCGAATGAGGTGAAACCGTGGAGGAAACCTTGATGGAGACGTACTCGACGTCGTCCCGCGCCAGCAGCGTATGGGTGCCCTCCAGACGGCGGTTGGCTTCACGCTCGCCCAGGACTGCTTCGCCGAGCAGGTTCATGTTCAGGCGGACGCCGTCCTTCCGGATGCGGCTGATGGCCTTGCCCAGACGGGCGTCCGTGGCGTCGACAATCAGGTGGCCCACCATCCGGCGCAGCACCTTGCGGGCCACGGGAATGACAACCTGGGGCAGCACGGGGGCCATGACGCCGCCCAGCCGGACCGCCGAACGCATGTACCAGGGCAGGAAGCCGGGAACCTGCGGGGCCAGGGCGGCGAGGTTCCGGCCGGCAACGCGCAGGTCTTCGGGGCGGATGACGCCGTCAACAAATCCGACGGTGAAGTCCAGCCCGGCAGGGTCCTTCAGGACGCCGGCCAGCTGGGCCGCCGAGGCGTCCACCGGCACGGTTGCGGCTTCGGCCAGCCAGCGGCGGACGAGGTCCACCGCTTCCCCGGACAGGTCCTGCGGTACGCCCGGTACCGCGCTTGGTTCGGTGACGGTGTTGCTCATGGGCCAGCTCTTTTCAACGTGCGACTGATTGATACTTCTCTAAGTATCCGCGCAAACTCCCGTAAGACAAAGGTTAGTTTTCTTACGCATATAGGTTACTTTTACTAATGAATAGTGAAGCAGGATAAACATCGGAGGAAGCCCTTGCTGGACGTGCGCCGGATGAACCTTTTACGCGAGGTAAAAGTGCGCGGAACACTGGCAGCCGTGGCGGAAGCACTGGGGCTTAGCCCCTCGGCTGTGTCCCAGCAGCTGGCCCTGCTGGAGAAGGAAGTGGGGGTGGAACTTCTGCGGAAAACCGGACGCGGTGTGCAGCTGACCCCGCAGGCCGAAATCCTGGTTTCCCACACATCGGACATCCTGGAATCGCTGGAACGGGCGGAGGCGGACCTGGCCTCGTCGCTGACGACAGTCACGGGAAGGATCCGGGTGGCAGTGTTCCAGTCGGCGGCCCTGGCCCTGATGCCGGGCGCCCTGTCGCTGCTGCGGCGGGAGCATCCCGACCTGCGGGTGGAAATGGTGCAGCGCGAACCGGAAACCGCGCTGTACGAAACGTGGGCGCGCGACTTCGACGTGGTGATTGCGGAGCAGTACCCCGGTCACGCTGCCGTCCGGCATCCGGAGCTGGACCGGGTACATCTGACCTCGGATGCCATCCGACTGGCGGTACCGCACGAAGGGTTTTCGCCGGTCGATTCGCTGGCGGACACCGCGGACCTGCCGTGGGTCATGGAGCCGCGGGGAGCCGCTTCCCGGCACTGGGCCGAACAGGCCTGCCGGCGGGCCGGATTTGAACCCGATGTCCGCTACGAAACCGCTGACCTTCAGGCCCAGATACGCCTCATTGAGTCCGGCAATGCCGTGGCCCTGATGCCGGATCTGGTCTGGACCGGGCGAGAGCCGAGCGTGCGGCTGCTGGAGCTGAACGGCCGGCCCCGGCGCAGTATTTTTACCTCCGTGCGACGGGCAGGCAGCAGGCGTCCTGCCGTCCTGGCCTGCCGTGAGGTACTGGACCGGACGGCGCGGCAGGTGGCGCTGCAGCGCTAAAGACCTGCAGCGCTAAAGACCTGCAGCCCCGGCCGGAGCCGGGGCTACAGGTCTTCAGGCTGGGTTGCTACCGGCCGGAACCGGAACTGCCCGAGCCGTCGGTGCCGCTGCGGCCGGACCGGCGCGTGGTGCCGTCCACATCGGTCTCAATCTGTTCCTTGCTCACTTCTTCCGTCACGCTCTCCGTGTCGGTAACCGTTTCAGTGTCCAGCCGAACCCGCTCCACCGGAACGGTCTTCTTCTCGACCACCGGCTCCTCGGCGTGCAGCGTCACCTCGTGTTCTTCTTCGCTGAGCTCCGGGCCGGACAGGGCTGAATCGACATTGGAGTCGGTGATCGGCTCCCGCTCCACGCGGACCTCTTCATGGCTCACCGGAACCTGCGTGGTGACGTTTTCCGTGACAACGTACTTGCGCAGGCGTGCCTTGCCCGTTTGCCGGGTCTGGGTTCCCACATCAATCTGTTCTTCCGACCGGGTCATCGCGTCGTCGGTGGTGGGTCCCGAGGTGTCGCGCCCCACCGTTCCGGAGGCATTGCCCGACGAGGTTCCAACGCCGGAACGGGTGATGTCGCTGTCATCCCCGATTCCGCTGCCCACGCCCGTGTCGGTGCTCCGGTCCGTCATGGTGCCCGTGCCGGCACCCATGGTGCTGGTGTCGGCCGAGCCGTCGTCGTAGGTGAACCCGTAGTAGCGGTAGAGGGTCACTTCCTCTTCCGGGGAAATGGATCCGTCGGACTCAACCTGCGGGGAGTTCTTCACCTCATCCTTGGAATACGGCACCAGGACGTCAACACCCTCAACGGTTGCCTCACTGAGCGGGACGAAAGACTCATTAGTGCCAAAGAGACCGGTGTTGACGGTCACCCAGGCGGGTTCGTTGGTCTGATCGTCCAGGTAGAACGTCCCCACCGAGCCAATCTTGTCTCCGTTGGGGCCCAGCACGTTGCCTGAACCGGCCATAAGGCCTTCGACTTGCTGATTGCTGATCATGTTGTTCTCCTTCAGCTGCGAACCTTCACCGTTGTCCGGTGCTTATTCACGTTGGGCCGGAGTATGCCGGTGCACCGAAGGGCGAACGGCGGAGAGATGCAGAGCCGAACGGCCTTGACGGATATACACGCCAAACCCCGGTTGAGCCTTGTGAGGGCCCTCGTTGGCGGCCCGGCCTGGAATCCCAAGCCTGCTTACAATTCCAACTCAACAGCTTCAGAGCGTCAATAGGTAGTGTTTCGACAGCCCTACTTCGGGTCAGCTAGGAGCTCGCGCACCTCGCGTCGGAGTACCTTGCCCAGCATCGACTTGGGCAGCTCGTCCACTGCGACGATGCGCCGCGGGACCTTGTAGGGCGTCAGCCGCTCGCGGCACCAGGCGCGGAGGCCTGCCTCGTCCAGTTCCGTTCCCGCCTGCAGCACGACGGCGGCCACAACCTGTTCCCCGCCGTCGGCCCGGGGAAGACCCACCACGGCGACGTCGGCGATGTCCTGGTTGCTGCGCAGCACCTCTTCCACCTCACTGGGCGAAACATTGAAGCCGCCGGTGATGATCAGTTCCTTGCGGCGGTCCACCACCGTCACGAACCCGTCCTCATCAACGGTGACAATGTCGCCGGTCCGGAGCCAGCCGCCGTCGAGGAGTACCTGCTCGGTGTCCTCGGTGTTGTTCCAGTAGCCGGCGAAAACCTGCGGCCCGCGGATCAGCAGCTCGCCGCGCTCTCCGGCGGGAACGTCGTTCTCCGGGTGCTCAGGATCGGCCACCCGCATTTCGGTGCTGGGGAAGGGGACGCCGATGGTTCCGTTGCGGCGCGAATCGGCAAACGGGTTGCCCAGCGCCACCGGGGAGGACTCGGTGAGGCCGTAGCCCTCAACCAGCAGGCCGCCCGAGACTTCTTCCCACAGCTTTACCGTGGCGGCCGGCAGCGTCATCGCTCCGGAGATGGCAAAACGGATGGTGGACAGGTCGATGCCGCGCTTCTTCGATTCCAGCGCCGTCTTTTCATAGATCGGCGGCACGGCGCAGAAGACGGTGGGCCGGGACTTCTTCGCTGCCGCCAGGACCAGATCCACGTCGAACTTGGGGAAGAGCACCAGCCGGGAACCCGTGAGCATGGCGAACGTCAGATACAGCGTCAGGCCGAAGGCGTGGAACATCGGCAGTACGCCGTAAATGACTTCCTTGCCTTCTTCGGCGCCGTGCATCCAGGCCTGGCCCTGCAGGGCGTTGGAGCGCAGGTTGTAATGGGTGAGCATCACGCCCTTGGGGATGCCGGTGGTGCCCGAGGTGTACTGCAGCGCCGCCAGGTCCTTCACGGAGGGGCGGGGGTGGGCACTGTCGATCCGGGGTGAGCTGAGCAGCTTCTCCCAGGACATGGTGTTCTCGGTTTTGGCGGTCAGCCCGGCACGGGTCCGGCGCAGCTTCGGCAGCGGCAGCCGCAGGGCCATGCGCTTCATCCGCGGCATTGCCTTGGTGATGTCCACCGCAATGATGGCCTTCACCGCAATATCGTCGGGGAAATCCTGGATCTTCTCCACGGCCTTGTCCCAGACAATGGCGACCTGGGCTCCGTGGTTTTCAAACTGGTGGCGCAGTTCGCGCTCCGTGTACAGCGGGTTGTGGCCGACGACGACGGCGCCCAGGCGCAGCACCGCGTAGAACGCGATGAGGTACTGGGGGCAGTTCGGCAGCACGATGGCCACCCGGTGTCCCCGGCTCACGCCCAGTTTCCGCAGGCCCTCGGCAGCGCGGTCGATTTTCTCGCCCAGCTCGGTGTACGTGGTCTCGGCACCGAAAAACTCCAGTGCCACCTTGGGCCCAAAGCGGACGACGGCGTCCTCCACCATGGCGGTCAGGGACTCGGTGGGCAGCTCAATAGTTGCCGGAACGCCGGGCTGGTAGTTCTTGACCCACAACGGTTCCTGGGCAGCAGTCATTGAGCAAGCTCCTTCAGATCGATTAATCCCGACTATATCGACGGGCCGGGCCGAGGGATAAATAAGTTGTCCCAAACCACTGCCCGCACCAGTGCCCGCAGGCTAGGCCCGCAGGCCCCCGAGGTACCGGGCCAGCTCCCGGGGAGCCGAGCGGGGAGCCGCCGCTTCAACCGCTGCGTTGTAGTTGGTGTTGGTGTTCACGTCGTAGGTGAGGATGCGGCCGTCTGCGGTTTCCATGAATTCAATGCCGCAGATTTCCAGGCCGGTGCGCTTGGCGAAGTCGAGGTACTTTCCAATGATCGGGTGATCGAATCCTTCGCGCAGGCTAAAGAGCTGGGTGTCCGCATCCGGTGCGATGGTGGCACCCGGCGGCATGATCGGCTTGCCGGTGGACGGGTCGATGGCGCAGGCGTCCGCCGGGCAGAGCTGGAATCCGCCGCGGGCGGTGTCTGCCTTGATGGCGTAGATGAATTCCCCGCCGACAATCTCCACGCGGGTGATGAAGGGTTCGGCAGCAACAATGTACTCCTGGATCAGGGTGATGCCGTCCGCCGGCTCTTCAAACTCATCACCGGCCACGTACTCGGCCAGCTCACCGTGGGACTCGAACTTCCGCACCCCGAGGCCCTTGCCGCCCTGGTTGTGCTTGGTGATGAAGGGTGCCGTGAATCCCCTGGCCGCCTCGAGAATGGAGTCCCTGCCCACGGCCGCGACGGTCCGCGGCGTATCAATGCCGGCAGCCCGGAGGGCGGTGAGCTGGTCCACCTTGCTCATTTCCAGTTCCAGGACCCGGCGGCCGTTCACGGTGCGCCGGCCGTGGGCTTCGAGCCAGGACAGCACGGCCCGCGCATAATCCTTGGACAGGGTGTGGTCCCGGGTGTGCGAAGAAGCGCTGATCCGGGACCAGAAGATGCCTTCCGGCGGCACCGAATCCAGGTCCAGGACGCCGTCGGTCAGCAACCATTCCTCCACCTCCAGCCCATCGGCTTCAAAGGCGCGGGCAAACGGAGGGAACCACTCGGGGTTCTCGTGCAGGGCGTAGATCTTGGGGGCGGCGGAGCTCATTAAAAGTGCCTTTCCTCGGGTCGTTGCTGTGGCGGTCGATGGCGTGGCGGGTGGCGTCGGCGGTCGTTACTGTGGCGGTCGTTGGCGTGGCGGCCGTTGCTGTGAAGCAGCGCCTAGCCGCCGATGTAGATTCCGTTGCCCGGGCCCATGGGCAGGTCGAAAATGAAAAACACCGTCAGCACCGCCACCCAGGCCAGCCAGAAGAGGATGGTGAAGGGCAGCATCCGCGCAATGACGGTGCCCAGACCGGCCTGCGGCTCGTATTTGCGCAGCATGGTCAGCAGCACAATCATGTAGGGGTTGAGCGGAGTGAGGATCTGCGTCGCGGAGTCGCCCACCCGGAACGCGCCCTGGATGAAGGCCGGTTCAAACCCGAGCAGCGCAAACATCGGCACAAACACCGATGCCATGAGGGTCCACATGGCGGAGCCGGAAATGATGAACAGGTTCAGCACCGAGGCGAGCAGGATGAAGCCGATGATTGCCGGGTATCCGGTCAGCCCGATGGATTCCAGCCCGGACGCTCCGGCCACGGCGATCCAGTTGCCGATTCCGGACCAGTTGAACAGCGCGATGAACTGGCCCAGGATGAACGCGAGCACCAGGAACCCGCTCATGTCCTTGATCGAGGCGCCCATGACCCGCGGAACATCCTTGCCGGAGGCGATAGTGCCGGTGATCTTGCCGTAGACGAGTCCCGGAACGGTGAACAGGACAAACACGATGAAAACAATTGAGCCCAGCAGCGGGGACTTGGGCAGGAACCCGCCCTCCTCGTTGCGCCACGGGGAGTCCGGCAGCAGTGCGCCCACCAGGATGAGGACCGCGACGGCGGCACCCGCTACGACTGCCCACAGCACGCCGCGGCGCTCCACCGGGCTCAGCACGGAGGACAGCGCAGGTGCGCTTGCTGTTGTGGCCGCACCGGCAGGCGTGCCGCCGTCGTCGTCGTCTTCCGTTTCCTCAACGGGCACGCCCTGGCGGGTCAGGCGGGGCTCCAGGATCTTGTCGATGATGAACCCGGCCAGCAGGATCAGCACCAGCGAGGAGGCAAAGTTGAAAAAGTAGTTCGACAGCGGGTTTACCGGCGCACCTGGGTTGGGCAGGGTCTCGGTGACCGCCGTCGTAATTCCCGCGAAGAGCGCGTCAAGGCTCGTGACCAGCATGGAGGTGGAGTAGCCGGCGCCGGCGGCGGCGAAACCGCCGAGCAGCCCGGCCACCGGATGCCGGCCCGCGGCCTTGAAGACCAGTGCGGCCAGCGGCGGAATAACCACGAACGCGGCATCGGACATGATTGAGCCGGTCACTCCCACAAGCCCGACCGCATAAGGCAGGGCCCAGCGCGGGGCCGACCCGAAGGCCTTGCGGATCAGGGCCGAGAGCAGCCCCGATTTCTCCGCCACTCCGACGGCCAGCAGGATCGGCAGCACCGTGGCCAGCGGCGGAAATCCGAGATAGTTGGCGCCGAGGGTGGTGGTGAACCAGCTCAGCCCTTCGGCGGTGAAGAATCCCTTGATGACCGTTGCCTCGGTTGCCCCGGGCACGGTGACCACAACGTTGGCCCACGCCATGGCCGTGGACACGACGGCCACGGCCAGGAAGAGGAACAGGAAGAGCATGAACGGATCCGGCAGTTTGTTGCCGATCCGTTCCACCCCGCCCAGGAGGCGGTCGGGGAGGCTGCGGCGGCCGGTGTGCAGGGAGGGTGCCTCTATGGTTTTGGTCAAGCGGCTGATGGCAGGTTCTTTGGTGCCGGGTCCTCGTAGAGAGTCCCGTCGCGGAGCATCGCGAACAGGACATCAGAACGACGCCGAGCCAGGGCAATGATTGCCTGGTTATGACGTTTACCCTCGGCGCGTTTGCGGTCGTAATACGCCCTGGACGGTGGATGATGCAGGGCGGCAAAGGCCGAGAGGAACAGTGCGCGTTTGAGTTTCTTATTGCCCCGCCGGCTCGGATGCTCACCCCGGATGGAAGTCCCAGACCGGCGGGTGACCGGTGCGATTCCGGCGTAGGAGGCCAGATGGGCCGCGGAAGCGAAGTGCTTGCCGGTGACTTCGGTGAGGATTCGTGCGCAGGTCCTGACGCCGATGCCGGGCATCGAGGTCAGGACCTCGTAAAGAGGGTGGGCCTCCACGAGTGCTTCGACCTGGGAAGCGATTT